>DATJHF010000021.1:0-125445 GCA_035494075.1 Sphingomicrobium sp. | reverse complement strand
CGACAACATCATCTACATCGGCGACCTGGTCCAGAAGACCGAGGCCGAGATGCTCCGCACGCCGAACTTCGGCCGCAAGAGCCTCAACGAGATCAAGGAAGTCCTTGCCTCGATGGGCCTGCGCCTCGGCATGGACATCCCCGGCTGGCCGCCGGAGAACATCGAGGAAATGGCCAAGAAGCTCGAACAGGAACTTCTCGGCTAACGACCAACGCCCCGGCTTCGGCCGGGGCAACGGTGAAGCGCAGCGACCGTGACTGCTGCCAGGACTGGGGTGCCTGATACGGCCCCTTTACGAACGAAGGAAAAGAACAATGCGTCATCGCGTCGCCGGCCGTAAGCTTCAGCGCACCTCGGCCCACCGTGCAGCCATGTTCCGCAACATGGCCGCCGCGCTCATCAAGCATGAGCAGATCACCACCACCACCGCCAAGGCGAAGGAGCTGCGCCCCTACGTCGAGAAGCTGGTCACGCTGGCCAAGAAGGGCGGCCTTTCCAACCGCCGCCTCGCCCATGCCCGGCTGATGGACGACACCCAGCTGGTCAAGCTGTTCGACGTCATCGCCCCGCGCTACGCCGACCGCAACGGCGGCTACACCCGCGTGATCAAGGCCGGCATCCGCGCCTCCGACGCGGCGCCGGTTGCGATCATCGAGTTCGTCGACCGCGACGTCGACGCCAAGGGCCAGGATTCGGGTCCGGTGATGATTGAGGACGAAGTCGAAGCTTAAGCCCTCAATACCCAGAGAACAAAACGGGGCTCGCAAGCATGCGCTTGTGGGCCCCTTTTTATTAATCCAATATTTGATGAACGGGAGGTCGGTTTTAAATTCACACCTGATGCATCTATCAAGGACTAGCTTCGTTCTATTCCCCGAGAAGAAATAATATTCGGGAATTTAGGAGCTATTATTATGACGAATATGTCAAAGATCCTTATGGGCGCTAGTGGCCTTGCGGCAATCGTTGCAGTTGCCTCGCCCGCCGCGGCCCAGCAGCCTTACCCTTACGGTTATCCGCAGCAGAATGGCGGCGTTGTCGGCGCGATCATCAATTCGGTGACGGGCGGCTACGGCCAGTATCCGCAGGGCAATTATGGCTATGCCCAGGTCAATGAGCGCGCCGCCGTCAGCATGTGCGCCGCCGCCGCAGAGCAGCGGATCAGCGGCAACTACCGCGGCCAGCCGGGTTATGGCTATGCCAACGGCTATCCGAATAACGGCTACCAGCAGGGCTACGCCAATGGCTACAATGGCTACAACGGCCAGATGTCACGCGTCCTCGGCATCACCAATGTCGAACGCCGCAACAATGGCTCGCTCAGGGTGTCGGGCGTCGCCAGTTCAGGTCGCGCCTATGCCTACGGCAACCAGGGCTATAACGGCGGGTACAATGGCCAGCGCGGCTACAATGCCAACCAGTCGGCCGACCTTCGCTTCACCTGCAAGGTCAACACCCGCGGCCAGGTAAGCGACGTCAATATCAGTCGCAATCAGGTTGCCTATCGCGGTTACTAATCCGCATCGAACATGAAGGGCCGCTCGCAAGGGCGGCCCTTTTTTTGACGTTTCGCGGCTCACCGCTTTTCGACGAACGGCAATTGTAATCATGAGGACGTCGGCTAGCGTGCCGGCGAAGTATTTATTGGTGGGGACTCATTCATGCGCCGGATCCTGTTGCTTAGCTTTTTGTCGACCACTGCCTGCGTGACCGCTCCGCCCCCGCCACCACCGCCCGCGGTAGCCGTGGCCGAACCAGCCCCGGCACCTGCACCGGCGTTCGCCTATCCCCAGGCGCGCCGAGTCGACCTGGTCGAGGATCATTTCGGCACCCAGGTGGCCGACCCCTACCGCTGGCTGGAAAATGACGTCCGCACCGACGCGGAAGTCGCCAAGTGGGTCGAAGACGAGAATAAGGTCACCAACGCCTTCCTCGAAACGCTGCCGCTTCGCGCCGCCTTCAAGCAGCGCATGACGGAGCTCTACGATTATGAGCGGTTCGGCCTGCCGGTAAAGCGCGCCAATCGTTATTTCTACACGCACAACAGCGGCCTTCAGAACCAGTCGGTGCTGTTCTTCCGCGACGGAGTCAGCGGCGAAGCTCACCAGCTGATCGATCCCAACGGCTGGTCGGCCGATGGAGCTACGGCGCTTGCCGAATGGACGGCGAGCGAGGACGGCAAGTTGCTTGCCTATTCGATCCAGGATGGCGGCACCGACTGGCGCAGCGTCAAGGTAATGGACGTCGCGACCGGCAAGATCCTGTCCGACGAGCTCAAATGGCTGAAGTACAGCGGATCGGTGAGCTGGGCCAAGGACGGCAGCGGCTTTTACTATTCGCGATTCCCGGAGCCGGCCAACCACGCCTATCAGGAATCGACATTCAACAACCGGGTGTATTTCCACAAGCTGGGGACCGCCCAGTCTGCCGATCGCCTGGTATATGCGACGCCCGACCAGCCCAAGTGGACGCACTCCGCCGGCGTCACCGACGACGGCCGCTATTTGGTGATCACAACCAGCGACGCCGGCGACCAGACCGATGTCCACATCCTCGACTTGAAGAAGCCGGGGTCCAAGCCTCGTGCCGTGTTCACGGGGCTGACCAACCAATGGTACATCGTCGGCAACGAGGGCAGCCGCTTCTATTTCCAGACGGACAAGGATGCGCCGCTCAAGAAGGTGGTGGCGGTCGAGCTGGCCAAGGCGGCGATCGCTCCCTTGACAGTCATCCCCGAACAGCAGCACACGCTCGACGGCGTCAACCTGGTCGGCCGGCGCCTGGTCGCGGAATATCTCGTCGACGCCAAGAGCGAGGCGAGAATTCACGGTCTCGACGGCAAGCTGCTGACTACCGTCCAGCTCCCCGGCATCGGCACGGTAACCGGATTCGGCGGCCGCGACACGGACAGCGAAACCTTCTTCAGCTTCGCCAGCTACAACCGGCCTGCGACCATCTATCGCTATGACGTGAAGACCGGAGCGGAAAGCGAATGGGCCGCGCCGAAGCTGACCTTCGACCCGGATTCAATCAGTGTCGAACAGCGCTTCTACACATCCAAGGACGGTACGCGGGTCCCGATGTTCATCGTCCGCAAGAAGGGATCGACCGGGCCAGCGCCGACGCTGCTCTATGGCTATGGCGGGTTCAACATTTCGCTGACGCCGGGCTTTTCCGCACCCAACATCGCCTGGGTCGAGAGGGGCGGGACCTATGTCGTCGCCAATGTTCGCGGCGGCGGCGAATATGGCAACGCATGGCATGACGCCGGCCGGCTTCAGAACAAGCAGAATGTGTTCGACGACTTCATCGCCGCCGGCGAATATCTGAAAGCCAACGGGATCGCGGCGCCGAAGGGTCTCGCCGCGATTGGCCGTTCCAACGGCGGCCTGCTGATCGGCGCGGTTACCAACCAGCGCCCGGATTTGTTCGACGCCGTCAGCCCGGGCGTCGGCGTGATGGACATGCTTCGCTTCGACCAGTTCACCGCTGGACGCTTTTGGGTCGACGATTATGGAGTGCCGGCCAAGGAGGCCGATTTCCGCACCGAGCTGGCCTATTCGCCCTATCACAACATCAAGGGCGGCAAGGATTATCCGCCGCTGATCGCGGTCACGGCCGATACCGACGACCGCGTGGTTCCGGGCCACAGCTTCAAATATATGGCGAAGCTGCAGAACACCGAGGGCACCGGGTCGGCGCCGCACCTCGTCCGGATCGATGTCCGGTCAGGCCATGGCAGCGGCAAGCCGGTCACCAAGATTATCGAGGAATATTCGGACGTCTATGCCTTCCTCGGCCATTTCACGGGGTTGGACGGAGGCCCATCCAACTAGGGGCCGGACCTGCCGGGCGGCGGTGGCGATGCGACGAACTGAGCATCGAGACCGCAACCTCCAACTCTCCTCGGACATTCTTCTTTCGGCGATCCCGCTCAAGGGGCCGCCGAAGGAGGAGAATCGGCATGAGCATCTTCGGCAGGATCAAGGATGCGATTTTCGGGCACAAGGAGGCGACCAGGCCCGCTCCTGAGGTGACGCCGCCGCCGATCAGCCGAGCGCCGCACGAGCAGGACACGACGATTCAGGCCGGGACTGCAACACAGGTGCAGCCGCAGGCCCGAGCGGTCGACGTCGAACAGGTGCTGGAGGCAATTTCGCGCGAGAAGGGCAACCCCGACCTCAACTACAAGACGTCGATCGTCGACCTTCTCAAGCTGCTTGGCATCGATTCCAGCCTTGAAAACCGGCAGGAGCTTGCGACCGAGCTCGGCTATACCGGCGACAAGGACGGCAGCGCCGAAATGAACATCTGGCTGCACAAGGCGGTGATGAGGGAGCTTGCCACGCATGGCGGGAAGGTGCCGGCCTCGCTCACCGACTGAACCCGTCCATCATTTTGAACCGGGCCGCGAGGTTTTGGGCCCGCGGCCCCATCAGGGTACCGCGAGGAATTCGCCGGCCCTGATGGCGAGCTCGGTCCGGCTGCTTACGCCGAGCTTCTCGAAGATGGCGTGCAAATAGGCTTTGACGGTGCCTTCGGTGACGCCCAGGCGCTCCGCAATCTCGCGGTTGCGCATGCCCTGCCGAACGAAGTCGACAAGCTGCCGCTCGCGCGGCGCCAACGCCCGGTGGGCGCTGCGCTTGCCGGCCCTGGCGAGCTGGGCGGTGCGCTCGGTCAGTTCCGGATCGAACCATGTTCGGCCGTGGCGAACATTGTCGAGGCAATCGAGGAGATAGGCCGGATCCGAGTTCTTCAGCACCATGCCATGGACCTTGAGCGCCTTGGCCTCGAGCAGCGCATGGTCGTCGATTGCCGCAGTAAGCAGGATAACCTTGACCGGGTTTTTCATGGTCCGGAGCTGGCGCAGGACATCCATCCCGCCGCCGCCCGGCATCTGCAAGTCGAGCAACAAGATCTCGGGCTCCAGCCGTTCCAGCTCGGTAAGGGCAGCGGCGCCCGTTCCTGCGATGCCGGCCAGTTCGTAGCTGGTGTCGCGCAGCAATACCTCGAGCGCGGTGCGGATCATCGGATGATCGTCGGCGAGCAGGACGCGGGTCATGCCATGCCCTCGCCGATGGGAAGCGAAATCGACAATTTGGTGACTCCCATTCCTCTTGCCATGTCGAGTACGCCGCCAGCCTGCTGGACCCGCTCTCCGAGCGAGGTCGGCATTTCCGGCCGCCCACCGCGGACCGGAAAGGCGGCGCCATCATTGATGACCGTCAGCCGAAGCTCGTTGGGCGCAGCGTTGAGCTCAATCTCGATCGACTTGGCCCGGGCATGACGGACCGCATTGGCGACGGCTTCACGCATCAGTTGGTGCGCGTCGAGGCGCAGCCGCGTGGGGATCATCATTTCGGCGGGCCGGGCGCTAAAGCTGCAGCTGACATCCCATTGCCGCGTCAACCGGTCGGCGAGCAGCTTGAGCTCGGCGGCAAGGTCATTGAGTGCGACCAGCGGGCCGCTTCGCAAGGCGTTGATGAACGAGCGCAGCTCGCGTTGCTCCTGCATCATCAGCTGCTTCAGCTCTTCAAGTTGCGGTTCGATATCCCGTCCGGCGCCAGTCGTCCGCTTCATGGCCTCCAGCCGGAAGGCGGCTCCCGCAATGAATTGCACGACGCTGTCATGCAAGTCGCGGGCGAGGGACAAGCGCGACCGGGCCTCGGCATTGTCTTCCGCCGCCTTTAATAGTGCGTGCCGGTGAATATGGACGGAAACGTCGGCAGCGACCTGCTGCCCAATGTCGATGTGATCGGTGGAAAGATTGGCTACCTGCTCGAGGAACAGCGCGCCGTCGCCGCGGTCGGAGTGCACCGGCATGGCGAGGCCCTCACCGAGATGAAGCTCGGAAATGACCCGCTGGGGAATCAAGTCTCTCGGCGTGATCTGCTGGAGATTACGGTCGGTGTCCCGGCGCAAGCCGCGGTTGCGGGACAAGTCGTAGAGAAACGGCCCGGCCGCCAAACCTTCATGCATTTCCTTTGACGCCAGCCTGATCGAGCTGACATCTCCGTTCCTGATCAGCAGTCCCAGGAGCTCGTCCCGGCCAGGCTCTCGCCAGAGGAAGGCGCCGCCCTTCGCTCCGACACCGGCCATCGCTGCCCTCAGCCCATTTTCAAGCGGCGATTCCTCTAGCTCCGGGCGCGACAGCAACTCCTCGTCGGGAAGATAGAATGCGGTTCGCCACTGGTTGGCACCGAACCAGATCAGGAGCAGCGAAATGATCACCAGATGCCCTGCGCGAACGATGAATCGCTGAAGCTCGAAAGGCTGGTGGCCGTTCACGACCAGCAGGCCAACAATCATATAAAGCAGGGCAAGCAGGATCGCGGTGGCGGCCGTCAGATTCCAGCCCCAGCGTATCGACGCCGACAGCAGGAGGAAGATGAAGAAGGTGAAGAAGGGGCTGGTGAAGCCCTCCGTCAGCAGGACCAGCGCTGCAAACACGGCAATGTCGATGGCGTGCGCCGGACCGGCCAGCTTGGCATCGAGCCACCAGTCGCGCCAGGTCGCGGCGACGATTGCCGCGGAGAAAAGGACATAGCCCCCCAGCAGGGTGAATGCGATCTGGGGGTAGTGCGTCGGTTGGCTGACATCGACCAGGATGGCGACCAGAAACAACGTCGCCAGCATCAGGCGCCCGAGGGCTATGACCCGCCCGGATGGATGCCGAAATCCCTTCCCCACGCGACCGTCATATCCCATCCGCATCGCCCGGCACAGCGGCATTGGCGTACCGTGCCGTGGCGAGACTTTTGGGGCACATTATCCTTCGATAACTTCAGGGCCTATCGCGAGGCTGTTATCTCGATCCTGTCCGAACCCCGGGGAGCATGAGCCGCCGCTTATGCTCCCCTTTTCCTTTCCGGATCGCTTGGCCGCGGATCGTGAAAAGCTTTCGCAAAGCATAACGGGACATTCAGGATGAATGCAGCCCCCGGCGCTTAAAAACGTTTCTAGTCCCGGGGACTCCGGGTGGCTTGTTGCGTTTGTTTAAGGAGAATGCCGATGTCGGCGAAGATGTACTTACTGGCCGGGGCAGCCGGTCTGGCAGCGCTGGTGGGTGTCGCAACCCCGGCAGCGGCCCAGTATCCGGGTTACGGCTACGGATATGGCAATACCAATTCGGTTACCGGAATTCTCGGACAGATTCTGGGTTACGGCCGCTATCCGTACGGCAATTACGGCTATAACCAGTACGGCAACCAGAGCGCGGCGATCGACCAGTGCGCCCGCGCGGTCGAAGCTCGGCTGAATGGCGGCAACGGCTATTATGGCTATGGCAACGTGCCTTATGGCGGCGCTTATGGCGGCTATAATGGGTACAACCAAGGCTACGGTTACAATCAGGGCTATGGCTACAACCAGGGCTATGGCTACAACAATGGCTATGGCGCCGGCGGCCGGGTCCAGGGCATTACGCGGGTCGACCGCAAGTCCTATGGCCTCAAGGTCTATGGCGTCGCCAGCTCCGGCTATCGCGGCTACCAGGGCTATGGCCAGCGCGGCTACGGCAGCTATGGCTACGCCAACGGCACGGACCTGAGCTTCAACTGCTCGGTCAACTACGACGGCCGAATCCGCGATATCGATATCAATCGCCGCAGCGCCAATTGGCGCGGCTATTGATCTAAGCTTCCGGGAATGAGCCATCCCCGGGATGGCCTTCCCAAATGCTTCCCTTCCGGGGGAATGGGGTGCGCGGGAATCCTCGGATTCCCGCGCATTTTCATTGGTCGTTGCGGAGGCGTCATGTCTCCCCGATGAACCGGCTCTCGACCGTCCGTTCGTCCCTGGCGACGAATGACTGACCATCTCGAGAGCACAAAGCGTTTTTAATCCGATGGGTTTTCACCCAACGAGAAGGAGAATGTCGCCATGACCCTGGCAAAAATCCTGATTGGTGGCGTGGGCTTCGCAGCGCTGGCAAGCGCCGCTCCCTCGGCTGCCCAATATTACCCGTACGGCAATGCGTACGGATATTATGGCATGAACACGCAGGCGGCGGTGAATAACTGCTCCGCGGCGGTCCAGAACAGGCTGGCCTATCGGACCAGCAACTATGGCTATTATGGCGGTTATAGCTCAGGCCGAGTACTGAGTGTGACCAGCGTCGATCCGAACCGCTACAGTGTCCGCGTGCGCGGCCTCGCGACCAGCGGGCGGATGGCTTCCAATGGCCTCAACCTGTTTGGCCTGCTTGGCTCCAACTATCGAGCCGATCTGTCGTTTGCCTGCACGGTCGATTATCGCGGGCGGGTCCGCGACGTCGACATCAACCGTCGATAATTGAACTCATTGAAGGTGAAGCTGGGCGGGAGTCGAAAGGCTCCCGCCCTTTCTTCATACCGATCGCAGGCGCGGCTTGCCGCGTGCTGGCTGCCCCTCGGTGAGCAGCGCAGCGACGGCATGGGCCAGGTCAGCCTCGCGAAACGGCTTGGACAGGCGCGGCAAGCCGGCAGCTTCGCCCTTGGCCAGATTGGCATAGCCGGTCAGCAGCAGCACCGGGAGGCCAGGGCGCAGGTTGAGCGCGTCCTCAACAAGTTCGCTGCCGCGCATTCCGGGCATCAGATAGTCGGTGATCAGAAGGTCGACGTCCTCGCCCGCGGAGAGCCGGTGAAGCGCGGCCGACCCGCTCGCCGCTTCGATGACCGAATGCCCCATTTCGCGAAGCATCTCGGCGGTTGCCATGCGGACCAGGTCTTCATCGTCGACGATCAGGATTGAAGCGCGGCGCGGCTGCTTTGGAAGCTGGTGGTCGGCCTCGTCCGGAGCCTCGACCTTGCCCGCAGCGGCGGGCAGCCACAGTTCGGCGGTGGTACCCTTGCCGACCTTGCTGTGGATCCGGAGTGCGCCGCCCGATTGCGCGGCGAGACCGTGGACCATCGAAAGGCCAAGTCCGGTACCTTCCCCCTGTCCCTTGGTGGTGAAAAAGGGTTCGATCGCGCGATTGAGCGTGACCTCGTCCATGCCGACGCCCGTATCGGTTACGGCCAGACGAATGTAGCGGCCCGGCTCCAGCGTCTCTCCCTCCGATGGCCTGACTTCAACCTGGTCGAGCGCGAGGCGAAGCTGGCCGCCACCGGCCATGGCGTCGCGCGCGTTCACGGCGAGATTGAGTACCGCCAGCTCGAGCTGGCCCGGATCCACCCGGGCAGCGGGCACATTGGCGGCGGTTTCGACGCGGACGGCGATATGCGGACCGATCGTCCGCTGCATGAGATCGTGCATGCCCTCGACCAGCGCCTTCACGTCGACGGTGCGCGCCTCGAGATGCTGCCTGCGGGCGAAGGAAAGCAGCCGCTGCACGAGGGTCGCCGCCCGCTCGGCTGCCTGCATCGCTCCGGAAATCAGGCGGGTAGAGCGCTCGTCGGAATCGTGTTGCCGCCGGAGCATGTCGAGCGCCCCGACAATCGGAGTCAGCAAATTGTTGAAGTCGTGTGCAACGCCGCCGGTTAGCTGGCCAAGCGTTTCGAGCTTGGCCATTTCGTGCATTCGCGAGGTCGCCTCGGTCAGACGCTGCTGGTCGAGCACGCGCTCGGTGACATCGTAAGAAAATTGGTAGGCGCCGACCTGCTTGCCGGAGGGCCCGAACAGCGGGTTGAACTTCATTTCATAATAGCGGCGGCCGCGTTTCGGATCCTCGACCTCGGAAACCTGGGTGAAGGATTCGCCGTCGATTGCCCGCTGCCAGATGGCGCGGGCATTTTCGAGCAGGTCAGGGCGTTCGGCCAGCGAATCGAGCTTGCTATCGCCGACTTTCGGGCGCTTGCCAGTGATCCGTTCAACCTCGTCGATCGCCGCCTTGTTGATGGCGAGGATGCGGAAGTTCTTGTCGACCACCTGGACGATGGCGTCGGTGCCTTCGACCAGGTCGGCGAGCAACTTGCGTTCGGCAAGCGCTTCGGAGATGCGCTGCTCAAGCGTTACATTGAGCTGCTGCAGGGCAATTTCGGCTTGCCGGCGCGCCGTTACGTCCTGGAACAGCACCGCGATCTGCCGCCGTTCGGGCGGCTCCAGGCGAAAGGCGGCCAATTCGAGGTGGCGGCCGGTGGCAACGAGCTCCTGTTCGAAGCGGATCGGTTCGCCAGTCACCAGCACGGGGCGGTAGCGCTCGATCCAGTCGTCCGCCTCGTCGGGCACCATTTCCCGCAGCTTTTGGCCGACGACGTTGGGAATGCCGGCGTGGCGAGCATAGGCTTCATTCGCCTCGACATGGACGTAATCGCTGAGCTTTCCATGCGGTCCGTCGAGGAACTCGATGATGCAGAAGCCCTCGTCCATGGTGCTGAATAGGTCGCGGTACTTGGCCTCGCTCTCGCGCAGCCGCTGCTCGCTAAGTTCGAGTTCGGCGACATATTGCTCAGCCTCGTGCTGGCGGGCGCGGGCGCGCAATGCGGCTCGGGCCGCGGAAACCAGCGTGACCGGATGCAATGGCCGTTCGAGGATCGTGACGTTGCCGAGGCGGCCTGCGATGCTGAGGTTGGCCTCCGGACCCGTCCGGCCGCGCGTCAGCAATACAATGGGAAGGTCGGACCATGGCGGCTGGCAGGCAATCCATCGCTCAAGGATGATCAGCCCCTCTTCGGTGAGCGCTTCCTCGGCAAGGAATAGCCCGCCGGCGCGCGGCTCGTCGAGCGCCTCGATCAGCGAGCCGATACCGGATTCGATGCAGGTCGCGACGCCGGCGCTCTTGAGGATGCCATTGATGACGGCAGCGTCTCGACCGGATGGCGCCAGGATGGCGAGCCGTTGTGGCATTCCGCTAGGCGTCCTCTCGCTGGTCGAGAAGCGCTTCGCTTTTCCCTGAGAATCTGGGAACGCCGGTCAGGATGCCGCTGAACTGGGACAGCGGCTCCCCGACCCTGACGCCTAGCTTGTCGATGCGATACTCGCGGATCGAAGGCTCGTGGCCGCCGGTGCGCTTCTTCAACACCGAGATGGCGCGCCGAAGCTGGCCGGCCGCCTCGAAATAACGCAGCAACAGGACATTGTCCGAGAGATAGGTGAGGTCGATCGGCGACTGCATCGTACCGACCAGCCCGTGCTGCGCGAGGACGAGTATCGTCAACACGCCCTGCTGGTTGAGATAGGTCAGAAGCTCATGCATCTGGAGGAGCAGGAACTGTTCCTCCGGCATGGCATTCTGGTAGCCCGACAGGCTGTCGAGCACGACCACGCCGGTCCCGTCGGCGACCTGGTCGCGAATGATTCCGGCAAGCTCGCCCGGGCAAAGCTCGGCTGGGTCGACCTGCTGGAAGCTGAAATTCTCGCTCCATCGGTCGAGCTCGATATGCAACCCGGCCGCGCGCTTGTAGAAATTGCGGCGGGTCTCATCGAAGCTGATGAACAGCGCCCGTTCGCCGCGTTCGAGCGCGGCGCAGACATATTGCATGGCGAGGGTCGATTTGCCGCAGCCCGCCGGCCCCATGATGAGGGTGCTGGTGCCGCGGTCGATGCCGCCGTTGAGCAGCCTGTCGAGGTCGGCCAGGCCGCTGCTCGCCGGCTGTTTCTCTTCGAATTCCGGCACATGGTCCGCCGCAGTCAGCCGCGGGAAGATGCGCAGCCCGCCTTTGCGAATGACATAGTCGTGGAATCCGCCGCGGAAGGCGCGGCCGCGCATCTTGAAGACGCGCAGGCGGCGGCGCTCCGCGCCATAGGCTATGGTCAATTGCTCCAGGCGAGTGACGCCATGGACCAGGCTGTGAAGGTTGGCGTCGTCCATCTCTTCGGTGAGATCGTCGACGAAGATGGTGGTGATGTGCTTGCCGGTGAAATAATGCTTCAACGCCAAGACCTGGCGGCGATAGCGCAGCGGCGAGCCGGCCAGCAGCCGGATGTCGGACAGGCTGTCGAACACGACGCAGTCGGGCTTGATCCGCTCGACGCAGTCCATCACCAGCTTGACCGTTTCACCCAGTTCGAGGTCCGATGAATAGACCACCGACTGCTCGCGCGTGGGGTCGAGACTGAGCTCGGCCGGGACCAGTTCATAGATTTCGATGCCGTCCAGCGACCAGCCATGCGTCCCGGCCGCCGCGATCAATTCCTCGCGCCCTTCCGACAAGGTGACGTAAAGCGTGTTCTCGCCGCGCTCCCGGGCCGCCATCAGGAACTGGAGCGCAAGCGTGGTCTTGCCTGAACCCGGCCGGCCTTCGATGAGGTGGACACGAGACCGGGCATAGCCGCCCGCGAGAATTTCATCGAACGAGGCAATGCCCGTCGGAATGCCGCTTTCCGGCTGAATTGTTTCTTTCGCTGTCATGGATTTCCTGCTGAACCCCATCGTCCCCATTGGGGAAACCGAACGCAAGAAATCCGGAAGGGTTTCCGTTAATTTACCGGAAGCGAAATGATTGAGGATTTTGAGGCCGGCCACGCAAGGCGCGGCCGGCCTCGATTGCCGACAAAAGTTAAGCGTTGGTCCGCAGCGACTGGGCGAATTCCTCGAGCTGGCCGGCGACCGTGCCCCAGCCGTCGTGGAACCCCATCTGCTCATGCTTCTCGCGATCGGCTTCGTCCTTATGGAGCGAAACGGCCCGGTATGCGGTCTTGCCGTCGCCGGCGTCCTCAAAGGTAATGACCGCAGTCATCGGAAAACTCTCGCACCCTTCGCCGGCCAGGTTCGGGCGATATCCAGGGCCGAGCGCGCTGGTCCAGGCGAGCTTCCTGCCCTCGATCACTTCCAACACGCAGCCGGGCACGCCATGGCCGGTGTCGAACCCGTCTGGGCCGACCATGCGGATGCGGAAGATGCCGCCGGGCCGAAGGTCGAGCTCGCACTCGGTGACCTCATAGGGGCGAGGGGCGAACCAGCGCTTCAAATGCTCGGGGTTGGTGTAGGCGGCCCACACCAGGTCGATCGGAGCGTCGATGGTGCGCTCCAGGACCAGGTCAAGCTTGTCGGTCATCGTCATTCTCCTTCAATTCCATCACATATTCTTCGAACCGGTCGTGGCGGACTTCCCATTCGCTGCGGCGGTCCACCAGCCACCGTTCGGCCGCAGAAAGCACTCCGGGATTCAGCCGGCAGGTGCGCACGCGGCCCTTCTTCTCGCTCCGGATCAGTCCGCTGCCCTCTAGCGCCTTGAGGTGCTGGAGCACCGCAGGCAGGCTCATCGAGAGCGGCTGGGCCAGTTCGCTGACCGTTGCCGGTCCGCTTGCCAACCGGGCGAGCATTCCACGCCGTGCCGGGTCCGCAAGGGCCTGGAAGGCGCGATCGAGCTTGGACGATTCGTTAAGCACACGCTTAACTATCGAGTCGTGAATAGCAGGTCAAGACAGTTAAGTATGTCCTTAACTAAATTCGTCGTTTTCTCCGGGGAAAACCCCGATGGCGAGACCGTCATGACTCGCCAAACTGCCGCCTGTCCGGCGTAATACGGGAGAAGAACTTCAACGCAGACGGAGGGTCCAAATGCAATTGGGACGGCGACTGATTGCCGAGACGTTCGGCACGTTCTGGCTGGTATTCGGCGGATGCGGCAGTGCGGTTCTGGCCGCCGCTTTCCCGGATGTCGGCATCGGCCTGCTCGGCGTCGCGCTCGCCTTCGGCCTCACGGTGCTGACCATGGCCTATGCCATCGGCCACATTTCGGGCTGTCATCTCAACCCGGCGGTGACCCTCGGCCTGTGCGCCGGCGGGCGGTTCCCGGCGAAGGAAGTGCTGCCCTATGCGGCGGCCCAGGTCGTCGGGGCGATTATCGCGGCCTATTTCCTGCTGGTCATTGCCAGCGGATCTCCGAGCTTCAGCCTGCCAGACGCGGGCTTGGCGCAGAATGGCTATGGCGACGGCTCGCCCGGCGGTTACAGCATGATGGCGGGCTTCCTGATCGAACTGGTGCTGACCGCCGGGTTCCTGGTCGTGATCCTCGGGTCGACCGATGGCCGGGCGCCGGCGGGATTTGCCCCCATCGCGATCGGGCTTGCGCTGACGCTGATTCACCTGATCAGCATTCCGGTCACCAACACGTCGGTCAATCCGGCCCGCAGCACCGGACCGGCGCTGGTGGTCGGCGGCCTGGCATTGCAGCAACTGTGGCTATTCTGGGTGGCGCCATTGCTGGGCGGACTGGCCGGCGGCATGGCCTATCGCGGCCTGTTCGAAGAGAGCGCCGCACGGCCGGACATAAGCGGCGACCGCTGAGCCCGGACGGGCCGAACCAACTGCGCTGCAGGCGGGCTGGAGCAACTTTACTCCGCGGCCACTCATCTCTATCGGCCCGCCATGCAGCCCAGTGATTCAATCCTCATCGTCGACTTTGGCAGCCAGGTGACGCAGCTGATCGCGCGCCGGGTGCGCGAAGCCGGGGTCTATTGCGAGATCGCTCCGTTCAGCCTCGCCTGGACCGCCTATGAGCGGATGAAACCCAAGGGCATTATCCTGTCGGGTTCTCCCGCCGGCGTTCCGGAAGAGGGCAGCCCCCGAGCGCCGCAGCAACTGTTCGAGACCGGGCTGCCGATCCTCGGCATTTGCTACGGCCAGCAGGTGATGAGCCACCAGCTCGGAGGGCGGGTCGAGCCCGGCAACCAGGGCGAGTGGGAGGGCGAGTTCGGCCGCGCCTTCATCACCATTACCGAGGATTGCGCGCTGTTCGACGGATTGTGGGCGGTCGGTGAGCGGCACCAGGTGTGGATGAGCCACGGCGACAAGGTCACCGCCTTCGCGCCGGGCTTCAGGATCGTCGCGACCAGCGACGGCGCGCCGTTCGCGGTGATCGCCGACGAGGAACGGCAATTCTACGGGACGCAATTCCACCCCGAGGTGGCGCACACGCCCGACGGCGCAAAGCTGATCGCCAACTTCGTCCACCGCGTGTGCGGGCTCAAGGGCGACTGGACGATGGCCGCGTATCGCGAGACCAAGGTCGCCGAGATCCGCGAGCAGGTCGGCAACGGCAAGGTCATCTGCGGCCTGAGCGGCGGTGTTGATAGCTCGGTCGCGGCGATCCTGATCCATGAGGCGATCGGCGAGCAGCTGACTTGCGTGTTCGTCGACCATGGCCTGCTTCGCTTGAACGAGCGTAGCCAGGTCGAGACGCTTTTCCGCGACCATTACAATATCCCATTGGTGGTGGTGGACGCCGAGGATCGGTTCATGGCCGGACTCGTCGGAGTCACCGACCCGGAAGCAAAGCGCAAATTCATCGGCGCCGAGTTCATCGCCGTGTTCGAGGAAGAAGCGAAGAAGCTGGGCGGGGCCGACTTCCTGGCCCAAGGCACGCTCTATCCGGACGTGATCGAGAGCGTGAGCTTCACCGGCGGGCCGTCGGTGACGATCAAGAGCCACCACAATGTCGGCGGCTTGCCCGAGCGGATGAACATGAAGCTGGTCGAGCCCCTGCGCGAACTGTTCAAGGACGAGGTGCGCGACCTCGGCCGCGAGCTTGGCCTCAACGAGCAATTTGTCGGGCGCCACCCATTTCCCGGCCCGGGCCTCGCCATCCGCATTCCGGGTGAGGTAACCAAGGAACGCTGCGACATCCTTCGCAAGGCCGACGCGGTCTATCTCGACGAGATCCGCAATGCCGGGCTGTATGACGCTATCTGGCAGGCGTTCGCGGTGCTGCTGCCGGTACGCACGGTCGGGGTGATGGGCGACTATCGCACCTACGACAGCGTTTGCGCGCTGCGGGCGGTAACCAGCGTCGATGGCATGACGGCCGACATCTACCCGTTCGACGCCGCCTTCCTGTCGCGCTGCGCGACCCGCATCATCAACGAGGTCAAGGGCATCAACCGGGTGGTCTACGACTATACGTCGAAACCGCCGGGCACGATCGAATGGGAGTGAAGGAAGCCGCCTGTCCGGGGGACAGGCGGACCCTTCACTGCATTCGGCAATTCACGCCGGCAGGCGCCGCTCATATTCGGTTTTGAGCTGAGCCCAATTGTCCCAGAACGGTTTGGGCTCGTCACCGGTGAGGCGCGCGGCCAGCACATCAATATGAGCATGCCAGCCGGCGCTGACCTTGAGTATCGTCGTCCTGTCGGGCAACCGGCGGTGGACCAGCGTCAGGCGCACCATGTCCCCGACCGGTTCCAGGTCAAAGGTGACTTCGCCGGCGTTTCCGAATGTGAACCCAAGCCGATGGGGCGGATCGAGCTCGGTGATCTTGCTTTGCATCTCGTGGCGGCCATCGAGGCCTTCCGGGGGCTGGCCGGGATTATCCATCAGTTCATTGTTGCGCCAAACCAGCTCGACCGGGGCGCCGACGCGCATCTCCATCGTGCCCGCGGCAAGCCATTGGCGGCGAAGATCGCTCTCGGTGAGATAGGCCCAGACCCGGTCGATCGAACCGGGCAGCAGCCTCTCGAGGGTTAGCGTGGCGTCCTCGCCGAGGGTGCCATAGGCGGGGGGAGTCGCGAGTTGGGTCATTTCCTGTCTCCTTGTTTGCGGGATTTGGCTTCGCGCACGTCATCGCGCAGCAGCTGTTCGAGGGCGTCGAGACGGCCGGTCCAGAAACGCTCGTAAAGGCGCAGCCATTGGTCGGCGCTGGCCATCGGCCCGGCGTCGAGCCGGCAAACATGTGTCCGGCCACGCACCTCGCGGCGGACCAGGCCGGCATCTTCCAGCACTTTCACATGCTTGGAGGCACCTGCGAAGCTCATCGCGAAGGGTTCCGCCAGCTCGCCGATCGACTTTTCGCCGAGTGCCAGGCTGGCCAGCATGCCGCGCCGAGTGGCGTCGCCAAGGGCACGGAAAACGATATCAAGCCGGGGCGAATCATGTTCAACCATGTGGTTTAATTTGGTGCCCCGTCTCTCGATTGTCAACTAATTAGTTGAATATTTTTGCGATTGATTTGAAGCCGGTGCGCCGTCACGGCTTGATTGTTGCGGGTCAGGTTCTACAACCTTTCGAGGGGGAGTAAGCGGCGGGTTTCGCCGCATCATTCAGTCAGGATGCGTATTGTCCGACCTATTGGATATATCCGAGGAAGAACGGTTTCGCCTGCTGGTCAGCGCGATCACCGACTATGCCATCTACATGCTCGATACCGACGGTCGCGTCGCCACCTGGAACCCGGGCGCGCAGCGGTTCAAGGGTTATGCCACGAGCGAGATCATCGGGGAGCATTTCTCGCGCTTCTTCACGCCCGACGACGTCGCCGCCGGCCTGCCGCGCAAGGCGCTCGAAACTGCACTGAAAGAGGGTAGGTTCGAAGCCGAGGGATGGCGGCTGCGCAAGGATGGGACGCGTTTCTGGGTCAATGCTGTGATCGACCCGATCTTCGCGGACGATGGCAGCCATATCGGTTTCGCCAAGATCACCCGCGACTTCACCGAAAAGAAGTTGGCCGAGGATGAACTGCAGTCGACCCAGGAGGCGCTCATGCAGTCGCAGAAGCTGCAGGCGCTTGGCGAACTGACCGGCGGGGTGGCGCATGACTTCAACAATCTGATGACGGTTATCGCGGGGTCGAGCGACTTCCTGCTCAAGCATCCCGATCTTCCGCCGGAAAAGAGGCAGCGCTACCTAGAGGCGATTTCCGAAACGACCGAGCGGGCGACTAGCCTCACCAACCACCTGCTGTCGTTCGGCCGGCGCCAGGCCCTGAAGCCGATGGTGCTCGACCTCAATGTCCGGCTCGATGCCTTCGCCGAGATGATCGGCCGAATGCTCGGGTCGCCGATCAAGGTCCAGCTCGATCTCCAGGCCAGTCACGCGCTGGTCGAGGTCGACCCGACGCAGCTGGAAACGGCGCTGCTCAACGCCGCGCTCAACGCCCGGGATGCGATGGATGGCAAGGGTGAGCTGACCCTGGGAACATCCGATTGCGAGCTCGACGGCCAGCCCGCCGTCTGCATTACCGTTCGCGACAGCGGCGCGGGAATCCCCCAGGATGTGCTGAACCGCGTGTTCGAGCCGTTCTTCACCACCAAGGATGTCGGCAAGGGCACCGGTTTGGGCCTGTCCCAAATCCACGGCTTCGCTGCCCAGGCAGGCGGCCGGGCGGAGATTGGATCATCGGAGGGGGAAGGGACGACCCTGCGCATCCACCTGCCGCGTACCGGCAAGCCCCTGCGCGAGGCCGAGGAACCGGTCGAGGCAGGTAAGCTGCCGCTGGGCCTGAAAGTCCTGCTGGTCGAGGATAATGCCCAAGTTCGCGATTTCGCAGCCGACCTGCTCAAGGACCTGCACTGCGAAGTGACCAAGGCGAACGAGGGAGGCGAGGCGCTCGAACTGCTGCGATCCCAGCCATTCGACCTGGTGTTCTCCGACGTCGTGATGCCTGGAATGGGAGGCGTGGAACTGGCCCGGAAGGTCGAGGCGGAGCGGCCGGGCATGCCGATGCTGCTGGCGACTGGTTACAGCGCCGAACTGCTCAGCAAGAAAGAGTATAACTTTACGGTGGTGTCCAAACCCTATGACGCCACCATGCTGGGCAAAGCCATCTCGGAAATGCTGCTGAAGGGCCAAGAACTCGAAGCCGATCAGTCGGCTTGATTTGAGCAACCGGGACGCGCAGTCTTCGCCTCGTTGACGGGCGGAGGGGAATGATGAGCGACGACAATCGGACTGAAGCGGCGAACACGGATGTTCCCGTCTGGTATTGGGCCGCCGCCATCGGCGCGCTGCTATTCGAATGCCTCGGATGTTTCTTCTACATTGCCGAGGTGCGGCTGACGCCCGAACAAATTGCCACATTGCCGCTCGACCAGGCGGCGATGCTGAGCGCCAGGCCGGCCTGGTATTATGCGGCATTTGGAGTGGCGGTCTGGGTCGGGCTGGCCGGCACCCTGGGGTTGCTGTTGCGCAAAGGCTGGTCCGTGCCGCTACTGCTGACCTCGCTGATTGCCGTCGCCGTCCAGTTCAGCGCCATCGTCATCGTGCCGGAAATGCGGACCGTAACGTCCGATGCTCTGCTCGGTCCGATCGTCATCGTCGTCGTCTGCTACGGGATCTTGATGCTCGCGCGGCTAGCCAAGCGGCGGGGCTGGCTGAGCTAGGCTGGAACAAGGGCGCGCCAGGTTAGCGCGCCCCTTTGCCAGAACTACTCGGGTTTTTTTGCGGCCTTCTTCTTCTTGGCCGTGGCTTTTGATTTCTCGGCTTTCACCTCATCAGCGGTCGGCGCGAGTGGATCATCAGCCTTTGCGGCCGGCGTGGCGGGCGTCGCCGGAGTCGCCGCCGTGTCTGTCGCGGGATCTGCCGGCGTGGCCGGGGTTGCAGGGGTGGCGGCGTTGTCTGACGCCGGGGTTTCGGCCGGCTGCGCGACCAGTATGGCGCTGGTGCTGAGGCCGAGCGACGCCGCTGCGACGGTGATGAGCAAAGTCGATTTGCGCACAATCGTTCTCCGTTTGGGAAGGGGAAGCGGGGCAGCGCATGCCACCCGCGCAGGGGGTTACGCGGCAGTTTCCATCCGTATCCCGGCTTATCGTTCAGCCGTGGCAGCAGCGGGGCTGGTTGCGGCACTGCACAATGGCTAAAAGGCCGCCATGTCGACCTTCACCATCGATACTTCGACCAGCCGGGCGACGCCGACGCCGGTGCCGGGCAAACGCATGACCGTCCCCGCGATCCGCGGGCGCAAGAAAGACGGAAGGACCGACCAGCCGCTGGTGATGCTGACCGCCTACACCATGCGGATGGCGCAGCTGCTCGACCCCCATTGCGAGATGCTGCTGGTCGGCGATAGCCTCGGCCAGGTGATCTACGGCCTGCCGTCGACCGTCCCGGTGACGATGGAGATGATGTGCGCCCATGGCGCCGCGGTGGTGCGCGGCAGCTGGCACGCGCTGGTCGCGGTCGACATGCCCTTCGGGTCATACGAAGGCTCGCCCGCCCAGGCCTTCGACAGCGCATCGCGGATCATGAAGGAAACCGGCTGTGCCGCGGTCAAGCTGGAGGGCGGCGAAGCGATGGCTTCCACAATCGATTTCCTGACCCATCGCGGCATCCCGGTGATCGGCCATGTCGGCCTCACTCCGCAGGCGGTCAATGTGCTCGGCGGCTATGGCGCTCGCGGCAAGAACGCCGACGAAGCGAAGAAGATTATTGGCGACGCCCAGGCGGTAGCCGAGGCCGGCGCTTTCTGTATCGTCGTCGAAGGGGTGATGGAGCAGATCGCCGACCAGGTCGCCGACGTGGTCAAGGTGCCGATCATCGGCATTGGCGCCTCGCCGCGTTGCGACGGGCAGGTGCTGGTGACCGAAGACATGCTCGGCCTGTTCGAGCGGACACCGCGGTTCGTGAAGCGCTATGCCGACATGGCCAGCGAAATTGGCGAGGCCGTCGGCAAATATGCCGATGAGGTGCGCAGCCGTGCCTTCCCGACCGAGGAGCAGACCTACCGGCCGAAGGAATAGGAATGGCAGAGCCAAGCCAATCGATCATCGCCACGCGCGGGGCGCAGATGTTCCCGCGCCTGACCGACGAGGAGCTAGCGCGGCTGGCTCGGTTCGGAAAACCCGTCACCTACCCGGCGAATACGATGATTGCCCGCCCCGGCGAGGTCGGGCCGGGCTTGCTGCTGATGATGTCGGGCAGCGCGGAAGTCCTGCAGCAAGGCCAGCAGCCGGCCCACATCGTCACCCACGAGCGCGGCAACTTCATGGGCGAGCTGGCGCAGCTGTCGGGAAGGCCATCGTTGGTCGAGGTAAGGGCGCTCGAAGATGTCGAGGCGGTCGCGGTCGCACCAGATCGCCTGCGGGCGATGCTGATCGCGGAGGCGGAGCTGGGCGAGCGGATCATGCGTGCGCTGATCCTTCGGCGCATGGGCCTGATCGAGGCGGGCGCGGGCCCGATCATCGTTGGCCATGAATCGGATGCCGACGTGCTTCGGCTAGTCAATTTCTTGCGCCGCAACGGGCATCCCTACCAAAGCCTCGACCCGGCGGAGGATAGTTGCGGGCAGGTGCTGGTCGATCGGTTCGAGATCGAGCAGGAAGAGCTTCCGATCGTGTTGTGCCCGAGCGGCCAATTGCTGCGCAACCCGAGCGAATCGCAGCTCGCGCGCTGTGTCGGCCTGGTCGGGCCAATCGATCCCGACAGGCTATATGATGTGGTGATCATCGGCGCCGGCCCGGCGGGCCTCGCTACGTCGGTCTATGCCGGCTCGGAAGGGCTGTCGGTGCTTGCGATCGACTGTAGATCCTTTGGCGGCCAGGCTGGCGCGTCGGCGCGGATCGAGAACTATCTCGGCTTCCCGACCGGAATTTCCGGCATGGCCTTGATGGGGCGAGCCTTTAGCCAGGCGCAGAAATTCGGAGTGGATCTGGCAATCCCCGACGAGGCGGTGAGGCTCGAGTGCGGCAACGACCCCTGCCACGTTCTGCTGGCCACCGGCGAGCGGATCCGGGCGCGCAGCGTCGTGCTTGCCACCGGCGCCCGTTATCGCCGGCTGCAGGTCGACCGGCTCGAACAGTTCGAAGGAAGCTGTGTCCACTATTGGGCCTCGCCGCTGGAGGCCGACCTTTGCGCCGATCAGGAAGTGGCGCTGGTGGGCGGAGGCAACTCCGCGGGCCAGGCGACGGTGTTCCTGGCCGCTCGATCGAAACGGGTGACGCTGGTCGCGAGGCGGCCGCTAAACGAGACCATGTCGAAATATCTGGTCGAGCGGATCGACGGCCTGCCCAACGTCGAAGTGGTGATCGGCTGCGAGATCTCGTCGCTCGATGGCAAGCCGGGCGAATTGGAGGCGGTTACAGTCCGAGAGCGCTCGTCGGGCAGGGACCTTAAGTTTCCCGCGCGCTTCCTCTTCTCCTTCATCGGGGCCGAACCCAACACCGACTGGCTGCAAAGCTCCGGCATCAAGCTCGACAATCGCGGGTTCGTATTGACCGGCCAGCCGGCAGGCGACGATCGTTTCCCGCTTGAGACAAGCCGCCGCGGCATCTTTGCCATTGGCGATGTCCGTTCGGGATCGGTCAAGCGGGTTGCCGCCTCGGTCGGCGACGGGGCGCAGGTGGTGGCGGCGATCCATCAATATCTCGCCGATGCGCCTCCAATTCCCGTCCCGGTGCAGGTTCCGGTTCCGGCGCAATAGTCTGCTGGACAGGGGATATGGACGAGCTAGGGATATGCACCCCTGACGGAGATCCCATGCGTAACCTCGCCCTGCTTGCTGCCGCTTCCAGCCTGATCACCATATCGCCGCCAGCCGCGGCACAGGTGACGCCGATGACCCCCGACGTCGTCGCCAGCTACGATCCGATCATGCCTTTCGCCGATTTCGTCCGGCGCGAGGTGATGGTGCCAATGCGCGATGGGACCAAGCTCTACACGGTGATCGTGATGAAGAAGGGGACGACGGGCGCACCGATCCTCCTTTCTCGTACACCTTATGACGCCCATGGCTCGACCCATCGCAATGCCAGCCAGCGGATCGTCGACGTTCTCGCGATAATGGACGCCGAATTCGCCGAGGATGGCTATATCCGGGTCTACCAGGACATAAGGGGCCTGCACCGGTCCGAGGGCCAGTTTGTGATGAACAGGCCGCTTGCCGGCCCGCTCAACAAGACAGGCATCGATGAAAGTACCGATGCCTATGATACGATCGACTGGCTGGTTAAGAATGTGCCGGAGACGAACGGCAATGTCGGGATTATCGGTTCGTCATACCTTGGCTTCACCAGCCTCGCTGCCGAGATCAACCCGCATCCAGCGCTCAAGGCCGCGGTGCCGCAAAGCCCGATGGTCGATGGCTGGATGGGCGACGACTGGTTCCACAACGGCGCCTTCCGGGTCAGCGCATTCGACTATGCGCTGAGCCAAAGCACGGGCAAGGCGGAAGCGGGGGCGTCGATCCCGCATGGTGCTGGCGACGACTACAGCCGCTATCTCGAGGCCGGGTCGATGGCCGATTTTGCCGCCAAGTGGGGCATCACCAATGTCCCCTTCGTCCAAAAGCTGATGCAGAATCCGGCCTATACCGAATTCTGGTCCGGCCAGGCGGTCGACAAATGGATGGCAGGCCGGCCGCTCACGGTGCCGACGATGCTGGAAGTCGGACAGTGGGACCAGGAGGACAGCTACGGCGCCGCGGCGGTATATCGGGCGATCGAGCCCAAGGACACGGGCAATAACCTGGTCAGCCTGGTGATCGGACCATGGCGCCATTCGGGCGCCAACCACTACGGCTATGAACTTGGTGCGCTGGATTTCACCGGCGACACCGCGCGCGAATGGCGCGTGAAATGGGTCAAGCCGTTCTTCGATCATTGGCTGAAGGGCGGGCCCGATCCCAAGACGCCGCCAGTGCTGACCTATGCGACGGGGGTCAATAAATGGGAGGTGTCGCAGAAGTGGCCGGTCGGAACGCCGACGCCCTTTTACCTGGGTGCGAACAAGACTGCCTCGTTCAACGCTGCTGAATCAGCGGGCCGTGACGACTATGTGTCGGACCCGGCAAGCCCGGTGCCGTTCATCCCGCGGCCGATCAACCTCGACGACGGCAACCAGTGGAAGCCGTGGCTAGTCCGCGACCAGCGCTTCGTCGAAGGCCGTCCCGACGTGCTGACCTTCAAGGGCGAGACATTGGCGCAGCCGGTGCACATCATGGGCGCGCCCGAGGCCGATATCTTTCTGGCGACCACCGGCACCGACGCCGATGTGGTGGTCAAGCTTATCGACATCTATCCCGACGACATTCCCGAAGGTGCCGACCAGGGCGGCAAGCCGAGCATGGCGGGATATCAGCTGCCGGTCGGAATCGAGATTTTCCGCGGCCGTTATTTGCAGAGCTTTGCCAAGCCTGCGCCGCTGGTGGCCGGGAAGCTGCAACGCTTCCGCTTCGCGCTGCCAAATGTCGACCATGTGTTCCTGCCCGGGCACCGGATCGCAGTTCAGGTCCAGTCAAGCCTGTTTCCGCTCTACGACCGCAACCCGCAGA
Source organism: Sphingomicrobium sp. (assembly GCA_035494075.1). Lineage (GTDB taxonomy): Bacteria > Pseudomonadota > Alphaproteobacteria > Sphingomonadales > Sphingomonadaceae > Sphingomicrobium. The sequence continues at coordinate 101,605 of DATJHF010000021.1, read as the reverse complement.
CCTATGTGCCCAACATATTCTACGCCAAGGCGGGGGATTATAAGCGGGAGACGATCAGCGTGGCCCATGGCGGCGACAGCCCAAGTGCGGTCTGGCTGCCGGTCGCACAATAAAAGCCTGTCTTTCCACCCTTTGCCTTTGCCGCCCGCCGCGCTAGACGGCTCCCGCCAGCTTCTGTTCATTTGGGGTGGGGAAGGAAGCGGCCAGCGACCCCACCGGCAGTTTTGAGGATAACCTTGGCGCTTCCTACCGATCCGGCCGAAGCCTTCGTCCGCGAAGTCGATGAAAATCTCCGCCGCGACCAGATGGCCGATATGGCCAAGTCGTACGGCAAGTGGATCATTGCCGCCGTCATTCTGTTCCTGGCCGCCGTCGGGGGATATCTCTATTGGCAAAGCAACAGCCAAAAGCAGGCGGCTGCCGATAGCGAGGCGATGTCCGCCGCTCTCGACAAGGTGGCTTCAGGCGACACCAAGAAAGCCGCGGCCGACCTGGTTCCGCTGAGCGACGCCCGGAACGATGTCACACGGGCCTCGGCGCTGCTTGGCCGGGCGGCGCTGGCGCTGCGCGCGAACGACCGCAAGACCGCAATCGGCCTCTATAAGCAGGTGGAAGATGATGGCGGCCTGCCGCAGCCCTATCGCGACCTTGCATTGGTTCGCCGGACCATGACCGAATTCGACCAGCTGAAGCCTGACGAAATCATCACCCGGCTGGCCCCGCTGGCCGAGGCCGGCAAGCCGTTCTTTGGAAGCGCCGGCGAAATGACCGCGATGGCGATGCTGAACAAGGGCGACCGCAACGGCGCCGGCCAATTGTTCGCCAAGATCGCCGCCGACAGGCAAGTTCCCCAATCAATCCGGGCCCGCGCGGTGCAGCTCGCCGGCTCGCTGGGAGTCGACGCAACGGCCTCCATGCCGGTCGATCTTACCGCTTCTCCTGCCCAGTAGGACATGACATCCATGCGTCACGTAACCCGCGTTTCCATCTTCCTTATGACTGCGGCAATGCTCGCCGGGTGCAGCACCGTCGGCGGCATTTTCAAGAAGAAGGAAAAGATCACAGTTCCGGGCGAGCGAGTCGCCGTGCTGGTTAACGAGGCAGAGATCGACATCGACCCCGCGACCGCGGCGCTGCCGATGAGCCTTCCGGCGGCGGAGGCCAATACCGAGTGGGCCCAGTCGGGCGGCAATGCCCGCAAGTCGGTTGGCCATGTCGCGCTCGGCAACGCGCTCGGCGTCGCATGGACAGCATCGATCGGCCAGGGCAGCGGCAAGGGCGGCCGGCTTGGCGGCGGACCGGTCGTGGCGGACGGCAAGGTCTTCACCATGGATACTCTGGGCGTCGTCCGGGCGTTCGACGCGTCTAACGGCAGCCAGCTTTGGTCAACTCGCTTCGGCGAAGTCGGCGATAACCGCGCGTCACTCTATGGCGGCGGCGTCGCCTACGACGGCGGGCGCGTCTACGCTACCAACGGGCTTGGCTATGTCGCCGCGCTCGATGCCGGCAATGGCGGGCAGGTCTGGGTCGTACGTCCGGGCGGGCCGCTGCGCGGCGAACCTTCGGTCGCCGACGGCGCCGTCTATGTGATGAGCCAGGATAACCAAATCTACTCGCTCAAGGCGACGGATGGCTCAACCAACTGGTCCAGCGCGGCTGCGCTGGAAATTGCCGGCGTGTTCGGCGCCGCCGCGCCGTCCATCAGCCAGGGCACGGTCGTCGCGGGATTCTCCAGCGGTGAGCTCAACGCCTATCGTTACGAGAACGGCCGCCAGGTGTGGCAGGACGCGCTTGCGCGAACCTCAATCTCCACCAGCGTGGCCTCATTGAGCGACATCGACGCGGACGCGGTGATCGACGGCGGCGCGGTCTATGCGATCGGCCAGGGCGGCCGGATGGTTGCGCTCGACCTGTTCAGCGGGCAGCGCATCTGGGAACTCAACTTCGGTGGCATTGCGACGCCCTGGGTTGCCGGCGACTGGCTATTCGCGGTCAACGACAAGGCCCAGCTGGTCGCGGTCAGCCGCGCCAACGGCAAGATCCGCTGGATCAACCAGCTTCCCCGCTACGAGCATATGAAGAGCAAGGCGGGCCTCATCACCTATGTCGGTCCCGTGCTGGCCGGCGACCGCCTGATCGTCGCCGGATCGAACGGAGCGCTGATCAACGTCAATCCGATTGACGGCAGCTTCCAGAGCCAGGTCGACATCAAAGACGGCGTCAGTTTCCAGCCCGTGGTCGCCAATTCGACGCTCTACATCCTGACCGACAGCGGAAGGCTGGTCGCCTACCGCTAGTTGACGCATCGGCGGCAGGCGGGCAGGGGCGGCGCAATGCCCCTTCCCACTGTCGCCATTATCGGCCGTCCTAACGTCGGCAAATCGACGCTGTTCAACCGGCTGGTCGGCAAGCGCGTCGCGCTGGTCGACGATCGCCCGGGCGTGACCCGCGACCGTCGCGAAGGCGAAGGACAGCTGCTCGACCTCAAATTCCGGGTGATGGACACGGCCGGGTTCGAGGACCAGGACCCGCACTCACTGCCAGGCAGGATGCGTGCCCAGACCGACGCGGCGGTACGTGAGGCAGACGTCGCCCTCTTCCTGATCGACGCGCGCGAGGGGCTCACGCCGCTCGACGAAGAAATCGCCCGCTGGCTGCGCGGCCATGCCACCCCGGTGGTGATCGCCGCCAACAAAGCTGAGGGCAACGCCGGCGAGGCGGGGCGGATGGAGGCATTCGCTCTGGGCCTTGGCGAGCCCTTCGCATTGTCGGCCGAGCATGGCGAAGGGCTGGTCGACCTGTTCGAGGCGATCCGGCCGCACGTCGAGCATGAGCATTTCCTGACCGAGGCCGAGGAAGAAGAGGAAGGGGCGGGACCGCTCAAGCTGGCGGTCGTCGGGCGGCCCAACGCCGGCAAGTCGACGTTGGTCAACAAGATGCTGGGCGAGGAGCGGATGATCACCGGGCCCGAGGCCGGCATCACCCGCGACAGCATCAGCCTTGATTGGCAATGGCAGGATAGGCCCGTGCGGCTGGTCGATACGGCCGGCCTCAGGAAGCGCGCCAAGGTCGAGGACAAGCTGGAGAAGCTGTCGGCGTTCGATACGAAGCGGGCGATCGACCATGCCGAAGTGGTGGTGCTGCTGCTCGATGCGACCCGCGGACTGGAATCGCAGGATCTCCGGATTGCCGACCAGGTGCTTGAAGAGGGCCGGGCGCTGGTCATTGCGCTCAACAAATGGGACGTCGCCGAACATGCTTCGTCGCTGTTCAACGGGGTCAAGGCGGCGCTGGAAGAGGGCCTTAGCCAGCTGAAAGGCGTGCCGTTGCTGACCGTTTCGGGCAAGACCGGCAAGGGCATCGACCAGCTGTTGGGCGCGGCATTCGAAGTCCGCGAAAATTGGTCGCGGCGGGTGACGACCGGCGAGCTCAACCGCTGGTTCGAGCGCGCGGTCGAGCAAAATCCGCCCCCGGCGCCGGGCGGCAAGCGGATCAAACTCAGATACATCACCCAGGTGAAGAGCCGGCCGCCCAGCTTCGTCGTGTTCGGTACGAGGGTCGACCAGCTGCCCACCAGCTACCAACGCTACCTGTTGAATTCCATGCGCCGCGAGCTCGACTTGGGCCCGGTGCCGCTGCGCCTCACCATGCGCGCGCCGAAGAACCCATTCCACGACAAGCAAAAATAACCGGTCCTTTACCCTTTCAAGGTTAGGCAATGGCCGTGGGACCGCGCCCAAGACCAGGGGCGCCTGGGAGCATGGAATCAAGTGGACGACGGCTCGGACATCATTGATTGGGTCTATTTCGAGAAGAGCCGGGCGGAGCTTGGCCCGGGTTTCATCCGAATTTTGGCCTATTTCCGCGAAGACGGGGCGAAAAGCCTCGCCGCGATCGAGCAGGCTATGCACGAGCATAACACCGTCGCGCTCGTGATCCCCGCGCATACGCTGAAGGGCGAATCGCGCCAGTTCGGCGCCGAGCCGCTGGCGGCCGTGGCCGAAAAAATCGAGACAACGGCCCGTTACTGCATCGAATCGCACCGCTTTCCAGATGAGCTTATTCCCGACGTGGTCGAGCTTCGCCGGCTGTGGAACCGCACGGTCGAGCTATTCGACAAGGCCACCAATCCGCTGCAGAGCCGCACGCCGGCCGCCGGCGGGTTCGGCAAGAAGGTCGCCAACCAGGGATTCGGACGGATCTAGGCCGGGAGCGGTTGGGGCCGCCTCCTCCGCATCGGTTGCAATTTGCCCCTGGCGAGACTTCGCCACGCCCATTCCAACGGACCGTAGTTGAATATCCGCAGCCACGGCTTCGACCAGGCCAGCATGACCGCCCAGACGACTGGCACCAGCAGCCATGCCTGCCAGCGCGATAGCGAACCGTAGAGCCCGAGGCCCCAGCCGTAGAAGACGAATGTCGCGATCAGCGAGGTGCCTAGATAATTGGTGAAGGCGCAGCGGCCGGCGGCGGCGATCCGCTGAGCAAGCCAGCCTTGCCGGCGCGACAGCAGGATGATCAGCGCGGCGTAGCCGCCCGCCATGACGGTGATGAACGGCGTCGCCAGCACCACGAACGCCATGAATACGCCGATGATGTAGAAGTTGGACCAGATGTCGAAGGCGACGATGCAGCCGCAGGCGGCAAGCCCAATCGGCATGGCAATCCGTGCGATGCGGCGATAGGCGGCGTCATTCCATTCGCCGGTCAGGAATCCCGACCGGTAGCCGGCCATGCCGAGCAGCATCAGGCCGATCGTGTCGGGCATGAATACCAGCGTGTTGGGAATGATCTGCTTCCAGTTGCCCAGGTTGTCCTTCACCAGTCCCAGCCAGGATCCGAGACGCAGCGCCTTGTCTTTCGCGATCTCGGCGACAGTGGGATAGAAGTTGCCGAGCCCATCGTTCCACTCCTTGATTGCTGCGCGGGTGGCGCCCGGTGCGTGGGCGGCGAGGTCGGCCTGATACTGGCTGAAGATGAAGCCGGAAAAGAGGAGCATGCCACCCAGCAAGAAAGCCGCGCCGAGGGCGACCAATCGGTACACCGGGAGTTTGCGGAACAGGAAGGCGACGAGCCCGCTCACGGCGTAGAGCACGAGAATGTCGCCGAACCAGATCAGGTAGAAGTGGATCAGGCCGAAGCCGAGTAGCACCAGCATGCGCCGGATATGGACGTGCGGGCCGCTCAACCCGGCGGCCTCGGCCCGCTCAATCACCAGCAGGGTCGAGGCGCCGAACAGCATCGAAAAGAGCGTCCGCATCTTGCCGTCGATGACCAGCATGTTGGCCGCCCAAAGAGCAAGATTGGCGCCGTGCCAGCCGCCATAAGCCGGTGGATTGAAATAGGCGGCCTCGATCATCGCGAAGGCAATGATGTTGACCGAGAAAATACCCATCACGGCCACACCGCGGATCATATCCAGGCTGAAGATGCGGTCGGATGCTGTGGCCATGGGCTCCCCTCTGGAGCCACACATATCGTCATTCTCGCGAAAGCGGGAACCTAGATTGTTTCACACGAAGGCGCGAAGGCACGAAGGAGAAAGGCGGGCCCCGCCTCAGGGCCCGGGAGACTAAACTCCTTTTCGCGCCGTCGCGCCTTTGCGTGAAAACTAATCCTCGGTCCCCTCGCTCTGCAGCTGGATGTAATTCTGCAATCCCATGCGGGCGATCATGTCGAACTGGCTTTCGAGCGTATCGACATGCTGTTCCTCATTCTCGAGGATCTCGCTGAACAGGTCGCGGCTGACATAGTCCTGGACCTTCTCGCAATGGGCGATGGCGCCCTTGAGCTGGCCGAGCGCCTCCATTTCGAGGGCGAGGTCGCACTTCAGCATTTCCTCGACGTTTTCGCCGATGCGCAGTTTTCCGAGCAGTTGGAAATTGGGCAGGCCGTCGAGAAACAGGATCCGCTCGGCCAGCTTGTCGGCGTGCTTCATCTCGTCGATCGACTCATGCCGCTCGAACTCCGCAAGCTTGGCGATGCCCCAATTGTCTAGCATCCGGTAATGCAGCCAATATTGGTTGACCGCGGTCAGCTCGTTCTTGAGCGCTTCGTTGAGGAGCTGAATGACTTTCTTGTCGCCCTTCATCGCGGCCTCCTTCAGGTGGCGTCGCCATACGCCCGGCGCGCAGGCAAGGGAAGCAAAAAATTGGCGGAAATCAGCGAAAAATAATGCGACTTAGTCGCAGCTATGCGGCCCTGGGGAAGTTCACGACCACGCTGGAGCGATTGCGCCTGGCCGGTTTCTTGTGCTCGTCGTCGATCACTTCCTGCGCATAATCGAGGCAGCAGCCGCACAGCGGCTCGTAGTCCAGCGCCTTGTAGGCGGCGACAGGCTCGGTCGCGCCGTGACGGGCCGCGGCGCGCACCTCGTCCTCGCGAATCGCATTGCAGACACAGACAATCATCTGACTCATATAGTCGATAATGCGAGGCGTTCGCAAGAGTGACGCGCAGCTGTCCGGGGGACAGGCGGGCATCACTCTGCCTAACGGTGCCCCTTGCGGATAACCAGCTTCAACCCCGACCAGGTTTCATCAACCGCGCAGACTTTGACGTCGACCAGATGGAGCGGGAAGGCGAGGGTGCGGATGACATCCTCGGTGATGTCCGTCGGAACCTTGCTCGCTTTTTTGGGCCAGCTGACCCAGATCGTCCCGTCCCGCTCGATCAGCGGCAGGAGCATGCGAAGCTCGCAATCGAGCGCGGCACAGCTGGTCACGAAGATATGGGCGAGGTCGACCGGCGGTTCGGGAGATTCCAGCCGCTCGATTAGCGGCGCATCGCGGTCAATCTCGGCGCGGACGCTGTCGGGCATGCCGCCCCACCACACGCGCATACCATCCTTGAGCGATAGTTTCTTCGCCAGCGGCGTTCTCGAATAACCGGCGGTCACGGGCCTTCCTTCGTAGAACTCTACCTCGGCAAAGCAGATCGCCCTTCTCAAAGCCAGCTTGAGATTTGCTCCAGCGGCTTTTTCTTGAGCGCGTGCAACGGAACCACCGCGTCTTCGGCCGGATGTCCGGCGATGACGATCATATAGGGCTTCTCGTCTGCCGGCCGGCCACAGAGTTGCCGGAGAAAGCCCATCGGATTGGGGGTGTGAGTGAGGGTCGCAAGTCCTGCCCGATTTAATGCAGCGAGCAGGAGGCCACAGGCGATACCCACGCTCTCCGGCACATAATAATTCGTGCGATGTTCGCCGGGTTCGAGCCCGCCTCGGCGCTGGCCAAATACGACGATGTGCCAAGGCGCTACGTCCAGATAGGCCTTGTCCTCGTCCGTGCCGAGCGGCGCCAGCGCCTCGAGCCACTCCTGGCCGGCCTTGCCGCTATAAAAGGCGCGCTCTTCCTCCTCGGCAGCGAGGCGAATGCGATGTTTGAGATCCGGCGAAGACACGACCGAGAAGTGCCACGGCTGGTGATTGGCGCCCGAGGGCGCAGTCCCTGCCGCCAGGATCGCTTCCTCGATAATCTCGCGTGCGACTGGCGTATCAGCGAACATGCGGCAGGTGCGGCGGGTAGCCAGCTCCTCGCGCAATCCCCTTACCCGCTCGAGGCGTTCGGCGTCGGAGAAGTGGGGCAAAGCCTTATACGGAATGCTGGGCACTTTCTTCATGGTCGAATCTCCGCTTCGGTCGCCCTGCGGGCGTTGCGTTTCGCGCGGCGACTAATTCACGCGCTCGCTTCGGCGAAGCGGCTCGCGCGAAAAAAGGGGGACATGCCTTAGGGCTCCTGGTTTTTGGTGAAATGTCGCAGTCCATCATCTTGAAAGAAGAGGCGATCGCACAGCCGGCTATCATGGCGCCGGGAAGAGGTCGGGCCGGTCGGTGATCAAGCCTTGCGCACCGGCAGCGATCATCCGGCCGTGGAGCGCGCGCCATTGGGCCTGATTGGAGGGCAGGCGGCGGCCGACCACGATCCATACCTGCGGGCCAAGCGCGCGCATGCGACCAATGAGTGCCGGGTCAGCTTCGGCCCAGTCGGACCAGAGGCGCAGGATGTCCGTACCAGCGTTGGTGAAGGCTGGTGCGTCGCTGATTGCTGGCATGAAGCCGAGAATCGTGGTGTCGGGCAGCACTGCGCGTGCGCGTGCGACATGCTTGACGCTGCGCAGGCCGAGAATGACCTGGTGCTCGGCGTGGAACTGACGGATGGCGCTCAACACCGGCCCGATCGGGGTGCCGTCCTTGACGTCGGCAATGAGGCGGACTGGCTTGCCCTGGACGAGCGCAACCGCCTCAGCGAAGGTCGGCACTCGTTCGCCACGGCCCGCGTCGCAGGCCTTGACCCTGGCAAGGGTCATTTCCGCGACCGCTCCGGAACAGCCTGTCGTACGATCCACAGTGAGGTCGTGGAGGACGACCAGCTGGCCGTCCCGGGTAACGCGCAGATCAAGCTCGATGATCGAGACGCCGTTGGCAATCGACTGACGGAACGCGGCGAGGGTGTTTTCCGGCAGCCCCTCGGCCAGCCCGCGATGGGCGACGATGGTGACGGGTTGGGGCGGGGCGGCGGACGCGGCGGCTGCGGAGGCCAAGGCTGGCAGCAGCAGGCTCACGAGCCTCATTCGCCGCCTACAACTCGCCCTGCATCAGCGCGGGGAAGAAGCCCTCATGCGCCGCTCGAAGGTCGGCGAGCGAGACCGACTGCGGACCGCCGCGCCCCACGAGGTCGAAGACCAGACTGTCGCCACCTGTGGTACCGATCGGCACGGCGAACAGTTCGGCCGCATTGGCCATTCCGCGCACCGTGTCGGGATCGCGCGTCGTCACCACGTAACGGCCCTGGTCTTCGCCGAACAGGATGGCACCGGGATTCGGGATTTGCTCGACCACAGTCATAGTTATGCCGATGCCGCCAGCCAGCGCCATCTCGGCAACGGCGACCGCGGCGCCGCCGTCCGAGCAATCGTGGACAGCAGTGACATGGCCGTCATCGATCAGGCGGCGGATGCATTCGCCGGCGCGCTTTTCGGCGTCGAGGTCGACAGGCGGAGGCGCGCCGTCGCGACGGTTGTGGCAGATATCGAGCCACAGCGACTGGCCGACAAGGCTATTCGAATGGCCGATCAGGATCAGATGTTCGCTCTCCGCCTTGAACGCGATGGTCGCCGACTTGTCCCAATCCTCCAGCAGGCCAACGCCGCCGATTGCGGGGGTCGGGAGGATGGCGCTGCCGCCGCCGGTCGCCTTGCTCTCATTGTAGAGGCTGACGTTGCCGCTCACGATCGGGAAGTCGAGGGCGCGGCAGGCTTCGCCCATGCCTTCGAGGCAGCCGACGAATTGCGCCATGATCTCGGGCCGCTGCGGATTGCCGAAGTTGAGGCAGTTGGTCACCGCCAGCGGCCGCGCACCGACCGCGCAAAGGTTGCGATATGCCTCGGCGATCGCCTGCTTCCCGCCCTCAAAGGGGTCGGCATAGCAATAGCGCGGGGTGCAGTCGGTGGTGATCGCCAGCGCCTTCCGCGTGCCATGGACGCGGACCACCGCGGCGTCGCCGCCGGGCTTTTGCACCGTGTCGGCGCCGACCTGGCTGTCATATTGCTCCCAGATCCAGCGGCGCGAGGCGAGGTTGGGCGAGGCCATCAGTTTCAACAGGTCCGCGGCGATGTCGGTGCTCTCCGGGATATCGCCGAGCGGCTTGACCTGGGCCCAGGCCTTATAATCGTCGCGCGACAAATGGGGCCGGTCATATTCGGGTGCATCGTCAGCCAGCGGGCCGAGTGGAATGTCGCACACCACTTCGCCGTCGAACTCCAGCACCATATGGCCGGTGTCGGTGACTTCGCCAATCACCGCAAAGTCGAGTTCCCACTTGTGGAAGATCGCCTCGGCCTCGCCCTCGCGGCCGGGCTTCAGGACCATCAGCATCCGCTCCTGCGATTCCGACAGCATCATTTCATAGGGCGTCATGCCTTCCTCGCGGCACGGCACCTGGTTCATATCCAGCCGGATGCCGGCGCCGCCCTTCGAGGCCATTTCGACCGACGAGCTGGTGAGACCCGCGGCGCCCATGTCCTGGATGGCGACGATCGCGTCGGTCGCCATAAGCTCGAGGCAGGCCTCGATTAGCAATTTCTCGGTGAAGGGGTCGCCGACCTGGACGGTCGGCCGCTTTTCGTCGCTGTTCTCGTCGAAGTCGGCACTGGCCATGGTTGCGCCGTGAATGCCGTCGCGGCCGGTCTTGGAGCCGACATAGACGATCGGATTGCCGATGCCGGTCGCGGCCGAATAGAAAATCTTGTCGGTATTGGCGACGCCGACGGTCATCGCATTGACCAGGATATTGCCGTCATATGCTGTGTCGAAATTCACCTCGCCGCCGACCGTGGGCACGCCGACGCAATTGCCGTAGCCGCCAATGCCGCTGACCACGCCTGCGATGAGGTGGCGCATCTTGGGATGGTCGGGCCGGCCGAAACGCAGCGCGTTCATGTTGGCGACGGGACGCGCGCCCATGGTGAACACGTCGCGGAGGATTCCTCCCACCCCGGTCGCCGCACCCTGGTAGGGCTCGATGTAGCTCGGGTGGTTGTGGCTCTCCATCTTGAAGATCGCTGCCTGGCTGTCGCCGATGTCGATAACGCCAGCATTCTCGCCCGGGCCGCAGATCACCCACGGCGCCTCGGTCGGCAGCTTCTTCAGGTGGAGGCGCGAGCTTTTGTAGGAGCAATGCTCCGACCACATGACCGAGAAGATGCCGAGCTCGACCAAATTCGGTTCGCGGCCGAGCGCGTGGAGGACGCGGTCATATTCTTCCGGCGAAAGGCCATGCTCGGCGACGATTTCGGGCGTGATGCGGGGAGCTTCGAGGACGGACATGGCGCGCCTTTAACGGCGATAGGTGCGAAGGGCTAGGCCAGTCGCGAGTCGCGGAATTGAGTTCGTAACAAAGCAGGCGGATATCCGGCGCGGCGGGGGGAATCGGACAAGGAGGCATAGATGCCGAAGCCAATTCCCGAAGGATATCGCAGCGTAAACGTCATCCTGACAGTGGACGATGCAGCCAAGGCGATCGATTTCTACAAGCAGGCGTTCGGGGCCAAGGAGCTTTCACGCCTGCCAATGGGCGACAAGATCGGCCACGCCGAGCTGCAGATCGGCGACACCAGGTTCATGCTCAATGACGAATTCCCCGAGCATGGAAATCTTGGACCCAAGGCCCGCGGCGGATCGTCGACTAGTCTCATCGTCTATCTCGATGACGTGGATAGTGCGTTCAAGAAGGCGATCGACGCGGGCGGAACCCAAACGATGCAAGTTGAGGATCAGTTCTGGGGCGATCGCATGGGATCATTGACCGATCCGTTCGGACATAAGTGGAGCCTCGCAACCCACGTCGAGGACGTTCCGGATTCCGAGCTTCCGGCGCGGATGCAGCAGTTCTTTTCGAAGCAAAAAGAGGCCGAGCCTGCGTAAATAAAAAGGGCCCCGGAAATCCCGGGGCCCTTTTCCAATTGATGAGTCTTACGCCTTGCAGCTTTGGCTGCCCTTGCCAGGCACGGTGAGCGATACGGTCGAGGCGGTCGCGCTGCCTTTCAGCACGAAGCCGCCCTCCGCGGTGAGATCGGAGCTGGCGGGCTTGCCGTCGGCTGCTTCCGCCGCCTTGAGATGGGTCTGGTCATGACCGTCACCATGGAGGTAGGCGCCCTTGCCGCCCTGCAGCCAGTCGATCCGGACCAGGCTATTGTCCTTGCAGCGATAGGTCTTGGTCGCAGCGATGGCCGGCGGCAATTCGACCGGCGCCGCCTTGGCCAGTTCCTCCTTCATCGGATCCGGCGTCTCGCCGCCGACGATGGTATGAGATTCCTTGCTGCAGGCGACCAGGGCCGCGCTGCCAATGACGATCAGAGATAGCTTGCGAATCATGTGTCGCCCTTAGTCAAGCTCGCCGCCGCTCGTAAAGCTGCAGCTTCGTTGCAATGACACCCCACGCCGCATAAGTTGCACAGTATGAACCGTGTCGACAAGGAAGAACGGATTCAGCGGATCCGGATCGGCCTGACGGGGCTGGCCTTTGTATTTCTGCTGGTGCTGCTGGGGACGGCGATCAGCCGGTCGAGTGACGACGCGGCCGCGCCCCCGACGCAAAACCAATTAGCCGCGCCCGATCAGCCCAATGAACCGCTGGCTGAGATCGGCGCCGCGCCTGGGACGGGCACGTCCAGCAACCAGATGGACGAGTCCAACACAGCCAAGGGGCAGTGATCGGAAGGCGTTGGCTGGCCGCTGCAGCGGCGCTCCTCCTGGGCGGAGCCGGCGTACTGGCCCTGTCCAGTCCGTCGCACGATGTGCCGAGCAAGCGAGTTCCGGAGGATCGGCCGGCACTGGCGCTTTTGACCAGCCTGCCATTGGTGTTTGGCGAAAGCCTTTCCCTCGATAGCGGCGGGTCGGCGGCGCTCAGCCGGCTCGAGCAGCGCTACACTGTGCAGCCTATCGGCGTTGCCGACGAAGCCAGCCTCAAAGGGCAAGCATTGTTGCTGATGGCCCATCCCCGTGCCCAACCGGCCGAAGCATTGGTTGACCTCGACCAATGGGTACGGCGCGGCGGGCACGTGCTGCTGCTCGCCGATCCACGGCTCGACTGGCCGAGCGAGCGGCCTTTGGGTGATTTGCTCCGCCCGCCGCCGATGTTCTCCGACACGGGCCTGCTCAATCACTGGGGCCTGGTATTGTCGGAAGCCGGTCTCGCCAGCAGCGGACCGTGCGCGATCGCGAACCAAGGATTGATTGCGCGCTGCCAAATTGGACGGGGATCGGCGACGGTGATCGCCGATGCGGACTTCATCAATGTCAAGGATCCGAGCGCTGCCGGCCTGGATCGGCTGATGTCCGAACTTGACCGCCTTGAGACTCGTTGAACCGCCGGGAGTCGCGCGGCTTTCCAACAATCTTATCCACAGGCTTGCCGGCCAAGAACAGGCATGGAACAAATGGTAAATAAAGCCTAAAAAAACCGTGGAAATTCCGCCATTGGGCATGAATTCCCATGATATGGCATCAAAATCCATTGTATCCCGCGCTTGGTTGAGTTACCAACATCTCAGTAGCGCGGGGCATACCTGATTGAGTCGAACAGGACGCTGGGCGCACGGGGAACCGTGCATCCTGCGAGCAGGGAAGCTGTGCCCGCGTCGAGGGACGGTACGGTGGCACTAGAGCATCTGTTCCAAGGCAGTGCTTTGAACGCGGTAGACGCGAAGGGTCGCGTCTCCGTGCCGGCCTTCCTGCGCCAGGTGATCGAGCGCCGCGGCGATGCCCGCACCATCGTCCTTGCCAAGCATGACAGTTTCCCCGCTCTCAGCGCCTACGATCCCGCCTTCGCCGCGCTGAAGCATGCCAAGATCGAGCGGCTGCTGGAGAAGCAGGAGACCGATCCCGCTGCAGAGCTCGAACATGCCCGCCGGACGATGATGGCGTTCGGGGCAACGGAAGAGGTTCCCTACGACAGTTCAGGCCGCATCATCGTGCCCCCGATGATGCGCCGGAAGGGCCAGATCGACGATCTGGCCCTGTTCATCGGCGTCGGCGAGACGTTCCAGATCTGGAACCCCAAGCTGTTCCTCGCCGACAAGAACGTCCCTGAGGACATGAAGGATATCGCCCGCTTCCGGCTTGAGGAGCGCGGCCAATGACCAATGGCGCGAACAATGACGCCCCCCATCTTCCAGTCCTGCTCCAGGAGGTCGTAACGGGTCTCGCCATCGTCCCCGGCGAGACCCTAGTCGACGGTACGTTCGGAGCAGGCGGCTATGCGCGCGCCCTTCTTGGGGAGGGGGCGGGACGAGTGATCGGCTTCGATCGCGATCCCAATGCCATCGCGAACGGCCGGTCATTCGTCCCGGATGAGCGACTGACCCTTATCGAGGAACGGTTCAGCCAGATGGACCGCGTCCTCGCCGAGCGCGGCCTTCTGCCGGTCGATGGCATCACGCTCGACATCGGCGTTTCGTCGATGCAGCTCGACCACGCCGACCGCGGCTTTTCCTTCCAGAAGGACGGTCCGCTCGACATGCGCATGAGCCAGTCGGGTGAAACTGCCGCCGAATTCCTCAACCATGCCGAAGAGGGCGAGATTGCCCGCGTCCTCAAGGAATATGGGGAGGAGCCGCGCGCCCGCGCGGTTGCCCGCGCCATCGTCGCCGCAAGGCCGCTTACCCGAACGGCCGAGCTGGCGGCGGTGGTGCGCAGGGCCCTTGGATATCGCCAGGGCCAGAAGAGCGATCCGGCGACCCGCACCTTCCAAGCCATTCGAATTCACCTGAACGCAGAGCTTGACGAGCTGGAGCAGGGACTCCGGGCCGCCGAGCGGTCGCTTCGTCCCGGCGGCCGCTTGGCGGTGGTGACCTTCCACAGCCTGGAAGACCGCATCGTCAAGCGCTTCCTCAAAATCCGTAGTGGGGACGTGCCCGGCGGTTCGCGCCATCGGCCGCTAGCCGCACCCGGGCCCGCCCCGACCTTCGAACAAGTTGCCAAGCCGGTCTCGCCTTCCGAGGCCGAGCTGGCCCGAAACCCGCGCGCGCGCTCGGCGCGTCTCCGTACCGCGGTCCGCACCGCGGCGCCCGCGTGGGACCAGGCCCCTTCAAGGAGGGCAGTGCAATGAGCGCGCGCGGCTTCGGATCGGTCTTGTCGGCAGGCGCAGTGGTTGGCGCTGCGCTAGGATTCTACCTGGTGAGCCTGCGCGTCGCATCGGAACGCGCCGCCCTGGAAGATGTCGAAACCAAGATCGCGCTGACGCAGCGCGACATCCGCCTGCTTCAGACGGAAATCGGTACGCGCGGCCGGCTGGCCCAACTCGAGCGCTGGAACGTCAAATTCATCCGCTTGTCCGCGCCCAACGCCGACCAGTTCGTCGACGGCGGCTTCCAGCTGGCGACCTTGGTCGCACCGAGGAAGACGCCGGCGATCGAGGCACCGGTGGTGCTTGCTGCGGCATCTATCCCGCCTTCGGATAACCAGCCCGCGCTGACTAGCGACGACGCCGAGGTGCAACCCGCACCTACTCCTTCGCGACCGGTCAACGAGATGATGCACGTTGCGAGCTATTCGGTGCCGCTGCCGAAAGCCGCGGCGACCGTGCCGGCCAAGTCCGTCGCTGTCAGGCCCCTTTCTGGCAAGGCGGAGGCTCAGCCGGGCAAGGCCCCGGTCAAGACCCCCCCTGCGACGAAGCCCATCAAAACCGCGACGTCTGATCCGCTGGCGCCCTTGTCAGTTGCGAGCGCAAAGGCCAAAGGCAGCGCGCCCGCGGCGTCCGCCGGCGGCGGCAATCCCAAGAGCAAGTCCAAGGACAGCGACGACTAGCACATGAACGCTCCGACGCCCGCTCTCGTCGCACGGCCCGAGCGGCTTCGTCTGGTCGGACAACGGCGGCAGATACTCGCCGTCATGCATCAGCGGTTGATGCTCGGCATGCTGGTCTATGCCGGCATCATCGCGATCATCGCTCTCCGTCTTATCTGGCTGGCGGCGTTCGGCGATCATGCGGGCAGGAAGGGCGGCCTGATCGACCTGACGCCCGAGCGAGGCGATATCGTCGACCGCGACGGCCAGGCGCTGGCCCGGACGATCGACGCCTGGACGATCGGCCTGCAGCCCTCAAAGGTGATCGGCAACAAGCTTGACCTGGCCGAGAAGCTGGCTGTCCTGATGCCGGAAAAGGATACGGTGGCCTATCTCGCCATGCTGCGCTCCGGCCGCAATTTCTATTATCTCCGCCGCCGCGCGCCGCCGCGGCTCGTCGCCGCGATCAACGCGCTCGGCGAGCCGGGCCTGGCGCTCGAGCGCGAACCCGACCGCCTCTATCCGCAGACCACCCTCGCCGCGCACGTCATTGGTTTTACGGACGTTGACGGCAAGGGGAATGCCGGGATCGAGCGTGCCTTCGACGCGCAGCTGCGCGATCCGGCCAAGCGTGGGCAACCGATCGTCCTCAGCATCTCTAGCCGGGTCCAGCAGGCGCTGGAGCATGAGCTGGGTGATGCCTTGACCCATTTCTCGGCGATCGGCGCTGCTGGCGTGGTGATGGACATCCATACCGGCGAAGTGCTGGCAATGACGTCGCTGCCGCAGCTCAACCCCAATGACGCCGGCGACGGCACGCCTGAAGCGCGCTTCAACCGGGCGACCCTCGGCGTCTATGAGCTTGGCTCAACCTTCAAGCCGTTCACGGTGGCGATGGCGATGGATTCGGGCGTCGTCCGGTCCATGGGGCAAGTCTACCAATGTCCGAACGTGCTGAATGCCTATGGGCATCAGATTCATGACACCCATCCGTTCGGGCGGTCATGCACCGTTTCCGAAATTATGATGGAAAGCTCCAACATCGGAACGGCGCAAATCGCGGCCCAGCTCGGCAAGCCGAGGCAGGAAGCCTTCCTTCGCAAAATGGGCTTTCTCGACAAGGTCAATGTCGAGCTGAAAGAGCGCGGCCGTACGCTGACGCCTGGTAGCCGCTGGGGTCCGTTCGAAACCATGACGGTCGGGTTCGGCCATGCCATCGCGGTGACGCCGCTGCACCTGGCGACCGGCTATGCCACCCTCTTCAACGGCGGCGTCTATCATCCGGCGACCCTGCTCAAGGTTGGCCGCAACCATCCGGTCGGGCCGGGGCACCGCGTCTTCACCGAAGACACCAGCTATAAAATGCGCGCCTTGCTTCGGCTGGTTGTGATGAAGGGCACCGGCAAGAAAGCTGATGCGCCGGGTTATCGTGTAGGCGGCAAGACCGGTACCGCCCAGAAATTGATCGGCGGCCACTACAGCCATACGATTAACGTCACGAGCTTTGCCGGCGTGTTCCCGATGGACGAGCCGCGCTATGTGATCGTCGTTATGCTCGACGAGCCCAAGGCGACTCCAGAGACGTACGGTTTCACTACCGCAGGGTGGAACGTGGCTCCGGTCGTCTCGCGCACGGTCAGCCGGATCGCTCCAATGCTCGGCGTGCGGCCAGATATGCGCCGCGAACCCAACATGGCCGAAGTACTTCCCTACGTTCACGAAAAAGCAGAATAACAGCCGATGCAATTGGGCGCGCTCGCCGACACCATCAGCGATTCCGAAGTGACCGGCTTTGCGCTTGACCATCGCAAGGTCGCGCCGGGCAATGTGTTCGGCGCCTTCAGGGGCACGCGGTTCAACGGAGAGGATTTCATACCTGAGGCAATCAGGCGCGGCGCGTCCGCGATCGTCGCTCGGCCCGAAGCGCGGGTCGAAGGCGTGCCGCATTTGGCCGCCGGCGAACCCCGCAAGCTGTTCGCTGAGCTCGCCGCCAAATTTTTCGCGCCTTATCCAGATGTGATCGTCGCGGTCACGGGGACGAACGGCAAGACCTCGACGGTCGAGTTGACCCGGCAGCTGTGGCGAATGGCGGGTCACCGCTCGGCCTCAATCGGGACTCTCGGCGTCACCACCGCTGACGACCAGGTCTCGACCGGTCTAACCACGCCGGACATCGTCACCTTCCTTAGCAATATGGCGGGCATGGACCGGATGGGCATCAGTCACGTCGCCTATGAGGCTTCGAGCCACGGCCTCGACCAGTATCGGGCGGAGGGCGTGCCGGTGAAGGCCGCCGCTTTCACCAATTTCAGCCGCGACCATCTCGACTATCACCCATCGATGGACGCTTATTTCGCAGCCAAGATGCGGCTGTTCGATGAAGTGGTCGATAGCGACGGTGCGGCGGTCGTCTGGACCGGAGACGCGAAGTCGGAGGAAGTGATCGGTCACGCCAAACGGGGCGGGCTCAAGCTGGTCACGGTCGGTCCGGGGGCGGACACGATCGAGCTGGCGTCACGAACGTCGACTCCGCTTGGCCAGCAATTGCTGCTCCGGCATGCGGGCAAGGAGCATAAGCTCGCCCTGCCGCTGATCGGCGCTTACCAGATGAACAATGTGCTGACCGCCGCCGGGCTGGTGCTGGCGACTGGCGGCGACTGGGCCACGACACTGGCCGGTATGGGCCGGGTGTCGCCGGTGCGGGGACGGCTGGAGCGGGCGGTGATTAGCCGCGCCGGGGCGCCGGTCTACGTCGATTATGCCCATACGCCCGACGCGATCGAAGCCGCGATCGCCGCGCTCAGGCCGCACGTCGAGGGGCGCCTCATCACCGTGCTTGGCGCGGGCGGCGACCGCGACCATGGCAAGCGGCCGGAAATGGGCGCGGTGGCGGCGCGGCTGTCGGACGTGGTGATCGTCACCGACGACAATCCGAGGAGCGAGGATCCTGCAGCGATCCGCAAGGCAGTCCTGGCGGGCGCACCGGATGCGATCGAAGTCGGCGACCGGCGAACCGCGATCGGCGAAGCCATCGCCATGGCCAGGGCAGGCGATATTGTCCTGGTGGCCGGCAAGGGTCACGAGCAGGGGCAGATTGTTGGCGACCAGGTGCTTCCGTTCGACGATGTGACCGTAGCGCGGGAGTGCGCGGCGTGACGGCCTTGTGGACCAGCGACGAAATAGTAGCAGCGACCGGCGGAACGCTGCACGGCGACCGGTTCGGAGCGACGGGCGTCACCTTCGACAGCCGCGAAATCGAGCATGGCTGGCTATTCGTGGCGATGCCCGGAACGGTGGCCGACGGGCATGACTTCGTCGCCAAGGCTTTTGCGGCGGGAGCCGCGGCGGCGCTGGTCAGCAGGCCGGTGGAAGGCCGGCATATCCTCGTCGCTGACGTGCCGCAGGCGCTGACCGACCTTGCAATTGCCTCGCGCAATCGTTGCAAGGGCTCAATAATTGGCGTGACCGGATCTGTCGGGAAAACCTCGTCCAAAGAAGCGCTATATGTCGCGCTTGAGCGCTACGCGAAGGGCCGGGTCCATCGTTCGGTCAAAAGTTACAACAACCACGCCGGCGTCCCGCTGAGCCTGGCCCGGATGCCGCGTGACAGCGAATATGCCGTGCTCGAAATGGGCATGAACGCGCCCGGCGAGATCGCCGCGTTGACCCGGCTGGTCCGGCCGCATGTGGCGATGATCACCACCATCGCTTCGGCGCACATCGAACATCTCGGTTCGATGGAAGCGATCGCCGACGCCAAGGCGGAGATTTTCGAGGGGCTTGAACCAGGCGGCACCGCGATCTTGCCCGAGGATACGCCTTACCGTGACCGGCTGGTTCGGGCGGCGCGGAGGCATGCCATGCGAACCATCACCTTCGGCCATGGTGAGGCGGACGTGACTGCAATGCATGCGGTTCGCTCCGAACATGGCGGGAGCCTGGTGACGGCTCGGCTGACCGAGAGCGAACTGACCTACACCATCGCCCAGCGCGGCGATCATTGGGTCACCAATTCGCTGGCGGTACTGGCGGCGGTCGAGGCGGTTGGGGCCGACCTTGCCATCGCAGGACTGGCGCTGGCCGACATGGGCGGGCTCAAGGGCCGCGGCGAACGCCACCGGATCTCGGTCGAGGGCGGCGCCTATTTGCTGATCGACGAGAGCTACAACGCCAATCCGGCGTCGATGGCCGCGACGCTCAAGGCGCTTGGCGAGGAGCATGGGGCCGTGCGGCGGATCGCTGTGCTCGGGCCGATGCGCGAGCTTGGCGCCCACGCCGAAGAGCTGCATGCCGGCCTCGCACCGGCCGTGATCGACGCCGGGGTCGACGAGCTGATCCTGGTCGGCGAAGAAATGCAGCCGCTCGAGGTGGCGCTGGCAGAAGCAATTTCTGTCATTCGCGCCGCCGGCGTCGAGGACGCGGCCGAGGCGCTGGCGAAGCTGGTGCGGCCGGGCGACGCGGTACTGGTCAAGGCGTCCAACTCAATCGGGCTTGCCAAACTGGTCGAGCACATGGTCAGGGAACCGGCATGCTCTATTGGATAGCCGAGCAGCTCGGGTTCCCCGGCCTCCTCAACCTCATTCGCTACATCAGCTTCCGAGCCGGGGCGGCGACCGCGACCGCGCTGGCGATCGGCCTGCTGTTGGGGCCGGTCTTCATCCGCTGGCTCCGCGCCAAGCAGGGCAAAGGCCAGCCGATCCGTTCCGATGGTCCGCAGAGCCACCTTGCCAAGCGCGGCACGCCGACGATGGGCGGCCTGCTGATCCTGATTTCGGTGGCGATCTCGGTGCTGCTGTGGATGGACTTGACCAACGTTTACGTCTGGGCCTGCATGCTGGTCACTGGCGGCTTCGGGCTGATCGGGTTCCTCGACGACTATGATAAGGTCAAGAAGGCCCACCACGCCGGGCTGTCGGCGCGGATGCGCCTATTCCTGGAGTTCGCGATCGCCGGATTCGCCACCTGGCTAATGGTGCGACTGTCGGGGACGCACCTCTACCTGCCGTTCGTGCAGGGCGCGGTGATCGATATCAGCTGGGCCTATATCCCGTTCGGCGCGTTCGTGATCGTCGCCTTCGGCAATTCTGTGAATTTGACTGACGGGCTCGACGGTCTTGCTACCATGCCGGTGATCATCGCTTGCATGGCCTTCACGCTGATCACCTACCTGGTGGGCAACGTGAAATACGCGACCTACCTCGGCCTGCCGCATGTGCCGGGCGCGGGCGATTTGACCGTGCTGCTGCTGGCAGTGGTCGGCGCGGGCCTCGCCTTCCTGTGGTTCAATGCGCCGCCGGCCGCAGTGTTCATGGGCGACACCGGCAGCCTCGCCCTGGGCGGCGCACTCGGTGCGGTGGCAGTCGCGACCCACCACGAGTTCGTGCTGGTGATTGTCGGCGGGCTGTTCGTGCTGGAAGCTGTCAGCGTCATCGTGCAGGTGTTCTGGTTCAAGCGCTACGGCAAGCGCATCTTCCGGATGGCGCCGATCCACCATCATTTCGAGCATTTGGGTTGGAGCGAACCGACGGTGGTGATCCGATTCTGGATCATCAGCTTCATCCTGGCTCTCGCTGGCCTCTCGACCCTCAAGCTGAGGTGATTACCGCCCGGGCCTTCGCCGGAACACATTATGCTGTCCTCGGTCTCGCGCGCAGCGGCCTGGCAACGGTCGAGGCGTTGCTGGCGAGCGGGGGGAGGGTCACGGCATGGGATGACAAGGAAGAGGCACGCGCCAAGGCACCTGCGGGCGTCCAACTGGAGGACTTCGTCAGTGGCGATCTGGCCCGCTTCGACTCCATCGTCGTTACGCCTGGCCTGCCGCTCAACCGCCACCCGATCGCCCAGCGCGCCCAGGAGGCCGGAGTCGAGATCATCGGGGATATCGAGCTGTTCGCCCGGGCGCGGCCGGAGTTGCCGCCGCACAAGGTGGCCGGGATTACGGGCACCAACGGCAAGTCGACTACCACCGCGCTGGTCCATCACATCTTGAAAACCGCCGGCGTGCCGGCCGAGATGGGCGGCAATATCGGTCTGCCGATCCTGGCGCAGGACCCGCTGCCGGAAGGCGGGGTTTATGTGCTTGAGCTGTCGAGCTACCAGATCGACCTGACTCAGAGCCTCGATTGCGACGTCGCGGTGCTGCTCAACATCACGCCCGACCATCTCGATCGGTATGACGACTTCGAGGCCTATGCGGCTTCGAAGGCTCGCCTTTTTGCGATGCAGTCACCTCACCGATTGGCAATTGTCGACTATCGCGCTGAGGCTGACCAGGAAGTCCTTGAAGAGGCAGAGGATCCGATCATTCAGTTTATCGACGACGTCGATCCCGGCGAGCAGGTGAATTGGCCGGCGCTACAAGGCCCCCACAACTACCAGAATGCTGCCGCCGCAGTGGCCGCTTGCAAGGAGCTAGGTCTCAACCAAGCCGCAGTCGTGCGAGGGCTCGAGACCTACCCCGGCCTACCCCACCGCATGGAGCGGGTTCGGGAGAAGGATGGCGTTCTCTACGTCAACGACAGCAAGGCGACCAATCCGACCGCGACGGCTCCGGCGCTGGCGGCCTTCCCGAAAATCCGCTGGATCTGCGGCGGGCAGGCCAAGACCGACAATCTCGCCGAATGCGCGCCGTACTTCGGGCATGTGGTCAAGGCCTATACCATTGGCGAAGCGGGAGAAATGTTCGCTTCCCTCTTGTCCCCGCAGATGGCCGTGGCAGAGTGTGTAACGCTGGATGAGGCGGTTCGCGCCGCCGCGTCGGAAGCACAAGCGGGCGATACGGTCTTGCTGTCGCCGGCCTGCGCTTCCTTCGACCAGTTTCGGGATTTCGAGGCGCGCGGCGATGCCTTCCGCGCCCTGGTGGGGGAATTATGAACCAGACCATCACGTCATGAATCAGTCGATCACTGGCAAGATCAAGGCCGGCGCCGCGCTGGTCGATCCCAACCGCTACGGACGGTCCGACCGCTCGGCGACCGGACGCTGGTTCTGGGAGATCGACCGCGTCCTGCTGCTGCTCCTTGCAGTGCTGATCGGCATCGGCTTGATCGCGGTTGCGGCGGCCAGCCCCGCGGCAGCGCGGCGCTATTCGGGCGGCAGCGTCCGGGTGCCCGAGCTCTATTATTTCTACCGCCAGATCGCCTGGATCGCCCTGTCGATGCCGGTGATGATCGCAATTTCGATGCAGCCACGCGAAAGGCTCAGGCGGCTGTCGCTGGCGGGCGCGCTGATCTGCATGGTGGCGCTGGCGCTGGTGCCGTGGCTGGGCGCGGAAGTGAACGGGGCCAAACGCTGGCTCAACCTCGGCGTCGGCCAGTTCCAGCCTTCGGAATTTTTGAAGCCCTTCTTCGTCATCTCGCTGGCCTGGCTGCTGTCGCTCCGCGAGCAGGACAAGTCGCTGCCGATCTTCACGCTGTCGGCCGCGATCACCGGGGTCGTCGCCTTCCTGCTGATGCGGCAGCCGGACTTCGGCTCGACCATCATCTTCGGCGCAGTGTGGATCGCAATGCTGGCGATTGCCGGGCTTAACCTGCGCATTCTCGCCGGGCTGGCGATAGCCGGCCTGATCGGCGTGGTCCTGGCCTATTTCTTCTACGACGTAGCGACCACTCGGATCGACGCCTTCCTGTTTGGCACCGGCGACAATTTCCAGACCGAGAATGCAATGCGCACACTTACCGCGGGCGGACTGTTCGGCATGGGTCCCGGCGCTGGAACGCGCAAGTTCGGCCTTCCCGAGCCGCAGACCGATTATATCTTCTCGGTCATCGGCGAGGAGTTCGGCCTGATCGCTTGCCTCGCCATCGCGCTCCTCTATCTCGGCATTGTCGCGCGGGTGCTGGTGAAGCTGCTCGACGAGGAGTCCTCGTTCGCTATTCTCGCCGCCGCCGGCCTGGTGATCGAATTCGGGCTACAGGCCCTCATCAACATGGCGGTCAACGTCCAGATCGCGCCGTCAAAGGGCATGACCCTGCCGTTCATCAGCTATGGCGGTTCGTCGATGCTGGCGCTGTCGATCGCGATGGGATTGCTGCTCGCGTTCACGCGGCGAAACCCTTATCTCACCCGCTCGCCCTATGTGGTGAAATGGGGCGGGGAGAATATTACTCGATGAATATTACCCTCGCCGCCGGGGGCACCGGCGGGCACATGGTACCGGCCCACGCGCTTGCCGCTGAACTGAAGGCGCGCGGCCATGGGGTGATGCTGGTCACCGACGAGCGCGGAGCACGGATTCCGGCGCTGTTCCAGGACGTGCCGACCCATATCCTGCCGGCCGGGCGGCTGGGCGGCGGGCCGATCGGCTGGCTCAAAGCGGCCAGCGCGGTGCTCGCGGGCCGGCGGGAGGCCAAGGCGCTCTATCGCGAATTCACCCCGGACGCGGTGGTCGGCTTCGGCGGATACCCTGCGTTTCCGGCGCTGCTGGCGGCAAGCGCGCTCAACATTCCGACGATCCTGCATGAGCAAAATGCGGTCCTCGGCAGGGTGAACCGGCTGTTGGCCGGAAGCGCCGACGCCATCGCCACTTCTTACCCGGATGTCGAGCGGCTTAAGTCCCGCCACAAGCGCAAGGTTGCGCTGGTCGGCAACCCGGTGCGGGAATCGGTCGCCAGGCTGGGCACCATGCCCTTCCCCGAGTTCGACGAGACCGCGCCGCTCAAGATTCTCGTCACGGGCGGCAGCCAAGGCGCGACGGTGCTCGGGTCGGTAGTTCCCGACGCTCTCGGCATGCTGCCGCCAAAGCTCCGCCACCGGCTGCAGGTCATCCAGCAATGCCGGCCCGACGATATTGAGGCAGTCCGCAACCGCTACGCCGCACTCAACATTCCGGCCGAGCTTTTGACCTATATCGAGGATATGCCCGACAAGCTGGCCGAGGCGCATCTGGTGATTGCCCGGGCCGGGGCGTCGACCATTGCCGAGCTGACCGCGGCCGGGCGCCCGGCGATCCTCATTCCCCTGCCGATCGCCACCGACGATCACCAGACCGTCAATGCACGCGAAATGGCCAGGGCGGGCGGGGCGCGGATGATACCGCAGGACGAATTCTCGCCAGAAGTGCTCGCTGCCCAGATCGAAGCAGTGGCGGGCGATCCGCAGGCGCTGAGCAATGCCGCGGAGCGGGCGCTGTCGGTCGGACGGCCGCACGCCACCAGCGACCTCGCTGACCTCGTCGAGCGGATCGCCGGCGGCGCGAAGCCGCTGATGGTCGGCCGCGCCCAACCGCCGGCTCGCCAGGCGCCGAGCATGGGGGTCCCCGCATGAAGGCGATGGGGACCGAGATCGGCACGATCCACTTCGTCGGCATTGGCGGCATTGGCATGTCGGGCATCGCCGAGGTGATGCACCATCTTGGCTACAAGGTGCAGGGTTCGGACCGGCAGGAAAGCTATGTCACTGAGGGCCTAAGGAAGCGCGGAATCCCGGTGATGATCGGCCAGAGCGCCGACAATCTGGGCGATGCGACCGTCGTGGTCTGTTCGACCGCAATCCGAGAGGATAATCCGGAGGTCCAGGCGGCGGCAGAGCGGCGGCTTCCGCGGGTCAGGCGGGCCGAGATGCTCGCCGAGCTGATGCGGATGCAGTCAACCATCGCGGTCGCCGGCACGCACGGCAAGACGACTACGACCTCGATGATCGCGGCGATGCTCGACGCGGGCGGGATCGATCCGACCGTCATCAACGGCGGGATCATCAACGCCTATGGCTCCAATGCACGGCTGGGCAAGTCCGACTGGATGGTGGTCGAAGCCGACGAGAGCGACGGCAGCTTCCTGCGACTGGACGGGACGATCGCGGTGGTGACCAACATCGATCCCGAGCATCTCGAGCATTATGGCGACTTCGACGAGGTGAAGAAGGCCTTCTGCGAGTTCATCGAGAATGTGCCCTTCTATGGCCTCGCGGTGATGTGCGTCGACGATCCCGACGTGCAGGGCGTCCTCAGCCACATTCGCGACCGGAGGATCGTAACCTACGGAACGTCGGCGCTGGCCGACCTCCGCGCCGACAACATCACGCCCGGCGGCGGGGGCAGCCGGTTCGATGCGTCAGTGCTTGGCAAGGACGGTGAGCGGCGGACGATCGAAGGGCTGTTCGTACCGATGCCGGGCAAGCATAATGTGTTGAACGCGCTGGCGGCGATCGCGGTCGGGCTCGAGTTCGGGTTCAGCGACGAAGTGCTGAAGAGCGGCTTCAAGAATTTTACCGGGGTCAAGCGCCGGTTCACCAAGGTCGGCGAGGTCGAGGGCGCGACAATCATCGACGACTATGCCCATCACCCGGTCGAGATAAGGGCGGTGCTGGCGGCGGCGCGGGAGTCAGCACAGGAGCGGGTGATCGCCGTCGTCCAGCCGCACCGCTATTCGCGGCTTAACGATTTGATGGAGGACTTCCAGAACGCGTTTAACGACGCCGACGTGGTGTTCGTAGCGCCGGTCTACCCGGCCGGCGAGGAGCCGATCGAAGGCGTTGACGCCAACGCCCTTGCAGAAGGCCTCCGCGCGCGCGGGCACCGGATGGTGAAGACGGTCGATGACGCAGCCGACCTAGCGCGCAACCTGCGCGACCTCGCGGCTGACGGCGACGTCGTCATCTGCATGGGCGCCGGCGACATTACCAAGTGGGCCGGCGGGCTCGCCGACGGCATCGGCAAGGCGCGGGCGTCGAAAAAATGAGTACCGCTCCCGCCATTCCCGCGGTCCGCGGCAAATTGAAGGCCGGAGCGCCGCTGGCGCCGCTGGTGTGGTTCAAGTCCGGCGGCAATGCCGAATGGCTGTTCGAGCCCGCCGACCGCGAGGACCTGGTCGATTATCTAAAGGCGCTCGATCCCGGCGTGCCGGTGATGGCGCTGGGCCTGGGATCCAACATGATCGTTCGCGATGGTGGCGTGCCTGGCGTGACCGTCAGGTTGGGAAAAGCCTTCTCAAAGATCGAGCGGCTCGACGAGGTGACGTTGAGGTGCGGCGGCGGGGCGAGCGGGATATTGGTCAGCTCGACCGCGCGTGACGCAGGCATCGCCGGCCTCGAATTCCTGCGCGGCATCCCGGGCACAGTAGGCGGTTTCGTTCGGATGAACGGGGGAGCCTATGGCCGCGAGGTGCAGGACATATTGATCAGCTGCACGGTCGTCCTCCACGACGGCTCGGTTGAAGAATGGCCTGCCGATAGACTCAATTACAGCTATCGCCACAGCGAGCTTCCCGAGGGAGCGGTGGTGATCGAGGCGGTGTTTCGCGGGATCGAGGGCGACAGGATGATCATCGGCCAAGAAATGGACAGGATCGCCGCGGCGCGCGAAGAATCGCAGCCGCTGAGGAGCCGCACCGGCGGATCGACCTTCAAGAACCCGCCGGGTCACAAGGCCTGGGCCCTGGTCGATGCGGCGGGCTGCCGGGGATTGCGGATCGGCGACGCGCAAGTGTCGGAGAAGCATTGCAATTTCCTGCTCAATCTCGGTAACGCTAGCTCGTCCGAAATCGAGGAGCTGGGCGAAGAAGTCCGGCGCCGCGTGCAGGACAAGACCAACATCACCCTTGAATGGGAAATCCAGCGGATCGGAGTGGCGTGAGCGTGGGCGAGTTGCTCGACAGGAACCTAAATATCGTCGTGCTGATGGGCGGCTGGTCGTCGGAACGGAGTGTATCGCTGATGAGCGGCGAGGGCGTCGCCAATGCGCTTCGCGACCAGGGCTTCACCAACGTCACCACCGTCGACATGGACCGCAACGTCGCCCAGGTGCTGGCCGGCCTCCACCCTGACGTGGTGTTCAACGCGCTCCACGGAACTCCGGGCGAGGATGGGACGATCCAGGGCCTCTTAGACCTGATGCAGATCCCCTATACCCACAGCGGGCTCGAAACCTCGGTCATCGCCATCGACAAGGAGCTGACCAAGATGGTGCTGGTGCCGCACGGCATCCGCATGCCCAAGGGCAAAATGGTCGAGACGAAGACGCTCTACGAGGGCGATCCGATGGCCCGGCCCTATGTGCTGAAGCCGGTCAATGAGGGTAGTTCGGTCGGCGTTGCGATCGTCACTGACGAGGGCAATTACGGTCATCCGATCAGCGCCAAGGCGGAAGGGCCGTGGCTGCATTTCGACCGGCTGCTGGCCGAACCCTTCATCCGCGGCCGCGAGCTGACTGTCGCGGTGCTGGGGGACGAGGCACTGTGCGTCACCGAGCTGAAGCCCAAGGCCGGATTTTATGATTTCGACGCCAAGTATACCGACGGCCTGACCGAACATGTCTGCCCGGCCGACGTGCCGGCCGATGTCGCCAAGGAAATGTTGGACATGGCGCTGGCTGCCCATCGACTGCTCGGCTGCAAAGGCGCGTCACGGTCCGACTTCCGCTGGGACGACAACCAGGGCGAGGCCGGCGTTTACCTGCTTGAGGTCAATACCCAACCGGGCATGACCCCATTGAGCCTGGTGCCTGAACAGGCCAGGCAGAAAGGCATCAGCTACGGCGAATTGGTCGAGCGGATCATTGCCGAAGCGGTCGGCGCCAAGACGAAGGAGGAAGCGGCGACGTGAGCGCGGCGCATGTCCGGCGGGGGGCGTCGGGCCGGTCACGACCGAAGAAGTCGGCGCGCGTCTCCGTTCCGAGGAAGATCGCATCGAAGCTGCCGGTCGAGCAGGCACAGGCCAATCGCCTGGCCGCCTGGGCGTTCGGCCTGTTCGCGCTGGCGATAGTCGGGGTTGCTCTCGTCGCGCTCGATGTCCCCACCAAGCTGGGCCAGGCGGCGGGTGAGGCGGTCGGCAATGCCGGCTTCCGCGTGAAGAGTGTTGACGTCCAGGGCATTAAGCGGATGGATCCGCGCCCGGTTTACGAGATCGCGCTCGACCAGAAGACCACCGCCATGCCGTTGGTGGACGTGGCCGACATTCGCAAGCGCCTGCTGGAGTTCGGCTGGGTCAAGGATGCGCGCGTGTCGCGCCGTTTTCCAGATACGCTGGTGATCGACATTATCGAGCGCAAGCCGGCGGCGCTGTGGCAGGACGAGGATCGGCTGACCCTGATCGATGCGGAAGGAGTGGTGCTCGACCGGGTACCCGTCGCGCAAATGCCCGACCTGCCGCTGCTCATCGGAAAGGGCGCCAATGCCCAGACCGTGCCGCTCGAGAGGTTGTTGGACAAGGCGCCGTCGCTCAAGGCGCAGCTGGAATCGGCGACGTGGGTCGGCCAGCGCCGGTGGGACTTAAGCTTCCAGTCGGGCGAGACGGTTGCGCTGCCGGAAGGCGAAGCGGCTGCGGGCAGTGCGCTGGTCCGTTTCGCCAAGATGGACCAGTCGGCCGGGTTGCTCGGTCGTGGAATCCTCCGCTTCGACCTGCGCATTCCCGGCAAGATGACCGTTCGCCTGCCGCGCGAGCCCGGCGATCCAATCGTTCCCGAACCCGTTTCCGAAAGTTAATAGCAACCGAATGGCCGCAGTTTCCGACCAACCCCTGATTGCCGCACTCGATATCGGCTCATCCAAGGTCACCGCGCTGATCGTCACGCTCGACCCGGACGGACGGTTGCGCGTGCTTGGCACCGGCCAGCGCGAAAGCCGCGGGGTCAAGCGCGGCTATGTCACCGACATGGAAGCGAGCGAGGTCGCGGTGCGCGAAGCAGTCGAGATTGCCGAGCGGATCAGCGGCGTCACGATCGATGACGTCTGGGCCAGCTTCGCCGCCGGCGGTCTGGTCAGCGATATTGCCAACGTCGAGGTAGAACTCGGCGGCCACCAGGTCGAACAATCGGATATCGAAGAACTGCTGGCGGTCGGGCGCGGTGCAATCGACCGCAATGGCCAAGTGGTGCTCCATGCCCACCCAGCGCTTTACACGATCGACGGCGTGGAGGGCGTCCAGCATCCGATCGGCCTGCACGCCGATCGGCTTGGTGTAGACATCCACGTCGTCGCCGCTGACCCGGCACCGCTGCGCAACATCGATTATGTCATTCGCTCTGCCCACCTCGGGGTGAGGGCGATCGTCGCCTCGCCGGTTGCGGCGGCGCAAGCCTGCCTGACGCCCGAAGAGCGCGAGCTCGGCGTGGCGCTGGTCGAGCTTGGCGCGGAAGTGACCAACGTCTCGCTCCACGCCGGCGGGATGCTGGTCGGGCTTCGCTCGATCCCGCTTGGGGCCAAGGACATCACCGACGACATCGCCTGCGCGTTCGGCGTTCAGCGGCGCGAAGCGGAGCGGATGAAGTGCCGCTTCGGATCGGCCATGACATCCCCGCGCGACAATCATGAAATGGTCGAAGCGGCCCCGATCGGAGGCGAAGAGGGCGGAGAACCGCTGCGCATCACCCATGCCCAGCTGATCACGGTGATCCGCCAGCGGACCGAGCAGATCACCAACGAGATCGAAGCCGCGCTGAAGGGACTGGGCTTTTCCGGGCCGGTTGGGCGGCAGGTGGTGCTGACCGGCGGCGGAGCGGAGCTCAAGAACATCGCCGATTATATGCAGGGCGTGCTCGGCCGCGCGGTGCGGGTCGGACGGCCGAGAACGATCACCGGCCTGCCGGAGGCACACAGCGGACCGGCATTTTCCACGCTGGTGGGGCTGGCGATGCTTGCCGGCTCCGGCAGCGGTGACATCCGCGACCTGGTGATGGGTGCGGGCCGGGAGCGAAAGGCCGCGACCGGCATGTTCGGCCGCCTGATTGCAGCGATGCGCGGGGGATTTTAGCGCTTCAAAGGGGGCAGGGATGGCGACGATTGCGGAGACAGTTGGCGGTACCTCCACCAAGGCAACCCGCCTGCTCGTCATCCTCCTCGGCGCAGCGGTGTTCCTGAACTATGTCGATCGCGGCGCCATCGGCATCGCCGCGCCGATCATGAAAGCGGACCTCGGCCTGTCGGACGAAGCCTATGGCCTCGTCTTCTCGGCCTTCTTCTGGATCTACGCGCCGGTCCAACTGTTCGCCGGTTGGCTGTGCGACCGCTTCTCCGTCTACAAGCTGATGGCGGGCGGCATCCTGCTGTGGTCTGCCAGCACGCTATTGATGGGCTTCGCAGGCGGGTTCGCTTCGCTGCTGGTGTTTCGGATCATGCTTGGCATCGGCGAGAGCATCTCCTTCCCCGGCAGCTCAAAGATCATTGCCCGCCACGTTCCGGCGGAACAGCGCGGGATGGCCAACGCCATGGTCGCCACTGGCCTTGCGCTTGGGCCGGCCGCGGGAACGCTCGCCGGCGGAATGATCCTGGGGAGCCTGGGTTGGCAGGCGATTTTCCTGGTGTTCGGGATTGTTACGCTCACCTGGCTGCTGCCGTGGCGGCGCACCATCCGAGATCTTCCGACAACCGGATACCGGGACGCCGGGGCCAAGGTGCCGATGGGGTTGCTGCTGACCAAATGGCCGCTTTGGTCGATGTCGATCGTCCATGCGCTCGGCAATTACTGCTTCTATTTCCTGCTTGCCTGGCTGCCGCTGTTCCTCACCAAATCACGCGGTTTCAGCATCGGCGAAATGACAATGCTGGCGACGCTTGGCTATGCAGTCCAGGGGGCCTGCGCGCTTGGCTATGGCCAGTTTTCGGACTGGTGGACCCGGTCGGGCCGCTCCGAAGCATTGTGCCGCCGGTGGATGATGGTTGCGAGCCAGTCGCTGGCGGCTTTCGCAATCCTTGGCCTGGCCTTCGCCCATGATGCGGTAACGATCGGCATCCTGCTCTGCCTCGCCGGTGCGGCGTCCGCCTCCCTATCGCTCAATCTTTATGCGGTTGCGCAGATGTTCGCGGGGCCACGGGCTTCCGGCACATGGGTCGGAGTACAAAATGCGATCGGCAATTTGTCGGGCATAATCGGCCCGATTATCACCGGAATTGTGGTGCAGCGGTCGGGCTACAATAGCGCGTTCATGCTGACGGCCGCGGTTGCCGCGGCAGGTGCAATCTGGTGGGCGATCGCCATTCCCCGCATCCGCCAAGTAATTCCCAACGATTAACGTTAACGACCGGCCGAGCTTTTCTTGCCTGTCCCATATTGAATCATGGTGAGTCTGTCGGGGCACAATCCCCGCTTTTTTTCGTTGTGCGTTAACTTTTCCGCTTGTCGCGGGACTCGCAATGATTCATTGATTCTCTTTGTAGGTTCAACGCGCTAGCAGCGCAGGGAGGGGTTTGGTCCATGAGCATTGATTTCGTCCGGCCGGAAGTCGACGAACTTCGCCCGAGGATCAGTGTCATTGGTGTCGGCGGTGCGGGCGGCAATGCGATCGCGAACATGATCCGCTCCGACGTCCAGGGGGTCGAATTCCTGGTCGCCAATACCGATGCTCAGGCGCTCAACGCTTCCCAGGCCGATGCCCGGATCCAGCTTGGCCTCAAGATCACCCAGGGGCTGGGCGCCGGATCGCGGCCTGAAATCGGCCGTGCTGCAGCGGAAGAGACGCTGGACGAGATCGAGCGCGCCCTCGACGGCGCCCACATGTGCTTCATCGCCGCGGGCATGGGCGGCGGAACGGGGACTGGCGCCGCGCCGGTGATTGCCAAGGCGGCCCGCGACAAGGGTATTCTCACGGTCGGCGTCGTCACCAAGCCATTTGCGTTCGAAGGTGCGCGTCGCAGCCGCTCGGCCGATTCCGGCATCGAAGAGCTGCAGAAGCACGTCGACACTCTGATCGTCATCCCCAACCAGAATTTGTTCCGCCTCGCCACCTCGGAAACGACCTTCAAGGAAGCGTTCGAGATGGCCGACGAGGTGCTGCAACAGGGTGTCCGCGGCATCACCGACCTGATGGTCATGCCCGGCCTCATCAACCTCGACTTCGCCGACGTACGCTCGGTGATGGGCGAGATGGGCAAGGCGATGATGGGCACCGGTGAAGCATCCGGCGACAATCGCGCGATCGAGGCCGCCGAAAAGGCGATAAGCAACCCGTTGCTCGACGGCGTCAGCATGAAGGGCGCCAAGGGCGTGATCATCTCGATCACCGGCGGCGAGGACATGCGCCTGATGGAAGTCGACGAGGCCGCCAGCCACATCAAGGAGCTGGTCGACCCCGACGCCAACATCATCTGGGGCTCGGCCTTCAACAACGACCTTGGCGGCAAGATCCGCGTGTCCGTCGTCGCCACCGGGATCGAGGCCGAGGCCGCAGCCCAGCCGACCAACCAGGGCAAGGTGTTCACCTTCCCGACGGCGACCCGCGCCCCGGCTGCGCCGGCACCGGCGCCTGCTCCCACTGCCGAGGCGGAAGAAGAGCCGCTCGACCTGACCGAGGACGACGAGGCGACGGACGAGCTGCTGCTCGACAGCGAAGACATATTGGCAGATCCGGTGCTCGGCACGCCGATCGCTCCGCCTGCCGATGAAGACGAAATCGTCGAGACCACTGCCACAGAGGAAGAAAAGCCGACTGCAGCGTCCGGCACTTTGTTCGAGCGCATGTCGAACATCGCTCGCGGTGCGGCGCAGGCGAAGGTCGATGAGGAACCGATGCCGAGCTTCCGGCGCGAGCCTTTGGATATCCCGCGCTTCCTGAATCGCCAGAATAATCAGTAACCTGGATCAATTTCGTCCCGGCTCGTCGCCGGGACGAAACGTTTTGGCGCTCCGGCCTTCCAATGAAAGCTTTGAGAAAGCTTGGGTTTCGCATGAGTAAATCATGCTGAAGATGGGTTTGATGCGAGCCTCTATGGCCGCGCTAATTTCCGCCGGAACCATTGTCGCCACCGCCCCCGCAGTTGCACAGACCTCCACCGAAACGCCGGGGACGGCGCTGTCTCGCTACATTCGCATCCTTGCCGGTTCGCCTCGAGATTATAATTCGCTGATTGGCGCCGGCCAGGCGGCGCTCGAACTCGGCGACGTGCAGGCGGCGGCGGGCTTCTTCGGCCGCGCCGAGGAGGCCAACCCCAACGCCCCCCAGGCCAAGATCGGGCTTGGCGCGGCGATGGCGCACATGGGTGATGCCGACGGCGCGATTTTCTATTTCGATCAGGCGATCAAGCTTGGTGCGCAGCCGATGGTGATGGCCACCGACCGAGGGATGGCGAGGGACCTGCAAGGCGATC
The DNA here is from genome assembly GCA_035494075.1 of Sphingomicrobium sp. Lineage (GTDB taxonomy): Bacteria > Pseudomonadota > Alphaproteobacteria > Sphingomonadales > Sphingomonadaceae > Sphingomicrobium. The sequence goes on along the minus strand of DATJHF010000021.1, from coordinate 68,311 downwards.
TCAAGGGTGCGCAGGCCGATTATCGGCTGGCGATTTCATCGCTGGGTTCTGACGAAGCCCGCCGAAGGCTGGCGCTGAGCCTGGCGATCGGCCGCGATCGCAAGGGCGCGCTCGACACTATCCAGCCCCTGCTTAACCGGCGCGATCCGGCCGCGCAGCGGACCCGCGCCTTCGTGCTGGCTTTGGTCGGAGATCAGATCGCCGCCGCGCAAGCGATCGAGTCGGTAATGCCAGGTGCGTCGGCCCGCTTCGATCCCTTCTTCCGCTACCTTCCCAATCTGAGCATCGCGGAAAAGGCAGCCGCAGTTCACCTTGGCATCTTCCCCGAGGACGCATCGCAGCGCGTCGCGGCCGCCGAGATCACTACATCCCAGCCCGAGCCGCAGCCGACGACGCCGGCCGTGTCGCAGCCGACGAAAATTGCGAAGAATTCGGCATCGCCAGCCAGGCCCGCCAGACGCTCATCCGAGCCTCATCGTGCGAGCAGCCTGGAGATTGCGGGGCGGACCCCGCCGCGCCGGCCGCAGGTTGCCGCGTCGACCGCACCGGTACGCCAGGCGCCGGCTTCGGTGCAGACATCGGCCGCCCCTAGCTTCACCCTGCCGTCAACCCAGGTCGCATCCGCATCGCCGTCTTTTAGCCAGCCGTCGGCGAGTGGCGTCACGCCGACGGCAGTCAATCAGGCGCCGGTCGAGACCAATGCCGAACCCCTCACGCCCGAGCCCGGCGTAAGCGAACCGAGCGCCGCCGAGCCAGCGCTCGCCAGTGCCGAAGAGACGGCCGCGGAGAATAATCTGAGCGGGATCGACAAGCTGCTCGCCACCATGGCGGAAGCACCGCCGCCGCCCGAACCGAAATTGGAAAACAAGAAATCTGCAGGATCGGATAAGGCCGCCAAAGCCGCCGCAGCGAAGAAGGCAGCCGAGAAGAAGGCCCGCGACGAAAAGCTCGCCGCCGAAAAGAAAGCGCGCGAGGAAGAGGCCAAGCTTGGCGTGAAAGGCACTTACTGGGTGCAACTGGCCGGCGGCTCGAACCAGGGCAGGATGGCAACCGAATATAGGAGATTGTCCGCCAAGGCAGGGAAGCTGCTCAAGTCGCGGTCCGGCTATGTCACGGGGGGCAAGGACTACTTCCGGCTGCTGGTCGGCCCGTTCTCCAGCAAGAGCGAGTCCCAGGCTTTCGTCAACAAGCTTGAAAAGGAAGACGTCGACGGCTTTAGCTGGACGCGCACCCCGGCCAAGATCAAGATCGAGAAACTCTCCAGCTCATGACCCTTCCGAAGGCCCTAGCCGCGCAGCCAGCACAATCGCGCGGCCGGGCCTTCGCCGAGGAGGATCGGGCGCCGCGCGGCCCGCGCGACCTATTCCAGCGCGACCGCGACCGGATCGTCCACTCCGTCGCCTTCCGCCGCCTGCGCCACAAGACGCAGGTGTTCGTGGCGCCCGACGGCGATCATTTCCGCGTCCGACTGACCCATTCGCTTGAGGTCGCGCAGATCGGGCGCACCATCGCCCGGGCGCTAGGCCTCAACGAGGACCTGACGGAAGCGCTGTGCCTCGCCCACGACCTCGGTCATCCGCCCTTTGGCCATGGCGGCGAGGATGCACTCAACGAGGGACTCAGCGATGCCGGCGGCTTTGACCATAATGGCCATACGCTGCGCCTTCTGACCTGCCTGGAAAATCCCTATCCGTCGTTCGACGGGCTGAACCTTACGTGGGAAACGCTGGAGGGCCTGGCCAAGCATAACGGCCCGGTCGAACGGCCGAAGTGGGCGGTGGCGGAGGCGAACCATGATTTCGACCTCGACCTGCAATCATGGCCCAGCCTCGAAGCCCAGGTGGCGGCGATCGCCGACGATATCGCTTACGACAATCATGACATTGACGATGGTCTGCGCTCGGGGATCCTCGAGCTCGACGCATTGCTCGAGGAGCCGTTCGTCGCGCGTCATTGGGCAGACATTGAGCGGCGCCATCCTGGGCTGGACCGCGCCAAGCAGCTAAAGGCGCTGGTTCGCGACGGCATCGGCACCATGGTCGGCGACGTCCTCGACGAAACACGGCGGCGCATAGCCGCGGCCGGTGTCGAGACAATTGACGAGGTTCGTCAGGCCGGGCAGCCGCTGGTTGGCTTCTCGGGGTCTTTGCGTGGCGAGGAACGTGGGTTGAAGCAGCACCTATATGCCAACCTCTACGACAGCGAAGCGCTTCGTCCGATACGGATAGAGGCGCAGCGCATCATCGCCGACCTGGTGCAATTCTATCGCGAAAATCCTGCCTCATTGCCGGTCGGCTGGCAGCGGGAGGAAGGCGAAACGGCGCGGCTTCGCGGAATCGGCGATTATTTGGCCGGTATGACCGATCGCTTCGCCATCGCCCGCCACGAAGAACTGATCGGTGCCGTCAGGCTCCCCGACCGCTTCTAGGCGTCGAGAAGTCTCACCTCCACCAGGGATCGGGGTAGCGGTTCCTCGAGCCGAAATTGGTCGAGCCGAGGGAAATGATGGCGACACCGTCATCGGCTAGCGGAACGATCGCCGTCCCGTAGGCTGAGCGATAGCCGCCGGTGCCAACCTCAAAGCCGACCTCGCCATGGACCTGGCGACCTGCGGCGGCGGTGTCATCGATGGATGGGACGCCACTCCTCTCGTGCCGGGATGCAGCCGCCTCCTCCAGAACCTTTTCCTTATCCGAGTCGGACAACCGGATCTCAGACGGCAAGGGCGCCGCGCCTCCAGCTGCGGCAAAGGCCAGGGAAGGCGAAAGCAGGGCTGCGGCGCACAACAGGCTTTGGATCAGGCGCATCGCAATCCCCTTCAAGGATCGCGATGCGCTGTTCAAGCTTTCCTTGAGGTGAATGGTCAATAGCCTGTGCTATTGCCCGTCGTATCATTCCCCACCGCATTGTCAGCCGCGTTCATGCCGGTCGTCGCATTCATGTCCGCCGCGTTCGCGTCGATGGCGTTCATGTCCATGTTCAGGTCTTCGGTGGCGTTGAGGTCTTCGACATTCTCGACCGCCATATTATTCTCTTCGGACTTGCTATTGCAGGCAGTCATCCCAAGCGCCGCAATCAGCCCGAGGCTGGTCAAAATCATCTTCGACATGCTTCCTCTCCCTCAAGGGACCGCTTTCAAACGAACGCTAGGGAAGGGCGTTCCGGCGCAGGGGACTCCCCAACTGCGTTAACTTTGGGTTATAAGGACTGCCGAGCGTAAAAGGGGCAAGCCATGCTGCGAATGGGGATCGCATTGCTTTTGCTTGGTTTTGGGTCGTCTGCCGCCGCAGCCGATACCAATTGGGGCATCCGCGAGGTCGGCAAACCAATCACATCGGCCAAGGCCGCAAGCAGCGACCCGCTGCCCGCGGGAACTTGGGCAATGGAGCGGCCAAGCAGCGGCGGTCCCGTCGACATGGGCAGCGTCAGGCAAATCGGCGCCCATTGGGGCCAGGTGACGAGCACATATCGCAGCCCCGAACATAATCGCGCCGTTGGCGGGGTCCCCAATAGCTACCATCTGCGCGGCCGTGCGATCGATATCGCCCGGCGGCCTGGCGTTAGCCATTACCAGATCGCAGCGGCCTATCGCGCGGCAGGCTATTCGCTCGCCGAGTCCCTCGATGAGGGCGATCACAGCCATTTTGCATTCGGTGCGCCCAAGCATCGTCACAGCGGGCTGCAGGCACAAATGGTGGCCGTGCAATCTGGCGAGAAGACCGAGTGGCGGATCGTCTACGCGCCGCCGTCATCGGCCGGAGGCAATTAATTTCCGACGCATTGGCCCTGCGTTAGACAAGTCAGCCGCTGAGCCTTGTCGAGCGCGTCTCGATCCTGCCGTCTGTAATCGGCCCATTCCGCGCGTGTCGCACAAATGCGCCGTGTCGCCAGCCTGCTGCCCACGATCGTGATTTTCTCGCAGACCTTTTCATTGGGATCGAGCGACTTCTTCGGGCTGGGCACTTCGGCAAAGGCGGCCGAGCCAATCGAAACCGCGGCAATCAGGGTAAAGGAGAGCTTCGTAAGCATGGACACCTCCTTGCTGCCCGATTGGCGCACTTGCTAGGCGTGAGAACAAGCAGGATTCGACGAATGCAAGGTGTCGAGCTGCCGCGTGACGTCGGCGCTCGGCTAGGCTAGAGGCGCGCGCTCATTCCTTTCGTTCGGTGAATCAAATTGTCGCTCTATGCCCGTTATTCCGCCCTGCTTGGCACCATACTCGATGAGCTGACCGAAGCCGGCCATCTGCCGGACGGCCTGGGCCGCAAGGCAGTCGCGGTCGAGCCGCCGCGCGATCCATCGCACGGCGACCTGGCGACTAACGTGGCGATGGTCCTGGCCAAGGGGGCGGGCACCAATCCGCGCGCGCTGGCCGAAGCAATCAAGCCGAAGCTGGAAGCACTGCCCGGCGTTACGTCCGCGGAAATTGCCGGGCCCGGCTTCATCAACCTTCGCCTGGGTGAGGAAAGCTGGCGCGACGAGCTGGCGACCATTCTTGCCGAGCGTGACGAATATGGGCTGTCGTCGATCGGCGCCAACGAGCGCGTCAACGTCGAATATGTTTCGGCCAACCCGACCGGGCCAATGCACATGGGCCATTGCCGCGGCGCGGTGGTGGGCGACGCGCTGGCCCGACTGCTCGAAGCGGCAGGCTTTCGCGTCACCAAGGAATATTATGTCAACGACGCCGGCTCGCAGGTCGATACTCTCGCTCGCTCGGCCCACCTCCGCTACCGCGAAGCGCTGGGCGAGGACATCGGCGAGATTCCGGAGGGATATTACCCGGGCGACTATTTGAAGCCGATCGGGGAACTGCTTGCTGGCGAGCTTGGCGATAAATTTGTCGGCGCGCCGGAAAGCGATTGGCTCGAACTGTTCAAAGCCAGGACCGTCGCGGGGATGATCGAGCTGATCAAGCACGACCTCGGCCTGCTCAATATCCACCACGACATTTTCGCTTCCGAAGCCGCGCTGCAAGCGTCGGGCAAGGTCGAGGAAGCGATGGAGAATCTCCGTTCCAAGGGGCTGGTCTATGAGGGCCAATTGGAGCGGCCGAAAAGCCTGGACGAGCATGACGAGTGGGAACCGGTCGAGCTGACCCTGTTCAAGTCGAGCAATTTCGGGGACGACCAGGATCGGCCGATGAAGAAATCCGACGGGTCATGGACCTATTTCGGAGCTGACGCCGCCTACCACCTGCAGAAGGCCCAAAACGCCGACCATCTGGTCAACATTTGGGGCGCCGACCACGCCGGTACCGTGAAAAGGGTGCAGGCCGCCGTCAGCGCCCTGACCGACGGCCGCGTCGACCTCGACGTCAAGCTCGTCCAGATGGTGCGGCTGTTCCGCGCCGGCGAGCCGATCAAAATGTCGAAGCGTGCCGGTAATTTCGTAACCCTGGCCGATGTCGTTCGCGAGGTCGGCAAGGACGTGGTCCGCTTCATGATGCTGACCAAGCGCGCCGATACGCCGCTCGACTTTGACTTCGCCAAGGTGGTCGAAGCGTCCAAGGACAACCCGGTATTTTACGTCCAATATGCCCATGCGCGGATCAGCTCGCTCAAGCGCAAGGCCGAGGCGGCAGGCGTATCGCTCGAGGAAAAGGCCGATCTGACGTTGCTCGACGGTGAAGAATTGGCACTGGTCAAGCTTGCCGCCCAATATCCGCGCGCCGTCGAAGGCGCGGCTGTGGCGCACGAGCCGCACCGGATCGCCTTTTATCTCTACGACTTGGCGGCCGCCTTTCATGCGTTGTGGAATCGCGGAAACGACGATCCGGAGCGGCGCTTTCTGCTTGAAAATAATCCACAAATTTCTCGCGCACGGCTGGAACTGGCGACCGGAATTGGGCAGATTGTGAAGAACGGCCTTGGGCTGATGGGAGTGGAGGCCGCCGAGGAGATGCGCTGATGGCCGATGCGGGGGTAGCACGGGATCCGGGACGGCTTCCCTGGCTAGAGCCTTATCGCGCGCCGTCGCGCAAGAAATCCAACCGCCGGTCAGGTGTCGCAGCGACGATCGGTGCCGCCGGCCTCGCCGTCGTACTTACCTTGCTGATGCGCGACGCCCAATTTCTTCCGACGAGCGAACCGGCGGCGCCCCAGGCCAGCGTGCTGCTCCCAGCCCCGGCCGACATGCAGCCGCCGATCCTGCTCTCGCCGCTGACGGGTCCCGAACCGGCCGCCGCGCCGGCCGCAAACAGCGCTCCGCCGGTTCATCGCGCGAAAGCCCGCGTACTGCGCCGGATCAAGGCAGTTCCGACCCGCGTTGCCTATCGCACCGTGGTCAAGGAACAGGCGGGCGAGGCCGGCGAACCGGCTGCGCTGGATACCGCCACCATCGATGCCGCGGTTGCGATCGCCGCCTTGCCGATCCCGCCCGATCCGCCTCGACCTACCGTCAATCCTGCCGCCCAGGTCGTCCGGGGCAAGACGGTCCAGCTTGGGGTCTACAAGAGCGCCTGGCAGGCGGAGGCCGCGTGGCAAAGCGCAATTCGCGATTACACCTACCTCGTCACCATGCCGAAAAGCATCGAGCCGATCTCGATCAATTCGCGCCGCTTCTTCCGGTTGCAGCTGGGCACGCCGTCGAAACGGCATGCCAGGCAATTGTGCACCAATTTGAAGTCGATCGGCCGCGCCTGCACGGTGGCGTGATCCGGCTCGCCTGAATTTTTACGAACCCCCTCCCATCTTGCCGATACGGCTTCTAGGATGCGCCGGCAGTGAGGAGATGATGACGCGATGAGTGACGCTCAGGCTTATGACGATCAGTCATTGCCCTGGCTGGAGGCGGTGGAGAATGAAGAGGGGCCGCGCGCCATCTCCGCCCGGAAAATGCTGGTCGCCTTGCTGCTGGTGCTGCTGGCGGGAGCGATCGTCGCCGGGACGATGTTCTGGCTGGGCCGCCAGAACCCGGCGGTGACCGGCGCGCCGGAGCTGATCCGGGCCGAGCCTGGTCCCTACAAGGTCAAGCCGACCGACCCTGGCGGGCTCGATGTGGCCGGGGACAGTGAAACCGCCTATTCGACAAGCGCCGGGGAGGATCCGGATTCAGCGCTCGACGTGCGCAAGCTGCCGGAGGAAGTAGGGCCCCCAGCCGCGGCGCCCGCTGCGGTTCCCGGCGAGAAGCCGAAGAAAATTCCGCCAAACGAGGTCAAGGAACCCGCCCCGGATGAGGCAGCGGCTCCCGCGGCTCCGGCAGGGCCGACGATCCAGCTCGGCGCTTACGCTTCGACGGTAAAGGCGGACACTGCATGGAAGCTGCTGTCAGGGCGGTTTCCGGAGGTCGCTTCATTGAGGAAGGCAGTTGTTTCAGCCAATGTTGGCGGAAAGTCGATCTATCGGCTGCGCGCTTCGGGTTCTTCGGACCAGACGAGGGCCGCATGCGCAGCGCTGAGAGCAGCCGGTGAAAGCTGCATGGTCGTCAACTGATGCAGGCAGCAATTTACGGCCTGTCTGGCACCGGATTATTGGCGGAAGAGAGAGATTTCTTTCGCGATTCAAAGCCGGCTGGGTATATTTTGTTCAAGCGAAACATTGCGTCACGGGAACAGTTGCGTAGCCTCACAGATAGCCTTCGGGAGCTGGAGGGCCATGATGAAGTCCCGATCCTTATCGACCAGGAAGGCGGCCGGGTAGCGCGGATGCGGCCGCCCGAATGGCCGGCGTTTCCAAGTGGCGAGGCGTTCGACCAGCTTTACCAATTGGCGCCGTCGAGCGCGATCGAGGCCGCCCGGGTCAATGCCCGGGCGCTTGGGCTAATGCTCCATGAGGTGGGCATCAACGTCGACTGCTTGCCGATGCTCGATGTCCGCCAGCCGGGCGCGACCGATATCGTCGGCGATCGGGCACTGGGATCCGAGCCGATGCAGGTGGCCGCCCTGGGCAAGGCGATTCTCGACGGGCTCGCCTCTGCCGGAGCGTTGGGTGTCATCAAGCATATCCCCGGCCATGGCCGGGCGCTGGTCGACAGTCATCATGAGCTGCCGGTCGTCGAGTCCGGCGAAGAGGATCTGGCGATAGACCTGGAGCCGTTCGAGCGGCTGCGCGACGCACCGATGGGGATGACCGCCCACCTGCTATACACTGCCTGGGATGCGGACCGGCCGGCCTCGCAGTCGCCATATGTGATCAACGAGATCATCCGCCAGCGGATCGGGTTCGACGGTTTCCTGATGAGCGACGACATCGGCATGGAGGCGCTGGGAGGCGACCATGGCTCACGCGCCGCCGCCTGCGTCGCGGCGGGCTGCGACGTTGCGCTTCACTGCGACGGCAAGATGGAAAACATGCTGCTGGTTGCCGACGCGGTCGGCGAGATCTCGCCCGACGGCGCCGCCAGGCTGGCGCGGGCAATGGCAATGCGCTTCACGCCCGATGACGAGATGGATTTCGCCGAAGCCATCGCGAAGCGCGATTCGCTGCTGGCGCTGGTATAGAGGCTAAAGTGATCGGTCTCCTCGTCCTGCTCGCAGCTCAAGCCGCCGTTTCCCCGTCACCGGCGTCAGCCGATGTTCCTCCGGCGAGGGAGGCAGCATGGACCGCCTGTCGCAACGAAAAGCTTACGCTCGCCGTCGCCGACGAGATGAAGGGCTGCGAGGAACTGATCGCGGCGGGCGATGTCGATGACGGGATTAAGGCCGTCGCCCATGCCAATAGAGGAATGCTGATGGGCCTCGCGTCGCAGTTCGCGGCTGCGAAGGAGGAGATGGACACCGCTATCAAGCTCAACCCCAAGCTCGCGCCCGCCTATTATAATCGGGCGCTGCTGGCTGCCTCGTCGGGCGATACGAAGGCTGCGGTTGCCGACTACACAAAAGCGATCGAGATCGTTCCGGTAATGACCGATGCATATATCAATCGAGGAATTATCTACGCGACGTCCGGCCGGAATGAAGCGGCATTGGCCGATTTCAACAAGGCCATCGAGCTAGAGCCCGGCAGTGCCGACCTTTACGAGAATCGCGCGCAATTGCTGCAGGCGATGGGTCGCCCGGCCGAGGCGGAAGCCGATCTCGCCAAGGCGAAGGAACTGGCGAAATGATGACATGCCGCTGGCCCAGGGTTCCGATGCCGGCTACGCTCCGCCGCCATGGAAGATGAGGAGCTGTTCCTTGCGCCGGTGCGCAATGACGAAGCGCTGAACCTCAGCCTCGACGGCTGGGAGGGTCCGCTCGACCTGCTACTCAACCTTGCCCGCCAGCAGAAGGTCGACCTTCACCAGATTTCGATTCTCGCGCTGGTCGAGCAATATCTCGCCTATATCGAAGGCGCCCGGACGCTGCGGCTGGAGATCGCGGCCGATTATCTCGTGATGGCGGCGTGGCTGGCCTACCTCAAGAGCTGCCTGCTGCTGCCCAAGGATCCGACCGTCGATCCATCGCCGGAGGAACTCGCGCTGAGGCTCCAGCTTCGGCTGCAGCGGCTCGACGCAATGCGCGACGCCGGCGCTCGGCTGATCGGCCGGGACCGGCTCGGCCGCGACGTGTTCGCCCGCGGTGCGCCGGAGGGGCTCAAGCTGGTTCGCAAGTCGGCCTGGCAGGCGACCGCTTTCGACCTTTACGCCGCCTATGGCCGGGTCAAGGCCCGCACCGCGCCGGCGATGCATGTCGTCGCCCACCGCGCGGTCATGACGCTGGAAGACGCCATCCAGCGGGTTTCGGCGCTGATCGGCGCTGCGCTCGATTGGACGACCCTCGAAGCGTTCCTGCCGGCGACCGCCGACCCGCAATATCGCAAGTCGGCATTGGCCAGCAGCTTCGTTGCGGCACTTGAGCTGGCCCGCCAGGGCCGGCTCGAGCTTGAGCAAGACGGGGCGTTCGCCGAGCTGCTGGTTCGCAGGGCGGCCTAATGGACGAGTTTCAGCGCGCCGTCGAAGCAGCCCTTTTCGCGTCCGACGATCCTCTCGGCGTCGAGGAAATCGCCGCTTACGTCGGGGAGGGCGATGTCGTTGGAGCACTTGCCCAGCTGGCCGAGCGCTATGCTGGACATGGCATCGAACTCGTCGAGCGCGGCGGGCGCTGGCATTTCCAGACCGCGCCGGACCTGGCCCACATCCTACGCCGTACCCGCGAGGACGCCCGCCGCCTGTCGCGCGCGGCGACCGAGACACTGGCCATCATCGCCTATCATGAGCCGGTCAGCCGGGCCGAGATCGAGGCGATCCGAGGAGTTCAGATTTCGAAAGGAACGCTCGATGTATTGATGGAAGCGGGCTGGGTGAAGACAGCCGGGCGGCGCGAAACGCCGGGCCGTCCACTGCTTTATGCCACCACCCCCGACTTCCTGACCCACTTCGGGCTTGGCTCGCGGCGGGACTTGCCGGGCATCGACGACCTGAAGGCGGCCGGCCTGCTCGACCCGCTCGAAGAAAGCCTGTTTCAGCTTCAGCTAGAAAATGACGCCGAGGAAGACTAACTAGGCGTCAAATTTCCCTCACCGGAGTTCCCTCATGGGCGGTTTCAGCATTTGGCATATCCTAATCTTGGCAGTCCTGGTCTTGCTGCTGTTCGGCGGAAATCGCTTCTCGGCGATGATGGGCGACGTGGCGAAGGGCCTCAAAAGCTTCAAGCAGGGCCTCAGCGATGAGGACAAGCCGGCAGAGCAGAAGCAGATTCCGCCGCAACAGCCGATCGACATTACTCCGCGTCCCGCCGAACCGACCGCACCTCCGACGCCGCCTGTCACGGGCGACGATCAGACGCGCTCGTAGCGTTCTGATAGAATCCGCCGATGTTCGGCGTCGACACCTCTGAACTGCTGGTCGTGGCAGTGGTGGCCCTGTTGTTCATCGGGCCCAAGGAACTGCCGCAGGTGATGATGAGGGTGGGACGCTGGATCGGCCAACTCCGCGGCTATGCGCGGCATTTCACCGCCGGAATCGAAAACGTCATCCGCGAGGCCGAGCTGGAGGAAATGGAAAAGAAGTGGCGTGAGGAGAATGAGCGGATCCTCGCCCAATATCCCGCCGATGCAAATTACCCGGAGCCGGTAATTCCAATGGCTCCCACCCAGGCTGTCCAGCCCGACCTGCCGCTGGAAGCGCCGGCCGCGCCGGACGACGATCCGACGCCGCCCGAAGAGCGGCCGCTGCCATGATCCGCGACATCGACGACAGTAAGGCCCCGCTGCTCGATCATCTGATCGAACTTCGCCGCCGCCTGCTGTGGTGCGTCGCGGCAATCGCGGCGGCCTTCTTCAGCTGCCTCTATTTCGCCAAGCCGATCTTTGGGGTGCTGGTCCATCCGCTGCTGGCAGCCGGACAAGGCAAGCTCATTTACACCGACATCTTCGAGGCATTCTTCGTTGAGGTGAAGGTCGCCTTTTTTGCCGCGCTGATGATCAGCTTCCCGGTTGTCGCTACACAGATGTGGCGCTTTGTCGCACCGGGGCTCTACGCCAAGGAAAAGAAGGCGTTCTTGCCCTTCCTTGTGATGACGCCCTTCTTCTTCATTGCCGGTGCGTCCTTCGCCTATTTCGTCGCCATGCCCTGGGCGTTGAAGTTCCTGCTCGGCTTCGAGGGGAACGTCGGCGGCGTTCAGCAGGAAGCGCTGCCGGCGATCGGCAACTACCTTAACTTTTCAACTCGGTTCCTGTTTGGCTTCGGGGTCGCATTCCTGACGCCGGTGCTGCTGATGGTGCTGGAGCGGGCAGGGATCGTCACCCGCGAACAACTGGCCAGGTCGCGCCGTTACGCGATCGTCATTGCAGCCGCGGTGTCAGCTGTGCTTACGCCGCCCGACGTCGTATCGATGCTGTTGCTGCTGGTGCCGCTCTACGGCCTGTATGAGTTCGCCATCCTGGCAATCCGCCTCACTCACTGGCGTGCCGCCCGCCGGGCGCAGGCCGAAACTTCGGTTGTTGAGGGCAAAAATGTGGGCCCGAATACGCCACCGGGGGGGGGGAGGGTTGGCGAATCCGGGCCCATTTCGTCGGATAGCGAGAGCGGGGGGGCAAAAGGTCACTATCCGGAAGCTTAAACGTCCTCTTTTCCGACTAGGTTCCCACTGCCGCGAAAATTATTTGGCGACTCGTCGCATTTCCCGGTTCTTTGCCGATCAGTCGTTCGGAAAAACCGGCAGGGTGACGGCGTAGCGGCCCAATTTGCGGTCGAGCGGGGATCGCAACTGGCGGGCCAAACCCTCCACGATCCGCTCGAACTGGTTCTTCGCAATATCGCTAGGGTCGCCCTCCGGGACCAGCACTGACGAAGCGATCGCCAGCGTTGCAATCAATTCGCCCTCCCGCCGAAGCGAAATCTCGACCGTGTCTTCAGGGTGCCGGAGCATGGCGAATTCAACAATCTCAGTGATCAGGAATGCCGCCGCGACTGCCACATCCTGTGTCGTTGAGGGCGCATCGAGGTCGAGCTCGATGCGCATTCCCCGCGCTTCGACCGGCGCGCTGGAGCGGAGGTCGGCCGCAAGCTCGGTGAGCAAGGGGCGCAGCGCAATTCCCCGGTTCTCCTCCAGCTCGGCATAATGATGGCGGTGGACCACGGATAGCGCATCGACCCGGCGGCCAATCGCCGAATAGGCGTCCTTGGCTTCCGGCTTGGTGGCGCTGCGGCCGTGAATGCTGAGCAGCGAAGCGACGACCTGAAGGTTGTTTTTTACCCGGTGGTGCACCTCGCGGACCAGCCGGCGCTGCCCATCGAGCGCGTCGAGGGCTGCCCGTTCTGCGCCTTCGATCCGTCCTACCGCCCGCCCGAAAGCATTCGACAAATCCTCAATCTCCGACGCGACGCCATATTTACTCGGCAGGTCGAGTCCTCCGGCATCGGGCTGATATTCGGTGACGGCGCGCTGCAACTTGGCAAGCGGCGCCAGCAGCAGCCGCCGGACCAGCATCCAGCTAAGCAAGGTCGCCGCAACCCACATCAGAAGGGGAAGCAGCATGACGATCATGTCGATCAGAGTGGTCCGCTCGATGGCGGAGATTGTGCGTAACTGAACCTGGCCGCCGCCCAGGTCATAGCTCCGATCGCGGGCCTGCTCCCTTAGTTGCTGGGCGACCGGCTGGTCGATGACCGGCAAGGTCGTCGCTCCGTCGTCGATTGTCAGCTGCTTGACCCCGCGGGTCGCATCCTCAGCAGCCTGGCGAAGCTCATCGACCGTCAGGACCCCGGTCGCATTGCCGCCGATCAGGCCGACCCGGTAAACCAGCAATCGCTGGGGCGAGACCCATAGTTTGACGTCACCGGGGGCAACCAGCAGATCGTCGCGCTCGGGCCTGTACTGACCGTGGCTGCACACGGTCCGGCCATTCGGGTCGCGAATGCGGAACTGCCGGGCGACCGCCGGGGCAATGGCCAGCGTTTGGGCGGCGGCATCGCATGGATCCGCGGCACCCGACTCCAGGGCGCCATTGGCGGCGACCCGGAGCGCGAGCGCATTGCGCGCCAACAGGCCCTCGATCGCCTGGAACGCCGCAGTACCTTGCTGGTCAGCCCGTTCGACTAGCGCGCGATTGGTTTCTCGAACGTTTTGCTGGGTAACCCAGGCAAGCACCAAGCCTAGCGGCAATAGCGCAGCGGTCAGAAGCAGCAGCAAGATCGCGCCGGTCGGCCAGCGATGGAAAAGGGACCGGCGTTCCATCAAGCGGCGGTCCAGGTGAACTTGTCAGTCCAGCTTACGCAACAGGTCCAGAAAATCCCGCGGCACCTCTTCGCGAAGCATATCGTCATAAACGGTGCGAAGCGCACGCCCCACCGTTCCGGCGCGGTCCTTGCGAGATTTCCTGTCGGGGCTTGCCGGTTCGGTCGAACCACGGCCACCGCTGGCTTTTGTGCTCCCACTCAAACTCTCGTCCCCCTCGAGCGCAAGCATTTGCGCCGGTCCTTTCAGAATTGTCACGCGGCGCACAGCCAACCGCCACCCCTGAGGTACTGGGAGAGGCAAACGCACCTATCGGCCTCTAGCGCCGCTCGTCAATCGACGAACGAGAGACAGTGCCGAATTGGGAGAGGAAACCAAATCGCCTATGCTTTGTTCCACCTCTCGCAAACTTGGGGCGAAGGGTGTTGCGCTGCTGTAACGGCGCGGTCCAACGGTCGACAGGGTTGCACCAACTAAACGTCCCGCCCACAACGGGACCGAAACAATCTAGGCTGCAAGGGGAGTCACCTTATATGTCGTTGGGTCAGGAACTCGCTCCGCACCTTCCTTTCCTCCGCCGCTATGCGCGCGCCTTGACCGGCAGCCAGGCACATGGCGACGCCTTCGTTCGGGCCGCGTTGGAAACGATCGTTGCCAAGCCGGACGAATTTCCGCGCGATGTCGATCCCAGGCTGGGACTGTACAAGATATTCCACGCCATCTGGTCGACCGCCAACATCGAAGAGGGCGAAGAGCCCTCGTTCGAAATGAGCGGCGCGGAGGGCATTGCGCAAGCGCGCCTGTCGCGGATCACTCCGCTGTCGCGCCAGGCGCTTCTGCTGACCAGTCTCGAAGGATTCTCCCGTGAGGATACTGGCTATTTGATCGACGCGTCGCCCGACGACGTCGACAGCCTGGTAGCCGAAGCGATGGCGGAAATTGAGCGGCAAACCCATGCCGACGTTCTGATCATCGAGGACGAGCCGATCATCGCGATGGATATCGAATCGATCGTTCGCGACCTCGGTCATAATGTGACCGGAGTGGCAGTGACCCGCGACGAGGCAATCACGCAGGCCCGCAAGGCGCCGCCAGGCCTGGTGCTGGCCGACATCCAGCTCGCCGACGACAGCAGCGGTATCGACGCGGTCAAGGATATCCTGTCGGAGTTTTCGGTGCCGGTGATCTTCATCACCGCATTCCCCGAGCGGCTTCTGACCGGAACCAGGCCCGAGCCGACCTTCCTCATCACCAAGCCGTTTCAACGGTCCACGGTGAAGGCCGCGATCAGCCAGGCCCTGTTTTTCGACGCCGCCACGGTTCCTGCGGCGTAACTGGGAACAGCATTCGCCCCTGCGTCGTTAGGCCTGCAAAACAATTCCTACGACAGGGGTTTGAATGACGGACGGAACGCCCGAACGATTGACCGCCACCGAAGCCAGGGCAGGAGTGACGCCCCATGTCACGCGAGTCGTGCTTGGGGTGGGTCTGCTGCTGGTCATCGGTATCTTCGCGCTGATATTGTTCATCGCGCGATGAACCCATACATCAATGTGTAGCAACGATGCGTATCATCAGGCGGGTGCGGACAATTCCGCCGAGGTCCAAACAGGGCGGATTTCATTGAGCGACGACGACGACCAAGATGTGGAGACCGAGCGCCCTGAACCGGTGCCGCTGCCCGATGACGAG
The DNA here is from genome assembly GCA_035494075.1 of Sphingomicrobium sp. Classification (GTDB taxonomy): domain Bacteria; phylum Pseudomonadota; class Alphaproteobacteria; order Sphingomonadales; family Sphingomonadaceae; genus Sphingomicrobium. The sequence goes on along the minus strand of DATJHF010000021.1, from coordinate 53,022 downwards.
TTCAAGGAGCAACTTGGGCAGGTCATCCCGCATCTCCGCGCATTCGGCCGATCGCTGTCCGGGAGCCGCGACCTGGCCGACGATTTGGTCCAGGAAACGCTGCTCAAGGCATGGGCGGCGCGCAAGAGATTCCAGGCCGGAACCAACATGCGCGCCTGGACCTTCATCATCCTTCGCAACCTGTTCCTGAGCCAGATGCGGCGCGCCCGGTTCAAGGGTGAGTGGGACGACGTAACGGCATCCAAGCTATTGGCCGCGCCGGCCAGCCAGGACCGGCATGTCGAGCTGGGCGACATGCAGCGCGCTCTGCTTCACCTGCCGCAACCGCAGCGCGAGGCGCTGATCCTCGTCGGCGCCGGCGGTTTCGCTTATGAAGAAGCCGCAGAAATCTGCGGCTGCGCGGTCGGCACGATCAAGAGCCGGGTGGCGCGGGGCAGGGTGGCGCTCGAAGCGCTCCTGAGCGGCGGCAAGCTGCCGTCCCGGCGGCAGCACAAGACCGATCCGGACAAGTCGGCGCTGCAGGAAATCATGAGCGAGGTCGACGAGCTTAGCCGCGATCGCGGCTAAGCCTCAGCTGAGGCTCCGCACCAATTCCTCGAATTTGCGCTGGGTCTCGTCGGCGGGCACCTCGAAGGCGCGCCGAAGCGCTGCCGCAAGACCGGCTTGAGTCGGAGAAAAATCGGTCGAATTCGGCACGTAGCGCATCGAGCCAACTGTCCTCGTCGAAGTGGGACCTTCCATGTCCATCGCCTTACCAATGCTTGAAAGGGCCGTGCGGTTTCGCGACTCGTCGAATTTGGCCTAGGTCTGTCGCATGGCGGCGACGGTCATCTCATCTCATCGGCTGGATGCGCTTGAGCGCGCGCGGGCTCATGCGCCGTTCCTGCGAGCCGCCGCGGACAGCCTCCCCAACATCGCTGGGATATTTGTCGACGAGGGTGGCGAGGCGGCGGTCGCTGCCGCGCTGGCGCTTGGCGGCGAGACAGTCGGCGAGCGCCTGCGGCGTCAGCGCCATGCCCTTGCGCTGGCGGTGGCGCTTGCGGACTTGAGCGGCGAACAAGAGCTGGAGTGGGTCACAGCAACGCTTTCCAATTTTGCCGATGCGGCGATGGATTCGGCGCTTCGGGCTGCGATGCTCGAGCGCATGCCTGACGAGGAGCCGAGGGGACTCGCGATCCTTGCGCTGGGCAAGCTCGGCAGCCGCGAGCTCAACTATTCGTCCGATGTCGACCTCGTGCTTCTGTTCGATCCCGAGCAACTGCCGAAGCGGCCGCGCGACGAGGCCGGCGAGGCGGCGGTGCGCTATAGCCGGCGGTTCATCGAGCTGATGCAGCAGCGGACCCATGACGGCTATGTCGCCAGGGTCGACATGCGCCTGCGGCCGTCGCCCGAAGTGACCCCGATCGCGCTGCCGATCGATGCGGCGATCAGCTATTACGAGAGCTCGGCGCTGCCGTGGGAGCGGGCGGCGTTCATCCGCGCCCGGGCGGCCGCCGGCGACATTCAGCTTGGCAATAGATTCTTGAACGAAATCAAGCCGTTCATCTGGCGGCGCGCGCTCGATTTCGGGGCAATCCAGGAAATCCGCGACATCAGCCTCAGGATCCGCGACCATTATGCCCAGGGCCAGGCGTTCGGCCCCGGATATGATTTGAAGCGCGGCCGCGGGGGCATTCGCGAGGCCGAGTTCTTCACCCAGGTCCAGCAACTGGTCCATGGCGGCCGCGAGCCCGAGATTCGCGCCCCGGCAACGCTCGACGCGCTGGACGCGCTGGCCAGGGCCGGGCGGCTGGAGCCGGACGTGGCGAGCGCAATCGCCGCGGCCTATCGGGAGCTCCGTACCGCCGAGCACCGCATCCAGATGACCGACGACCGGCAGGAGCACCGGTTGCCGGCCGACCCCGCCGCGCTGGAATCGCTCGCCCGGCTCGACGGCCGATCGGGCGCCGAAGAGTTCCTCGCCCGGCTGGCACCGCATGTCGAAGCGGTCGGGGGCCAGTTCGACGGGCTGGTTTCGGATCGCGAGGAGCGGCTGTCCAACGATCCGGACATCCTAAGGCGCGAACTGGCCGGCATGGGCTTTGTGGAGGTCGAGGAGGCTTTCCGCCGGGTCGGCGACTGGCGGTCGGGCCGCTCCCGGTCGCTTCGCTCGCCGGCGGCGCTGTCGGCATTCGAGGGAATGCTCCCGACCTTGATGAGGGCGGTGGCAGCAGGCCCGCAGCCGGTTACCGCACTCAATCGTTTCGGCGACATTATCGACAAGCTGTCGAGCGGCGTGAACCTCTACCGCTTGCTCGGCGCTCGTCCGAAGCTGGCCGATCTGCTGGCGCTGATCCTCGCCCACGCGCCGCCGCTGGCCGAGCAGCTGGGCCGCCGGCCGACCCTGCTTGACGGCCTGATCGACGAGTCCAGCTTTGCCCCGCCGCCGGACGCGCAGGCGCTGGCCGAGCGCTTCCTGACTGTGGTGCGCGACGAACCGTTCGACCTTGCACTCGACCGCATCCGGCGGATGGTCGGCGAGCGCCGTTTCGCGCTGGGCGTACAGTTGCTCGCTGCGCACCGCGACCCGATCCTGATCGCCGAGGGCTATAGCGACCTTGCCGAGGCGGCGATCGTCGCCCTGACCGAAGCGGTCTCCCGGGAATTTGAGCGAAGTCACGGGCGTGTGCCGGGCGCGGAACTGGTAGTGCTCGGGCTCGGCCGGCTTGGCGGCCGGGCGCTGACGCACGCCAGCGACCTCGACCTGATTTACCTGTTCGACGCGCCCGCCGGCGCGCAGTCGGACGGTCCCAAGGCGCTGCCGGCGACCGATTACTATAATCGGCTGGCAAGCCGGATCGGCGCGGCGCTCGGGACGCCGACGGCGGCCGGCCCGCTGTACGACGTCGACACACGGCTGCGGCCCCAGGGGGCGCAGGGGATGCTGGCCGTGAGCCTAGCGTCGTTCGACCAGTATCAGCGTCACGAGGCCTGGACCTGGGAACATATGGCGCTGTGCCGGGCGCGGCCGCTGACCGGATCGGAAGCGGCCAGGGCCAAGGTCCGGGCGCTGATCTGCGACATCCTCGCCACGCCCGCCGATCCGGCCCGGATCCGTGCCGACGCCGCGGCGATGCGGGAGGAGATGGCGCGCCACAAGCCGCCGGCCGGACCGCTCGACATCAAGCTGGGGCCCGGCGGATTGGTCGACCTCGAGTTTGCAGTCCATACGCTCCAGCTCACCACCCACATCGGGGTCGACCCGCGGCTTGAGGTGGCGATCGAGGCCCTGGTCAGAGATGGCTTGATCGACGAGGGCAGCGATCCCGACCTTCGGCTGCTGTCGCGAATGCTGGTCGTGCTCCGGCTCGTCAGCGCCAAGGCGATGGAGCCGGCCGAGCAGTCGCAGGCGTTGGTGGCGACGCTGTGCGGCTATCCGGATTGGCAGGCGCTGCTTGCGGCGGTCGAGCAGGCGCGGCAGAGGGTCGCGGCGCGATGGGCGATGGTGAAAGGGAATGACGAATGATCCATGAGGGCGACAAGGTTCCGGCACTGAAGACCAAGCTCAGCGACGGGACCGAACTGAACCTGTCATCGCCCGGCCGGCCTCTGGTGCTCTATTTTTACCCCAAAGATGACACGTCGGGCTGCACCAAGGAGGCCCAGGACTTCACGCTATTGGTCGAGGATTTCACCAAGGCGGGCGTCGACGTAGTCGGTCTGTCCCGCGACCCGATGAAGAAGCATGACAAGTTCATCGCCAAATACGATCTCAAGGTGCCGCTCGCCTCGGACGAGGATGGGGCATTCAGCACTGCATTTGGCACCTGGGTCGAGAAATCGATGTACGGCCGAAAATATATGGGGATGGAGCGCGCCACTTACTTGATCGACGGCGACGGGCGCGTCCTGAAGGCGTGGCGCAAGGTCAAGGTGCCGGGCCATGCCGAGGACGTGTTGAAAGCGGCGAAAGCCTCACAAGCGGCGTAGCGCCGTCACGGAATGAATCCGTGACTCGATCGGGCGGCTTGCGGCCACCCGCCGGCCGGCGCTCGACATCTCTACGCGCTACCTCGCCTTTGCTTGGCAATCGCCCAGCTGCGCTCGGTGTCTTGTGAAAACTGGGGCGGACGCAAAGGAGGGAAGCGTCCGCCCGCGGGGCAATTGAGCGCAAACGCTGCGCGCGCCCTTTTAAGCGGTGGCTGGGGGCCACCTCAGGGCGAAACGCATTTCGCGCCGAATCGCTGCATTTCAGGGAATTTTGGGCCGCTTCGTTGCGGCCGTGCCGCTAGCCGAGGGCCTTTAGGGCGGCGGCGTAGGCGACCGGGTCGCGCGACGAAAGCGTCGCGGACTTGAGGGCAAGTTGGCTGCCCGGTTTGTGGGCTCTTGGTTTCTTGAATGTCTTCATCATTGTTCTGCGGCCGGTTCGGCCGCCTTCATCATTGCATATTTAAGCCGATTGCGTTCCGCCAGGGCGGCCCGATCAGCGAGCTCGGTCCAGGCCGCTTCCGAACGGCGGCAACGGTCCTTTATGTTGGACAACGTTGCCGCCTCGGCATCTTCGCGCGCCTGTTCCGCCCGATCGAGGTAGAACTTCAGCGTGTTGGAAAGTGCCATGCCGGAAGATGCTTACTGCGCTTGCGGCGCGGTTTGATCTTCAACCTTGAGGTTGACGGCGCTCATCTTGCCGCGCCGATCCTGCTCCATGTCATAAGACAAGCGCTGGTCCTGGCGAAGCGTCTGCATGCCGGCCTGCTCGACCGCTGAAATGTGGACGAACGCGTCGCCGTCGCCGGTGTCGGGCTGGATGAACCCATAACCCTTGGCTTCGTTGAAAAATTTTACGGTGCCGATTGGCATATCAATATTCCTTCTATTGCGGAGCCCGAACGTCGGATTCCGGGTGCTAAGAGCTGCGAGATAGAAGGAAAGAGGAGCCGCAAAGCGCCAAAAACCGTCAATTTGCGACTGGTAGCGCGAGTTATATAGACGAAATTCCCGCCGATTGTAACCCGCATGGCAAAATAATCCGCGAATTAGGAATAGTCATGGCCATGTGGTATAAATGAAAAACCGCGCTTCATTCCTCAGTAGGCAGTGTGCGGCCGAGAGACAAAATCGCGCTCCCGCTTACCGTTTCGGAGCCTATTATGGATCTCAATTATCTCTATCAGCGATATATTGTTTCGCTCCAATTGTCTGAGAATGCGGCCTGCATCAGCTCGCAGATCGTGCATCGCAAGCTGGCGGAAGGCTATGCGGCACTGATTGCCGACGCGAAGGTCAACGGCACAGCGGTGGCGGCAGGATGATTGGCCAGGCCGCCGGCATCGTCGAACGGGCCTTCCAGCTGGCGCAGCAGCTCGGCACGGTCGAAGCAATCCGCATCCAGCTGAGGAAGGAAGGCTATTCTTCGGTCGACGCCCATTTGATGGGCCGCAAGATCAGATCCGACCTGGTCAAGATTATCCGCAAGGCAGCCTAGCCCGCGGCGACCCGTCCGATCAGGCGCCGCGCCAGCCATAATTCGCAAACCTGGGGATGTCTCAACGCGCGCACCGAGTTCAAGGCCGCGTCGTCGTCCGCCGCCACCAGCTCTTCCGCTGATTCGAATTTTCCGGACAAATCCAGCTTGTAGAGCCGATAGGTCGGCATAACGCGTCGTCCTACTGAAAACTTGTGGTAGGGGCCGATCGGCTTGTTGGCGAGTGAATTCCGATACTTACTCCCAGAGCCGCGCGCCCGGCCAAAAAGTTATCCACAGGAATCTGATGGCCCTGCCGATTCTACGCAAAAAAAGGCTTGCGGAGTCCAGCGGGGCCGCTAGCTTGGACTCGTGGTTCGGATCTTCGGATCTGAAACATGGGAAGCCTGCCGGGTCAAACCGGCGGGCTTTACCATTTCTGGGCTCCGCGAATTTTGCGTCGAGCCGTTCCCGGTCACTTTCCCTCTTTGCTTGCGGTGCGCGCGTCCTCGGTGCTAGCGGCCCTTCGAACCATCTGAACGAGGGACGCTCGTGGCCGAATTCTTCCTGCCCAAGAACAGCAAGATCAAGAAGGGCCGCGCGCACCGGGCCGAACAGGGCAAGCGGCTCAAGAAGTTCAAGGTCTACCGCTACGATCCGGACACCGGCCAGAACCCGCGCTACGACAATTACACGATCGATCTCGACAAGTGCGGGCCGATGGTCCTCGACGCGATCATCAAGATCAAGAATGAGATCGACCCGACGCTGACCTTCCGCCGTTCATGCCGCGAGGGGATTTGCGGATCGTGCGCGATGAACATGGACGGCAAGAACGGGCTCGCCTGCACCACCGCGATCGAGGACATCAAGGGCGAGGTCAGGATCACTCCGCTGCCGCACATGGATGTGGTCAAGGACCTGGTCCCCGACATGACCCATTTCTACGCGCAATATGCCTCGATCCAGCCGTGGCTGAAGAGCGCTTCGCCCGAACCCTCGGGCAAGGAGCGGCTGCAGTCGCCGGACGACCGGGCCAAGCTCGACGGGCTTTACGAGTGCATCCTGTGCGCCTGCTGCTCGACCAGCTGTCCGAGCTATTGGTGGAACTCCGACAAGTTCCTGGGCCCCGCGATCCTGCTGCAGGCCTATCGCTGGCTGGCCGACAGCCGCGACGAGGCTACCGGCGAGCGGCTCGACCAGCTTGAGGATCCGTTCCGGCTCTACCGCTGCCACACCATCATGAATTGCGCCAACGTCTGTCCGAAGGGCCTGAACCCGGCCAAGGCGATCGCCGAAACCAAGAAACTGGTCGCGGAGCGGGCGGCCTAGCCAGGCACCGAGCGCAGGGGAGCGAATGCGAAGCATTCGGGAGCCAGTGCGAAGAGATGCCGAAGCCCGGACGGCGTGCCGCGCAGCCGACAGGATTGACGGCGCGGATTCATTCCGCGCCGGGAAGCCTTCGGCTCCTGGGCCCCGGCCTTCGCCGGGGAGCTTGCGGGGAGAAGAGGCACCAACTAACCCACCCGCATGGATGCCCCTTTGAAACTGCCAAACGGCGCCCGCGAAGATCCCGATCATCCCGGCTGGTACAGCTGGGGCGATTTTCCGCGTGGGTCGTTCGCAGCGCAGACGGGGCGGCTGCTGTTCAAGCCCAACGGCGAGGGCCAAGCCCTATGCCGGATGATCCCGACCGATGCGCACATGAACATGGGCGGGTCGATCCACGGCGGCGCGGTAATGAGCTTTATCGACATGGCACTGTTCGCCGGGGGCCGATGCGCAGGAATGGCCGAGGGCCATTATGTGACGCTCGACTGCCACACGCGATTTGTCGCCCGCGGACAGGTCGGGATCCCCCTGGATGCCCATGTGCGGTTGCTCAGGCAAACCAAAGGCGGGCTGGTCTTCTTCGACGGTCACTGCGAGCAAGACGGCGAAATCTGCTACGCTTTCACCGGGACCCTGAAGCGCGTCACCCGCCCGAACGCGCCCGCAATGGATGACGATGGGGCCCGTCGGTAGGGCCTATGCCGCGCTGGTCGCGGCGGGAGAGCTGAAACCCGATCCGGACCAGGCCAGAGCCGTCCAGGCGCTCGACCGCTTCGCGGCTGGATTGGCCGGCAATGGCGGCTTGCTGAAGCGGCTATTTGGCAAGCGGCAACAGGCCTGCGGCATCTATCTGTGGGGCGGGGTCGGGCGCGGCAAGTCGATGCTGATGGACCTGGCGTTCGACCAGATCGACGTCCAGCCGAAGCGGCGCACCCACTTCCATGCCTTCATGCTGGAGGTGCACCAGCGCCTGCGCGAAGCGCGCAAGGGCGAGGAGGGCGATCCCGTCATCCGGGTGGCGGAGCAGATCGCGGACGAAGTGAAGTTCCTCGCGTTCGACGAGATGATGGTCACCAACAGCGCCGACGCGATGATCATGTCGCGGCTGTTCACGGCGCTGATCGGCGAAGGGGTGGCGATCGTGACCACGTCCAACCGGCCGCCGAAGGAGCTCTACAAGGACGGGCTCAACCGCGAGCTGTTCCTGCCGTTCATCGAGCTGATCGAAGCGAAAATGGAGGTCCTCCCGCTCAACGGGCCGACCGACTACCGGCTGGACCGGATGCAGGGCCTCGACACCTGGCTGGTGCCCAACGGACCGGCCGCGACCGCGCGGCTGAGCGCCGCCTTCTTCCAGCTGACCGACTATCCGGTCGAGGACCGTGCGAAGGTGCCGACAGAGGAACTGGACGTGGGCGGCGGCCGGACGCTGCACGTGCCGAAGAGCCTGAAGGGCGTCGCCGTCTTCTCGTTCAAGCGCTTGTGCGGCGAGCCGCGTGGGGCGGCCGACTACCTCGCCATCGCCCGCCGCTTTCACACCGTAATCGTCGTCGGAATCCCGGTGATGACGCGCGAGATGCGCAACGAGGCGGCGCGGTTCGTGACCTTGATCGACGCGTTATACGAACATCGGGTCAAGCTGCTCGCCGCCGCCGACGCGGAGCCGGCGGATTTGTATCCGAGCGGCGACGGCCGGTTCGAATTCGACCGGACGGCGAGCAGGCTCGAGGAAATGCAGAGCGCCGGCTATCTCGAGGAAGGGCACGGGCTGCACCAGGCAGCCTAGAATTTCACCGCCACCGTCATTCCGCCGCCATGGGCATCGCCCCAGGGAAGCCACTGGACCTTGTCGTTCTTGCGGCGGGCAATCAGCCAGCCGGATGTTTCGCCGATCGCCGCGCCGGCAATGACGTCGTGGACGAAATGCTTGTCCGCCTTGACGCGCGCCACCGCGACAAAGACCGCCAGGCCGTGAGCCGGCAGGCCAACCTGCCAGCCGTAATGCTTGTACATCGAGGCAGCGGCGGCAAAGCTTTGCGACGCATGGCCCGACGGGAAGCTTCGGTTATCGCTGTGATCGGGGCGCTCCTCCTTGACCGTTCGCTTCAGGATTTCGGTGACGGCGAAGGCAGCGCCCACCGACCCGGCTGCGCGAAGGGAGTCGCTCTCGTCGCCTTCAAGAAGCGGTACGCCGATGGCCGTCCCGACCAGCACACCATATCCAATATCGCTGGCCCGGGCCCAGTCAGATGAATCGGCATGGGCGGGCGTTGCAAGAGTGAACGATGCAAGCGCAGCGGCGATGGCGACGCGGTGGGTCATGGCCCCCTCCCAAAACAGCGGCCCGGGCAAAGCGCGCCGATATTAGCTTCAAATCCCGCTGCCGGCCAAACGAGGATTGACGGTAGCGAAACGCAACCTAGCGTGTCGCCAAAATCCACACCGGGGAGACTCGCCCATGCGCTTCGTTGCTGCCTGCCTGCTTGCCGCCGTTTCGGCCACCGCGCTTGGCGCGCCGGCCAAGCCCAGCCTGACGCCCGCCCAGCGCACCGCGGCACATGACATGTTCGAACATGTCATCAACACGCCGACCGTGATCGGCCGCCACCGCACGCCGGAAATGGCGCAATATGTCGCCGACCAGTTCAAGGCCGCGGGCTTTCCCGACGCCGACGTCCACGTCATGCCCTATCACACCGGCAGCGCCACCACCGGCGAGGACGAGACGGCGGCGCTGATCGTCCGCTGGCGCGCGGCGGGCACGCCAAAGGCCAAGCCGATCATGCTGATGGGCCATATGGACGTGGTCGAGGCCAAGCGCGAGGATTCGACCACCGACCCGTTCGTCCTGACCGAGCGCGACAATTATTATTATGGCCGCGGCTCGACCGACATGAAGGACGGCATCGTCGGCATCACCCAGGCGATGATCAATCTGAAGGCAGCCGGGTTCAAGCCGAAGCGCGACATCGTCGTGCTGTTCACCGGCGATGAGGAAACCAACGGGATCGGCGCGAAGAAGGGCGCAAGCGAATGGCTCGACCTGCTCGGCCATCCCGAATACGGCCTCAACGCCGATGGCGGCGGCGGCGGGTTCAACCCCGACGGATCGCCCGCCGGCTTCACCATGCAGAGCGCCGAAAAGACCTACGCCGGCTACACGCTGACGGTCCGCAACCGCGGCGGCCATTCGTCCAAGCCGCGCAAGGACAATGCCATCTATGACCTGATGCATGCGCTCGAACGGCTCGAAGCCTATAAGTTCGCGCCGCAGATGGGCCCGACGACACGAGCCTATTTCCAGGGGCGCGAGAAGCAGGAGAAGGGGCCGCTCGGCGATGCCATGCGGCGCTGGCTGGCAAACATAAATGACACCGAGGCCGCCGATTTCATCGAGGCCAGCGAAAGCGAAGTCGGGCTGACTCGGACGCGCTGCGTTCCGACCCGCCTGTTCGCCGGTCATGCCGACAATGCGCTGCCGCAGCTGGCCACGGCGATGGTCAACTGCCGCATCTTCCCCGGCGGCGATCCCAACGACATCAAGACCGAGCTTGAGCGGGTTGTCGCCAATCCCCTGGTAGTGGTGACTCGCAACGACGACCAGGTGGCGTCCTTGTCTTCGCCGCTGCGGCCCGACGTGACGAACGCCTACACCAACGCCGTCCGCGCGCTGCACCCCGGCATGCCGGTATTCCCGGAAATGTCGACCGGGGCGAGCGACGCCCGGCCGTTCCGGGTCGCGGGGATCCCGGTCTATGGCACCAACGGCGGCTGGGTGATCGTCCCGATCGATTTCCGGGCGCACGGCAAGGATGAGCGCCTGCCGGTGCAGTCCCTCTACGACAATGTCGTCCACTGGCAGCTCATGCTGCGCGAACTGGCCGGCAAATAGGAGTTGATGAAATGAAGCGAGTAGTTGCCGCGGCCCTGTTGGCCTGCTTTTCGACCGCTGCCCTCGCCGCGACCGACCCCCGGACGGTGCCGACCAAGCTCGATCCCGCCTGGCAGGCAAAGACCCGCGCCGTGTTCAAGCAGGCTATCGAGATTCCCAGCGTCCAGGGCCGCGGCGAAACCCAGCGGGTGGCAAAGCTCCTCGCCGACCAGTTCCGCGCCGCCGGAATTCCCGAATCAGACATCCACACCATGCCGTACGAGGGCGTGGCAGGCGACAAGACCGTCGCCCTGATCGTCCGCTGGCGGTCGGCGCATGCGACCAAGAAGCCGATGCTGATCCTCGGCCACATGGACGTGGTGGAGGCGAAGCGCGAGGATTGGACATTCGACCCGTTCGTGTTCCGCGAGGAAGGCGGCTATTTCCTCGGCCGCGGCACCAGCGACATGAAGAATGGCGACGTCGCGACGACGATGGCCGCGGTCAAGCTGATGTCGGAAGGGTTCAAGCCCAATCGCGACATCATTTTCTTCTACAGCGGCGACGAGGAGACGATGGGCAAGGGCGCGACGCTCGGGTCAACCGAGTGGCGCAATCTTACCGACGCCGAGTTCGGCCTCAACGCAGATGGCGGTTGCGCCTCTTATGACCGGCAGTTTCGCCCGCTCGGTTGCGGCATCTCGACTGCCGAGAAGACCTTCCAAACCTACTTCTTCACGACCCACAATCCCGGCGGTCACAGCTCCCGTCCGCGTCCCGACAATGCGATCTACGACCTTGCCGATGCGCTGAAGGCGCTGCAGGCGCACCGCTTCACTCCGATGCTCAACGACACCAGCCGTGGCTATTTCGAGGAACGGGCGCGGCAAGAGGGCGACAGCGCGCTCGGCCAAGCCATACGGCGCTGGCTGGCCAACCCTAACGACGGGGCGGCAGCCGATGAGATTGAGGCCAATCCGCTGGAAGTCGGCCTGACCCGCACCCGCTGCGTGGCGACGATGCTGGCCGGCGGCCATGCCGACAATGCTTTGCCGCAAAGCGCCAAGGCGACGGTCAATTGCCGGATCATGCCGGGAGTCGATCCGAAGACCGTCCAGGCCGAGCTGCAGCAGCTCGCCGGTCCCAAGGTCGAAGTGAAGCCCGATCCCAATTATATTGGCGTGCCGACCCCGCCGTCACCCATTCGCGCCGACGTGCTCAAGGCGGTCACCGCGTCGATCCAGCGGTTCCACGGGCCGGGGATGCACGTCTTTCCGCTGATGTCGACGGGGGCGAGCGACGGCAGCTTCTTCCGCGCCCAGGGCATCCCGGTCTACGACGTCGACGGTAGCTGGGGCATCTCGCCCGATGACGAGCGCGCCCACGGCCTCGACGAGCGGATTCCGGTGCGCGCCATGTACGACGACGTGCTCCACTGGGAGAGCATCATCCGCGACCTGTCGAAATAGCAGATTTCTGCCCCCTGCCGCGAGGCAGGGGAGAAATAGGAGCTACCTCAGGATCGCGCTGACGACCTGCGAGATCAGCATCGTCCTCGGATCCACCTGATAGACATATCCGTCGCCGTAATAATAGCGGTCGTTCGGATCGAAATGATATTGCGACCGCATGTCGTACGGGATCTGGTTGTAATTCCAGGCGTAGCCATAGTTGCGCGGCCAGTGCTGGCCGATGTTGTAGAGTTTCTTGGCCTGGCCCGGCGGCAGGCAGCCGTTGTTCTTCTTGGCGAGGCCCGGCGGGCAGCTGTGGCCATAGCCGTAGCTGTAGCTGTGGCCGTGGCCCTTGTTGCCCTTGGCATGATCCGGCTTGGCGTAAGCCGGGGCGGTGGAGGCGAGCGCGGCGACGCCCGCGAGGATAAGAAGATGTTTCATGCCCGGTACAATGCTCCAACCGGCCTGAATGATCCATGAGCCGCCCGTTCAGCGTGGCGAATGCCGGAACGCGGGATGGAGCCAATCCGTTCTTCTTGTCTCACCCAAAGGAGGAGGACGGCCATGCTCGGCAAATCCGACGCAACCCCGATGATTGCGGTCAAGGACCTCGATCGCGCGCGCAAATTCTATGAGGACAAGCTGGGCCTGAAGGAGGTCGACGACTTCGGTGAGGGCTTCATGCTGAAGAGCGGCGACACCAAGCTCAGCGTCTATCGCTCCGAATTCGCCGGGACCAACAAGGCGACCGCGCTGACCTTCGATGTCGACGACATCCAGCAGGAAGTCCGCGGCCTCAAGGACAAGGGCATCGCGTTCGAACATTATGACCTCGAGGGCCTCAAGGCCAATGGCGACATTTTCGAGGGTGAAGGCATGAAGACCGCCTGGTTCAAGGACCCCGACGGCAACATCCTCAGCCTGATCGAAGCGAAGTAGCCAAACGCGCGGATTTTCCGCGCTTGCGAAAGGTTGCCCCGCGCCGACTCCCGGTCTAGAGCGCGCGCCAAATCCCGGGCTGCTTGCTGCGGCCCGGGCCTCACACGCTCATCAAGGGGACCGGAACCTCCATGGCTCGCAAGAAGATTGCGCTGATCGGCGCAGGAATGATCGGTGGTACGCTGGCGCATCTCGCGGCGAAGAAGGAAATGGGCGACATCGTCCTGTTCGACATCGCCGAGGGCATTCCGCAGGGCAAGGCGCTCGACCTGTCGCAATGCGGTCCGATCGAGGGCTTCGACGCCAGCATCAAGGGCACCAACGACTATGCCGATATCGCCGGCGCCGATGTCGTCATCGTCACCGCCGGCGTGCCGCGCAAGCCGGGCATGAGCCGCGACGACCTGCTCGGCATCAACCTCGGCGTGATGAAGTCGGTCGGCGAAGGCATCAAGCAGCATTGCCCCAATGCCTTCGTGATCTGCATCACCAATCCGCTCGATGCGATGGTCTGGGCGCTGCGTGAATTTTCGGGCCTGCCGCACAACAAGGTGGTCGGAATGGCCGGCGTGCTGGACTCGGCGCGCTTCGCCACTTTCCTGGCCTGGGAATTCGGCGTCAGCGTCAAGGATGTGAACGCATTCGTGCTCGGCGGCCACGGCGACACGATGGTCCCGGTCACCAGCTACACCACCGTTTCCGGCATTCCGGTCGACGACCTGGTCAAGATGGGCCGCTCGTCGAAGGAGAAGATCGACGAAATCGTCAAGCGCACCCGCGGCGGTGGCGGCGAGATCGTTGGCCTGCTGAAGACCGGCTCGGCCTATTACGCCCCCGCCACCAGCGCGATCGCCATGGCGGAAGCCTATCTCGGCGACCAGAAGCGCATCCTGCCCTGTGCGGTCTATGTTGACGGCAAATACGGCCTCGACGGCCTCTACGTGGGCGTCCCGACCGTGATCGGCGCCAATGGCGTCGAGGAAGTGATCGAGATTGCGCTCGACGACGAGGCCAAGGGCAACTTCCAGGTCAGCGTCGATGCGGTGAAGGAACTGCTCGTCGCCTGCAAGCAAATCGACGGATCGCTCGCTTGATGCGCCACCTCATCGCGTTTGCGCTGATCGGCTCAACGGTCGCAGCCTCCGCTGAGGCCGCGCCATGGCTCGATGAGCGCGGACGCGTGTTGACCATGCAGTTCGCCGGTGCGCCGGTCGATAAGTTCACGGCGGCCGGCCACGACGCCAGCGCCGCCGCCGCAATGTTCAAGAACCTTTGCCTGGATACCGGCCTGAACCGGGAAAGCGCCGGCAAGCAGGCTGTGGCATCCAGCTGGGGCTTCACCTACCGGCCGCTGATGGTCCCGTTCAAGCAGCCGGTCGAGCTCGGCGGCTGGGTCTCCGCGGACGCGGCGCTCAACGTTGGCTCGAACCTGTTCTTCAACAAGTATAGCCAGTGCAGCCTGACGGTGGCCGTCGCCGGCCCGGCCGATATCGTTGCCAGCGAGGACGCCATGTCAAAGCTCCTCGGCAGCCCGCCGTACAACGCCGCCCAAGCGCGTGATCGCAAGGGCAAGCGCAAGAAATCCTATGAAGCCGAATGGTCCGTCGCCGATCCCGCAACGGGTGGCACTACGACCATCATTGTCCGCCCGATTGAAAAGACCGACGGGCAGGTTCAGTTCGCCGCGCTCCGAAAGGGCAAATAATCGATGTCGATCCTCGTCAACAAGAACACCAAGGTCATCACCCAGGGGATGACCGGCGAGACCGGGACGTTCCATACGCAGCAAGCGCTGGCCTATGGCACCCAGATGGTCGGCGGAGTGACGCCGGGGAAGGGCGGCACGACCCATATTGGCCTGCCGGTGTTCAATACGGTCGAAGAAGCGGTCGAAGCGACCGGCGCTGCCGCATCGGTGATCTATGTCCCGCCGCCTTTCGCCGCAGACTCGATCTGCGAGGCGATCGACGCAGAAGTGCCGCTGATCGTCGCGATCACCGAAGGGATTCCGGTGCTGGACATGGTCCGGGTCAAGCGTGCCCTCAGCGCCTCCAAGTCACGGCTGATCGGGCCAAATTGCCCGGGCGTGCTGACCCCGGAAGAATGCAAGATCGGCATCATGCCGGGCAATATCTTCAAGAAGGGCAGCGTCGGCGTCGTGTCGCGTTCGGGCACACTGACCTATGAGGCGGTGTTCCAGACGACCAACGAGGGCCTCGGCCAGACCACCGCGGTCGGCATCGGCGGCGATCCGGTCAACGGCACCAACTTCATCGACGTGCTCGAGCTGTTCCTGGCCGACGACGAGACCAAGTCGATCATCATGATCGGCGAGATCGGCGGCGATGCGGAGGAGCAGGCGGCGCAATTCCTTGCCGACGAGGCCAAGCGCGGGCGCAGCAAGCCCACCGTCGGCTTCATCGCCGGCCGCACGGCGCCTCCCGGCCGCCGCATGGGCCACGCCGGCGCGATCGTCTCGGGCGGCAAGGGCGATGCTGAGTCAAAGATTGCGGCGATGGAGGCGGCTGGAATCCGCGTCTCTCCAAGCCCATCTGAATTGGGCACGACCTTGAAGGAACTGCTGAACGCCTAGTCCATGGTGACCAAAACTGTTCCCCGGCGAAGGCGGGGGCCCAGGATCCGAAGGATAAATGCGGAGGATAGATGAAGGCTGGCTACGTCTGCATGATGGCCAGTCGGAAGAACGGAACCATCTACATCGGGGTGACAAGCGACCTGGTTAAACGGGTACATGAACATCGCGAGGGTTTGGTGGGCGGTTTCACCAAGCGATATGGTTGCAAACTGTTGGTTTGGTTCGAAGCAAGTGACGATCTGCAGGCCGCGAGGTTTCGCGAATTGCAGATGAAGGAGTGGAAGCGGAGTTGGAAGGTTCGTCTCATCGAGGAGAGCAACCTTGAGTGGACGGATCTTTATCCAACGTTGATTTGACCCGGCTATCGCCGGGCCTGGACCCCGGCCTTCGCCGGGGAACATGAGGCGGAATGACTAACGAAGGCACATTGGCGATCGAACGCGAGCAGGGCCCGAGCTGGGCACGGCCGAACTGGCCGGTGGCGGAGCTCGACCCGGTAAATGTCGGCCTCGATCCGACCGAGGCGACGATCGAGAAGGTAGCCGTTGAGGCCAAGGCCGCCGTGGCGGCGGCCGGCGTCACCGACGAAGCGGCGATTCGCCGGGCGGCCGACGACAGCATCCGGGCGATGATGCTGATCCGCACCTACCGGGTGCGCGGGCACCTTGCCGCCAATCTCGATCCGCTTGGGCTAACCCAGCGCGAGCTGCCGGCCGACCTCACGCCCGCCTACCATGGCTTCACCGACGCGGACCTCGACCGCAAAATCTACCTCGCCGGCACGCTGGGCTTCGAATATGCCTCGGTGCGCCAGATATTGCCGGTGCTGCAGGCCAATTACTGCGGGTCGGTCGGCCTTGAATATATGCACATCAACGACCTGGAGGAGCGCCGCTTCCTGCAGGACCGCATGGAAGGCAAGGACGCCGCCATCAGTTTCACGCCGGAGGGCAAGCGATCGATCCTGGAGAAGGTGATCCAGGGCGAGCAGTGGGAAAAATTCCTCGCCAAGAAATATGTCGGGACCAAGCGCTTCGGGCTCGACGGCGGCGAGAGCGCCATCCCGGCCCTGGAAGCGGTAATCAAATATGGCGGCGCCAGCGGCGTCGAGGAAATCGACGTCGGCATGGCCCACCGCGGGCGCCTCAACGTGCTCTCCAACGTGATGGGCAAGCCCTATCGCGCCATCTTCCACGAGTTCGCCGGAGGCGCGACCAATCCGGCCGACGTCGGCGGCTCGGGCGACGTCAAATATCATCTCGGCACGTCGTCAGACCGCGAGTTCGACGGCAACAAGGTTCATTTGTCGCTGCTGCCCAACCCGTCGCACCTCGAGGCGGTCGATCCGGTGGTGCTGGGCAAGGCCCGCGCCAGCCAGACCTGCAAGGGCGATGTCGAGGGCGACACCGTCCTGCCGCTGCTGCTGCACGGCGACGCTGCCTTCGCCGGGCAGGGGATCGTCGCAGAGTGTTTCGGCTTCTCCGGGCTGCCGGGCTATGAGACCGGCGGAACGATCCATTTCGTCATCAACAACCAGGTCGGCTTCACCACCAGCCCGCAGTTCGCGCGCTCCTCGCCCTATCCGTCGGACGTGGCCAAGGCAGTCCAGGCGCCGATCTTCCACGTCAACGGCGACGATCCGGAGGCGGTGACATTCGCCTGCAAGATGGCGATCGAGTTCCGCCAGGCGTTCAACCGCGACATCGTCATCGACATGTGGTGCTATCGCCGGTTCGGCCACAATGAAGGCGACGAGCCGAGCTTCACCCAGCCGCTGATGTATGCGGCAATCAAGCAGCATCCGCCGGTCAGCCAGCTCTATGGCGCGCGACTGATCGCGGAGGGCGTGGTCGACCAGAAATGGGTCGACGACACCACCGCCGCCTTCGTCCAGCATCTCGAAACCGAGTTCGAGGCCGGAACCAGCTATTTGCCGAACAAGGCCGACTGGTTCGAGGGACGCTGGGAAGGGCTGGGGACGCCGGGCGAGCCGGTCGATGCGCGGCGCAACGTCAACACCGCCATCCCCGACGACCAATATGCGCGCCTCTCGGCGCTGCTGACGAGCGTTCCCGAAGGGCTGACCATCCATAAGACGCTGGGACGGATCCTCGAAGCGAAGAAGAAGGCGCTCGACGAGGGGCAGGGCATCGACTGGGCGACCGGCGAGGCGCTGGCATTCGGCAGCCTGGTCGAGGATGGATTCCGGGTGCGCCTGTCGGGCCAGGACAGCGGTCGCGGGACCTTCAGCCAGCGCCATGCCGTTTGGACCGACCAGAAGAGCGGCGAGAAATATGTCCCGCTGAGCACCAAGCGCGACCAGGCCGGCCAGCCCTGGTTCGAAGTACTCGACAGCCCGCTCAGCGAGTTCGGCGTGCTCGGCTTCGAATATGGCTATTCGCAGGCCGATCCGCGCGCGCTGGTGCTGTGGGAAGCGCAGTTCGGCGACTTCGCCAACGGCGCTCAGACGATCATGGACCAGTTCATCGCCGCCGGCGAGGCCAAGTGGCTGCGCGCTTCGGGGCTGGTGCTGCTGCTGCCGCATGGTTTCGAGGGGCAGGGGCCGGAACATAGCTCGGCCCGGCTCGAGCGTTACCTGCAGCTTTGCGCCGAGGATAATATCCAGGTCGCGAACTGCACCACCCCGGCGCAATATTTCCATATCCTGCGGCGGCAGTTGCTGCGCGATTTCCGCAAGCCACTGGTGATGATGACGCCCAAGTCGCTGCTGCGGCACAAGCTGGCGGTATCGAAGCGCGACGATTTCATCGGCGAGGGCCATTTCCACCGCATCCTCAGCGATCTCAACCCGCCGGCCGCCGGCGAGACGCGGCGCGCGGTGCTTTGCTCGGGCAAGCTCAGCTATGAGCTGATGGAAGCGCGGGACGCAGCGGGCGATGCGACGACCGAGATCATCCGCATCGAGCAGCTCTACCCCTTCCCGTCGGAGCCCCTGGTCAAGCGGCTGAAGGCGATGCCCAAGCTGGAAGAGTTGGTCTGGGCACAGGAAGAGCCGAAGAACAATGGCGCCTGGCAGTTCGCCGAGGATCTGCTGGAGGACTGCCTGGCCGAAGCCGGCCATGCCAGGCTGCGGCCGCGTTACGCCGGTCGTGCCGCCTCCGCCTCGCCGGCGACCGGGCTGGCCAAACGCCATGCCGCCGAACAGGCGGCCTTGATCGCCGACGCGCTGGGGCATAGCAGCCGCGGGCAAGCAACCGCACAAGCTTCGTAAGGGAAACGCTACCCATGGCCACCGATGTAAAGGTCCCAGCGCTGGGCGAATCGATCACCGAGGGGACGCTGGCGCAGTGGCTCAAGCAGCCGGGCGAAGCAGTCGCGGCGGACGAGCCGATCGCCAGCCTCGAGACCGACAAAGTGTCGGTCGAGGTGCCTTCCCCAATTGCCGGCACTTTGAGCGAGCAACTGTTCAAGGAAGGCGACACGGTTGAGGTCGGCGCGGTGATTGCGCGCATCGGTGAGGCGGGGGCTTCCGTTGCTCCTGCTGCGCCGGCGGCCGAGGCGGCCACCGGCCAGGGCCAGACGGAGGTCGCTGGCGCCCAGGTCAATCCGGTCGGCGCGGGCGAGAATCCGGCGCTACGCGAAGATCATGCCGCGGCTCCGGCCGACCATGCCGACCTGACCCTGTCGCCGGCGGTGCGCCGGGCGGTGCTCGAGCTGCATGTCGATCCGTCGAAGATCAACGGCACCGGCAAGGACGGTCGCATCACCAAGGATGACGTGCTGCTGGCAGCCAAGGCGAAGGACGAGGCGCCGGCACCGGTCCATGAGCCGGAAGTGAAAGCGCCTGCTGCTGCTGCGGCGCCCGCGCCGGCGCCCCAGCCGGCCAAAGCCGTCGGCGAGCGCCACGAAGAGCGGGTCAAGATGACCCGGCTCCGCCAGACCATCGCCACTCGGCTGAAGGATGCGCAGAACACCGCCGCGCTGCTCACCACCTACAACGACGTCGACATGACGGCGGTGATCGATGCGCGCGCCCGC
Organism: Sphingomicrobium sp.; assembly: GCA_035494075.1. GTDB lineage: Bacteria > Pseudomonadota > Alphaproteobacteria > Sphingomonadales > Sphingomonadaceae > Sphingomicrobium. The sequence goes on along the minus strand of DATJHF010000021.1, from coordinate 33,391 downwards.
TACAAGGATTTGTTCGAGAAGAAGCACGGCATCCGGCTCGGTTTCATGGGCTTCTTCGTCAAGGCCGTGGCGCTCGCCGCGCGCGACGTGCCGTCGGTCAACGCCCGCATCGAAGGTGACGAGATCGTCTATTCCGACTTCCTCGACGTCTCGGTCGCGGTGTCGGCGCCCAAGGGCCTGGTGGTCCCGGTGATCCGCGACGCCGACAAGCTGAGCTTCGCCGAAATCGAGAAGGCGATCGCCGCCTATGGCAAGAAGGCCAAGGATGGCAGCTTGACCGCCGAGGACATGAAGGGCGGCACCTTCACCATTTCCAACGGCGGCGTGTTCGGTTCCTTGCTGTCCAGCCCGATCATCAATCCGCCGCAGTCGGCGGTGCTCGGCATGCACCGGATCGAGGAACGCCCGGTGGTGCGCGACGGACAGATCGTCGCCCGGCCGATGATGTACCTGGCGCTCAGCTACGACCACCGCCTGATCGATGGCCGCGAGGCGGTCACCTTCCTCGTCCGCGTCAAGGAAGCGATCGAGGACCCGACGCGCCTCTTGATTGATCTTTAAGCGTACCCACAAACCGTTCGGGCTGAGCTCGTCGAAGCCCTGTCCTTCCATTTGGAAAGGCAAACAACGGAAAAGCTGCCCTTCGACAGGCTCAGGGCGAACGGAGTTAGATTATGGCTGCTGAGCAGTATGATTATGATGTGCTGGTAATCGGCTCCGGCCCTGGCGGTTATGTCGCGGCGATCCGCGCTGCCCAACTGGGCCTCAAGACCGCCTGCGCCGAAGGCCGCGAGACGCTTGGCGGCACCTGCCTCAACGTCGGCTGCATCCCGTCAAAGGCGATGCTTCACGCGTCGGAATATTATGACGCCGCCGCCAACGGCGCCTTTGCCAAGCTCGGCATCAAGGTGAAGCCGGAGCTCGACCTCGACACGATGCACGGCCAGCGCAAGGACGCGGTCAAGAGCCTGACCGGCGGCATCGAATTCCTGTTCAAGAAGAACAAGGTCGAATGGCTGAAGGGCTATGGAACCTTCACCGGCCCCAACTCGGTCAAGGTCGGCGACCGCACCGTCACCGCCAGGAACATCGTCATCGCCACCGGCTCATCGGTCACTCCGCTGCCGGGCGTCGAGATCGACCAGAAGGTGGTGGTGGACTCGACCGGCGCGCTCGAACTTCCCAAGGTGCCCGAGCATATGGTGGTGATCGGCGCCGGCGTGATCGGACTGGAGCTCGGCTCGGTCTGGCGGCGCCTCGGCGCCAAGGTCACCTGCGTCGAGTTCCTCGACCAGATCCTGCCTGGCTTCGACGGCGAGGTCCGCAAGGAAGCCAACAAGATCATGAAGAAGCAGGGGATCGAGTTCAAACTCGGCACCAAGGTCACCGGTGTCACCGTTAAGGGCGGCAAGGCGACGCTGACGGTCGAGCCCGCCAAGGGCGGCACGGCCGAGACGATCGAGGCCGACTGCGTCCTCGTGTCGATCGGCCGCCGGCCGAACACCGAGGGCCTCGGCCTCGACAAGGCGGGGCTGCAGGTCAACAACCGCGGCCAGATCGAGACCGACCATGACTTCCGCACCAAGGTGGCGGGGATTTGGGGGATCGGCGACGTCATCCCCGGCCCGATGCTGGCCCACAAGGCCGAGGACGAAGGCATTGCGGTCGCGGAGAACATCGCCGGCCTGACCGGCATCGTGAACCACGATGTCATCCCGTCGGTGGTCTACACCATGCCCGAGATCTCCGGCGTCGGCCTGACCGAGGAGCAGGCCAAGGAGAAGGGCGAGGTCAAGGTCGGCAAGTTCCCGATGCTGGCCAACAGCCGCGCCAAGACCAACCATGAGCCGGATGGCTTCGTGAAGGTCATCGCGGACGCCAAGACCGACCGAGTACTCGGCGTGTGGTGCATCGCGTCGGTCGCAGGCACGATGATCGCCCAGGCCGCGCAGGCGATGGAGTTCGGCGCCACGTCGGAGGATATCGCCTATACCTGCCACGCCCACCCGACCCATTCGGAGGCACTCAAGGAAGCCGCGATGGCGGTGACCGGGAAGCCGATCCACATTTGAGTCGTTCTACAAGGCGAGGAGGCTCGCCTTGGCAAAGCTTCATGACGAATGGACGGTGCTTCCGCACGGGCCGTTGCGTGAGATCGACTACAGCCTGCTGACGGTCGTCGGGCAGATACCCATGCCGATCGGCAATTTCCCGCGGCGGATGACGGTGGTTGGCCTGTCGAGGAAGCGCACCGCCATCTTCAGTCCGATCCCGCTGATCGAGGCGGAGATGGAGCGGATCGAAGCGCTGGGCGAACCTGCATTCCTGATCATTCCAAGCGGCTTCCACCGGCTCGATGCAAGGCCCTACAAGGCGCGCTTTCCAAAGTCCCGCGTCGTGGCGCCCTCCGGAGCGCGCGATGCCGTGTCGGAGGCGGTTCCGGTCGACCTGGTGCTCGACCAGGTGGAGGATGCCGATGCCAGCTTCATCACCGTCGCCGGCACCGCCGACCGCGAGGCAGCGCTGGTCGTCCGGCGGCCCGGCGGGGCCAGCCTGATCGTCAACGACATCATTGCCCATGTCGCGCGACCCCAGGGCCCGGGAGCGTGGCTCATGGCCCGGCTGTTCGGCTTTGGCGCCAGCCGGCCGTCAGTCCCGCGGCCGATCCAGGCGAAGCTGGTCGCGGACCGGCAAGCGCTGGCGGCGCAGCTCGACAAATGGGCGGGGATCCCGGGCCTCAAGCGAATTGTCCCGAGCCATGGCGAAATCATCGAGCGGCAACCGGCGGCGGAACTGGCAAGGCTCGCGCACATGCTCAAGAATTAACCTTAATCATATAAAAATCATGACGAATGGGCGTCGCCCGATTAATCACCGCCGCAGCGCTGATTCGTCGCCGGTGGCAGGGGGAATTGCCAAGGGCCGGGTGGACCTTCGATTTCGGCGCGACCGGGGAGGATTTCATGGGGGCTGTTCGTACGCGGCTGCGCCGTTGGCACGTCTGGCTGGGCTGGCTGGTCGGGTTGCCGATGCTGTTCTGGACGGTGTCGGGGCTGGTGATGGTGGCCAAGCCGATCGAGGAAGTGCGCGGCGAGCATCTGATCGCCGATCCAAAGCCGATCAGTCTCAGCGGGCCGCTGGTTGCGCCGCAACTTGCGGGGCTGCCGATCACGGCAATCACGCTCAAGCCGCGGGCGGACGGGCCGCGCTGGGAAATCGACTTCGCCGGCGGAGACAAGCGGCTGGCAGATCCGCTTACCGGCCGGATCCTGCCACGGCTGGGCGCGGCGGACGCGGCCAAGGAACTGATGGCCCGCTATGCCGGCAGTGCGAAGGTCGTCGAAACCAGCCGGATCGAGGCCGATGCGCCCCCGCTCGAACTGCGCCGGGCGATGAATGGCTGGCGGGTCGCGATGGACGACGGCAGCCATTTCTATATCGACGGCGGATCGGGCGAGATCATCGCCAAGCGAACCCGCTGGTGGCGCTTTTACGACTTCATGTGGGGGCTGCACATCATGGACCTGCAGGGCCGCGAGGACGTCAACAACCCGTGGGTCGTATCCTTCGCCATGCTGGCGCTGGGAATGGTGCTACTGGCGCTGACCCTGTTGCCGATGACCATCAGCCGCCGACGCAAAGGCAATGGCAATGGCAGCAACAATGGCAATGGAGGCTCGTCAGCCCCAGCTAAGTAGCCGCGCCAGCCAGTTGCGGTCCTCGGCGCTGAGGCGCGGGGCGGGGCCGACCGGGGGGCATTCCAGGCAGCGCGCCTGGATGGTCGGTCCATTGAGGATCGAACGGACCTCGGCGATCGCCCGGGCAAGCAGTCCTTCCGGAGCCGGCGCCAGCGTTGCCAGCGCGTCAGCGGGCGCCTGCTGGTCATTGGCCTCGTCGCCGGCAATGTCGGCGAACAGCATGTCGGCGAAGCTGGGCTCCTTGGCGAGGTAGGTAAGCCCGCGATCGTCGTCGGCGAGCTTGGCCAGGTCCCCCGCCTTGGCCACCGCCTCGTTCATCCCGCCGAAGCCGTCGACGAGGCCCAGCTGGCGGGCGGTGCCGCCGTCCCACACCCGGCCCTGGGCAATGCGATCGACATCCGCGACCGACTTGTGCCGAGCCTCGGCAACGATGGTCAGGAACTTGCGGTAGACCTGTTCGACGCCGGCCTGGATCAGCGCATCGGCTTCGGGCGACGGGCCCTTGAGCAAGTCCGGCTCGCCCGACAGCGGCGTGGTCTTGATGCCGTCGGCACCGATGCCGAGCTTGGCCAACGTACCCTCGAAACTCGGCAGGACCCCGAACACGCCGATCGAGCCGGTGATGGTGGACGGCTCCGCGAAGACATAGTCTCCGGGAGTCGACACCCAATAGCCGCCGGAAGCGGCGACATTGCCCATCGAGACAACGATCGGAATCTTCTTGGCCTTGGCCGCCAGCAGCGCCTGGCGGATGCGCTCGGCCGCCAGCGCCGAACCGCCGGGACTGTCGACCCGCACCACCAGCGCCTTCAAATTATCCTTGGCCAGGCCCTTTTCGATCAGCCGCGCAATGGTTTCGCCGCCGGCCCGGCCGGGGCCGGCTTTCCCGTCGACGATTTCGCCAGCGATGGTGACCACGCCGATCGGCCCTTCGGTCTGGTCGACTGCCTGGTCCTCATAGGCGGCCAGCTTGATCCGCCGATAGGGTTGCTTGCCGTCGTCGTCCTTGCCGCCCAGTTGCGCCAGCCGTGCCTCATAATCGCGCCGTTCACCGATCTTGTCGACCAGCTTGAGATCGAGCGCCGCCTTGGCGAGATCGCCGTTGGCGGCCTTGGAAACGCTTACCGGGTCGGCCAGCAATCGATTGAGCCCGGCGACCGCGGCGGGACGGCCGCGGGCGATGTCTTCACGCCAGGTTTCGAGCAGCGCATCGCCCAGCGCCTGCGCATTTTCCCGAGCTTCGGGCGACATGTCATTGCGCATGAACGGCTCGACCGCCGACTTGTAGGTGCCGACGCGGTAGATGTTGGCAGTCACTCCAAGCTTGTCGAGCAGCCCCTTGAAATAGAGGTTGTTGCCGCCCGGCCCGGCCATCGCGACCGCACCCATCGCCGGCAGCCATACTTCCGAGGCATGGGATGCGAGCTGGTAGCGATCGTCGGTATAGCCAGTAGCGAATGCGACGACCGGCTTGCCGCTCTTCTTCACCTCGTCGAGCTTCTCGCCGAGGGCGGCGATGGCCGACTGGCCGCCGCCAAGGAAACCGTCGAGATCGAGGGCGATGGCCTTGACCCCATCGTCGTCCTTCGCCGCGTCGAGTGCCGCAACGAGGTCCTTCAGTTCGAATTCGCGGGTGACGTTGCCGGTGCCGGCAAGCGCCGAGACCGGGTCCGGCCGCTCGGCCTGTTCGACCAGGACCCCGTCGAGGTCCATGGCCAATACGCCTTCGCCCACCGCCTCCGGCCGGGCCGAGAGGGCCGCGTAAAGGAGTCCGAAGAACATCAGCATGAAGAGCAGGACCAATGCGTCCTTGATGCCCACCAGCAGCTTCCAGATGGCCTTCACGAACCGCATATCGCCACTACTCCGTCGTTTGTCGGCAATGCCTAGAGCAGAACTCGGCGGCGGCCCAAGGATTTTCGACCAGCGCTTGTGACGCTCGCGGTCCAACCTGCTAGGCGCACCGGCATGAATCGAGCGGCCCCACCTTCGGCGACGCATGCATGGCGCGACGAGCTTCGCGCCATGCTGAGCCTTGCCTGGCCGCTGATGCTTGCCAACCTGACCATGCAGCTCATCCAGGCGACGGACGTCATCCTGCTGGGATGGCTCGGACCCACCGAGCTGGCCGCCGCGGCGCTGGGGCTAAGCCTGACCTTCGGGATGATCCTGTTCGCGCTCGGTGTCTTGACCGCGTCGTCGCCCATGATCGCATCGGCGCTTGGAGCAAGGTTCAACTCGGTGCGCGATGTCCGGCGGACCTTCCGTCAGTCGCTATGGGCGGCCGCCCTGATGGCGGTGCCGACGATGATCGTGCTTTGGAATGCCGAGCCGATCATTCTCTTCTTTGGCCAGGCGCCGGAGCTGGCCCGCCTCGCAGCATGGTTCCTCAAGGGATATATGTGGATGATCCCGTCGTGGATGCTGTTCCAGGTGATGCGCAACTTTGTGTCGGCGATGGAGCGGCCGGGCTGGATATTGGCGATCAGCACCGTCGGCATCCCGCTCAACGCACTGGTTAGCTGGTCGATGATTTTCGGCCATCTCGGCATGCCGCGGTTCGGCCTGATCGGCGGCGGGATCGGCAGCTCGGTCGTCTGGTTCGCCATGGCGATCGCGCTGGGGATCGTCGTCCTGGTCGACCGCCAGTTCCGCCGTTTCCATCTGTTCGGCCGCTTCTGGCGGCCCGACTGGCCGCGGTTCCGCCAGCTGTTCCGGCTGGGCGGCCCGATCGGGCTGACGATGGGGTTCGAGGGCGGCGTGTTCAGCGCTGCCGCCTATTTGATGGGATTGTTCGGCGCGCCGTCCGTAGCAGCGCACCAGATCGCCCTGCAAATCGCGGCCACGACATTCATGGTGCCACTAGCACTCGGCCAGGCGGCAACGGTGCGCGTCGGCCTGGCCTATGGGCGCCGTGACCCGGACGGAATCTCGCTCTCCGGCTGGACCGCGTTCACGCTCGGCATCGGGTTCATGGCGGTGATGGCGACGCTCATGTATATTTTCCCGAGGGAGCTGATCACCCTGTTCCTCGCAGACATCCCTGCCAACGCCACGGTCATCTCGCTGGGCGTCTCCTTCCTGATGGTGGCCGCGCTGTTCCAGGTCGTCGACGGCGCCCAAGTGGTCGGGGCGGGCATGCTGCGTGGGCTTCACGATGCGCGCATTCCGATGATCTTCGCACTGATCGGCTATTGGGCGATCGGCCTTGGCGTCGGCGTCGCGCTGGCGTTCGCGATGGACTGGCGCGGCATTGGAATCTGGACCGGCCTGGCGGCGGGGCTGGGCGTGGTTGCGGTGCTGATGATCTGGCGCTGGACGCGCAGGGAAGGGCTCGGCCTGACCCGCTTCTGAAATTTCCCATCGAGGTAGGTGTTGACGGGTAGGAATGCCCGACCCATATGCGCGCCATCGCTGGCACTCTTGTTGTACGAGTGCCAAGCACCACTCAATTTGTAGAAGCTAAAGGGTCAAACAACATGGGTTTCAGGCCGCTTCATGACCGTGTCCTCGTCCGCCGGGTCGAGGCCGAAGAAAAGACCGCGGGCGGGATCATCATCCCCGATTCCGCCAAGGAAAAGCCGCAGGAAGGCGAAGTCGTCGCCGTCGGTTCGGGCGCCCGCTCGGACGAAGGCAAGGTGACGCCGCTGGACGTCAAGGCCGGCGACCGCATCCTGTTCGGCAAATGGTCGGGCACAGAAGTGAAGATCGAGGGCGAAGACCTGATCATCATGAAGGAAAGCGACATCCTCGGGATCGTCGGCTGACTTTCACGCTCACGACCGTGAACATTGAGAACATTCGAATTCAAGAAAGGGTAGCCAGATGGCAGCCAAGGACGTGAAATTCTCGCGCGACGCGCGCGAGCGGATTCTGAAGGGCGTCGACATCCTCGCCGATGCCGTCAAGGTGACGCTGGGGCCGAAGGGCCGCAACGTTGTCCTCGACAAGAGCTTCGGCGCGCCGCGCATCACCAAGGACGGCGTAACCGTCGCCAAGGAAATCGAGCTCAAGGACAAGTTCGAGAACATGGGTGCGCAGATGCTGCGCGAAGTCGCCTCGAAGACCAACGACATCGCCGGCGACGGCACCACCACCGCCACCGTGCTGGCCCAGGCGATCGTTCGCGAAGGCATGAAGTCGGTCGCGGCCGGCATGAACCCGATGGACCTGAAGCGCGGCATCGACGTCGCCGTCGCCAAGGTGGTCGAGGACCTCAAGGCCCGCTCGAAGCCGGTTTCCGGTTCGAACGAGATCAGCCAGGTCGGCGTGATTTCGGCCAATGGCGACACCGTCGTCGGCGAGAAGATCGCCGAAGCGATGGAGAAGGTCGGCAAGGAAGGCGTGATCACGGTCGAGGAAGCCAAGGGCCTCGAATTCGAGCTCGACGTGGTTGAAGGCATGCAGTTCGACCGCGGCTACCTCTCGCCCTACTTCATCACCAATCCGGAAAAGATGTCGGTCGAACTGGCCGACCCCTACATCCTGATCCACGAGAAGAAGCTGTCGAACCTCCAGGCGATGCTGCCGATCCTCGAGGCGGTGGTGCAAAGCGGCCGTCCGCTGCTGATCATTGCCGAGGACATCGAAGGCGAAGCGCTGGCGACCCTGGTCGTCAACAAGCTGCGCGGCGGCCTCAAGGTCGCGGCCGTCAAGGCGCCGGGCTTCGGCGATCGCCGCAAGGCGATGCTGGAAGACATCGCCATCCTGACCGGCGGCGAGATGATCAGCGAAGATCTCGGCATCAAGCTGGAGAACGTCACGGTCGGCATGCTCGGCACCGCCAAGCGCGTCACCATCGACAAGGACAACACCACCATCGTCGATGGCGCCGGAACGCATGAGGCGATCAAGGCCCGTACCGAGGCGATCCGCCAGCAGATCGAGAACACCACCAGCGACTATGACCGCGAGAAGCTCCAGGAGCGTCTCGCCAAGCTCGCCGGCGGCGTTGCCGTGATCAAGGTCGGCGGCGCGTCCGAGGTCGAGGTCAAGGAGCGCAAGGATCGCGTCGACGACGCGCTCCATGCGACCCGCGCCGCGGTCGAGGAAGGCATCGTTCCGGGCGGCGGCACTGCGCTGCTCTACGCCACCAAGGCGCTCGACGGCTTGAAGGGCGTCAATGACGACCAGACCCGCGGCATCGATATCGTCCGCAAGGCGCTTTACTCGCCGGTTCGCCAGATTGCCCAGAACGCGGGCCATGACGGCGCGGTGATCTCGGGCAAGCTGCTCGAGGGCAAGGATGAGAAGATGGGCTTCAACGCCCAGACCGAGGTCTACGAGGATCTGGTCAAGGCCGGCGTGATCGACCCGACCAAGGTCGTCCGCACCGCGCTCCAGGACGCCGCGTCGGTCGCGGGCCTGCTGATCACCACCGAAGCGGCAGTCAGCGAAATGCCCGAGGACAAGCCGGCCATGCCGATGGGCGGCGGAATGGGCGGAATGGGCGGAATGGACTTCTAAAGTCCGTCCGATCAGTCCGACTGATTGGAAGGGTCGGGAGCCTTGGCTTCCGGCCCTTCTTCGTTGGCGAGGCCGTTGAGCATCGATTCGGCGTCATTCAAGCGATCGGATTCGGCTTGCGTCGGCGCTTGCGGCTGCTCTTCGCGGTTGCAGGCGGCCAGGAACAGCAGGAGGCTGAGGGACAATCTCATTTCGATCGAAGTACCACTTCGATCGAATTAAAAAAGGCCGCCCGGACATGCCGGACGGCCCTTCTATTCGCTTTGCCGTCAAAGACGGCGACCGCGCTACTTAGTTGGTAGCGTTGTCGGCAGCGTTCGCAACCGCGTCGCCGGCGTTCTCGACGGCTTCGCCAGCGTTGTCGACCGCATTGCCAGCAGCGTCGAGCGCGTTGTCGACAGCAGTGTCGGCAGCGTTGACGTCGGCTTCGGCAGCGTTCTCGACGGCGGTGTTATCAACAGCGTTTTCGGTCTTGGTTTCGCACGCGGCAAGGCCGAGCGCGAGGACCGCAACGGTCAGTGCAACCTTCTTCATGATCGTTCCATTCCTTGCTTATGGGGAACGGTTCCCCTTTCGGGAAACCGTTCCGGCTCGGCCTCACGCAAGCGTCAGGCCAGCGGCCGGAAATATTGATGTTTCTCGCGTCACGCAATCGTCATTTGTTGCGGAGCCAGAAAAGTTTCTCGGAAGGCCCTTCTGGATTGACCGATATAAAGACTTCCTTATATCCTTAAGCGATGACCCGAGATCTCCGGCTTGCCGCGCTTTTTCAAGCGTTGGCCGATCCGACGCGGCTGCGCATCCTGGCGCTCCTGCGGGTCATGGAGCTGTCGGTCGGCGAGCTTGCCCAGCTACTCGGCCAAAGCCAGCCGCGCGTTTCGCGGCATGTCCGTATCCTTAGCGACTCGGGCCTGGTCGGCCGGCGCAAGGAGGGGAGCTGGGTCTATCTCCAGCTGGCCGATCCCGTCCGGATCGAGCCGCTGTTCGACCTGTACCGCGGATTCGACACCGAAGCGGAGCAGCTGTTTGCCGCCGATGCAGCACGGCTGGAATCGGTTCGAGCCGATCGCGCCGAAGCCGCGCGGCGCTATTTCGAAGCCCATGCCGCGACCTGGGAGAGCATCCGCTCACTTCACATCGCCGACGCCGAGATCGAGCGGGCGATCGCAGGCTTGCTGGCCGACCGTCCGCTGGGCGCCTTGCTCGATATTGGAACCGGGACGGGACGGATGCTCGAGCTGTTCGCGCCCAAGGCAAGGAGTGCGATCGGTATCGACCGCTCCTCGGAGATGCTGCGCCTCGCCCGGGTCAAGCTGGAAGAAGCGGGGATCTCCGGCGCCAGCCTGCGCCAGGGCGACATGTACGCCCTGCCGCTGGGCGACCAAAGCGTCGACGACATCATCCTCCACCAGGTTCTGCACTACGCCCAGCAGCCAGGCGCGGCGATCGCCGAGGCGGCGCGGGTGCTGAGCCCCGGAGGCCGCCTGCTGGTGATCGATTTCGCCCAGCATGAGCGGGCCGAACTCAAGGAGCAGGACGCGCATCTTCGTCTCGGCTTTGCCGACGACGCGATGCGCGGCTGGTTCGCAGCGGCGGGCCTGGAGCTTGAGAAGATCGAACGCCTTGGCGGCGGCGAACTGACCGTCATCCTCTGGCGCGGGGTTAAGTCCGCTTCAGCCAACCGGGAGCGTGCAGCCGCATGAACCGCGAAAGCGAGATCGCCATCGCCACCCATGCGCCGCTGTTCGCCGAAGCGCGCGGCGACATCCAGGTGAGCTTTGAATTCTTTCCTCCGAAGTCCGACGCCATGGCGGAAACGCTGTGGCGGTCGATCGAAACGCTGGCGCCCCTGAAACCACGCTTCGTGTCGGTGACCTACGGCGCCGGCGGCTCGACCCGCGAGCGGACGCACGCCACGGTCGAGCGGATCGTCAAGGAAACCGATCTGACGCCCGCGGCGCACCTGACCTGCGTCGGCGCAACGCGCGAGGAAATCGACGGCATTGCCCGCGCCTATTGGGATGCCGGCGTTCGGCACATCGTCGCGCTGCGCGGCGACATGCCGGAACCGGGCCAGGGCTATTGCCCGCACCCGGGCGGCTACGCCAACGCGACGGAGCTTGTCGCAGGCCTGAAGGCTGTCGCTCCGTTCGAGATTTCGGTTGCCGCCTATCCCGAGGTCCATCCGGATTCAGACTGCCCGCAAACCGACCTTGATAATCTTCTAAGGAAAATCGACGCCGGCGCCGATCGGGCGATTAGCCAATTCTTCTTCTCGGCCGATTGCTTTCTCCGCTTCCGCGACAAGGTGGCCGAGGTCCGGCCGGGCGTCGAGGTCGTGCCGGGCATCCTGCCGGTCAGCAATGTCGCAACCACCCGCCGCTTTGCCGGTCAGTGCGGCGCCGCGATCCCCGATTGGATGGACCGGCTATTCGAGGGGCTCGATGAGCTTCCGCAGGCGCGGCAGCTGGTGGCCGCGACGGTTGCCGGGGAACTGTGCGGGCAGCTTTATGCGGGCGGCGTACGCCACTTCCATTTCTACACCTTGAACCGGGCGGAACTGGCCTATGCCATCTGTCACCTGCTGGGAGTGCGAGCATGAGCGTGGCCAAGAAGTTTCGGGCCGCGGCGGGGGAGCGCGTGCTGGTCAAGGATGGCGCATATGGCACGCTGATCCAGTGCGAGGGGCTGAAGGAGGGCGACTATCGCGGCGCATTGGCGCTTGGCCGCGACCAGAAGGGCAATAACGACCTGCTTAACCTCACCCAGCCTGGCATCGTCCGCAAGATTGCCGAAAGTTTCGTCGCATCGGGTGCCGACGTTCTTGCCACCAACACCTTCAACGCCAACCGCATCAGCCAGTCCGATTATGGGGCGGAAGACCTGGTGCCCGACATTAACCGGGCGGCGGCGCTGATCATCCGCGAGGTGGCGGATGGCGCCGCGGACGGGCGGAAGCGCTGGGTGGCCGGCGCGATCGGCCCGACCAACAAGACGCTGTCCTTGTCGCCAGACGTCAATGACCCCGGCTATCGCGAAGTGACGTTCGAGGAAGTGAAAGCCGTCTATCGCGAGCAGATCGACGCGCTGGTCGAGGGCGGGATCGACTTCGTCCTGATCGAGACGGTGTTCGATACATTGAACTGCAAGGCCGCGATCATGGCCGCGCTGGAGGCGGAGCGGGCGCTCGGCCGCGAGCTGCCGATGATGATCTCGATGACGCTGACGGATCTGTCGGGACGCAATCTCAGCGGCCACACGGTGGAAGGGTTCTGGGCCACGGTTCGCCACGCCAAGCCCTTGACAATAGGCCTGAATTGTTCGTTCGGGGCGGCTCAGCTGAGGCCGCACCTGGCCGCGTTGGCGCGGACTGCCGAGACGCTGGTGATGGCCTATCCCAATGCCGGCCTGCCGAACGAGCTCGGAAGTTATGACGAAGCGGCGGAGGAAACCGCGGCGCAGGTTCGCGACTGGCTCGATGAGGGGCTGGTCAATGTGGTCGGCGGCTGCTGCGGAACGACCCCGGCGCACATCGCCGCCATTGCCGAGGCGACAAAGGGAGCGGCGCCGCGCGAAGTTCCAAAGTCGCCCAGCAATACCCTGCTGTCCGGCCTCGAACCGATGGTGCTGGCTGCGTGAATGACTTCTCCAGCGCGCTTGGCGCGCGTTTCGTCAACATCGGCGAGCGAACCAATGTCACCGGATCGGCCAAGTTCAAGAAGCTGATCCTGGCCGGCGACTATGACGCCGCGGTCGCGGTCGCACGCGACCAGGTCGAGGCCGGGGCCCAGATCATCGACGTCAACATGGACGAGGCGCTGCTCGACGGCGAGCTGGCGATGGCGACCTTCCTGAAGCGGCTGGCCGCCGAGCCGGACATCGCGCGCGTGCCGGTGATGATCGACAGCTCCAAGTGGAGCGTGATCGAGGCCGGCCTGCAGTGCGTTTCGGGCAAGCCGATCGTCAATTCGATCAGCCTCAAGGAAGGGGAGGACCTGTTCCTCAAGGCGGCTCGGCGGGTCCGGGCCTATGGCGCGGCGGTGGTCGTGATGGCGTTCGACGAGACCGGCCAGGCCGACACCAAGGAGCGCAAGGTCGATATCTGCGAGCGGGCCTACAAGCTGCTGGTGGCCGACGGCTTTCCCCCCGAGGACATCATCTTCGATCCGAATGTGTTCGCGGTCGCGACCGGGATCGACGAGCACCGCCGCTACGCGCTCGACTTCATCGAGGCGGCCAAGGAAATCCGGGCGCGCTGCCCGCATGTCCATATTTCCGGCGGGCTCAGCAACCTCAGCTTCTCGTTCCGTGGCAACGAGCCGGTCCGCCGGGCAATGCACTCGGTGTTCCTCTATCATGCGATCCCCGCCGGAATGGACATGGCGATCGTCAATGCCGGCCAGCTCGACGTTTACGATGCGATCGATCCCGAACTGCGCGAGGCGTGCGAGGACGTCATCCTCGACCGGCGGCCAAAAGCAGGAGGCGACGCCACCGAGCGGCTGATCGCGCTGGCGGAGCGGTTTCGCGGAACCGACGCGGCCGAGGAGAAGAAGGCGGCGGAATGGCGCTCGCTGCCTGTCGCCGAGCGGTTGTCCTACGCGCTGGTCAAGGGCATCGACGCCCATATCGTCGAAGATACGGAAGAAGCCCGCCAGGCGTTCAATCGCCCGATCGAGGTAATCGAAGGGCCGCTGATGGACGGCATGAACGTCGTCGGCGACCTGTTCGGGTCGGGCAAGATGTTCCTGCCGCAGGTGGTGAAGTCCGCGCGGGTGATGAAGCGCGCGGTGGCGCACCTGATTCCCTTCATCGAGGCGGAAAAGGAGAAATCGGGAGCCACCAAGGGCAAGGGCCGGATCGTCATGGCGACGGTGAAGGGGGACGTCCACGACATCGGCAAGAACATCGTCGGGGTGGTCCTGCAGTGCAACGGCTTCGAGGTGATCGACCTGGGCGTGATGGTGCCGTGGCAGACGATCCTCCAGACGGCCAACGACAATAAGGCGGACATGATCGGGCTTAGCGGGCTGATCACGCCGTCGCTGGACGAGATGGTGACCGTGGCGGGCGAGATGCAGCGCGCTGACTTCAGCCTGCCGCTGCTGATCGGGGGAGCCACGACCAGCAAGGTGCATACCGCCCTGCGGATCGATCCGGCCTATAAGGGGCCGGTGATCCATGTGCTCGACGCCAGCCGGGCGGTCGGCGTGGCCTCGTCGCTGGTTTCGGACACGCAGCGCATGCCGCTGATCGACACCACCGCCGACGATTATGACAAGATCCGCGTCTCGCGGGAGCGCAGCGGCCACAGCGAGCTGGCCACGCTCGAGGCGGCTCGGGCCAACGGCTTTCCCTATGATCCGTCGGGCAAGGCGCCGCCGCCGCAATATCCGGGCCTTCATCACTTCGGCGAATGGCCGCTGAAGGACCTCAAGGCGTCGATCGACAGGACGCCGTTCTTCCGCGCCTGGGAGTTGGCCGGGACCTATCCCGCCATCCTCGACGATCCGGTCGTCGGCGAAAGCGCCCGGAGCCTGTTTGCCGATGCGCAGCAAATGCTCGACCAGATCATCGCCGAGCGCTGGGTTACGCCGAAAGCCACGGTCGGCCTATGGCGATGCCGGCGCGAGGGCGATGACGTCCTGATCCTCGCCGGGAACGACTGGACCCGCGTCCCCTTCCTTCGCCAGCAGGTGAAGAAGCGGGAAGGGCGGCCCAACATGTGCCTGGCGGACTTTATCGATCCGGATGGCGAGGACTGGATCGGCGGATTTGCGGTCGGGATCCACGGGCTGGAGCCGCACCTCGAGCGGTTCAAGCAGACCGTCGACGATTATGACGACATCTTGCTCAAGGCGCTGGCCGACCGGCTCGCCGAAAGCCTTGCGGAGGTGCTTCATGCGCATGTCCGCAATCGGCTGTGGGCCTATGCCGACGAGCATTTCTCCAACCAGCAGCTGATCCGCGAAAGCTACCATGGGATTCGCCCGGCGCCCGGCTATCCGGCCTGCCCGGACCATTCGCTCAAACCGATGCTGTTCGACATGCTCGGCGGGGCGCCGGGCGAAGTGTCGCTGACCGAGAATTTCGCGATGCTGCCGACTTCGGCGGTGTCGGGATTCTATTTTGCCCATCGCGATGCCAGCTATTTCGGCGTCGCGCGGATCGGGCAGGACCAGCTTGAGGAATATGCCGGGCGACGGGACGTGGAGGTCGACGCAGCGGCAAGGTGGCTGCGGCCCAATCTCGACTAGCGATTGAAGGGCGGCTAGCGCTGCAGCCGATGCTTCGCTGGTTGCTCGCCCTGCTTTTCCTGATTTCCGCGCCTGCCGCCGCGCAACTGGCCCCGCGCGAAAATGCCATCCAGCCGGAGCTGGTTGCCGAAGGCCCCGCGGTGCCGGGGGGCGAGGTCGAGCTGGCGATCGTCATGCATACGCAGCCCGGCTGGCACGGTTATTGGGTCAATCCGGGCGATGCCGGCCTGCCGATGGACATCAAATGGCAGCTGCCCAAGGGCGCGGGCGTGGGTCCGCTGCGCTTCCCGGTGCCCGACCGGCTGCTGGTCGCGGGGATCGTCAACTATGTCTACGAGCGCGACCATGCGCTGCTGACGCGGCTGACCGTTCCCAAGGATGCGAACGGCGTGGTGCCGCTGCGCGCCGAAGCGCATTGGCTGGCCTGCACAGACAAGGTCTGCGTACCCGAGCAGGGAAGCATTTCGCTCGACCTGCCGGTCGGGGCCGGCCCGGCGACCGAGCGGGCGCGGTTCGACGAATGGCGCCGCGCGCTGCCGCGCCCCCTCGCCAGCCCCGCCAAATTCGCGCTCGGCAAGGAAAGGCTCGAGATCGCCATCCCGCTGCCTGCCAGCGTCGAGCTGGGCAAACCATATTTCTTCCCGGCCGAGGACGGGCCGATCGACTATGCCGCGCAGCAGGGTTTCCGCCGCAAGGGAGATTTGCTGATCGCCGAGCTGAAGCGCCGCCGCGGCGCTCCCGAGCGGCTGTCGGGGGTGCTGGCGCTTGGCGACGGGACGGGCCTGGAGATCAATGCAGTGCCGGGCGACGTGCCGAACGGCGGCAACCCGGTTGGCGGCCTTGGCAGCAATGCGCTGGTTTACGCCCTGCTCGGCGCGTTGCTTGGCGGGATGCTGCTTAACCTGATGCCCTGCGTCTTCCCGATCCTGGCGTTGAAGGCGCTGCATCTTGCCAAAGCGGGCGGCGATGAGCAGGCGGCACGCCGCGATGCACTCGCCTATGCGGGTGGCGCGGTGGTCGGTACGGGCGCATTGGGCGGGCTGCTGCTGGCGATCCGAGCGGGCGGTGCCGAAGCGGGTTGGGCGTTCCAGCTGCAGGACCCGCGCGCCATCATTGTCCTGTTGCTGCTGGCGACGGCGATCACGCTCAACTTGCTCAGGGTGTTCGAGTTGCCCGTGCTTGCTGGGGAACATAACCCGAAAGGTAGCTTTGGGACCGGGGCGCTGGCAGCATTCGTCGCCACGCCCTGCGCCGGGCCGTTCCTCGGGGCCGCGCTGGGCACGGCGTTGCTGCTTCCGCTGTACGGGTCGGTGGCGGTGTTCGCAGTCCTTGGCCTCGGGCTCGCCATTCCCTTCCTGCTGATCGCCTTTGTTCCCGGGCTTCGAAAGCGGCTTCCTCAACCGGGTGCGTGGATGCTCCGGCTGCAACGCTTCCTCGCCATTCCGATGGCGGCGAGCGCGGTCGCCTGCCTGTGGCTTCTCTACCGGCTGGGCGGACTAGATGCATTTGCATGGGGATTTGCCGCAGCGTCGATCCTAATTCTCATGCTCTGGTGGATTGGCAGCCTGCAATTCGCCGGCCAGCGCGTGAGTTGGGTGCTGGTCGTGCTCGTGGGAACGGCCTTCATATTTCCCGCCTTTTCCATGCCAACCTATTCGTCAGCTCCCGCAAATGTGCCGATCGGCGCCGAAGCGTGGAGTGAAGCGGCGGTCGAGAAGTATCGCGCCCAGGGCAAGCCGGTGTTCGTCTATTTCACCGCCGACTGGTGCCTGACCTGCAAGGCCAACGAGGCGGCGGCGATCGAACGCGAGGCGACCCGCGAGGCGTTCACCAAGGCGGGCGTCAAGGTGCTGGCCGGGGATTGGACCAACGGCGATCCGGCGATTACCCGCTTCCTCGAAAGCCGGGGCAGGGCGGGAGTGCCGCTTTACCTATGGTACGCGCCCGGCCAGGCCGAACCCGAGGAGCTGCCGCAGATATTGACGCCCGGAATGCTGGTGGAGAGGGCTCAGGGTCGCAATTAGTTCCCCGGCGAAGGCCGGAGTCCAGGGCGATGCGGAGCAGCGCCTATTCGGCGCTCCTGGGCCCCGGCTTTCGCCGGGGGACAGCTTATTTCTTTTCCCAAACTTTCTTCCCCGCGACCCAGGTTTCGCGGACCTGCGTCCGCGCCAGCGCCTGCGCATCGACCTTGCCGACGTCGCGGTCGACGATGATGAAATCGGCCCATTTGCCGGGATCGAGCGCGCCGATCCGCTGCTCCGCAAAGCCCGCATAGGCAGCGCCGCGGGTAAATCCGGAAAGCGCCTGCTCAAATGAAACGCGCTCTTCCGGTCGCCACCCACCCGGCGGCTGCCCGTTCATGTCCTGCCGGCTGATTGCCGCGGCGAGGCCGGGGAAGGGGTTGGGACTTTCGACCGGGAAATCGGAACCGAAGGCGATCGGAATGCCCAGCTTTTCGACCGTCTGCCAGGCATAGGCCCCTTTGAGCCGATCCGGGCCAAGCCGCGCCTCGGCCATCAGCCGGTCGCTGGTTTGGTGGGTCGGCTGCATCGAGGCGATGATCCCGGCGGGCTTGAGGCGAGGAATGTCGGCCGGATCGACGATCTGGAAATGCTCGATCCGCCAGCGGCGGTCCTGCCCGTAGGCAGCGGTGAGCTTTTCATAGGTCGAAATGACCTGGGCATTGGCCGCGTCGCCGATGGCGTGGATCGCGAGCTGGTAGCCGCCCGCCGCTGCGGCATTGGCTTGCTCGAAGATTTGCGCGTCGGTCAGGAATTGCAGGCCGCGGGTGTCCGGCTTGTCGGCATAGGCCTGCTTCAGCCAGGCGCCGCGCGAACCCAGCGCCCCGTCGGCGTAGAGCTTGACCCCTCCGAGATGCAGGCGGTCGCCGTAAAGCCAGTCGCTCGGCCTGCCGCCGTTGATGGCCTTCATGCCTGGGATGCCGCCGGCGTAGCTCATGATCCGCACGTTGAGGGTGCCAGCCTGGCCAGCGCGGTTCATCGCCAACCATTCGTCGGGCGCGGTTCCCATGTCGGCCGCGGCGGTGAGGCCGTTGGACAGCATCATCGTCTGCACTGCGACGAGCGCCGAATCCTGTTCGGCGGGCGTCGGCGCTGGAATCTTGGACTCGATCAGGCCCATTGCAGCGTCGACGAACAGGCCGTTCTCGATCCGCCCGCCAGTCGGCGCCTGGGTGTTCAACGCGAAACCGGCGGCCTGCATTGCCGCACTGTTGGCGATCGCGGCATGTCCATCGACGCGGCCGAGCCAGACCGGCCGGTCGCTGACCACCGCATCGATGTCGGCAGCGGTCGGGAAACGCTTGTCGGCCCACAGTTCCTGGTTCCAGCCGCGGCCCTGGATCCAACGCACGTTGGGGTTGGCCGCCGCATAGGCCTTCAGCCTCGCTTGCAGATCTGCGAGCGAGCGGGTGCCCGTGAGGTCGAGCTGCAGCGCGGTGAAGCCGAGCGCCATGATATGACCGTGCGCGTCGATCAGGCCTGGCATTACCGTCTGGGCCTTGGCGTCGACGACCTTCGTGTCACGCAGCTTCAGCATTTCCCCGTGCAGCAGGCGCTTCACCTTTCCGTCATCGCCGATCAGGATTCCGGTGAACCGCTCGACCTTGCCGTTCGCATCGACCTGGATGCCATTGGCATTGGTCACCAGCGTGTCGGCAAGCGCGGAAGAGGAAGCGAGAAGCGCGGCGAGCGCGAAAAGGGTCATACGCATGGCCGTCTCGATAGCATTGTTTGCTTTGCGCGGAAGGTCTAGGCGAACCGCCCATGGACGTTCCCGCTAAATCCCGCCCGACTCTCGACGACGTTCGCTCCGCAGCCGAACGGATCAAGGGTTCGGTGATCCGCACCCCGATGCTGAAGAGCGAGACGCTGTCGCAAATCGTCGACGCCGAAGTCTGGCTGAAGTTCGAAAACCTCCAGTTCACCGCCGCCTACAAGGAGCGCGGCGCGCTCAACAAATTGCTGCAGCTGTCGGACGCTGAGCGGGCCGCCGGGGTCGTCGCCGCCTCGGCCGGCAATCACGCCCAGGCCGTGGCCTATCATGGCCGGCGGCTCGGCATTCCGGTCACCATCGTCATGCCGGTGTCGACGCCGATGATCAAAGTTACCCAGACCGAAGGCCATGGCGCGCATGTCGTTCTGCACGGCGAGCGGTTCGACGATGCCTATGCCCATGCCCGTGAGCTGGAAGCGAGCGAAGGCTATGTCTTCGTCCACCCGTTCGACGACATTACGGTGATGGCGGGGGCGGGAACGGTCGCGCTGGAAATGCTGGAGGACGCGCCCGACCTCGACACGCTGGTAATCCCGATCGGCGGCGGCGGGCTGATTTCAGGCGTGGCGACCGCGGCCAAGGCGTTGAAACCGGGGATCAAGGTGATCGGCGTCGAGGCCGAGCTTTATCCGTCGATGAAGAATGTGGTCGAGGGCGGCAATGGCGAGATAGGCGGCGACACGCTGGCCGAGGGCATTGCGGTCAAGGAGCCGGGGCATCTGACGCGCTCGATTATCGCAGACCTGGTCGATCGCATCGACCTCGTCGCCGAACGCGACATCGAGCATGCGGTGGCGATGCTGGTGAACATCGAGAAGTCGGTGGTCGAAGGCGCCGGCGCGGCGGGTCTCGCGGCGATCCTCGCCCAGCCCGAGCGGTTCCGCGGGCGCAAGATCGGCACCACTTTGTGCGGCGGCAATATCGACACGCATTTGCTGGCCAATGTGCTCGTTCGCGAGCTGGTCCGCTGCGGCCGGATCGCCCGCCTCCGCATTGCAGCCCAGGACCGGCCCGGCGCGCTCGCCGCGATTACCGCCAAGTTCCACGAATGCGGGGTCAATATCATCGAGGTCAATCACCACCGCATTTTCACGCGGCTCCCGGCCAAGGATACGGTGATCGAGGTCGAGTGCGAGGCGCGCGACGTCCAGGCGATGGAAACGCTGATCAAAAAGCTGGTCGACAGCGGCTTCGACGTGGAGCGCGCCGAGCTCGATTAGGCGCCAAGCCTTAACCCAATTCCGTCCCCCTGCGGCACAGTTGCCGCGTTAACCCTCTTTTTGAGAGTCGAACTCTTTCCTTCCGCGTTTACGACGAGCATAAAGAGTTTCGTAACCATTTGCGGAAGGGCCGGGTCGAGGTGAGCGCACCATTTCGCTTCCCCAAGTTCTTTGTAACGAACCCCTCGCCGTGCCCCTATCTTCCGGGCAAGGTCGAGCGGAAGGTCTTTACCGAGCTGAATGGCCGCAATGCCGGCGAGCTGAACGAGGCGCTCGGCCGCATCGGGTTCCGCCGGTCGCAATCGGTCGCCTACCGCCCAAGCTGCGTCGACTGCTCGGCCTGCGTGTCGGTGCGGGTGCTGGCCGACCAGTTCGCGCCCAATGCCACCCAGCGCAAGATCCTGCGCCGCCATTCCGACCTGGAGGTCAATGCCTGCCGTCCGTGGAGCACCGAAGAGCAATATGCGCTGCTCCGCCGTTATCTCTCCCAGCGTCACCCCGGCGGCGGCATGGCCGAGATGGACGAGCAGGACTATGCGGACATGATCGAGCAGACGCCGGTCCGCACCTACGTCATCGAATATCGCGAGCCATCGCTCGACGGCAGTCCAGGCAAGCTGATCGGCGCGTGCCTTAGCGACCAGCAGGCCGACGGCCTCAGCATGATCTACAGCTTCTACGATGTCGGTGAAGGCGCCCGGAAAGGTCTCGGCACCTACATCATCCTCGACCATATCGTCCGCGCGGCGCGGGCTGGCCTCCCCTTTGTCTATCTCGGCTATTGGGTCGAGGGATCGGACAGGATGGCCTACAAGGCGAGCTTCAAGCCGCTTGAGCGGCTCGGCCGCGACGGCTGGCGCCGGATGGATGCGCCGGAGCTGGAGCCGGTGACGGCCGACCGTCCGCTGCCGGCCCGCTCGCCGCGCCGGATCCTGGTCGACGCCTGATTCACAGCGGGCGAAAAAGTTCCTTCAATCGATCAAAATATAGCTGCTTGACCGACTAGTCGGACGCGGAGCAGAGCGGCCGCGGCCGCGCGTCCCAAGTTGCGCACCACCATTCTCCACGGCCCTTTCCCTGCGTGCCGTACTGCGTCTCCCTCCCCTCGAGACACCGGAGAAATGAAATGGCCGAGCCCACCGCGCTGACCCCCACCAATATTGATAAGCCGGCGCAGAAATCCGACACAGCCACTCAGACCTTTGTCATCGGCGCGGAGGCCGGGCCAGAGCCGCATGTCGAGGATGGCTCAATCCGCCCCTTCGAATTTCGCGCCTCTGATGAGGATCTGGCGGATCTCAAGCGGCGGATCGCGGCGACCCGATGGCCCGAACGCGAAACGGTCAATGACGATACGCAGGGCGTTCGCCTCGCTACGATCCAAAAGCTCGCCGATCATTGGCTGAACCAGCACGACTGGCGGCGGGTCGAGACACGGATCAACAGCTATCCCAACTTCGTCACCGAGGTCGACGGACTCGACATGCACTTCATCCATGTGAAGTCGAAGCATGAAGGCGCGTTGCCGCTGATCGTCACCCACGGCTGGCCCGGGTCGGTGATCGAGCAGCTGAAGATCATCGATCCGCTGACCGACCCTACCGCGCACGGCGGCACCGAGGCCGACGCGTTCGACGTCGTGATCCCGTCGATGCCCGGCTACGGATTTTCCGGAAAACCAAGCACGCCCGGCTGGGGTCCGGAGCGCATCGCCACCGGCTCGATCGAGCTGATGAAGCGCCTGGGTTACGACAAGTTCGTCGCCTCGGGCGGCGACTGGGGAGCGCTGATCACCGACTTCATCGGGGTACAGGCGCCGCCGGAACTGCTCGGCATTCATACCAATATGGCGGGTGCGATTCCGCCCGAAGTCGATGCCGCCGCCTTCGCCGGGGGTCTACCGCCGGCCGGCCTCGACGAAGAGGAACGCTATTCGTTCGATCATGTCTCCTTCTTCTACAAACATGGTTTGGGTTATGCGCAGGAGATGGGGAACAGGGCCCAGACGCTCTACGGGCTCGCCGACTCCCCGGTCGCCCTCGCGGCCTGGATCATCGACCATGACATTTGGACCTATCGGCAGATCGAGCGTGTGTTCGATGGCGAGCAGATGGGGCTGACGAAAGACGACATCGTCGACAACATCACCCTTTATTGGCTGACGAATACAGGCGTGTCCTCGGCTCGGCTGTATTGGGAAAACAAGAACGCCTTCTTTGCCCCGAAGGGCGTGAAGGTCCCGACCGTGGTCAGCGCCTTTCCGGAGGAAATCTGCCCGATCCCGCAAAAGTGGGCGGAACAGGCCTATCCGCAATTGCTCTACTACAAAAAGCATCCGGAAGGTGCGCACTTCGCGGCGTGGGAGCAGCCGCAGGCGATCGTCGACGACCTTCGCAACGGCTTCCGTTCGCTGCGTGGATAGGATTGGGCCAATGAGACGGGTGATTATTGCATCGGCCGTCGCATTGCTGGTCGCGGGGAGCGGTGTGCCGCTCCCCGCACAGCCACGCCCGGCGGGCACGACGCGCACAGACCTGCAACGGCATGATCTCAGCATTCCAGGCCGCGAAGTCCTCCAGGCCAGGGTGGACTTCGCGCCGGGGGCATCCTTCCCCAGACACAAGCATCCGGGCGAAGAGATTATCTACGTGCTTGAGGGAACGCTTGAGTATGAGGTGGACGGCAAGCCCATCACCCTGAAGGCAGGCGAGGTGTTGTTCGTCCCTTACGGCACGGTCCATGCAGCCAGGAATGTAGGGGACGGCCCGGCGGCCGAGTTGGCGACCTACACTGTTGAAAAGGGCAAGCCTCTGACAGAATTGGTGCAGTGACCAGCAAACACAAGTCGGGCATGCGGCTTCCGACTGAGCTGAGGCCGAGCAACCGCCGCATCGAGGCATTCTCCGATGCGGTCTTCGCGATCGTCGTCACGATCATGGTGCTTGAAATTCGCATCCCGGATGATCTTGCATTCGGCGATAATAGTGCTGCGCTCATGACGTTCGGCGCGCTGCTCGCAACCTATGCATTAAGCTTCGTTGTCGTTGCGATCTTCTGGGGCAACCATCATTATCTGATTTTCACCCTGCCCAAGGCCGACCGGGCCACGCTCTGGCTCAACAACAATGCGCTGCTTTGGATCACGCTGATCCCGATCGTTGCGCGCTTTCTGGGAGCGCACCCGACGTCGCCGAGGGCGGCTGCGGCCTATGCATTCGTAGTCATGTGTTGCACGCTCTCGTTTAGCCTGCTGCGAAGGCATGCTGCGCGGATCAGCGAAAATGAATTCCACCGCGCTCTCCACCATCGTGTGCTCCGCCGGATCTGGCCGGCTGTCGCGGTTTATGCCGCCGCAATCCCCTTGGCCTTCATCGAAGTCAGGCTCGCCTGGTTGTGCCTGCTTATTCTACCGGCGATGTTCTTCCTTCCGATCGTGCGCGCGGAGGGGAAGGAGATCGAGTCGATGTATGAAAAGAAGGGAAATGCGGATGGATGACCTTGCGACCAGGCTTCAATTCGACCTGACACCCCCAACGGATGCCCAGCTCCACGAACTGGAGGCCGATCTCGACGATCAGGAGCGGCATGTGCTGCTCGAGCATGGCACGGAGGCGCCCTTCTGCGGCCTGTTCCTCGATGAAAAGAGGGAAGGGGTCTATACTTGCCGGCTGTGCGGACTGCCGCTGTTCAACGGAGGCCGGAAGTTCGAGAGCGGCACTGGCTGGCCGAGCTTCACCACGCCCTTTGCAGCCGAGCATCTCAAATATTTGAGCGACACCAGCTACGGCATGGTCCGCACCGAAATCGTCTGCGTCCGGTGCGGCGCCCACCAGGGCCATGTGTTTCCCGACGGTCCGCCGCCAACCGGCGAACGCTATTGCATCAATAGCGTGTCGCTCGAGTTCACGCCCAAGGGAGAGCCGCTGCCCGACAAGCTATCGCGGGGAGCGCCCGAAGGCGTTGCCTGGGAGGGCTGACTATCAGCCGGCCGTAACCGGGACCAGATTGTCGTCGCTGTTTCGGTCGACGTAATAATTATAGGGGTCGACCCCGGCAAACGCCGGTTTCTGCTTGCTGTGCAGCGTCAGCCGCTGGACCCCGTCGCGAAGCGGCTCCCTCTTCAGCAGGACCACGTCCTTGGCCGAGAAGGCGCCGAGTTCGGGCCGAGCCATGAACAAGCCGACTTCGATCGCATCGGACAGCTTTGCCGGCCGCTCCACACCCTTGCCATTGGCGTAAAATTTGCCGGCGGAAATGTTCAGGGTCGTGGTCCAGCCGTCGCCATCCTTGCGCGTCGTCGCATCCTTCACCTTGAAGTCGTAGAGGGTGATGTTCTCGAACAGGTCGGCAATCAGCTGGCGCTGTTCGGGGGTCTTGGCCTCCTTGCGGAACTCGTCGATCAGGTCGACCGACCGGAGGTAGGGCGCGCCCTTGAACCGGAATTTGGCCAGGAACCGCGACAGCGCGCGGTTGACCGCCTGCTCGCCCAGCCGTTCCTGCAGCAGGTACATTGCAACCGAGCCTTTGCGGTAGTGAATATACTGCTGGTTCTCGACGCGCTCTAGCGGCAGTTCCTCGACCGCCTCGCCCTTGCGGGCGCTGAGGTAGGAATCGAGCTCATACTTCAGGAAGCGGCGGATTTTGTCCGGCCCGTAAAGGTGCTTCATCACCATCAGCGCCGAATATTGGGCCAGCGTTTCGCTGGTCAGCGTCCCGCCCTGCATGTCGGCGCCGATCACCTGGTGGGCCCAATATTGGTGCGCCATCTCATGGGCGACGACATAGGTGGTGAAATCGATCTTGTCGGGATCGTTGGTATTGGCGACGAAGCCGATCGATTCCGAATAGGGCATGGTCCCGGCGAAGGCCTGGGCAAAGCTCTGGTAGCCGGGGAATTCGACGATCCGGGCGTAGTTGAACTGATAGGGTCCGAAGTTCGCCCGATAGTAATCAAGCGCAAGGCCCATCGCCTTCAGCATCTTCTCGACGTTGAAGTCGTGGCCGTCGTGATAATAGACCGACAGCTTGATGCCGTTGTGGTCGCGGCTCGCAACGCGATAGTCCGACGACTGGATCGAGAAGAAATCGAGGATCGGGGCCGGGCTGACGAAACGCGCGGTCCGCCGGCCGTCGCGAGTAACGTCCGACACACGATTGCCCGGCGCGATCGGCGTCTGGCCGGCATCCGTAGTCAGGGTGATGTCGGACATCAGCCAGTCTGCGTTGATATAGTTTCGGGCGGTCGCGCGCATGTCCTCCAGCTTTGCCGGGCGAAGTTCGGCCGGCAGGCCCTGGCGGCGGCGCTGCGCCCGGTCGCTGAGCAGTCCTTGCCGGCCCATGCCGATGATCGGCGCGAAGTCGCTATTGTTGACGAAGGTGCCGTTCTCGATGACGTCGGTCGCCTGGCCCTGCGCGCGGAAGCCGCGGCGCCATAGGCGCGAGGTGAAGTCGAGGCTGGAGGTGGCACCCGGCGCCATCGGCTTGTCGAACCGGTAGATGCGGTAGCCGAAGTCCTTGTCGTCCGAGACCAGCCGGGCCCCGGCCACATCAAGCTTCAGCCATTCCAGGTCGCGGTCGCCCTGGCGGACATGAAGCTCGGCAATGGGCACGCCAGTTTCGTTGCGAAGCTCGTAACGGCCGTTGGCGACGAGGCGCCGTTCCTTCGGAAACAGCTGCACATCGAGTGTCGCTTTGGTGATGACCGGGCGCGGCAGCGTCTCGTACTTCAAATATTTCTTCTCGAGATCCGCGCTGAGCTTCTCCGCATCGTCGGAGGTTATGTAGCGGTTGAGTTGCTCGATGTTGTGATAGCCGTAGATACCGGCACCGGCCATCGCGGCCGTGGCGGCGCCCGCAATCGCAAATGTGGCGACCGATGCATAGCGGGGCGCTCGCTTGAGGCGCACGCGCAGGCCCAGGTCGGTCCCTCGCGGCCAGATCAGATGGGCAATGACCGCCAGGATGATTGCAAAACACAGCCAGTAGAATTGGAAGACGGCCTTGCCGATCCAGAAGCTGCCGGCGCCGACGAAGTCGCTCAGCGGTACGTCGGGATCCTGTCCGTAGCTGTAGAGCGGATTGGAATATCCCATGTTATTGAGGAAGATCGTCCCGACGAACCAGACGAAGACGATGCCCCAGCCGACATATTTGTTGGGGCTGAGCACCTGGACGAAGACCGACAGGATGGCGATGTGCAGGCCGTTGATCGCCGCCGGAATCAGGAACCAGCCGAGATATTGCGGAATGCCGACGAAGGATGCGCCCTTGACCAGCTGGTAGAACAGGCCGGTCGCCATTGCCGCCGAGTTGACGATCAACAGCACGATGAAGATGGCGATCATTTTCGGGACCGTCATCACCCAGCTGGAAACGGGCGTTGAATCGATGATTTCGTTGAGCTTGCGGTCGCGCTCCCGCCACACCAGTTCGCCGCTGTAGAAGACGGTGATCATCAGCAGGAATGCCGCCGAGCCGCCGCGTACGGTGTCGACGGTCGCCGTCAGGGTCGGATAATCGGAAGTGCCATAGGCTGATTGGCCGAGCCACAGCATCGCGCCGGTGAAACCGACTGCCAGCAAGGCGAGGACGATCAGTCCCGGGCTGGTCAGCACTTGCCGGACTTCGACGCGCAGGCGCGTGACGAACTGCACCCAGCGCGACGGATGCGCATTGCGCGCAACGATTGAGTCACCACCGAGAAGGGGCTGTACGTCAGCGGCCTTGGCCTCTCGCTCCTGGCGCCTGGCGAGCCTGCGGATCTTGCGCTTCGACGGCGCCCGCTCGGTCAGCTTGAAGCGCCACAAGGTAACGGCGAGGGCCAGCATGCCGAGGCCGACGGCGATCAGGCGATTGAGCAGCACCACGCCTTCGAGCGGAACGAGGCGGCTGTTCATCTCGCTCGTGGTCCAATAGCGAGTCACCTCGCCGATCGCGCCGTTGCCGAGCGGCTCCCACAGCGCGAACGCATCGCGATATTCAATCTTCTGGCCGACGATGCTGGCAGTGATGAGATAGGCCATCACCAGCACGACCGCGCCGATGTACGAGGCCATCATCGAACGGGTCAGGGTCGCCAGTCCGAACAGCAGCGCGCTCGTCAGGAAGACGTTGGGAAGTCCGAAAACAACGAAATTCCATGCATAATATGAGAAATTTTGCGGCCCGACCGTCTCGGGATCGACCCAGGGCATCAGCGACCCGGCCAACATGCCGAGCGGGATGGCCAGATAGCCGACCATCGCGATGAACAGGCCGCCGAGGAAGCGCCCGAGCACTATCTGCCTGGCGGTAACGCTGGTGGCGCGGACGATCGGTGCGAACCCGCTATTGTCGTCGCGGACGATGGCGTTGGCGACGAAGGCGGTGGTGATGAACAGATAGAATTGGACGAAGGCGGCAGTGGCGACGGCAATCGCGTAGGGGGCATTCTCATGCACCGTCCCCGGCGTGCCGATACTGACGTTTTCGCTGGCCGTCAGGCCGAAGCCGAGCAGGAAGAAGATCGCGATTGCTACCCAGAAGACCGGGTTCCTGAGCTGATAGCGAATTTCGAATCCGGTGATTCCGAGCAGCATGACTGGATCTCCGCTCAGGCTGCGCGGCGAAGCGTGGACAGGGTCGAGAAATACACGTCCTCGAGGCCGCCCTCGACCGGCTCGAAGCCTGCCGGCCGGGAGTCGCTCAGGACGTGGATGATCGTCTTGCCCGCGAACAGGCGGGTCGAGATCACCTCATGCTCGGCCTGGTGTGTCTCAAGCTCTGAATGGTCGATGGTCTTGGACCACACCTTGCCGCGGGTCGAGGCGATCAGGTCGGAGGGCTTGCCTTCAAGCTGCAGCCGGCCGTTGGCCAGCACCGCCATGCGCGGGCAGAGGTCGGCGACGTCGTCGACGATATGGGTCGACAGGATGACGACGACATTGTCGCCAATGCCGGCGAGAAGGTTGAGGAAGCGGTTGCGTTCCTCAGGGTCGAGGCCTGCGGTCGGCTCGTCGACGATGATCAGCTCGGGGTTGCCGATCAGCGCCTGGGCGATCCCGAACCGCTGCCGCATGCCACCGGAAAAGCCGGCGATGGCCTTGTCGCGGACGGCCCACAAATTGGTCTGGTAGAGGAGGGTTTCGACGATCGCCTTGCGTTCGCCCTTGCCGGTGATGCCCTTGAGGACCGCCAGCTGGTCGAGCATCGCGTATGCCGAGACGCGCGGATAGACGCCGAAATCCTGCGGCAAATAGCCAAGCCGCTTGCGCAGCTCCCCTGGCTGGCCAAGCACGTCGATCTCGCCGAATTTGATGGTGCCGGCGGTTGGCTCCTGAAGAGTCGCCACGGTGCGCATCAGCGTCGACTTGCCGGCGCCGTTGGGCCCCAACAGCCCGAACATGCCGCGCGGGATCGACAGGCTCACATTGTCGAGCGCGACCGTGCCGTTCGCATAAGTGTGCGAAAGATTTGCGATTTCCAGCATTAGACCCCCCACTAAGCAACTGTCCCTTGGGTAGTGGGTGGGGAGAAACGGGCAAGCCTAATATCGACGATTGGACAAACGGCGGGCCGGATGGGGTGGGGAAGTGGTCCGTCCCGCCGCTTGTCGTGCCGGCAGCCGGTTAGGCCGCCTTGAGCTTGCCGCTCATCGCATGGACCGCCGCGGCGTTGAGGCGCTGGCCGCCGATCGCCCAATTGCCCTGCTCGACCTCCACGATCCGGACCCAGGTCACCTGGCGCAATTCCTCGCCCTCGACCTCGACCATGGCTTCGGTCACTTTCTCGATCAGCTCCTGCTTCTTGGCGGGGCTGAAGACGTCCTTGATGACGTCGATGGTCACTAGCGGCATGCAAAATCTCCTTCGTTGGGGTGGAGACCTACTGCTGCCAGGCGGTCATCGCGGCCAGTTCAGCGAATGAAGCAATGCACTACAGTTTCTGAAGTGCAGCGATTATATGGGCGGGCAAGGAGCCGGCCATGAACTACGGTCAATTCTGCCCGATCGCCAAGGCGACCGAGGTTTTGGGGGAGCGCTGGAGCGTCCTCATCGTCCGCGAACTTTTGATGGGCGGGAGACGGTTCAACGAGCTTCAGCGCGGCCTGGGCGATATCTCACCGGCGCTGCTGACTGCGCGCCTCAAGTCGTTCGAAGCGGAGGGGCTGGTGGTCAGGCGCCGGATCAGCGGGCAGCGCGGCTACGAATATTATCCGACCCAGGCCTGCGAAGCGCTTTTGCCGGTGATCATTGCGATGGGCGAATGGGGTCTCTGCTGGGCCCGGGACAAGCTTACCCACGACGATTTGGACGTCGAATTCCTGATGTTCTATCTCGAGCGTAGCATCGACCCGTCACAGCTGCCCGGCGATCACAGCGTAATCCAGTTCAAGTTCAAGGATCTCACTGACCAGGCGAATTGGTGGCTGCTGGTGGACGGCGCCAAGGTCGACGTGTGCATCAGCCCGCCAGGGCGCGACGTGGATGTCTATTTCACCACCACGACGCGCACCATGCATGACGTCTGGATGGGCGACCGAAGCTATCGCGACGCCATTCAGACGGGGGATTTGGTGGTTGAAGGGGATCAGGCGTTGACGAGGCGGATCAGCAGCTGGCTCAAGCCGAGCGTGTTCGCCAATTCCGAGCGCGCGCCGCTGCCGATGGAACTGGCCGAAGCCCGCTAATGCAAAACGGCGGAGCGTTTCCGCTCCGCCGTTGCCACTCCCCCAGGAATTTCAGAGCGCGACCTGTCCGGGGGACAGGCGAGCACCGTAATGATTACGCCGCGACTTCGGTCGCCGCAGTATCGCCCTCGGCATCGCGCAGCACATAGCCGCGGCCCCAGACGGTTTCGATGTAATTATCGCCGCTGCAAGCCAGCGAAAGCTTCTTGCGCAGCTTGCAAATGAACACGTCGATTATCTTGAGCTCGGGCTCGTCCATGCCGCCGTAAAGATGATTGAGGAACATTTCCTTGGTCAGCGTGGTGCCCTTGCGGAGCGAGAGCAGCTCCAGCATCGCATATTCCTTGCCGGTCAGGTGGACCCGGGCCCCATCGACCTCGACGGTCTTGGCGTCGAGGTTCACGGCCAGCTTGCCGGTGCGGATAACCGATTGCGAATGTCCCTTCGAGCGGCGGACGATCGCGTGGATGCGGGCAACCAGTTCGTCGCGGTGGAACGGCTTGGTGACATAATCGTCGGCGCCGAAGCCCAAGGCCCGGACCTTCGAGTCCATCTCGCCGATCCCTGACAGGATCAGCACCGGGGTCGAGACCTTGGCGGTGCGCAGCTTCTTCAGCACGTCATAACCGTGCATGTCGGGCAGGTTGAGGTCGAGCAGGATGATGTCGTAGTCGTAGAGCTTGCCGAGGTCCAAGCCCTCTTCGCCCAGATCGGTGGTGTAGACGTTAAAGCCTTCCGTGCCGAGCATCAGCTCAATGCTCTTGGCGATGGTCGCCTCGTCTTCGATCAGCAATACCCGCATGCTGTATTCCCCTGATTAGGCCGCCGATGGGAACGGCAAAGGTTGCGCGCTCTTAACGACGTCTAAGCGTCCATTAACCATGCGGTTTCTGACCTTAAAAGGTTAATAGTGCGTAAAACTTCGTAAATGGCCGATATCGTTGCAGCGCTGCATCAGTTTAGATCAGTATCGGCGCCGGGGTGGACCAAGCCATTGTCCGAATTGGATTGCTTCGCGATTGGCCCGGTTTCATGGGCAATGCCATGAATCTTGAAGACCGCATCCTGTTCGTCGACGGCGAGGCGATCGTAATCGACAAGCCCGAGGGCCTGCCGGTGGACCCGCCGCGCGCCGGCGGCGACAGCATTGAGGCGCGGATCGACGAGCTGAAGCTCGGCTTCAAGCGGCCACCGGTGCCGATGCATAGGCTCGACCGCGATACGTCGGGCTGTCTCTTGCTCGCGCGTAACCCGCGCGCGCGGGCCGTCTTCCAACAAGCCTTCGAAACCGGCGCGGTATCGAAAAGCTACCTGGCGGTGCTGGACGGGGAGGTACCGGGAGAGGAGGGGCTGATCGAGCTTCCGATCGCCAAGGTATCGAGCGCCAAGGGAGGCTGGCGGATGGTCGCGGACGACGCCGGCAAGTCCGCCGCGACCCAGTGGCGCAAGATTGCCGAAGCCGAAGGACAGACCCTGGTCGAATTCCGCCCCCTGAGCGGCCGAACACACCAGATCCGCGTGCATGCAGCGCGCGGTCTGGGGGCGGCGATCGCCGGCGATCCCGTCTATTCGCTCCCGGACGATGCCGAGTTGGGCGGAATGACCTTGCCCGACAGCGGGATGTTGCTCCACGCTTGGCGGCTGGTCGTGCCGCGCGACCCGAAACCGCCGATCGATGTTACGGCACCCGTTCCCGACCGCTTCGGCCGCTGGCTGGATTTCCTATGAAGCCGGAGGACGTGATCATTCCGGACGAGGCCCTGTCGGAACGGTTCCTCGCCGCGACCGGCCCCGGCGGCCAGAACGTCAACAAGGTGGCGACCGCCTGCCAGCTGCGCGTCGACGTGTTCAAGCTGGGACTGCCGCTCCACGCATATGAGCGGCTCAAGACCATCGCCGGCAGCCGAATGACGACCGGCGGCGAGCTGATCATCACCGCACGCCGCTTCCGAACGCAGGAGGCCAACCGGGAGGATGCGCGCCGACGCCTTGCCGAAATGATTTCCGAGGCCCATCTGGTCCAGCGCAAGCGCAAGCCGACACGTCCGAGCCGGGCGGCGAAGGCCAAGCGCGTCGACGAGAAGAAGGGCCGGAGCGCGATCAAGGCGGCGCGAGGACGAGTGAGGCTGGACTGATGTACGACTTCAAGATCGAAACGGCCGACAAGGCGACCCTGTACCGCGATCTCGCCTCTGCGCTGGAAGGTCTGGTATTCGGAGAGCCCGACGGCATCGCCAACATGGCCAACGCCTCGGGGCTGATTTACGAGACGCTGCCCGACGTCAATTGGGTCGGCTTCTACCGGAACATCGGCGGCGAGCTGGTGCTCGGCCCGTTCCAGGGCCGCCCAGCCTGCATCCGCATGACATTCGACCAGGGTGTGTGTGGCGCCGCAGCCAAGACCGGGCAGGTCCAGCGGGTCGAGGACGTGCATGCTTTCCCGGGCCACATCGCCTGCGACAGCGCGTCGAACAGCGAAATCGTCGTGCCGCTGATCCGCGACGGTGAATTGCTTGGCGTGCTCGATATCGACAGCCCAAAACATGCCCGGTTTGATGCCGAAGATGAGGAGGGTGTCGTGCGCCTCGCTGAAATCATCACGCGGGCAATCTAGCTCAGCATCTCCAGCTGATCGTCGTTAAGGCCGCCCGGAATGATCATCACCGGGACCGGCAGCTTGCCTGCATCATTGCCTGCGAAATGAGCTACCAGCGGACCGGGCTTGCCGGTCGGCGCAGCGCCGAGCACCAGCGCGGCGACATCCTGCCGTGTCCCGATATGGCCGCGGACGGCAGCCACCGGATCTCCCTGGCGAATGATGATCTCCGGAGTGATCCCGGCCGCATCCATGATCTCGCCGACCGAAGCGGCGACAATCCCTTCGATGCGCAGACGCTGTTCTTCCTCGATCGCCGCCTGGACGCCGCCCCACTGAACGAAATCCTGCGGCTCGACCACCGCCAATATGTCGACCTCGCCGCCGGTCTTGGCGGCGCGGCGCGCCGCGAAGCGCAGTGCGACCCGCGCTTCGGGACTGTCATCGATCACGACCAAATAGGTTCGCGCCATCCCTGTTCTCCCCGGGCCGGAAAGCTGCGGCAACTCTGCGCGACAGGCAAGCTTTTCCGGCTTGAGGGTTGACCCGCTTACCGCTTTGGCCTTTGTGCCGGACGAGTCTGTTTGAGCCCGGGAAACCCCATGTCGATCGAACTGAAGATGCCCGCCCTGTCGCCGACGATGGAGGAAGGGACGCTCGCCAAATGGCTGGTCAAGGAAGGCGATACGGTA
>DATJHF010000020.1:0-5104 GCA_035494075.1 Sphingomicrobium sp. | reverse complement strand
CATCGCGACGCCGGACATGATGGGTGTGGTCGGCCGCCTCGGCAAGGTGCTGGGCCCCAAGGGCCTGATGCCGAACCCGAAGCTCGGCACCGTCACCATGGACGTCGCCAAGGCGGTCACCGACGCCAAGTCGGGCCAGGTCGAGTTCCGCGTCGAGAAGGCCGGCATCATCCACGCCGGCATCGGCAAGGCGAGCTTCCCCGAAGCCGACCTCAAGGCCAATTTCGATGCGTTCGTCGACGCCATCGTCAAGGCCAAGCCGTCGGGCGCCAAGGGCAAGTACGTCAAGAAGATCGCGATCAGCTCGACCATGGGTCCGGGCGTTCGCCTCGACACCGCGGAGGTCGCGGGCGCCTGAGCACTGCGGCTAGCGATCCAGTCAAGGGTCGGGCGGAAACGTCCGGCCCTTTTCTTATGCGCGCTGGCCGCTAAGGTCCCGGGACTTGCTGCAGGGGGATGCGATGGCTCACCTGAGTCACAAGGAATATGAGGAAGCGCTGGCTCCGCTTCTCCATGAGCTAAGCGACGCGGCGCGCTGGATCCAGGAAACCGGCCAGCGGCTGGTGGTTGTGTTCGAAGGCCGAGACACCGCCGGCAAGGGCGGGTCGATCCAGATGTTCGCCAGCATCCTCAATCCCCGGCAATGCCATGTCGTCGCCCTGCCCTCGCCTTCGGAACGCGAGAAGGGCCAATGGTATTTCCAGCGCTATGTCGAGCATATGCCGGCCAAGGGGGAAATCAGCCTGTTCGACCGCAGCTGGTACAACCGCGCCGGCGTCGAGGCCGTGATGGGCTTTTGCTCGTCACAGCAGGTCACGGCGTTCCTGAAGGCCGTGCCGGATTTCGAGCGCCAGTTGGTCGACGACGGCATCTACCTCTACAAATATTGGCTGTGCTGCGACCAGGACCAGCAAGAGGAACGCTTTGCAGACCGGCTCAACAACCCTCTCCGCCGGTGGAAGCTGTCGCCGGTCGATATCAAGGCGCGCAACCTTTACGATGCCTACACCGAAGCACGCGAGCGGATGCTGGCGGCAACGGACGCTCCGCACGCGCCGTGGACGCTGGTCGATTTCAACGACCAGCGACTGGGCCGGCTGACCCTGCTGCGTGACCTCCTCGACCGGCTTCCGGACACCAAGCTTCCGGTTGAAAACATTCCTTGGCCCAAGCTCGATCACGAACCGATCAAGGAGCGCTACGGCGTCATGAAGCCAATTCCTTCCTATCGCTGGAAGGACAAGGACGATTGACCTAGACTAGGCACGTTGGGGGACATCGACATGCGGGCTACAAAATTACTGATCCAGCTGAGCGTTTATTACCTGATCCTGTTCGGCGGCGCCTGGCTGGTCATCCACAACAATCCGGAAATGCAATCCTACCTGCCGATCGGCGGGGCGGAGGCGCTGATCAATGCCGGCGGCGGCAAGTCAAACGCATTCGATGCGGTTGCCAGGGCGCAAGAGGTCAAGACCCTCGGTCAAAGCCTCGGCTGGATGTTTGTCGCCATCCTCGGCGCGCTAATTACGTCGCTGCCGGTGACCTGGGTCTATATGGCGACCCGCACCTCCGACGAATATGACCAGTCAATCATCAGCACCATCCTGATCCTGCCGTCGGTGGTGACGTCGATCGTGGTGGTCGTACAGCACAGCCTGGCGCTGGCCTTCGCACTTGGCGGAATTGCCGGTGCAGTTCGGTTCAAGAACAGCCTCAAGAGCTCGGGAGACGCGCTCTACATCCTGCTGTCGGTCGGGATCGGCCTCGCCTCCGGCATCGGCGCGGTCGAGTTGGCCCTCGTGATGAGCCTCGCCTTCAACTATTGTTTCGTCGGGCTGTGGGTCAGCGAATATGGCGAGCGCGAGGGAATGAAGCGCTACATGAGCGACTTCAATCCCGACAGCGGACCGCCAAAGGCCGCGCCGGTTGAACCACCTCCCCCGCCAGGTCCCGCCGCCTAGGTTAACCCATGCACTTGTTCAGGACCTTGGTCCTGACGGAATCATCAGTCGCAATGTCACTATAGAAAGCGGCGAGATAGGCGAGCGCCTTGGCGCGCGTTCGCTCGGAAAGCGGAAGCTGGGCATACATCGCCTCGATCGCCGGTCGCTTGGCACGGAATTCCGCCGCCGCGGCCACCACCTCCGCGTTGAACCGGCAATAGCCCATATAATAGCGGGTCCTAACGCTCCGGACGGGAATCCCCTCGGGCGGCACGGCATAGGGCGCATCGACCAGGCCGGAATAGTCGAAGTCGTAGGGCATCGGCACGAACAGCGGCGAGCCTTTAGCGGAAAGCAGTCTGCCGTTGTGGCAGCAGCCTTCGCCCTGCGGGCCGGCACGCATCGACCAATCGAGATTACTGATCATGTACTCGAACAAGGCCATGCGCGCGGCTTGCTTGGGCTCCAATTGGGTCGACAGGATCCGATCCCCGACCTGGGCCCGGGTCATATTGTTGCGCTTTGCCGCGTCATCCATGTCCTCGATGAAGAACCCCCAGCGGGTCGTGGAGACCTTGCCGTTGGGTTCGGCATAGTCGACGGTGGCGAGGCGGGCGCGGAAGCTTACTGGGCTGATCAGGTTGAAGATCCGATAGGCCGAATATTCCAGCAGGAGATGCTGCTGGAAGCCAGCATCGTTCTGGCAGTGGGTGACCAGCTTCAACCGGCCCTGCCCGGCGAACAGCGAGGTTGCCGGGGGCTTCTGGGCAAAGTCGACCCTAAGCGGCGGGAAGCTGCAGGTCAGCTTCAGCCGGCGGGTGATGCCGCGGGCCGAAAGGCGGATCGGATATGTTTCCGGAGTTCCAGCGAGACTAAGCGTAGCGTCGCGCGGCGCGGTCGAATCTTCCGCGCTTCGGGCAACGGCGCTGACCGGTCCGGCAATCTTGATGTGGATCGGATCGTCGCTTGCGAACAATGGTGTCGTTTGGGCAGCGGCAGGTGCTGCAATCAGGCCAACTGCCCCCAATAGCCACTTCATCCCTACCCCCATGGTTTGGCGGCAGGCCGCGGCACCTCATGCGCCGTGACCTTGTCGCCGATGATCTCCAGATAGGTCAGCTTGCCGTTATATGCCCGGCTGATCCCGGTATCGATGCGCCACAGCGCTCCCTGGGCGCCAGATACGATGCCGCTGGTTGACGGCGTGTGCGCAACCACGATCCGCTTCACATGAAATGCTTCGAGTACCAGCGCGATCTCCTGGTCCATGCTTAGCTGCTGGCCATTGGCGGCGACCGGCGCAACCGTGGCTTCGTCGCCCGGCTCGCGGCTTACCAATCCGCGATACCAGAGCGGGCCGGATGGATCGTTGATGATAGAAGTCGGTGTCTCCTCCCGCGCCTTAAGCGCATCGGCGACCCGCCGGTTGATCTGCTCGGGCGAATATTGGGTGTAGGCCGCGCTGATCCCACCGTGGACGAACAGGCTGTCGCCAATCTTCACTACGGCCGGGTTGCCGACCACCCATTTGCCGATCTCACCGACCGGGCCCCATGCCAATTGATGCTCCAGCATGCCGACCGGATTTGCTTTCATCCAGTCACTGCGAATGGCCTCGGCCGTGAGTTTGGGATCCTTGGCTTTGTAGGCGGCTTCGATCGCCGCGCGATTGGCCTCATAGATGCGATCCCGGCGAGTTTCGGATTGCCGGTCGGTGAAGGCGCGAAATTCGCCGGGGTGAACGTAACGCAAATCCCCGGTCATGTTCATCGCTTCATGATTGCCGACCATTGCGACGACCTTGCCTCCGCTTTTGGTGGCCTCGCGTTGCAGCTTCATCAGCTGATGGAAGATCTTCAGGCTATCCGGGCCGCGGTCGGGAACATCGCCCAACTGCACGAGCGTCGTATTTCCGCCTGTCCAGCGTCCCTTGGCGTCGACCAGGCCGGCCGCCGCGGCAATGGCTTCCCATGCGTCATAGTCGCCATGGAGGTCGCCGACCGCGACAATCCGTGAAGGAGCAGGCTTGGCCGTGACCACGCCCGGAACCAGGATGGCAGCGAACAGAAGCAGCAGCCAGATCCAAAGCCTCGGCATGAGCACTCCCCGGCAGGTGGCAGCGAAAGGGGCACCGAAGGCGCGTTTTTGTCAAGCGCCCGGCAAGGCACCGTTAAGCTGGACTATGCGTTCATCCCGGGCGAAGGAGCGTGAACCATGCGCTACGGCATTTTCCTAGCACTGCCCTTGGCATTGTTCGGCGCCCAACCGGCGCCCTCGCAGGCACCCACGGTGGTCAGTGTCCAGCTTGCCAATTTCAAGTTTACGCCAAAGGACATCGTCCTCAACCATGGCCAGCCCTATGTACTGCGCCTGACAAACGTCTCCGACGGCGGACATGATTTCGTGGCTGAATCGTTTTTTGATGTGGCCGGTGTGGCTCCCGCCGACCGGAGACTGGTCGCCGAGGGAGGAGTCGAGGTGCCGTCAGGCCAGACGCTCGAAATCCATCTGACCGCTCCAGCGGCGGCTGGTAGGTTCAAGCTTAAATGCAGTCACACCTTCCACAAGACGTTTGGGATGAGCGGCACGATCGTCGTCCGCTAGCCCAACGCCTTGACTTTCGCCGCCCAAACTGTAGAGGCCGCGCGGTCGCGGCCCTTGGGTCGTGGCGCTCGTCCGAGACAGTTGGTGGGGTTCGCCCCTTAATTTCCAGCCTAGACGGGGATAAGGAATTCAAGAACGGGTCGCCTACACGTCCCGGTCGTGCGCTGCACGCAGCGCCTCTCGATCCATCCCCCGGACATCTCGGAGACGTGGTTTTCCCTTGGGGAATTTCCGCGGCTCCAACCCTTTGCCGGATGGTCCGGCAGGGGGAATGACTAGGAGTATGGCATGGATCGTTCGCAAAAAGCCGATCTGGTTGCCGAGCTGAAGAACGTCTTCACCGAGACCAGCGTGGTGGTGATCACCCGCAATCTCGGCCTGTCGGTCGCGCAATCGACTGACCTGCGCCTGAAGATGCGCGACGCCGGTGCCCAGTTCAAAGTTGCGAAGAACCGGCTTGCCAAGATCGCGCTCGAGGGCACCAAGTACGGATCGATCGGCGACATGCTGACCGGCCCGACCGCTCTGGCTACCTCGGTCGATCCCGTCGCGGC
>DATJHF010000019.1:0-38098 GCA_035494075.1 Sphingomicrobium sp. | reverse complement strand
GTTGTCCATGGCGTTGCCGATGGCATTCGCCAGGCCCAGCGCGGCAATAGCGATGACCGCACCAATAATGGCGAGAATCAGCGCATAT
Organism: Sphingomicrobium sp.; assembly: GCA_035494075.1. Classification (GTDB taxonomy): domain Bacteria; phylum Pseudomonadota; class Alphaproteobacteria; order Sphingomonadales; family Sphingomonadaceae; genus Sphingomicrobium. The sequence continues at coordinate 38,010 of DATJHF010000019.1, read as the reverse complement.
TCAGCAGCCGAGGCACCGCGATCGTCGCGAAGCATGTTGATGAAGGTTTTCATGGTCCGTCCCCTTACTAGTTAGGTCCCCTCGCCCCGAAATAGGGGCAAATGGGACGGTCAGGTGACATGGGTGACGGACCTGTTCTGCAAATAGCTGGGCGACGCTTAGGCGATTTACCCCGCAGCCAGATTTCCGCGGCCACCCGGGCCGCTCGACCATCTGAGGCTCTGCTTTGATTAACTTCTTGTCAACCAAGGCTTAAACGGACTGTAGCAATTGGAGACAAGTCCAATTCTTGGATCCACCAAACGTCTCTTAGGCCCAAGTGGCCCGCATTCCACCCATTCGGGCCGTTGGTGGATGGCGCGCCCGGCAGGATTCGAACCTGCGACCTCATGCTTAGAAGGCACGTGCTCTATCCAGCTGAGCTACGGGCGCGCTAGTGCGGGCTTATTTCCCGGCGCGAAGCGCCGCAAGGCCGAACGGCCGCCCGGCGTTTGAGGCTTGGCAAAACTTCAGGCGACCGCTTCCAGCAGCCCTTCGAACAGCCGTCTGCCGTCGGTGTTGCCGTGCGCCGGCTCGAGCGCGCGCTCGGGATGGGGCATCATGCCGAGCACGTTACCCTGCGCGTTGAGAATGCCGGCAATGCTTCGCGCCGAGCCGTTGACCTCCCCGGTGTAGCGGAAGGCGATGCGCCCATCGCCTTCCAGCCGGTCGAGCGTCTCCGCGTCGGCCTGGTAGTTGCCGTCATGATGAGCGACCGGAACGCTGATCTCTTCGCCCGACTGATAGGCGCTGGTGAAAATCGACTGGCTGTTTTCGACCTTGAGGCCGACCGGGCGGCAGACGAAATGCAGCCCCGCGTTGCGCATCAAGGCGCCGGGCAGAAGTCCGGCCTCGGTCAGCACCTGGAAGCCGTTGCAGACGCCGAGCACTGGCACTCCGCGGCCGGCGGCCTCGGCTACCGCGCCCATGATCGGCGACCGCGCCGCCATCGCGCCGGAGCGGAGATAGTCGCCGTACGAAAAGCCGCCCGGTATGGCGATGAAGTCGGTGCCGTCGGGCAGTTCGCTCTCCCGATGCCAGACCATCGCCGGGGCGCGGCCCGTCACCTGCTCGATGGCGACGGCGAGGTCGCGATCGCAATTGGATCCGGGGAAGACGAGGACCGCGCTCTTCATGCCGCCGCCAACCGCTCGATCTTGAAATTCTCAATCACCGTATTGGCCAAGAGCTTGCGGCACATCTCGGCGATTTCGTCGTCGCTGGTGCCGTCGGCCAGCTCAAGCTCGATCAGCTTGCCGGCCCGCACGTCCTGGACGCCGGCGAAGCCAAGTCCTTCCAATGCATGGTGAATCGCCTTGCCCTGCGGGTCGAGAACGCCGGGTTTCAGGGTGACGAACACGCGCGCTTTCATGGGTTTAGGCCTTTCGCTCGGGCAACTGCGCGGCCCTATGCCGCGAGGGCCGGAAATGGGCAAGCTTTACCCGATATTTACCCTTTTATGACTTAGCATGACACGCCAGCGCGTGTGAGCCGGCAAGAAGGGGTAAGACAATGATTGTCGCCATCTCCGCCATGATGTTCGTCGTGCTTTTCGGCTGGGGCGCGGATTATTTTCACTGGTCCGATCCAAGCGGCCGGGTCCAGCTCGCCCTATTCATGTCGTTCGTCCTCGGCATCCTCTGTGGCTACAAGACCAAGTGACCCCGGCGTAGCACCGCGCTAGGGAACCGGGATGAAGCCGCTCCCGCCTTATGCCCAATTGCTGCAACTGAGAACCGAGGAGAGGGACGGCGCCCTGCGGTTCGTCATGCCGTTCCATGACGATGTGGTCGGCCGGCCGGGTTTCCTTCACGGCGGGGCGATCGCCGGTCTCCTCGAATTCGCGGCCTTCACGGCTCTGTCTCGGGCGATCGGCGACGAGGTCGTCAAGAAGCCGATCACCGTCACCGTTGATTATTTGCGCGGCGGCACGCCCCAGGACACGTTCGCCGAGGCCGTCATCGAACGGCTGGGTAAGCGCATGGCCAATGTCGAGGCATTCGCCTGGCAGGGCGAGCCGGGCCGGCCGATCGCATCGGCCCGGATCAACTTCCTCCTCGACCGGCCCTAATAGTCCGACAGTTCGGCGACGCGCGCGGCGTGGAAGCGGGGCGACCCGAACAGCTCGGACAGCACCACCTCGCGCTTCATGTAGAGACCGATGTCATGCTCGTCGGTCATGCCGATGCCGCCGTGCATCTGTACGCCTTCCTGTACCGCCAGCGCCGAGACGCGTCCTGCCTTGGCCTTGGCGACCGAGACGAACAGCTCGGCCTTGTCATCGCCCGCGTCGAGCAACTGCGCTGCCTTGAGCGAAGCGGCGCGGGCGATTTCAATCTCGCCGTAGAGATGGGCGGCGCGGTGCTGCAGCGCCTGGAACTCGCCGATCAGCTTCCCGAACTGCTTGCGCTGCTTGAGATAGTCGAAAGTGAGCTCGCTCGCGCCGGCGGCGACGCCGACCAGCTCGGCCGCGGCGCCGGCGCGGCCCGCGCTCAGCGCCCGGGACAGCGGAGCCCAGCCATTGTCGACCTCGCCGACTACCGCGTCGGCATCGAGCGCCACATTGTCAAACCTGAGCCTCGCTGCCCAGCCACTGTCGGCCAGCTGGACATTTTCGAGATCCAGACCTGCCGCGCCCCGCTCAACCGCAAACAGCGTGATCCCGTCCCTCTCGCCCGGCGAGCCGCCGGTGCGCGCCGAGACAAGGATGAAGTCCGCCGAGCTGCCCTGGACGACGAACTGCTTGGCCCCGTTCAGCACGAAGCCGTTGCCCTGGCGGCTGGCGTCGAGGGCGATGTTTGCCGGGTCGTGGTGCTTGCCTTCCTCGATCGCCAGCGCGGCGACCGTCTCACCGGCGAGGATTCCGGGGAACCAGCGCTCGGCCAGCGCGGACCCCTCCAGGGCGCGAACAGCGGCCACTGCCGTGGCAAGGAATGGCGAAGGGGTGAGGTTGCGGCCGATCTCCTCGAGCACGACTCCCGCCTCGACCGAGCCGAGGCCCGCGCCGCCCTGGCTCTCCGGGATCAGGATGCCGGTCAGGCCAAGCTCGCCGAACTGCTGCCACAGCTCATGGCCGAACCCATCGGTGCAATGCGTATCGCGCCAATGCCTCAGCTGCTTCTTGATAGCGCCTTCCTCCGCCATGAACGGGCGGACGGTATCCTGCAGCATCCGTTGGTCGTCGGTCAGGGTCATCATGGCGGCTCAGGCCCCTGGCAGACGGAGAATATGCTTGGCAACTATGCCCAGCTGGATTTCGCTGGTGCCGCCCTCGATCGAATTGGCCTTGGAGCGCAGCCAGTCCCGCGCCGGCTTGCCGCCCTTCGACCGCTCGCTGTCCCATTCCAGCGCATCGCTGCCGCCCGCCGCCATGATCAGCTCGTTGCGGCGCTTGTTGAGCTCCGTCCCGGCATATTTCATCATCGACGGCATGGCGGGATGCGCTTCGCCGGCCTTGAGCTGGTCGATGAACCGTTCGCTCATTGCCGCAAACGCCAGCGCGTCGACATCGAACGCGGCGATTTCGGCACGCAGCAGCGGATCCTCCGGCCTGGCCACCGGGCCCAGCATCACTCCCGACGCGCCAGTCCCGACGCCGCTGCCGAGGCCCATGCCGCTGATCATTTCGCGCTCATGGCCGAGCAGGTATTTGGCGACGTCCCAGCCCTTATTCTCCTCGCCGACCAGCTGGTCCTTGGGCACCTTCACATCGTCGAAGAAAGTCTCGCAAAAGGGCGAATTGCCGCTGATCAGCAGGATCGGCTTGGTCGAAACGCCCGGGCTCTCCATGTCGAACAGCAGGAAGCTGATCCCGCCATGCTTGGACTCGGTCGAGGTGCGGACCAGGCAGAAGATCCAGTCGGCCTGGTCGGCGTAGCTGGTCCAAACCTTCTGGCCGTTGACCAGATAATGGTCGCCCCCAATTGGATCAGAAACTGCCTCGGCCTTGGTCTGCAGGCCGGCAAGGTCGCTGCCAGCTCCCGGTTCCGAATAGCCCTGGCACCAGCGGATTTCGCCGCGGGCAATTTCGGTCAGATACTTCTTCTTCTGCTCCTCATTGCCGAACTTGAGCAGCGCCGGTCCAAGCATCGAAATGCCGAAGCTGGTTAGCGGCGGCCGGCAGCCGAGATCGCGCATTTCCTCCTTGAGGATCTTGGCCTCGGCCGCGCTTAGGCCGCCGCCGCCATATTCGCTTGGCCAGTCGGGCACCGTCCAGCCGCGCGCTCCCATGACATCGAGCCACTGCTTCTGCGCCTCGCTCTGGAACTGGAAATGGCGGCCGCCCCAGCAAAGGTCCTTCTCGCCGCGCATCGGCGTGCGCATTTCGGCCGGGCAATTGGCTTCCAGCCAGTCGCGCGTTTCAGCGCGGAATTGATCGAGATCTGCCATCAATCTTGCCCTTGGCCGCCCACAGTCCTAGCCCCCTTTGGAACGAGACTTGGGCCTGACGCAAGCGGGAGAGGCAGCGGTGGATTTTGACCTTACGGAACGTCAGGCTTTTTTCCGCGACCGCGTCCGCCAGTTCATCGACGCCGACATCCGGCCGCGAGTCGCAGACTATAAGAAAGAGATCGACAGCGGCGATCGCTGGCAGCCGCTGCAACTGATCGAGGAGCTGAAGCCCAAAGCCCGCGCGGCCGGCCTGTGGAACCTGTTCATGCCGCCCGGCGGCGCGCTCCGTCACGTCGACGAAACCTTCGAATTCGAAGGCGAACAGCTCACCAACCTCGAATATGCGCTGTGCGCCGAGGAGATGGGCCGCATCCTGTGGTCCGCGGAAGTGTTCAACTGCTCCGCGCCCGACACCGGCAATATGGAGGTGCTCCACCGCTACGGCACTCGTGAGCAGAAGGAGGCGTGGCTGGCGCCGCTGATGCGCGGCGAGATCCGCTCGGCCTTCCTGATGACCGAGCCCGGCGTTGCTTCGTCCGATGCGACCAACATCGAATGCCGCATCGCCAGAGACGGCGACGACTATGTCATCAACGGCCGCAAATGGTGGTCGTCCGGCGCCGGCGACCCGCGCTGCAAGGTCGCGATCCTGATGGGCAAGACCGATACCGAAGCGCGCAAGCACCAGCAGCAATCGATGATCCTGGTGCCGATGGACGCGCCGGGCATCACCATCGAGCGGTTCCTGTCGGTCTACGGCTACGACGACGCGCCGCACGGCCATATGGAAATCGCGCTCAAGGACGTTCGTGTGCCGGCGTCCAACCTGCTGCTCGGCGAGGGCAGGGGCTTCGAGATCGCACAGGGCCGCCTTGGCCCGGGCCGGATCCATCATTGCATGCGGACCATCGGCGCGGCCGAGGAAGCGCTCGACCTGATGGCCAGGCGGCTGCAATCGCGCACCGCCTTCGGCAAGCGGCTCAGCGAGCATAGCGTCTGGGAGCAGCGGGTGGCCGAAGCGCGGATCGAGATCGATTGCACGCGGCTGCTCTGCCTCAAGGCGGCGGATTTGATGGACAAGGTCGGCAACAAGGCGGCCAAGGCGGAGATCGCGATGATCAAGGTCAAGGCGCCGCGCATGGCGCTGAAGATCATCGACGATGCCATCCAGGCGCATGGCGGCGCGGGGGTCAGCCAGGATACGCAGTTGGCCGGAAGCTGGGCCGGCATCCGCACCTTGCGCCTCGCCGACGGGCCGGACGAAGTCCACAACCGCTCGATCGCCCTGATCGAGTTCGCCAAGCATGCGGAGGCGCTGGGATGAACATCTATTTGTTCCCCGGCGAAGGCCGGGGCCCAGGAGCCCGCAGGGCTGCAGAAGTCGACGATTTTCGGCTCCGCCGCCTGGACCCCGGCCTTCGCCGGGGAACTAGAGTAACATCATGACCTGCCCGCGTTTATTCGACCTGACCGGCAAGGTCGCGATCGTCACCGGCTCGTCGCGCGGCATTGGGCTCGCCATCGCGGCGGCGTTGGCCGAACATGGGGCGAAGGTCGTCATTTCCAGCCGCAAGCAGGATGCGTGCGACGAAGTCGCTCATGCGATCAACGCCCAGCATGGTGACGAGCGCGCGATCGCCGTCGCGGCCAATATCTCCAGCAAGGACGACCTTCAGAATCTCGTCGATGAGACCCGCAAGGCGTTCGGCAAGGTCGACGTGCTGGTCTGCAACGCCGCTTCCAACCCCTATTATGGGCCGATGGCGGGGATCAGCGACGACCAGTTCCGCAAGATCCTCGACAACAATGTCATCGCCAACCACTGGCTGATCTCGATGGTCGCGCCGGAAATGCTGGAGCGCGGCGAGGGCTCGATCATCATCGTCAGTTCGATTGGCGGCCTCACCAGTTCGACCATGATCGGCGCCTACAACATCTCCAAGGCTGCGGACTTCCAGTTGGCGCGCAACCTCGCGGCCGAGTTCGGGCCCAAAGGTGTGCGCGTCAACTGCATCGCTCCGGGCCTGGTGAAGACCGATTTCGCCCGCGCGCTGTGGGAAAATCCCGACACCCTGAAGCTGGTCACCAAGGGGACCCCGCTCCGCCGGATCGGCGAGCCTCACGAGATTGCCGGGGCAGCGGTCTATCTTGCCTCACCGGCGTCGACCTTCATGACCGGACAGGCAATGATCGTCGATGGAGGCTCGACCATCGGGGTTGGCCTATGACCCAGCGCCTTGCCGGCAAGGTTGCGATCGTTACCGGCGCGGGCTCCGGGATCGGTAAGGCCAGCGTCGAGCTTTTCCGCCAGCACGGGGCAACCGTGGTCGGCGCGGACCTGCGCGGAGCGGAATTCGAGTGCGACGCCGGCGACGAGGAGCAAGTCGAGGCGCTGGTCGCGCATACTGTCCGCGACCACGGCGGGCTCGACATTTTCTTCGCCAATGCGGGGATTTCGGGCGGCTTTGACAGCATCTTCGATCAGGACGCGGCCGACTGGGCCGAAATACTTCGAATTAACCTGATCGGTCCATTCCTTGCTACGAAATTCGCCGCTCCGGTGATGAAGCTGCGGGGCGGCGGGTCGATTATCGCGACTGCCTCGGTCGCAGGCCTGCGTTCCGGGGCCGGCGGACCGGCCTATTCCGCGTCGAAGGCCGGCGTCATCAACCTGGTCAAGGTCGCGGCGACGCAGCTGGCCGGCGCCAATATCCGGGTCAACGCGATCTGCCCTGGCCTGATTGAGACCGGCATGACTGAATTCATCTTCGAGCGCGCCCGGGCCAAAGGCCAGCAGGACCAGATCGGCCATCTGAATCCACTGAAACGCGGCGGCGCGCCCGTCGAAATCGCCAATGCGGCGCTGTTCCTCGCCTCCGACGAGTCGAGCTATGTCAACGGACAGGCGATCGTCGTAGACGGCGGCCTGTCGGCGTCGCACCCATTCAACCATCAAAGCTATGGACGGACCACGACATGACTGCCGAAAATTTGTCTGTCCTACTTAACTCGTTTCAGCTTAGGCGCTCCGTAATGATCGACCGTCCCGAGATGATTGAAATTGGAGCTGGCCTCACGCGTGCGCGTGTACGCGCGCGTCCGTAGGGGTGCGACTTTTTGTGACTTTTGGCCGCGGGCCGGCAAGCAATTCGAAGAGGTGAACGCCAATGACCGATGTCATCGACAAGCCAACCACCAGCCCGATCTCCACCAGCCGCCACGGCGATGTGCTGATCGTAACGTCGAACAATCCGCCGGTGAACGCGCTTGGCGCGGCCGTCAGGCAGGGCCTGGTCGCAGCGATCGAGGAAGCCGACAAGGACGACGCGGTCAAGGCGGTTGTCATCCGCTGCGAGGGCCAAACCTTCTTTGCCGGTGCCGATATCAGCGAGTTCGGCAAGCCGATGGTCATGCCGATGTTGCCGCAAGTCGTCGACATCATCGAAAATTGCACAAAGCCGGTAATCGCGGCGATCCACGGCACGGCGCTCGGGGGCGGGCTGGAGGTTGCGCTGGCCAGCCATTACCGCGTTGCCGTTCCTGACGCGAAGCTTGGGGTGCCGGAGGTCAAGCTTGGCCTGCTGCCGGGCGCGGGCGGGACGCAGCGGCTGCCGCGCGTCGCCGGCGTCCAGAAGGCGCTGGAAATGGTCACGTCGGGAACGCCGATCAGCGCAAAGGATGCCTACGCCGTCGGCCTCGTGGACCGGATCGTCGAGGGCGAATTACTTCAGCACGCTGTCGCCTACGCCGACGAAGTGCGCGACATCCGCCCGCTTCCCAAATCGAGCGAGCGCCAGGAGAAGCTCCAGGAAGCGCGCGACAATCCGGCGATCTTCGACGAATTCCGCAAGGCCAATGGCCGGAAGTTCCGCGGCTTCGAGGCGCCCGAGGCCAATATCAAGGCGGTCGAAGCCGCCGTCGCCAAGCCTTATGCCGAGGGCGTCATCGACGAACGCAACCTGTTCATGGGGCTGATGGCGGGGACCCAGGCCAAGGCGCAGCAATATTTCTTCTTCGCCGAGCGCAAGGCGGCCAAGATCGAGAATATTCCCGAGGACACCCAGCCGCGTAGCGTCAAGAAGGTCGGCGTGATCGGCGCCGGCACGATGGGCGGCGGCATTTCGATGAATTTCCTGTCGGCCGGGATTCCGGTGACGATCTTCGAGATGAACCAGGAAGCGCTCGATCGCGGCACCGGCGTGATGCGCAAGAATTATGAGGCGACGGCGTCAAAGGGGCGGATGACCGGCGAACAGGTTGAAAAGGCGATGGGCCTATTGTCGCCGACGCTGGATTTCGGCGCGCTGGCCGACTGCGACCTGATCATCGAAGCGGTGTTCGAGCAGATGGACGTGAAGAAGGACATTTTCACCCGTCTCGACCAGACCGTGAAGCAGGGGGCGATCCTCGCGTCCAACACCAGCTATCTCAATATCAACGAGATCGCATCGGTCACGTCGCGGCCCGAGGATGTGGTCGGACTCCACTTCTTTTCGCCGGCCAATGTGATGAAGCTGCTGGAAGTGGTGCGCGGCGCCAAGACGGCGCCCGACGTGCTGGTCACCGCCATGCAGCTGGCCAAGAAGATCAAGAAGGTCGCGGTGGTCGCGGGCGTCTGCCACGGCTTCATCGGCAATCGCATGCTGATGCCGCGCCAGGTGGAAGCCACCAAGCTTTTGCTGGAAGGCGCGACCCCGGAACAGGTCGACCGGGTCCATGTCGAATTCGGCATGCCGATGGGCCCGTTCCAGATGGCCGACCTCGCCGGGGTCGACATCGGCTGGCATCGCGATCCCACTCGGATCGAGAATATCCGCGATGCACTGTGCGCGATCGACCGCTGGGGCCAGAAGAAGGGCGCCGGCTTTTACGATTATGATGAGAAGCGCCGTCCGTCGCCGTCCCCGGTGGTGCAGCAGATCATCGAGGATTTCGCCGCCAAGCAGGGCGTCACCCGTCGCCAGATCGATGACGAGGAAATCGTCGAGCGCACCCTCTACACGATGGTCAACGAGGGGGCGAAGATCCTTGAGGAAGGGATGGCCCAGCGCGCCTCCGACATCGATGTGGTGTGGGTCTACGGCTATGGCTGGCCGGTCTATCGCGGCGGGCCGATGTGCTGGGCCGACACCGAGGGCCTGCCCAAGATCGTCGAGGGGCTGAAGCGCCAGGAAGAGCGTATGGGAAGCGACTTCAGCTTCTCGAAGCTGCTGCTCGACAAGGCGGAGAAAGGCGAGCGGTTCACGCGTTAAGCGCGTTCACGGCCTAACAAGGAAAAGCTTCGATGTCCGATTATATGGTTTCCGAGAGCACCGGTCCGCGTGCGGTCCGCTATCGTCGGGTCGTGATGTGGATTCACTGGATCACCGCACTGCTGGTGATCGTGCAGGTCTATATTGGCTTCACCTTCCACGACCTTCCGCGCGGTTCGGAGGAGCGGGCGTTCCTGTTCGGCTGGCACAAGACTTGGGGCGCACTAATCCTGCTCCTGGCCCTTGTCAGGCTGGCCATTCGCCTGATCAATCCGCCGCCCCCTTATCCGTCGGACTATCCGAAGTGGCAGCGGTTCGTGGCGGTCTGGAACCACCGGCTGTTCTACATCCTGCTGGTGGCCTTGCCGCTGACCGGGCTCGCGGCTGTCTCGGGCCGCGCCAAGGATGGCTGGGTGCCGCTGCAGCTGGGCCTGAAGCTGCCGGCAATTCCCGGCATCGCGCCGGACAATGAGTTCCACGAGGTGCACGAGACCTTGGTCTGGGTGACCATCGCCCTGCTCGTGCTGCATGTCAGCGCGGCGCTCTACAACCAGTTCATGTCGTCGACCAACGTCGCCGACCGGATGTGGCCGTTCAAGGCGCGACACTAGCTTTCGGCATCAGCCAGGCCATCATCCCGGCTAGCGCGGCGATGCCGGCAGCGATTGTGAACGTCTCCGCCGGCCCGCTTCGGTCCCACAGCAAACCGGCGCCCAGGCTGGCGAGCAGGGCCGCCACTCCGCTGGCGAAGAAAAAGGCGCCGAAGCTTGAGGCGCGCTGGGTTTGGGGCGCTGCGTCGGCGATCATGCGCGCGAAAATGCCTTGGGTCAGCGCCATATGGGCGCCCCACAGGACGACCCCGAATGCCACTGCCCAGAGGCTCGCCGCCTGCGCCAGCCAGAGGTCGGCGGCAACCAGTACCGCAATGCCTGCAAGCAGCACGGATCTGGGGTCGGTGCGGTCGCTAAGCGCACCGGCAGGATAGGCCAGCAGCAGGTAGGAAAGGTTGAACAGGGCCAGGACGAGCGGCGACCAATGGGCGGCCAGGCCGGCATCGATCGCCTTCAGGATCAGGAAGCTTTCGGAGAAGCGGGCGAGTCCGAACAGGAAGCCGACCCCGATCAGCCGCCGGACTTGTCGATCGAGCGCCCGCCAGCCGCCCCATCTGACCCCGGCCGCGGTGGCAATATGACGTTCTGGCTCACGGAGCATGACCCAGGCAAACAGGAAGGAAAGGAAGGCAGGGATTGCCGCCACCCAAAAAACGGCGCGGATATCGTTGGCGAACATCAGCATCAGCCCGACCGCGGCGAGCGGTGCGAGGAATGCTCCCACGGTATCCATCGCCTGGCGAAGGCCGAACGCCGCGCCGCGCACTTCCGGCGGGGTCTCATCGGCAATCATCGCGTCGCGAGGGGCGCCGCGGATGCCTTTGCCGATCCGATCGATGAAGCGGGCGCCCAGCACGGGGAGCGCACCTTGCGCCAGCGGGAACAGCGGTTTGGACAGGGCAGCCATGCCATAACCGAGCAGGATCCATGGCTTGCGCTTCATGCTTCGGTCGCTCAGCCGGCCGGATACCAGCTTGGTGATATTGGCCGTCGCTTCGGCAACGCCGTCGAGCGCCCCCATCGCCGCAACCGGCAAGCCAAGGGTGATGGTCAGGAAGGCCGGCAGCAGGGCGTGATAAATCTCGCTCGACAGGTCCATCAGCAAGCTGACGATCCCAAGGACCCAGACGGTGCGGGGCAATGACCTGGTTTTCATTTGATCAGCAAGCCTAACGAAGCAACTCGGGGATACAACTGGATTGCTGTGCCGCCATTCGGCTTCTCGTAATGACGGTTCATCTCGGCAAACTTGCCAAGCGTCAAATCTTTGCTAGCCTGCAAACATGTGGGGGACGGCATCACCAGGCGCCATTGCGGCGCGCTTCGCACGATTGGTCGAACAGCTTGGCGGAGACACCGCTGCGGCCAAAGCGATGGGGCAACAACGGGACCTGCTGGCGGCGGTGCAATCCACCGAACCTGGCACGCTCAACCAGGTTGCGGCCAGGGTCAACCGGGGCGCCCCGGCCATTAGCAGGGCCATTGACGCGCTGGTGCGGGCCGACCTCGTCGATCGCCAGGCCGACCCCGAAAATCGCCGCCGCCTGCAGTTAAGGCTGACGGACCAGGGCCGCGAATTTCTCAACCGGCCACCGGCCGCGGACCACTCGTTGGAAGGGCGGCTCGGCAAGCTGGCGGCGAGTGAGCTTCGCGCCCTGGAACGCGGGATCGAAATCCTCGAGCGGCTGCCCCGCTAGCGGGGCTTAGCCGTTTCCGCGGCGCCGCCTGGTTTCCCAGCCCTTCTTGGCCGCGGCGCTACGACTGCTGCTGCGTCCGTGCCCGGCGTTCTTGCCGCCCTTGTCCTGCTTGTTGACCGTCGCCCAGGCCCTGCTTTCCGCTTCCTTCTTCGAAACGCCCTTGTCCCGATAGCCTTCAGCAATGTGGTCGGCCTTGCGTTCCTGTTTCTGCGTGTACGCACCTTTCGGCATGGCTACTCTCCTATTTGCCGGCATTAAAACGCTTGAGCGAAGGACAGGATGCCACTTGGTTGGGCTTCCTCCCGTTCGATGCTACCGTTTGAACGCGGGGGAGATTTTCCATGCTGCTGATATTACTGGTTGCAGGGTTGAGCATCGGCGCGGCCGGGCTGTTCTTCGGTATTATCCGTGAAGCTGCGAAGACCGATCAACTCGTTCCGAAGCCAGAGGCGCTGGCGCTTGCTGCGGTAACCAACTTCTTCGACACGCTGGGCATCGGTTCGTTCGCCCCGACCATCGCCTGGTTCAAGTTCCGGAAAATGGTGCCTGACCGGTTGATGCCGCTGACCATGTTCATCGGCTACACCATTCCCGCCATCCTCCAGGGCGTGATTTTCCTGATCCTTCTGGGCGTGAAGGTTGACCTCTACCTTCTCCTGGGTTGCGTTATTGCCATTGTCATCGGCGGCTATTGGGGAGTGCCCATCGCTGCCCGGTCGCCGGTGCGCCTCATCCAGGCGATTGTCGGCTTCGCGCTGCTGATTGCGGCGCTGTTTTATAGCCTTGGGAACCTCGGCCTGATGCCCGCTGGCGGAACAGCAGCCGGCCTGCCATTGCCGTTGGCAATCGTTGCAATCGTCGCGAACCTAATCTTCGGCATTCTGCTCAGCTTTGGCGTTGGCAATTACGCGCCATCGCTGGCCATGTTCAGTTTGATGGGCATGGATCCGCGGCTGGCCTTTCCGATCATGGCGGCAGGTGCCGGATTCTCTGGCATCGCGGCGGGCGTGCAATGCGTGCGCAAGGTCAATCTTGACTGGCGAGTTGTGCTGGGGCTGACCATCGGCGCGATTCCTTCGGTGTTGATCGCGGCCCTGATCGTCAAGGAAATGGACCTGGTGATGCTGCGCTGGCTGGTCGTCGTGGTGGTGACCTATGCCGGCCTAACGCTGCTCTACTCGGCGTTGCGCAAGTCGCAGCTGGTGCCGCCAGATGCCGCCGAAGCCGCCGTAACGCATTAGCCGCGGTTGCCGCAGTGCAGCATTTACGCTAAGGGCGCGCCAACTCTTACTCACGGACATCGATAATGAACCTGCGCAACGTGGCGATCATCGCCCACGTCGACCACGGCAAGACCACGCTCGTCGACCAGCTTTTCCGCCAGTCGGGCACCTTCCGCGACAACCAACGCGTCGAGGAACGCGCGATGGACTCCAACGATTTGGAGAAGGAGCGGGGCATCACCATCCTCGCCAAATGCACGTCGGTCGAATGGACCGACGGCAAGGGCGAAACCACGCACATCAATATCGTCGACACGCCGGGTCACGCCGACTTCGGCGCGGAGGTCGAGCGGATCCTCTCCATGGTCGATGGCGTCATCCTCCTGGTCGATGCGGCTGAAGGGCCGATGCCGCAAACCAAGTTCGTCACCGGCAAGGCGCTCAGCCTCGGCCTCAAGCCGATCGTGGTGGTCAACAAGATCGACCGGCCCGACGCACGTCCAGCCGAGGTACTCGACGAAGTGTTCGAACTGTTCCTCAATCTCGAGGCCAGTGACGAGCAGCTCGATTTCCCGACGCTCTATGCCTCGGGCCGCGCCGGCTATGCGGGTCTGACCGACGATGTCCGTGAAGGCGATCTCACGCCGATGTTCGAGACCATCGTCAAGCATGTCTCGGCGCCGAACCTGGACACCATGGGCGAGTTCAAGATGCTCGCCACGCTGCTCGACCGTGATCCTTTCCTCGGCCGCATCCTGACCGGCCGGATCGAGAGCGGCACGCTCACCGTCAACATGCCGATCCGGGCGATGGACGTGAACGGCAATGTCGTCGAAGACGGCCGCGCGACCAAGGTGTTCGCATTCCGCGGCCTGGACCGTGTGCCGGTCGAGACCGCCCAGGCAGGCGACATCGTCGCCATCGCCGGGCTGGTCAAGGCGACCGTGTCCAACACAATTGGCGAGATGACCATCGCCGAGCCGCTCCACGCGCGGGAGATCGATCCGCCGACGCTGGCGATGAGCTTTTCGGTCAACGACAGCCCGTTCGCCGGCAAGGACGGCGACAAGGTCCAGAGTCGCGTGATCCGCGACCGGCTGGAGCGCGAAGCCGAGGGCAATGTCGCCATTCATATCAGCGAGACCCAGGGCGGCGATGCATTCGAAGTTGCCGGCCGCGGCGAGCTCCAGCTCGGCGTGCTGATCGAGACGCTTCGCCGTGAAGGGTTCGAGTTGTCGATCAGCCGCCCCCGCGTGTTGTTCCGCGACGGTCCCTCGGGCCGCGAGGAGCCCTATGAAACCGTCCTGATCGACGTCGACGACGAATTCTCTGGCACGGTCATCGACAAGATGGCGATGCGCAAGGCCGAGATGACCGACATGCGCCCGTCTGGTGGCGGCAAGACCCGGCTGACCTTCTCCGCGCCGTCACGCGGGCTGATCGGCTATCATGGCGAGTTCCTGTCCGACACGCGCGGCACCGGCATCATGAATCGGCTTTTCGAGAAATATGGCCCTTACAAAGGCCCGATTAGCGGCCGCCAGAACGGTGTGCTGATCTCGATGGAGCAGGGACCGGCAGTTGCTTATGCGCTGAGCGCGCTCGAGGATCGCGGCATCCTGTTCATCACGCCCGGCGAGATGCTCTACGAAGGCATGGTGATTGGCGAAAATGCCAAGACCCAGGACCTCGAGGTCAATCCGCTGAAGTCGAAGCAGCTGACCAACTTCCGCGCTTCCGGTCCGAAGGACGAGGGCATCCGCCTGACACCGCCGCGCCGCATGACGCTGGAGCAGGCGATCGCCTACATCCAGGACGACGAACTGGTCGAAGTCACGCCCAAGGCGATCCGCATCCGCAAGCGCTTCCTTGATCCGCATGAGCGGAAGAGGGAATCACGGAAAATGGAGGCGGCATAGTTACCGCCCAGGGTGGGTTGCAAAGCGGTCGGCAATGTCCCTGGCGACGAAGCCGGCCGCTACCGACACGCCCAAACTGACGAGAAGTCCCAACGCGAAAAGTACCTGACTGGCTTCCTTGCAGTTCGCGCCGCGCGGGCACCAGCGAATTACCAGGCCGCTCACGACGAATTGCAGCGCCAGCATAGCCAGTGCGGCCACGGCTACGCCGATCTTCGCGCTTCGACCTGGCCGAAGTATGCTCAATCCGTCCCCCTCGTCGCCGCCATGATTAGGCCAGTCTCGAATTCCTCCAAGCTATCCAAAGTAGACCGTCCCGATCGAGGACAGCAGCATCGAAAAACGGAGAAAATGGGAGCGGCAGAAGTCAAAAATCTGCCCGCAGGGACACTGGCGGGCTAATGTGCTAGGTCGAAGACGAGCGGTTGGGGGATGATATGCCCGAGTTTGTCATCGAAAAGAGCATGCCCGGCCTAGGTAATCTCAGCCCGTTGCAGCGCGATCTCTCGGTACGGCGCTCCTGTTCGCCGCTTCACGGCGTCGCGCCCGATGTCGAATGGGTTCGAAGCTATTTGACGGCAAACAAATGTTACTGCGTGTTTCGCGCTCCCAGTGAACAGGCGCTTTGGGACCTGATCAGGCAGTGGGACATCGAGCCGCCAATCAGTATCAGCGAGATCAAACAGATCGCCGGTCCCAACACGCAGGTGGAGGGCTAAGCACAGCCCTCGGCATATTGGATGCTCGACGTGCCGGCGTGGATCGATTCCACCTTCCCCTGCGTGTCCATTTCGAACCGCACGCCGCTGCGCCCGGGCTTCAGCCAAAAAGTCAGATATTCGGCCGGAAAGGTGAGAAATTCGTTCGTAGCAGCTTCGTAATGATGCGGTTCGGCCTTGAGGCCCTTGCCATATGCTTTGCGGACTTCTTCGTGGGTAGAGCCGACATGTATGCCGCGCGGGGTCGCGACCACACTTGGCTCGGTCGCAGTGATTCGAGTTAGCCTGCCGCGTTCGAACATGAAGAAGAGCCCCGGGAACGCCTCATGCGCGCCAACGAGCTCCTGGCAGTTTCCCTCACTGTCAAACCCATCGCCTTCCAGCTCTACATTCAGCGCTTTCGAAACCTGCGCGCGGGTCATTCCGATCTGCGCCGGCCCCCAGCCCGTTGGAGTCAACGTCCAGCTAGGGGTGGGAGAGGCGGCGGTGGTCAACAGGGCAACGCCGATCGCCAGGCGCATCACTTACCCATCTCCAACACCAGCTCCCATTCGTCGTCGCGGACGGGCGCGACAGACAAGCGCGACTGACGGATCAATTCCATCTTGGCGAGCCTCGGCTCGGCCTTGATCGCGGCCAGTGTCACGGGCTTGGCCAGTGCATAAACCGGTTCGACTGGGACCTTGACCCAGCTGCCGTCGTCGCCGTCAGGCTGGCCGATCGCGGTGATCTTCATGACGCCGACCACGGCGCGCTCGTCCATGCTGTGGTAGAAAAAGGCCCGGTCGCCGGGCTTCATCGCCCGAAGGTGCAACCGGGCGGCATTGTTGCGGACGCCGTCCCACATCGTCTGGCCGTCGCGAACCAGATCGTCCCAACTGTAGCTGCTGGGTTCCGATTTCATCAGCCAATAGGCCATGCGTCGATAATCTCCTTGGAATCAGCGCTTACTGGCTGCGGTTGAGATGGGGAAGTCAGGAAAGCCGCGGAAATCTGTCAATTTGTTCAGGGTTCCACCCATTTGTCCCGCCATGTGCTCAATTCACCGCCCGGTCGGTTGTGGAACGGGCGGAAATCAATATGTGCACTGCAACATATTTAACGAGCGGGCGGATCCGCAGTGCTTCCCCTTTGAAGCCGGATCCCAGGGCAAGACGGACGAGCCCACCGCGATCGCCAGTAGCGCGTATGTTGCGTTAGGATAGCGATCGACGGTTGGCCGGCCGCCATGACTAGAGAAAAAATTGAAGAAATTTGTGCGTCCCGGCAGGCTGCCGGCGTTTGCGGCTGCCATTTTGCTTGTGTTCGGGAGTTCGGGCCAGGCCCTGGCTCAACAGGCAGGCACTCTGCCGCTTGTCCAGGCCGTGGTGAAAACCGCCACCGCGGTTACTTCCCCCGTGACAACAACCGTACCGGCACTCCTCCAGAACTCGGATGCTTCCGTGGCTAACGAAGCCGGAGTGCTGCAACGCGCCGGCTGGCCGCTATATGCGCTGGTAGACCGGTTCAGCGCGGGTGCGCCGCTGACGGACGAGGCCAACTGCATTGCGGTGGCCGTCTACCATGAGGCGCGCGGCGAGAGCCTGGAAGGCCAGATGGCCGTCGCCAAAGTGATCATGAACCGCGCCGCTTCGGGCAAATACCCGAGCAGCTGGTGCGGTGTGGTCAAGCAGCCCTGGCAATTCTCCTTCGTTCACCATGGCCAGTTTCCATCGGTCGATCAGACTTCAGACGCATGGCACAAGGCTATCGGCGTGACCCGCCTGGCGGTCGCCAATGCGGTGCCGAGCGTGCCGACCGGCTGCATGTGGTATCACGCCGATTACGTCGCGCCGCGCTGGCGCAACAACCTCACCCGTGTCGAAAAAATCGGCGCACATATTTTCTATCGGGCTTGATGGAAGGTTTATCCATCGGCCCGTCGCACCGCTGAGTCATTCTGGCGTTAACCTGGTCAACGGGGGATTCGCCTAGGCCCTCGATTAAAGCAGCATCCCATTCAAGGATAAGGATTTATCCGTAGGCTGGGAGGCCCTAGGGCGGTGATGAAGATCCTGATCGTCGAAGATGACGTCCAGTTGGCGACGACGCTTAAGTATCTTGTCGAAGATAATCCCCGCTATCGGGTGGTAGCTACGGCCGACGACCTCGATAGCGCTGTCGTCGCGGCGCAGGAGCATCTGCCGGACCTGGCGCTAGTTGACCTTCGCCTCGCCCACGGTACCTCCGGCTTCTCGGTCGCGGTCAGGATGGGCGACTTCGACATCCCTTGCTTCTTCATCACCGGCAAGGCGCCCGACTTTCCAATGCCGGACCTCGCCCTGGGCTGCCTGATGAAACCGTTCACTGCCGAAGACATCCATCGCAGCCTCGCCGCGGCCGAAGACCTGATGCGCGGAAGGGAAGCCCTTCGCCCACGGATGCCGGTCAATTTGACGCTCTATGACAAGGTCGAAGAGGAAGGGGCCGAGCCGCAGCCCGGCTACATCCCCTCAAGGCGATCGCTCAAGACCCGGCTCGAACATTGGATCGCCGGGACCCAGCATTGACCTTTCCGTTTGCCCCCGATCGCGGGGCAACGGTGTCCGGGTGGTGCCGTCGGGGGATGGCACCACCCGGCACTAGGCGAACCGACTAGAGGCGCATCACGCCCTTACGAGGCTCGCGCTCGCTATAGGTTTCAGCGGTCAGCCTTGCGCCGGCCTCAAGCAGCGCCTGCCGGCGGCCCTCGATCGAGGTGGAAAGCTGGATCATTTCCAGCTGGTGGATCTTTTCGAATGCGGGATCGGACAACACGTCTGCAACGAGCCGTGCGGTGCGGGGCCAGCGGGAAGCATCGGGAATGAAGCCGGCATAAGCTGCGTTGCGAAAGAAGCTGGCGATCGAAATGTCCGCTAGGCCCATTCCTCCGAACAAATAGCCGCCTTTGGGCAATTCACCTTCCAGATAGTCGAGAGCGGCCGGGATTTCGGTCGTCAGCGACTGGTCGATGCGCTTCTGATCCCCCGGTTCGCCCCACACGCGCGAATGAACCATCTTCGGATAGAACAGTCCCCAAATGAACACGTCGCCGAGCCTGGTATCGGCGAATTCCTCGAGCCAGCGGGCGCGGGCGCGCTCCTTGGGCTCCTTTGGCATCAGCGGCGGGTCGGGATAGGCTTCGTCGAGATATTCGGCGATTACCGTGGAGTCCGTCAGGACCAGGTCGCCGTCGATCAATACCGGGATCCGGCACAGCGGGCTCAGCCGCCGGAACTCGTCATTGCCGAAGAAGGGCGTGATTGGGTCGACTTCATAGTCGAGGCCCTTCAGCTCCAGGCAAACCAGCACCTTGCGGACGTACGGGCTGACGAAGCTGCCGATGATCTTCATTCGCGAAATGATGCGCCGCGGGGCGCCGCCATTCAAGCCGATGATGAAAGATGGATGCCCGACGTGGATTCGAACCACGATTGACGGAGTCAGAGTCCGTAGTCTTACCGTTAGACGATCGGGCAATCGCTGAGCGCGGGCAGATAGAAAGCGTGACCCGAAGTGTCAACGCCGCGACCCGTCAAAATCCCGGAAAGGGCAGCCGGTTGCGCGCCAACCTTCATTCAGGTTAAGCTGAAGCCAAGTCAGCCGTGCGGGTTCACCGGGCGGCCAAGGATAGAAATGGGCATGTGACGATGGCGCAACAAGTCGCCACTGAGCCGAGCCCCCGCTTCGAGGGACCGGCCGGCGGAACCAGACCGCCGCTCCGCAGGGGCCAGCAGCGTGATATCTATGGCGCGCTCGACCTCGGAACCAATAACTGCCGGCTGCTGATTGCCCGCCCGAGCGATGGCGGATTCACGGTCCTTGACGCCTTTTCGCGCATTGTGCGGCTTGGTGAAGGACTGTCGACCAGCGGCAAGCTCACCCAAGGCTCGATGGACAGGGCGGTCGACGCACTGGCGGTTTGTGCCGACAAGCTGCGCCGTCGCCATGTGACGCTGGCGAGGTCGGTCGCGACAGAAGCACTGCGCCGTGCGGTCAATGGCCGCGATTTTGCAGCGAGGGTCAAGCGCGAGACCGGCATCGCGCTGGAGATCATCGCCCCGCAGGAGGAAGCGCGACTGGCCGTGCTCGGCTGTCATAAGCTGCTTGAGCCGGGGGACGGCCCCGCACTGATTTTCGACATCGGCGGCGGGTCGACGGAACTGGTGCTGGTCGAGCCTGGAGAGCCACACCCTCGTATCCGCGCCTGGTGGTCGGCGCCCTGGGGCGTGGTGTCGCTGACCGAAAGCGAGGGCAGGGAGGCGATCGAGGGCAAGGATCGGGTCCTTGCCTATGCCCGGATGCGCGAACGCGTCCATCGCAGCTTCGCCCACTTCGTTGAGATGCTGCCAGACAAGCTTGAGAACGTCCGCCTGCTTGGCACCAGCGGCACCGTCACGACCTTGGCGAGCGTCCACCTCGCCCTTCCTGCCTATGACCGGCGGCTGATCGACGGTTTGCATGTCTCGGTGGGCGACATGCGCAAGATCTCGGCGATGATCGCCGAAATGGATTTCGAGCAGCGGAGCGGCCTTCCCTGTATCGGCGCCGAGCGGGCCGACATGGTGGTCGCCGGATGCGCGATCCTCGAAGCGATCCTCGACATCTGGCCGGCCGAAACGCTGGGTATCGCCGACCGTGGCATTCGCGAGGGCATCCTGCGCTCGCTGATGGCGCGCGACGGCTACCAGCTGTGACTCGCCTGAGGACTGCAAAGGGGCGCAAGGTCAGCTCGACCCGCTGGCTCGAACGGCAGCTCAATGACCCTTACGTCAAACGCGCCAAGGCAGAAGGCTATCGCAGCCGGGCGGCCTACAAGCTGTTGGAGCTGGATGAGAAATTTGGCCTGCTGAAGGGAGTCAAGGCAGTCGTCGACCTTGGCATCGCCCCCGGCGGATGGAGCCAGGTAGTCCGCCGTCGGTCGCCTCAGGCGAAAATAGCAGGTATCGACTTGCTTCCAACCGATCCGATCGATGGGGTCGTCATCCTGCAAATGGACTTCATGGACGAGCAAGCGCCGGAGAAGCTGCACGATGCGATCGGCACGGACCAGGTCGATCTGGTCATGTCAGACATGGCAGCCAACACGGTGGGCCATCCGCAGACCGATCATCTTCGGACCATGACGCTGGTCGAGGCTGGAATGGAGTTTGCCTGCGAAGTGTTGCGGCCGGGGGGAGCCTATGTCGCCAAGGTACTTGCAGGGGGCGCGGACAATAATCTCGTCGCCCAGTTGAAGCGACACTTTACGACCGTGAAGCATGCCAAGCCGCCGGCCAGCCGCAAGGATTCGAGCGAATGGTATGTCATTGCGCAGGGTTTCAAGGGCAGGGCGGAAGGCTAACTAGATCGCCTCGGTCAATTGCGCGATTGCGGATGCTGATCGCACTGGGCCGGTTGCAGTAACTCCGTGCCATGCCTGTGAAAGCCGATCGACGACATCGGTTAGGACCGGTTTCGGCAATGCATAAGGCAGGCGGACGAAGCGTTCGAATGCACCACCTACGCCAAATCTGCTTCCCGGTGCGATCCGGAAACCAAGGTCATACGCCGCCACCGAGAGCGCCGAGCTAAGTGGACGGGGTATCTCTGCCCAGGCTGAAAGGCCGCCAGGCGGTAGCTCGCACCGCCAATCCGGAAGTCGCACGCTGACCAGCTTCAGCAAGTGATCGCGCTGTTCACGAATGGCCTGGCGGCGCTCGTCAAGTACCGAATCAGGACGACGCAGAAGGGCGGTGGCGGCGAGTTGTTCAAGGATAGGGCTGCCCATGTCATTGGCAGCCCGTGCGGCGCTAAGCGAAGCTATAATGTCGCGATTGGCACGGATCCAACCGATCCTGAGACCCCCCCAAAAACTCTTGCCCATCGATCCCAGGCTGACCACATTCCCGCCTTGGTCGAATGCCGCCATGGGAAGGGGGCACGGGACGTCGATCCACAAGTCGATCATCGTCTCGTCGACGATAAGGCGGCAGCCACGATTTGCTGCAATATCGACCAGGCGCTGACGGCATTCGGGTGCCATCAGTCGCCCTGTCGGATTGTGAAAATCCGGTAGCAAATATGCTAATTTCGACCCCGTCTGCTTGATAGCTAAGCGCCATTGTTCGGAATCCCAGCCGGAGCCCGGCAGGTTGATGGGGACGGGCTGGCAGGAAGCGGCGCGGATGGCTTCGATAGCCTTGGAATAGGTCGGGTGATCGACAGCGACCGGATCGCCTGGCCTTGCGAGTAGGCTGAGGATCAAGACAAGGCCGTGTTGCGCGCCTTGAGTGACCAGGATTTGGTCTGGATCGGTTGGCACGCCAAGCCGGTCATAGCGACTGGCAATTGCCGAGCGCAGGTCCGAGATTCCAGCTGGCTCATAGCCAATCGTGGGCAGATACCTCGGCAGTTCGGCAAGCGCTTCCGCATAGGCGGCATGAACCTCCTTCGGCGCCGGCAGGGCGGCGATCGAGAAGTCGATCTCCGCTGAGCCAGGCAACCGGCTTGCGGCCTCCGGGATATCGCGCGGCAGGCGAATAACGCTGCCCGAACCGTGGCGGCTGGCAATGAAGCCGAGGTCCCGCAATTCGCCATAGGCGGTCGCCACGGTCGTCCGGCTAACGTCGAGCGCCTCGGCAAGATTGCGCTCGCCCGGCAGGCGCAGGCCGATTGGCAGCCTACCGTCGAGGATCAACAAGCGGAGCGCCTGCTGGATCTGGCGATAAGCGGGCCCACGCGCTGAATCCGCCTGCCAACCGCCCATCAGGCGCGACAGTGATGTGGCGCCAATTTTCCTGTTGGTCATCGGGCCACTTTGCACGAAGTGGCCATATACTTCAATGCCACTTTGCACGATCTGTAGCGGCATGACCCGCAGACTGATCCAACTCTTCCTCGGCCTCGCACTCTACGGCCTATCCATCGGATTTGTGATCCGGTCAGGCCTGGGCGGGAATCCATGGGATGTTTTCCACCAGGGCTTGTCGGCCCGCACTGAGATTGGCCTCGGCACGATTATCATCATCGTCGGCGCGGCGGTGCTGCTACTGTGGATTCCGCTCCGACAGCGCCCGGGCATCGGCACAATAAGCAATGTCTTCATGATCGGAATCTGGGCCGACATTGGTTTGTGGCTATTGCCGCCTGCTCATTCCCTGCCCCTCGCTTGGGCAATGCTGACCGCCGGTATCTTTCTGAATGGCGTGGCTGGCGGTGCCTATATCGGCGCGGGTCTCGGGCCAGGGCCGCGCGATGGCCTAATGACGGGTCTCGTCAAGCGCACGGGCGGATCCGTCCGCACGATCAGAACGGGCATCGAACTGGTCGTGCTCGGCTCGGGCTGGCTGCTCGGCGGCACTGTAGGGATCGGCACGGTCATCTATGCCATCTCGATCGGCCCGATCGTTCATCGAATGCTGCCGCTATTCACCATCGCGGACGCGCAATCCGCGCCGGCCAGCCCGGCTTTTACTGCGGAATGCTGCGCTGAGCCGCGCTGAACCGGCTAGCCTTTCTTCCGCGCCGCCTCGATCGCACTCTTGAGCGCGTCATAGCCGACCGCTGCGTTCATCACCCGATCGCCAACTACGAACAGCGGCGTTCCGGTTGCGCCCAACTGGCTCGCCAGCCCCATATTCGATCGAAGCTCGGCTTCCTGGGCCGGGTCTTCGGCCGGCTGCGACGGGATGCCGGCAGCCTTGGCGGCAATGGCGATGGTGTCCGGACCAGGCCGGCCTGCGGCATATAGCGCGTCGTGATATTGGACGAACTTGCCGGCCTTTGAGGCAGCCAGCGATACGCGGGCCGCGGCCACGCTGTCGGGCCCGAGGATCGGAAGCTCGCGATACACGACGCGAAGGTCCTTCTCCTCCTTCAGAAGCCGCTCAATGTCCGGATTGCTCATCCGGCAATAGCCGCAGGCATAATCGAAAAAATAGGTCAGCGTGACTGTGGGCTTTTCGGCGCCCTTCCAACTGGAGAAGAAGGGGCGTTCCAGCGATGCGCGGATAGGCTGAAGCGTTTCGGCATATTGCCTGTCGCGCAATGCCTGTCCGGCATCGATGATGATCTCGGGATTGGCGACCAGCGTGTCGCGCACCATCCGCTCGCCCAGCAACGCAGGGCCGGCAAGGAACAACCCGCCGGCGGTCAGCGCAGCTCCGACCACACCGCCCAAGATCGCCGGCACCCAGCCGGCGCTATTCTTTTGGCTCACGGTATTTCTTATCCTTCTTCAGCGCATTTTCGGACACCATGGCGATATCCTGGGCGCGAAGATAGTCCGGCGTTCCCTGCGGCAAACCCATCATGGCGGTCCGGGCGCTGGCCAGCGCCAACTTGTTTTCGCCTTGGAGGTTGCTGCGCTCGGCGGTCGCCAAGGCGGCACGTGACTGGTCGCCTTCCCGGTCATAAACGATGCCCAGCTGATACCAGGCGAACGGATTGTCGTTGTCCCGGTTCACCGCCGTCTTCAGGATTTGCTTGGCTTCCACGAAATTCTTGGCGTCTTCCGATGCGACCAGGGCGTGGCCCAGCATCACTGCGATCATCGGCATGTCAGGGGCGTTGGCGACCGCCTCGCGGAGCGGGGCGATCGCCTCCTTCGGATGGCCGCCTTCAAGCAGGATCTGGCCCTTCAGCTCGAGGAAAAAGGGATCGTTAGGGGCGGTGGCGAGCAGCGCATCCGCTTCCGCATTGGCTTTGTCGGGATAGGCCCCGAGATGGTAGGCGTAGGCCCGCGCATAATGGGCCGGCACGCTCTGGTCGCTCTCCGGATAGAATTTGACGGCGTCTTCCGGGGTTACGTAACCGATCAGCTTCGCCTTGACGCGCTGGAAGCGGGTTTCGAGCGACGGGTCGGTCGGATGGTTCCAGGCCGGGTCCTTCTGGTAAATCTCCGTCAGCGCCTGGATACGCTCGCTGGAAAGCGGATGGGTCCGGTCATAGCTGTTGGTGGCGTAAATCGCCAGGCGATACTCCTGGTTCTGCAGTTTCTTGAAGAATTCGAGGCTGCCCTTTCCGCTGATTCCCGCCTTGGAAAGATAGGAAGCGCCGGCAAGGTCGGCGCTCGACTCCTGCGCCCGGCTGAAGGCCAGGAATGAGCCCATCGCCGCCTGTTGTCCTGCCGCGAAAATCCCCATGCCGGCGTCGCCTGCGCCGGCGGCGATCGCTGCCGCGCCAAGCACGAGGCTGAGGATCGAGATTGCGGTTGCCTGCTTGGCGCCCTCATAAATGCGGATGGAATGGCCGCCGGCGACGTGGCCCAGCTCGTGGGCTATCACGCCCTGCAACTGATTGACGTTGTCGGCCCTCGTCAGGAGGCCGCTGTGAATATAGACGACCTGTCCCTGGGCAACGAAGGCGTTGATCGAGTCATCTCGCAGCAGGACAACCCTGACGCTCTTCGGGTCCAGTCCGGCGGCCTCGATCAGGGGCTTGCTGATCTGCCGGAACAGCAGTTCGGTTTCGCTGTCGCGCAGGATTTCCTGCTCCGCCAGCGCAGGTCGCGCAGCGGCGAACAACAGCAATATGCCGATCATCAGCAACCGGATCAGGCGGGTCATGCCGCCATCTCCCACCGATAGCCTGAACCGCCCATGAAAACCGGCCCCAAACATGGTTGTACGGGCCGGTTTCATCGTTCAGTCGGCCTTATCCGAAGGTCCGCTGCCACCAACCGCGGCGCGGCTCACCCGGGACATCTTCATTGCTGGCCTCAAGTGCAGTCGCGGGTGCGTCGCGCTTCGCAGGCGTTTTCGAAGTCGCTGGAGCAGCATCGGCCTTCTTCTTGGCCGCGGAGCGGCGCTTCGGAGCTTGCTTGGCTGGCGATTCCTGACCGGAAGCTTCCTCGCTTGCTTCTCCGGCCACCGGAGCGGCCTCGGCCGGCTCAAGCTCAAGGGCAGGCGCGGCAGCAGCCTCCTCGCTTGCCTCGTCGGCTTTCTTGCGCGCACGCGGACGGCGGCGAGTTTTGGCCTTGCCTTCCTCCAACGGCTCTGCCTCGGCCGGTGCAGGTTCTTCCGACACCGGCAAGTCAGCCATCGGCGGCTCTTCTGGCGAAATCTCGGAAGCGGCCTCGCCGGCCTCGCTCCGCCCTTTTCGACCCCGGCCTCCACGGCGTCCCCGCCTAGGCTTGGATTTCGCCTCGCCGTCCTCGGATATTTCCTCGGCGCCCAGCAACTCGGCTTCCGGAGACTCTTCGGCGGTTTCGGGCAGTGCCTCGGATTCGCCTTCCTCTCCCTCGCGCCGGCGGCCGCGGCCGCCGCGCCGGCGGCGGCGCCGCCGCCGTGCGCCGCGATCGCCGTCCTCTTCCTCGCCCCGGGCAGGACGAGCTTCGGCTTCCTCCGCATCGTCCTCGTCGACCTCGGGGAGATAATCCTCCTCTTCTTCCTCGACGATCGGCATCATGGCCGGCCGCTCCCTGGGCTGCGGGCGCGGACCAGAGCTTTCGACCGTCATCCGGGCGCCTTCGAAGCTTTCCTCGATCGCGATCTCGACAGTGACGCCGTAGCGATCCTCGATCTCGGCCAGTTCGGCCCGCTTCCTGTTGAGGACATAAATGGCCGCTTCGGCACCGGCACGAAGCGTGATCCGGTCGCCGCGGCCGCGCGCTGCTTCATCCTCGATAATCCGAAGGGCGCTGAGCCCTGACGAGGAGGCGGTCCGCATCAGGCCAGTGCCTTCGCAATGCGGGCAGGCCTTGGTCGATGCTTCGAGCACGCCGGTGCGAAGGCGCTGGCGGCTCATTTCCATTAGGCCGAAGCTGGAGATACGGCCAACTTGGATGCGCGCCCGATCGCTCTTCAGCGCTTCTTTCATCGCCTTTTCGACCTTCCGCACATGGCTCGACTGTTCCATGTCGATGAAGTCGATCACGACCAGCCCGGCCATGTCGCGCAGGCGAAGCTGGCGGGCGATCTCGGCCGCGGCCTCGAGGTTCGTGGCATAGGCGGTCTGCTCGATGTTGTGTTCGCGGGTCGAACGGCCCGAGTTGATATCGATGCTGACCAGGGCTTCGGTCGGATTGATCACCAGATAGCCGCCCGATTTCAGCTGGACGACCGGCTGGTACATGGCGGTGAGCTGGTCCTCGACTCCGTAGCGCTGGAATACCGGTGTCGGATCGACATATTGCTTCACCCGCCGGATATGGCTCGGCATCAGCAGCTTCATGAAGCCGCGGGCGGCCTTGTACCCTTCGTCTCCCTCGACCACGACTTCGTCGATTTCGCGGTGGTAGAGGTCGCGGATGGCACGCTTGATGAGGTCGCTGTCACGGTAGATCAGCGCCGGCGCGGAGGAGGAGAGGGTGCGTTCACGCACTTCGTCCCAAAGCCGGGCGAGATAATCGAAGTCGCGCTTGATCTCGACCTTGGTGCGCGACAGCCCCGCGGTGCGAACGATCAGGCCCATGGTCGAGGGCAACTTTAGGTCTGAAATAATCGATTTCAGCCGCTTGCGATCGGCGCCGTTCGAGATCTTCCGGCTGATTCCGCCGCCATGCGAGGTGTTGGGCATCAGGACGCAATAGCGGCCGGCCAGCGACAAATAGGTGGTCAAAGCCGCGCCCTTGTTGCCGCGCTCCTCCTTGACGACCTGGACCAGCAGTACCTGCCGGCGCTGGATGACGTCCTGGATCTTGTAGCGGCGGCGGAGCGCCTGGCGCTTGCGGCGCAGCTCTTCGGCGGCGCTTTCGTCGACCGGCGAGCGGGCCGAGCCGGTGCCTACCTCGGCAGCCTCGTCACCACTGGCCTCAGGGTCGCCCGAATCCTCGCCGGTGTCTTCGGCGTCGGCGGCTTCCTCTTCGTCATCATCGTCGAATTCTGCACCGCGCAACCGCTCTTCCTCGGCCGCATGGGCCGCTTCCTCGGCGAGCAGGGCGTCGCGATCCGCCTTGGGGATCTGATAATAGTCGGGATGGATTTCGCTGAACGCCAAAAAGCCGTGGCGATTTCCGCCATAGTCGACGAACGCCGCCTGAAGCGACGGTTCGACCCGAGTTACCTTGGCGAGATAGATATTACCTTTGAGCTGCTTGTGCTCCGAGGATTCGAAATCAAACTCCTCGATCCGGTTTCCCTTCGCGACTGCCACCCGGGTCTCCTCCGGGTGGCGCGCGTCGATTAGCATGCGCATGGACATTGAAAATTCTCCGGGCGCGCAGGCCAGCCGATGACGGCCGGCGGCGCGCGATACTGAGGGCCAGTGCCTCGATGGCGATGGCGCGATGTGCGGAAATTGCCTCTGCTGCAGGGCTGTCCGCGATCCTTGTCGCGAACGACGCGTGGCCAGGCTCACCTTGGAGCGTGGCAATGGCGTCTTGTAGCATCATGCAGCGTCAACCTGTGAATGCCGCTTGTCCGATTGGACGCGGCCAACTCCCTTTTGAACTCGAAAGGGCAATGCCGGTTAGCATTCGAGCCGCTGCGCCGCAACCGCAGGGGCGCCAAATATTCGCTTGATCCTGCCCTTGGCGCGGGGCGGCGGTCACCGTAACCTCCGGCCAATGGACCGGAACCGGAAAATCGGCCTGACAATCTGTGTAGTGCTGCTCGCCGCCGTGGCGCTGCTGGCGCTGGCTCTGGCGCGGGCCAGGACCGGCGTGGTCGGAGACGCCATCGCGCTGATCGGCGAGGCGCGGACCGGCGGACTGACGCTTGTGATGCCGGATTCGGTCAAAGGCGTCCGGGTGAGGGAGGCGAGCGTTCCGGGCCGGCCGATCGTGTTGATCGACCCGGGCCATGGCGGCCGCGATCCGGGGGCCCCCGGAGTATCCGGCGCAAGTAGGGAAAAGGATCTAACGCTGGCCATGAGCCAGGAACTGGCGGACCTGCTCGAGCAGCGGGGACGCGTTCGCGTGGCCCTTACCCGTGAGGACGACAAATATCTCACTTTGGAGCAGCGCGCGGCGATCGCCCGCCATTTGCGGGCCGGATTGTTCCTGTCGATCCATATGGACAGCGCGCCGAATCCTTTGGCCAAGGGCGCCACGGTTTATTCATTGTCCGACGTCGCTTCGAGCGAGGAAGCGGCTCGGTTCGCGGCCTCAGAGAATCGCGATGACACGGCGCTGTCGAGCGAAGCCGACGATAATGTGAGGGCGCTGCTGGCCGATGTCGCCCTGCGCGAGCAGATGGAAGATTCTGCCGCGCTTGCCGAACGGATGCTCCAGCGGGCCGCGGGCCGGATCGAGCTTCGGCCACGACCGCATCAATTCGCGGCTTTTCATGTGCTTCGCCGCGCAGAGACTCCAGCGGTGCTGGTTGAGGCGGGCTATATCAGCAATGCCGACGATGAAGCCAAGCTGATGACCAAGGAGGGGCGGGCCCCGCTCGTCCTGGCACTGGCTCAAGCTGTCGAAGCCGATCTCGCGGCGCGCGCCACTCGATAACGCAGCGGGTTTCGCCGCACAGCGGAAGCCGCTAGACAAGCCCGCGACAATGAAACTTCCCGCGATCCAGATCCCCAATCTCGTCGTCTTCAACCACCGAGTCCATCAGTGGATCGACCCCTATTTCGAGAACAAATGGGTGCGCCGCCTCGCCTGGGGAGCCTTCGGCGCGCTGATGTTCGGAGCGGTCGTCTTCATCGTTTTCGCGATCAACCTGCCGACATCCGAAAAGCTGCTCGCCTACCAGCCGCCCCTGCCGACCAATGTTCGCGGTTATGACGGTAATCCGGTCCAAACCTTCGCCCGGGAGCGGCGGGTCGAACTTGCCTATGACGAATATCCGCCGGTGGTGGTGCATGCCTTCATATCTGCCGAGGACAAGACCTTCTTCAGCCACGGCGGCATCGATTATCCCGGATTGATCGGCGCGGTATTCGACTACACGCGCAAGTCTGTCAGCGGCGGACGGGCCAAGGGCGGATCAACGATTACGCAGCAGGTCGCCAAATATCTGCTCCAGGACGACACCTACGCGGTCAGCCGCAAGATCCGCGAAGCAATCCTTGCCTTCCGGCTTGAGGACACGCTGTCGAAACAGCAGATTCTCGAACTCTACCTCAATTCGATCTTCCTCGGCCGTAACGCCTATGGCGTCCAGGCCGCCAGCCGCGCCTATTTCGACAAGGATGTTGCCGACCTCACCCTGCCGGAGGCTGCCTACCTGGCGGTGTTGCCCAAGGCGCCGAGCAACTATGATCCGGTGCGTTCCACCGCGAAGGCGCTCGCTCGCCGCAACTATGTCCTCAATGAAATGGCCGCCAATGGTTACATCACCAACGCCCAGCGCGATGTGGCGGAAGCGACACCGCTTGGCACCATCCGCTACGGCAGCAGCGCCAAGTTCCGGGACCAGGGCGGATATTTCATGGAAGAGGTCCGTCGCGACCTGATCAAGAAGTTTGGCGAAAAGGCTGACGACGGTCCGGACAGCGTCTATGCCGGCGGCCTGTGGGTCCGCACTTCGATGGTGCCCAAGCTGCAGGATGCGGCGGCTGACGCGCTGCGTGAGGGCCTGGCGCGGTTCGACGGTGGTCGCGGCTGGCACGACACTGGGCTCAGCGTCGACGTCAACGGCGACTGGCAGACCCAGCTGCGCGTTGCGGCGCTGGGAACCGGCTTTCCGGACTGGAAGAAAGCGGTGGTGCTCGACAAGTCCGCCGCCAGCGCACGGATCGGCTTTCCGGACGGCTCGACCGGCTTCCTCCCCGCCTCGGCGGCGGTTCAGCCGGTGCGCGGGGTTGGCGGCGTGGCGTTCAACAGCCTCCATCCGGGAATGATCATTATCGTCAAGCAGGAAGGGCCGGGGAGCTATGCTCTCCGCTCCATTCCTGAAATCGGCGGCGGCTTCGTTGCCGAGGAAGTCCATACCGGCAGGGTAATGGCAATGCAGGGCGGATTCGACGTGATCGGCTCGTCCTACAATCGCGCCACCCAAGCGCTGCGCCAGCCGGGATCGGCATTCAAGCCGATCGTCTATGTGACAGCCTTGGAGAACGGCATGACTCCGGCCTCGATCATCGTCGATGCGCCTTTCTGCGTGTGGCAGGGGGCGGGGCTGGGCAACAAATGCTTCCGCAACTTCGACGGCAAATATTCCGGTCCGAAGACAATGCGCTGGGGCGTTGAGCAGTCGCGCAACCTGATGACGATCCGCGCCGCGTCCCAGACCGGCATGGACAAGGTCGTCGCCAATGCGGCCAAGCTCGGCGTCGGCAAGTATGACCGCTATCTTTCGATTGCCCTGGGCGCCGGCGACACGACCGTGCAGCGGCTGGTCAACGCCTACGCGATCCTTGCAAACGGCGGCCGTTCCGTCACTCCGACGCTGATCGACTATGTCCAGGACCGCAACGGCAAGGTCATCTTCCGCACCGACAACCGCTGCCAGGTGATGGAAGAGGACAACGGCGGGGCATGCAATTCCGCCGATTGGGACGGCAAGGCGATGCCTCGCCCGCCGTCACGGCAGCGGCAGTTGCTCGACGCCCAGGCCGCCTACCAAATGGTCCACATCATGGAAGGCGTAATCGAGCGCGGCACTGCGACCGTGCTGCGCGATCTCGACCGGCCAATGTTCGGCAAGACCGGGACGACTTCCGGGCCGACCAATGTCTGGTTCATCGGAGGAACTCCGGACATCGTCGGCGGGGTCTATCTTGGCTATGACCAGCCCCGGCCGATGGGTCATGGCGCCCAGGGCGGACGCATCGCGGCGCCGGTATTCAAGCAATTCGCCCAAATTGCCTTTGCCGGCATGCCCAAGGTCCCATTCGTGGCGCCTCCAGGTATTCGCATGGTGCGGATCGACCGGGTGACCGGCAAGCGCGTGTTCGGCACCTTCCCGACAACCGTAGATCCCAAGTCGTCGGTGATCTGGGAGGCGTTCCAACCCGAGACCGAGCCGCGCCGCTCGTTCCGCCGCAGCATAGAGCTCGCCAAGGCACAGGATGACGTCGCGGCTGGGCAGCAGGCGGGAGCGAGGCCGGTCCGCCGGGCCCAACCGGCACAGCCCAAGACGCCAGCCGATAGCGGCGAATTCTTGCAAAGGCAGGGCGGCATCTACTAGGCGGGCGCAAGTCCGCTTAGAAAGTCATTCTCATGCGCGCCGAAGCGCAAACCCATATCGACCAGATCAACGCCGCCACCGCGCTGCTGCGCCGATTCCTCGACTGGGATAAGGCCAACCGGCGGCTGAGCGAGCTCAACGACAAGGTCGAGGACCCGACGCTGTGGGACGATCCCAAAGCGGCGCAGGAGGTCATGCGCGAGCGGCGCCGCCTGGAAGAGGCGATTGGCGCCACCCAAAAGATCGAGACCGAACTCAAGGATACCGTCGAACTCATAGAGATGGCCGAAGCGGAAGGGGACGAGTCGTTGGTGGACGACGGCGTTCGTTCGCTCGGCGAGCTTGCCGAGCGTGCCGAGAAGGACAAGGTCGCCGCGTTGCTGGCGGGCGAAGCCGACGCCAATAACAGCTACATTGAGATCAATGCGGGCGCAGGCGGCACCGAAAGCAACGACTGGGCCGGCATGCTCCAGCGGATGTACAGCCGCTGGGCGGAACGGCATGGAATGAAGGTCGAGTTGGTCGATCACCACGCCGGCGAGCAGGCTGGCATCAAGTCGGCAACGCTGCTGATCCGGGGCGAAAACGCCTATGGCAATCTTAAGGTCGAGGGCGGTGTCCACCGCCTTGTGCGGATCAGCCCCTACGACAGCTCGGCGCGCCGCCACACCAGCTTTGCCTCGGTCTGGGTCTATCCTGAGGTCGATGACGACATCGACATAGAGATCAATGAATCCGAACTCCGGATCGACACCTATCGGGCTTCGGGGGCCGGCGGACAGCACATCAACACCACCGACAGCGCGGTCCGTATCACCCATATCCCTACGGGGATCGTCGTCGCCTGCCAGAATGAGCGCTCGCAGCACAAGAACCGCGCTCAGGCCTACAAGCAGCTGAAGGCGCGCCTCTACGAGGCGGAGTTGCAGAAGCGAGAAGCGGAGGCCAGCGCGGCCAACGCCGCCAAGACCGATATCGGCTGGGGCCACCAGATCCGCAGCTACGTGCTGCAGCCATATCAGCTGGTGAAGGACCTTCGCACCGGCGTTACGTCGACCGCTCCATTGGACGTGCTTGACGGCGATCTCGACCGGTTCATGGCGGCTGCCCTGTCACAACGCGTTACCGGCGAAAAGGTGGACGTCGAGGATGTCGACTAGGGCGGCAGTCGCCTCATTGCTGTTGGCTCTGACCGCTTGCCGGGCCGAGCCCCAACCGCCGCGTGTTTTCCCCGCGGCCGGACGCGACGTGGCGCCGATCGTTGGCGACAGCTATTCGACAGAGGATGCCCGGGACCGCGTCGGGGAGGCCGAGGAGGTCATGCGGCTGGCTGGCGTGGCTAGGGGCATGTCGGTCGCCGACGTTGGCGCCGGCGAGGGCTATTATACCGTCCGCCTGGCTCCCCTGGTAGGGCCGCGCGGCCGAGTGTTGGCCGAAGACATTGTCGATGAGACGCGAGACCGGCTGGCACAACGAGTGGAGCGCGAGAACCTCGACAACGTCGCCGTGAGGCTGGGGCGGCCCGCCGACCCATTGCTTCCGCCGGGCTCGTTCGACCGAATCTTCCTGGTTCACGTCTATCACGAAGTGACCGAGCCCTATGAGTTCATGTGGCACCTGCGCGACGGCCTCAAGCCCGCTGGGTTGGTTATTGTGGTCGACGCAGACCGGCCGGTGAAGCGCCACGGGATGCCCCCGCGGCGGCTGGCATGCGAGCTTGCCGCTGTTGGTTTCCAGCCGGTGCAGACGCAGCACCTGTCCGGCAGCGACGCCTACTATATGGCCTTCCGGATCGCCGCGCCGCGGCCCGAACCACAAGCAATCAAGCCCTGCACCAAGGCCTAGAGCAGCCCCATCCGCCTCATGCTGCTGCAGTCGCGGTCCGCGAAGATTAGATGGTCGAGGATTGCGAGATCGATAGCTTCGCCGCACCGAGCCAATCTGCGCGTAGCGCGATAGTCGGCTTCGCTCGGCCGGGCGTCCCCGCTGGGATGGTTGTGGGCGAGGATCACCCCGGCGCTGCCGAGGCGAAGGGCATCGGCCACAATCTCGCGCACTGGGATGCCAACGGACGCCAGCTCGCCAGAATATTGCTCGACATGGAGGCAACGGGTTGCGCTGTCGACATGGGCGACCAGCAGATGTTCACGGGCCTTATCCTCGCCATCGAAGCAAGTGGCGAAAAAGCGCCGCGCAGCCTCATGACCGTTGAGTAGCGCAGGCGATTCGGCACGCTCATATCGCATTTTGAAATATTATTCGGGGCGCTCTGCCCGGCCTAAGCCAAGCCTGTCCGTTTCGGATATAGATTCGTTCGAAACTCGCGCTGGACGGGCTGCCCGGGAAGGCTAGGGTAGGGCCATGCGCCAATATCTCGACCTGATGAAGAAGATCCTCGACCAGGGCGTCGAGCAGATGGATCGCACCGGCACGGGCACGCTGTCGCTGTTCGGAGGCCAGATGCGCTTCGACCTCGCTGAAGGTTTTCCGCTGCTGACGACGAAGAAACTCCATTTACGATCAATCATCGTGGAATTGCTGTGGTTTCTGCGCGGCGACACCAACATTCGCTGGCTGCAGGACCGCAATGTCAGCATCTGGAACGAATGGGCCGACGACAGCGGCGACCTCGGCCCAGTCTACGGGAAACAATGGCGGGACTGGGAGACCGCCGACGGCCGCCATATCGACCAGATCAAGGGCCTGATCGATCTTATTCGGCGGGACCCCGGCTCGCGGCGTCAGATCGTCACTGCCTGGAACCCGGGCGAGATCGAGCGAATGGCGCTGGCCCCGTGCCACTGCCTGTTCCAGACACAGGTGGCGGCCGGCAGGCTGAACCTCCAGCTTTATCAGCGCAGCGCCGACTTCTTCCTTGGCGTGCCGTTCAACATCGCCAGCTACGCGCTGCTGGCCCATATGTTGGCGCGCGAATGCGGGCTGGAGCCCGGCGTGTTCGTGTGGACCGGTGGAGACGTGCATCTCTATTCCAACCACCTCGAACAGGCGCGGCTGCAACTCGGCAGAGAGCCGCGCGCGTTGCCGCGGCTGGTCATGAAGGACCGCGGTCAGGGCCTGTTCGATTATGAGGCGGATGACTTCCTGTTCGAGGCCTATGAGCCCCATCCGCACATCGCAGCACCCGTCGCGGTGTAGGAGCATTTCGCCTCCGTCATGGCACTGAATTGAAACTCCATGCGTTCGTTCAGCAGAAAGACAGGAGGAAGTCTCATGTTTCGTAAAGTAATGACTATGGTGCTGATCGGCGCCGGATTGACTGTCGCAGCGTGCAACACGGTGCGCGGGGCAGGTGACGACGTGAAGTCGGCGGCAAATGCTGTCGACAACGCTACCTGATTTCGGCCATGGTCGTTACGCCATCAAAAGGAGCTTCGACCATGGTTCGCAAGGTGATGACGTTATTGGTTATCGGTGGGGCGCTGGCTGTTGCCGCCTGCAACACCGTTCGCGGCGCGGGTGACGATGTGAAGTCAGCTGCCAACTGCACCGAAAATGCGATCCACGGCGGCAACTGCTAAGCAGCGTAAGCCGTTGAACAAGAAGCCCCGCCGGAACCGATCCGGCGGGGCTTTTCGTGCCGTTAAAGATCGCTTGCAAGCGTCAGGATGAAGCGACGGCCAGGATGAGCGACGCAAGCGATTCATTCGGCTTTCGATGAGCGTTGGCGAACCAACAAAAAGGCCCCGCCGGATCACTCCAGCGGGGCCTTTCTTGTCAGCCAATATTCGAACGATCAGTCGTTCAGATATTCACCTGCATCGGCGTCGCTGCCGCTGCCCGAAGGAGCGACCGACGCCAACGGGTCCGAGTTGGTCGCGGCTTCCGGCCCCTGGGCCAGCTCGGCCGCATGCTCCTCGGCAGCCGTTTCCGGCGCGATCAGCGCTTCCTGCAGCTTGCGCTGCTGGGCGCGGAGCGCGGCGTCACGGCTCGAGGCGGCGATGCGCATCCGGTTCATGCCGGCGCCAGTTCCCGCCGGAATCAGGCGGCCGACGATGACATTCTCCTTGAGGCCGATCAGCGTATCAACCTTGCCCTGGACGGACGCTTCGGTCAGCACCCTGGTGGTCTCCTGGAAGGAGGCCGCCGAGATGAAGCTGCGGGTCTGCAGGCTCGCCTTGGTGATGCCGAGCAGCACCGGCTTGCCTTCCGCAGGCTTCTGCTTCTTCTCGAGCTTGGAGTTGATCTCGTCCATCTCCTCGCGGTCGACCTGTTCGCCGGCCAGGAGGGTGGTGTCACCACCTTCGGTGATCTCAACCTTCTGCAGCATCTGGCGAACAATCACCTCGATGTGCTTGTCGTTGATCTTCACGCCCTGCAAACGATAGACTTCCTGGATCTCGCTGACGAGATATTCGGCCAGCGCGACGACGCCGAGCACTTCCAGAATGTCATGCGGATCGGGCGAGCCGCCGACCAGATTGTCGCCGCGCTTGACGTAATCGCCTTCCTGCACGTCGATAACCTTGGACTTGGGTACCAGATACTCGACCGGCTCCGACCCATCGTCGGGAATGATCGCGATCTTGCGCTTGGCCTTATAGTCCTTCTTGAAGCTGACCTTGCCCGAGATCTTGGCGATGATCGCATTCTCCTTGGGCTTGCGGGCTTCGAACAGCTCCGCCACCCGCGGTAGGCCGCCGGTGATATCGCGGGTACGAGCAGCTTCGCGCGGCATGCGGGCCAGGACTTCGCCGGCTTCGACGGTCTGGCCGTCCTCGACCGCAATAACCGCGCCCGGAGCGAGGCGGTAAACGCCGGCTTCGTCGTTGCCCTTGCCCATCAGGGTCAGGCGCGGACGGAGGTCCTCCTTCTTCGACTTGGCGAGGTCGTCGATCACCGCGCGCTGCGAGATTCCGGTCGACTCGTCAGTCTGCTCGACCAGAGTCCGGTTCTCGATCAGGTCCTGATACTTCACCGTGCCCGCCCGCTCGGTGATCACCGGGCTGAATGACGGGTCCCATTCGGCGATGCGGTCGCCGCGACTGATAATGTGGCCATTTTCAACCAGCAGGTGCGCGCCGTACGGAATGCGGTGGGTGCTAAGCTCGCGGCCGTCCATGTCCAGGATGGCGATTTCGCCCGAACGCGAGAGCGACAGGTGCCGG
Source organism: Sphingomicrobium sp. (assembly GCA_035494075.1). Lineage (GTDB taxonomy): Bacteria > Pseudomonadota > Alphaproteobacteria > Sphingomonadales > Sphingomonadaceae > Sphingomicrobium. Next base: position 1,016 of record DATJHF010000019.1, on the reverse strand, counting down.
CCGCGCGGATCGGTGATCGTCGGCATGTCGCGAAGCTCGATCGTGCCGTCGACCGGCGCCTCGAGGTTCGACACTTCGTTGAGCTGGGCCGCACCGCCGATGTGGAACGTCCGCATCGTCAGCTGGGTGCCAGGCTCGCCGATCGACTGGGCGGCGATAACGCCGACCGCTTCACCGATGTTGACCGGCGTACCACGGGCAAGGTCACGACCGTAGCACCTGGCGCAAACGCCCTGCTTCGAGGCGCAGATCAGCGGTGAGCGGATCTTGATGCCCTGGAGGCCGATTTCCTCGAGCTGGGCAACCATCGCCTCGTCGAGCAGCGTGCCCTCGGCAATGACCGTCTCGTTGGTCTTCGGATCGACGATGTCCTCGGCCGTTGTCCGGCCCAGTACGCGGTCGGCCAGCGAGGCGATGATGGCGCCGCCCTGGACGATGGCGCGCATTTCCAGCGCACGGTCGGTGCCGCAATCCTCCTCGATGATCACCGCGTCCTGCGACACGTCGACCAGGCGGCGGGTGAGGTAACCCGAGTTCGCCGTCTTGAGCGCCGTGTCGGCCAGACCCTTGCGGGCGCCGTGGGTCGAGTTGAAGTACTCAAGGACGGTCAGGCCTTCCTTGAAGTTGGAGATGATCGGCGTCTCGATGATCTCGCCCGACGGCTTGGCCATCAGGCCGCGCATGCCGGCCAGCTGCTTGATCTGAGCCTGCGAACCACGGGCACCGGAATGGGCCATCATGTAGATTGAGTTGATCGGCAGCTCGCGGCCATCCTCGCCCTTCTTCACGGACGAGATTTCCTTCATCATCTCGCTCGCAACGCGGTCGCCGCAACGCGACCAGGCGTCGATCACCTTGTTGTACTTTTCCTGCTGGGTGATCAGGCCGTCCTGATACTGCTGCTCATAGTCCTTCACCAGCGCGCGGGTCTCGTCGACCAGCCCGACCTTGGTGTCGGGGATGACCATGTCGTCCTTGCCGAACGAAATGCCGGCCTTGAACGCGTGGCGGAAGCC
>DATJHF010000018.1:0-114713 GCA_035494075.1 Sphingomicrobium sp. | reverse complement strand
ACTTGCCGCCCATTTTGGAGACGCGCTCATTCTCGCCGCAATGCGGGCAAACTGGACCTTCCGGCCACACCCGCGCCTCGACGTAAGCAAAGGCTGCATCTTCATCGTGGAAGTGCTTGGCGGAAAGGGCGGAAACCATGACTAACCTCCTGTTGGAATTACCCTATCAGGATGGGTGGGTATGTCAAGTATAATAACGCCACTTGTCTAGGAATTTTCCTAGAGTTAATGCAGGTCATATGACTTCTACCCCTCGGCAGGTGCTTGAGAGGCTGTGTACGGAGCGGGGAGAGAATTTTGCCTCGCTGTCACGGTTGATCGGCCGCAACGACGCTTATATCCAACAGTTTCTGCGCAAGGGAACGCCTCAGCAATTGAAGGAACGCGAGCGGCGGACCTTGGCACGGCATTTCAGGATTCCCGAATCGATGCTGGGCGGCCTGCCCAGCGATATCGAAGCGGAATTTGGCGAACTGGTTCCGATCGTCCGGGTTGCGGCCCGTGGATCGGCCGGGCCCGGTGCGGAGTTGACGCGCCCAGCATTCGCATTCGAGCCGCGCTGGCTGAAGGCCCTGACAGATTCCCCGGCCAACAAATTGTCGGTCATGCGGGTCGAAGGGGATTCGATGGCGCCGACCTTGAGCGCCGGCGATGACATTCTCGTCGATTTGGCCGACGGGCCGGACAGGTTGCGTGACGGAATTTATGTGCTGAGGGTCGACGGCGCTCTACTGGTCAAACGGCTGGCGCTTCACCCGGTCGGCCGGCGGGTAACGGTGCAATCGGACAATTCCGCATATGGCGATCTGCCAGATTGCGGAATGGATGAGATCGTCTGCATTGGGCGCGTCGTCTGGGCCGGCCGCAAAATCGTATGACTGCCGCTTCGATCCGGCGGCTCGGCGCGGGCGACGCTGCTGACTTGCAGCGCGTCAATGAGCTGTTCGGAAGAATATTCGAGGACTCGGCATATCGGATCTCTCCGCCTGGCATGGCCTACCTCGAGCGCCTGCTGGAAAATGATAGCTTCATCGGGCTGGCGGCGGAGATCGATGGCGAGTTGGTCGGTGCCCTTGCCGCATATGAGCTGGTCAAGTTCGAAGCCGAACGAAGCGAAATCTATATCTACGATCTTGCCGTCGATGGATCTTCGCGGCGCCAGGGAATCGCAACCGCGTTGATCGACTGGCTAAGGACCTACTCCACGGCAATCGGCGCGTGGGTCATCTTCGTTCAGGCCGATCCGCCCGATCTTCCAGCGGTCGCCCTCTACGAGAAGCTTGGGATTCGCGAGGAAGTCTTTCACTACGACATCAGGCCCGCCAGCGATCGATGATCCAGACCAGCACTGCCAGCACGATCCCCAGCCCGAAGCCCCTGAGCAGCCACAGCATCGGTTGGCCGACGTTGATGCCGTAGATCGCGCCTGCGATCAGGCCGACGAAAATGAAGATGCCGCCCGCCGCGGCTGAACGATTTTTCATGGCGCCGCCATGCCCGCCATGTCTGATCGCTGCAACCATGTGATGCTTGCGATCTGGTCATGCCCCACACGATCCGGCGCGATGTTCGCTTTGTCATCATGCCCCCGGCATGGCGGTCCAAGAACATGGTTGACGTTTCGTTGACCGTGTCTGTCTGCCGATCCGTAAGGTGCCTTGGATTAAATGGCGGCCATGGACACGCCTTACATCAATGGCAGGGCCTCGCTGGCAGACGCTGCTTTGTTGCTCGAAACCTATGGCGACGATGCCGGGTTCGAGGCGGCCGCGCGCGCCGAGCATAGCCGCGACCAGGGCAATGTGATCCGCTTCTGCCACTGGCGGCAGATCGAGCGCGTAATCGTCACGCTGACCGACCAGGAGGTCCGCGGGACCATCCACTAAATTCGGTGACCAGGCTGGAGCGCGGTTTGCACGCGCAAGCCCGCGTGCGCGCGGGAGGTGGCGTCTTACTGGCTCCATGCTAGGCTGCCCAAGATGGGTGAGCGTCGCGCCGGGCTGGGAATCGCGTTCCATTGGCTTGCGGGCTGTGCCGGGCTGGCGCTCGGTGTGGCACCCTTGTGCGGCCAAACGCCCGTCGCGCAGCCGCCGCAACCTGCCGACCCGACCGCTCTCGACCCCTCGGCGCCGCTCGACCCAATGCCCGACCTGGGAGTTGAGTGGCCTGATCTCAACCAGCCTGAACCAGCCCTTCCGCCGGAAGTAGAAGGCGTGGCGCCCGAGGCGGCTGCCGAAGCAGTCGAACAGGCCGCCAGCCAGGTCGAGGATGCGTCCGCTTCTCGTAGCTACGACTGGACGGTTACCGGGCTTGAGGGACTTCCTTCAGAGGCGGAGATCCGCGCCGGATTCAACGAGAGATCGACCCTCAAGGCGGATCACAAGCGCACCGCCAATGCCGCGCAAATCGATCGCCGAGCCAGGGCCGACGCCGAACTGCTCGCGGAGCTGCTGCGCAGCCAGGGCTATTATGATGCGACGGTCGAGCCGCAGATCAGCGCGACCGGCAATGATCTGGCGGTCAGCCTCGCGGCAGTACCCGGACCGCTTTATCATTTCGAGAGTGTCGAGCTTCCCGGGCTGGAGCAGGCTGCCGGGAGCGAGGCGGCACGCCTTCGCGACGCATTCGCGGTCAAGGCCGGCGACCCGGTTGTCGCCCAAAAGGTGATTGACGCCGGAGTGGCGCTCCAGGTCGAGCTGGGCGAGCGGGGCTTTGCCACAGCGAAGGTTGGCGAGCAGGACATTGAGGTCGATCATGAGGCGCAGACTGCCCGGCTGCTGCTGCCGGTTACGCCAGGGCCGATTGCGAAGTTCGGCCAAATCAGCGTGTCCGGCCTGCCGCCATTCTCTTCGCGCCATGTCCAGCTGATCGCCCGGTTCAAGCCTGGCGACAGGTTCGAGGCGGACGAGATCGCCGACCTGCGCCGGGCATTGATTGCAACCGGGCTGATCTCCTCGGTCCAGATAACCCAGGTGCGGCGCGACGAAGGCCGGACGATCGACCTTGCGGTGGCACTCGAACCCGCACCCATGCGAACCATTGCCGGCGAACTCGGCTATGGCACTGGCGAAGGAGTTCGCGCCGAGGCCAGCTGGCAGCACCGCAATTTCTTCAATCCCGAAGGCGCGCTGACGGTGCGCGGGGTCGCCGGTACGCAGGAGCAGCTCGGCACAGTTTCGCTCCGCCGCAACAATTGGCTGCGGCGCGACCAGGTGCTCAACGCGCAGGTGCTAGCCAGCCATGTCGACCGCGATGCGTTCGAAGCCAGGACGGTATCCCTTTCCGCGGGCTTCGAGCGGCAGAGCAATTTCATCTGGCAGAAGAAATGGACGTGGAGCCTTGGCGCCGAGCTGCTGGCGTCCGACGAACGGGACACGATCGAGGCGACCGGCGAACCGCGCCGGCGGACTTTCTTTATCGCCGCGATCCCTGGCAGCCTGGGCTATGACGCGAGCGACAATTTGCTCGATCCGACCAAGGGGTTCCGGCTGCTCGGGCGGGTTAGCCCGGAAATCAGTTTCCAGGGCGGCACCTTTCCATACGCGCGGGTTCAGTTCGACGGCAGCGCCTATCACCCCTTTTCAAGCAGCATCGTTGCAGCCGGCCGGATCCGCGTGGGAACAATATTGGGCGCCAACCGCGATGACATCGCACCGTCGCGGCGCTTCTATTCCGGCGGAGGCGGGTCGGTCCGCGGCTACGGCTATCAACGGCTTGGGCCGCGCGATATCGACGGCGATCCGATCGGCGGGCGAAGCCTGGCTGAATTCAGCCTCGAAGCGCGCATCCGGCTGAAGGCCTTTGGCGGCAATTTCGGGATCGTGCCGTTCATTGACGGTGGCACGCTGTCGACCAGCGCGACTCCGAGCTTCGGTGACTGGCAGATCGGCGTGGGCCTCGGTGCGCGCTATTATTCAAGCTTCGGGCCGATCCGGATCGACATCGGAACGCCGCTCAACCGCCAGACGGGCGACAGCCGCATTGCCGTGGTTGTCGGCCTGGGTCAGGCCTTCTGATGGCGGACGTCGCCCTTACCCCTGGCGAGGGTGGAAGCGAACGCATCGTTGCTTCATACCGCAAGAATTGGCTGCGGCGGCTGCTGACCGAGTTCGCGGTTCTCTTGCTGGTGCTGGCGGCGCTTGCCGTCGGCGGTCTGATCCTGCTCGATACTGCGCCCGGCCACCGTTTCATCGTGGATCGCATCAGCCAGGTGGAAACCGCGACCGGGCTTCGAATTCGCGTCGCAAGGATCGAAGGATCGATCTACGGCGAGGCCAAGCTCAAGGGGGTGACGGTCAGCGACCCGGAGGGCGTGTTCCTGACCAGCCCCGAGATCATGGTCGACTGGGCGCCCGGCGCCTGGCTTTATAACAGCCTGCACATCGACCGGCTGGAGTCGCCGTTGGTCCGGGTGGAGCGGCTGCCCAAGCTGAGGAAGACTGGCCGCAAGGGACCGATACTCCCCAAATTCGACATCCATATCGGCAGCCTGAAGATCGACCGGCTGGAATTGGCGCGCGGAGTGAGCGGGACCGCGCGGACCGGAAGCCTGTCCGGCGAGGTCGACATCCGGGCCGGGCGGGCGATGATCGGCCTTAAGCTCGGCATGCTCGACGGCGACAAGCTGGTCGCGCTGCTCGATGCCGAGCCCGACCGCAACCGGTTCGACATCGACGTTCGAGCGGTCGCTCCGCGGGATGGTTTGCTGCCGGCCCTGGTCGGACTGAAGCAGCCGATCGACCTTACCATCGAAGGCGACGGCAGCTGGACCAAGTGGCGCGGCGCGGCGCACCTGTTGGTGGCGGGAAAAGACGCGGCCAAGCTTGCACTGGGAGTGGATAGCGGGCGCTACCGGCTTACCGGCAATCTCGCGTGGTCGCCCTATCTCAAGGGCAAGCTGCAGCGGCTAACCGCGCCAGTCGTCAGGATCAATGGCGACGCCACCTTCGTCGACCGGATCCTGGACGGGAGTTTGACGCTGGCGTCGCCCTCGCTGCGCGCCGCAGCCAATGGCAGGGTGGATTTTGCGCAAGGCCGTTATGACGAGGTCGCGCTTGGCGTCGACCTGCTGAACCCATCGGCCCTCTTTCCGAACATGACAGGACGCAATGTGCGGATGGTTTGGACGCTGGACGGGCCGCGCGGCAGCGCCGATTACGCTTATCGCCTGACCAGCCCGCAAGTCGCGTTCGACAAGACCGGCTTCGTCGACGTTCGTGCCGAGGGACATGGCAAGCAGTCGCCCTGGCCGATGCGGGTGCCGTTATTGCTCAGGGCCAAGGCCATCACCGGGGTCGGCGACGTTGCCGGCGGCATCCTCGCCAACTTGAGCGTCGAGGGCTTCCTGGCGATCACGCCCCAATTGGTTCGCGGGGACAAGCTCAAGCTACGCAGCGCGAAGCTCAATGGCATCATGTCGCTGTTGATCGACCTCAAGACCGGCCGGTTCGACATTGCAATCTCCGGAGGAATGAAGCGCTTCCTTATCCCGGGACTAGGGATCGTCGATGTCGAAACCCAGCTGCAGGTCGTGCCTGGGCCGGGAGGCAAGGGCTCGCGCGTCATCGGCAAGGCCCAGGCCTGGGTGCGGCGCCTTGACAACAGCTTCTTCGCGGTGCTGACCGGCGGCCTGCCGCACCTGACGACCGACCTTGAACGGGGCAATGACGGCATTCTTCATTTGACCAACCTCCAGCTTTATTCGCCGAAGCTGAGGCTGTCCGGCCAAGGCATTCGCCGCAAGGACGGCACTTTCCTGATCGAGGCGAGCGGGAACCAGGCGCAATATGGGCCGCTGAAATTGCGGCTCGATGGGCACATCGAGCGGCCCAAGGTCGAACTGTTCCTCGAGCGTCCCAATGAGGCGCTCGGCGTTCGCGACATGCGGCTGTTCCTTGATCCCACCGCGCAAGGCTTTGCCTATCGCGCCGACGGTCAGTCGCGGCTGGGGCCGTTCACTTCCAACGGCGATATTTTACTGCCCAAGGGGGATCGGGCGACGGTCGACATTGCGGCGCTTAACGTCGCCGGGTCTGTCGCCCACGGCTCCCTCCGCGCCGACCCAGGCGGTTTTACGGGACGGCTGCAGCTGGCGAGCGGTCCATTAAGCGGCACGCTCGACTTTGCGCCCGTCAATGGGGACCAACGGATCGAAACTCATCTTGCCGCCACCAACCTCAGCGTCGCGGGATCGCCGGCATTCAGCGTTCGAACCGGCCGGGTGGACGGCACCATCTTCCTCGCCGAGGGACGCACAACGCTCGATGGAGTGGTTACCGCCAGGGGCCTGAGCGCCAGCGGCGTTTCGCTTGCCCGCCTCACCGCCAATGCGCACCTGGTCAATGGGTCGGGGCAGGTGAGGGCGGCACTTGCCGGAACGCGCGGCACTTCGTTCCAGATGGTCGCACTGGCCAATGTTACGCCCGATCGGATCAGCGTCACCGGCCGCGGCGAACTGGATCGGCGGCCGCTGACGCTGGAAAGCGCGGCGGTGCTGACCAAGGTTGCGGGGGGTTGGGAGATTGCGCCGACGCGGGTCCGTTTCGGCGGCGGGCGAGGGACGCTTTCCGGCCGCACCGGAGACCAGCCTGAATTCCATGCCGATATCCAGGCACTTCCGCTTCAGCTGCTCGATCTGGTGTGGCCCAAAGCGGAATTGGGAGGAATGGCGAGCGGCCGGGTCGATTATCGCTGGGCGGGGCAACCGTCTGGCAATGCAAATCTCAGAATCCGCGGGCTCAGCCGGGCCGGACTGGTTCTCTCATCGAAGCCGATCGATGTTGGGGTGAATGCGGTCCTTGGTCAGGGCCGCGCCGCGATGCGCGCTGTGGCTGTCAGCGACGGCAAGACGATCGGCCGGGCGCAGGCGCGGTTCATGCCGCTCGGACAAGGTCCGATCCTCACCCAGCTGATGAACGCGCCGATGCTGATCCAGATGCGTTACGCCGGCCCCGCCGACACGCTGTGGCGCCTTTCGGGGGTCGAGGTGTTCGACCTTAGCGGCCCGATCGCGATCGGCGCCGACATCAGCGGGCGCCTGGTCGATCCGCAGATCATTGGTTCACTCAAGGCAGACGGCGCGCGGATCGAAAGCGCCGTTACGGGCATGGTGGTGGAGCGCATCCAGGCCCAGGGCCGCTTTGCCGGACCCCGGTTGGTCCTGTCCGGCATCACCGGATCGACGCCTGGCGGCGGATCAATTGCCGGCAGCGGCACGGTGGATTTTTCCGGCGGCAAGGCCGGTCTCGACCTCAAGTTCGATGCGCAGCGGGCAAGATTGCTCGACCGCGACGACATCGCCGCGACCGTCACCGGACCGCTGTCGATCCGTTCGAGCGGCGAGGGCGGCACGATCAGCGGCAAGGTCCAGCTCAACAGCGGCCGGTTCACGCTTGGCCGGGCAAGCGCCGCCGCTTCGGTGCCGCAGCTCCAGGTGCGCAATATCGGGCTGGACGCCGAAGACGTGATCGAGCTGCGGCAGCTGCAACCGTGGAAACTCAATGTCGACGTTGCCGGCGGCGAACTCAACGTTCGCGGACTTGGCATCAATAGCCGCTGGACCACTGACGTCAGCATAGCGGGGACGGTCGATGCACCCCGGCTGACGGGCCGGGCCGACCTTATTCGCGGCGACTATGAGTTCGCGGGCCGCAATTTCCGCCTTGATCGGGGCATCATTCGCTTCCGGGGCGAAAGTCCGCCCGACCCGTTGCTGGACATTCGCGCCAAGGCCGAGGTGCAGGGGCTGGACGCGAGCATCCTCGTCGGGGGCACGGGCCTCAAGCCTGAGATCAGCTTTGCATCGGTGCCCCAACTGCCGCAGGACGAACTGCTATCCCGACTGCTGTTCGGCACCTCGATCACCAACCTGTCGGCGCCCGAAGCGCTCCAGCTCGCCTCGGCGGTTGCTGCGCTGCGCTCCGGATCGGGTAGCCTCGATCCGATCAATGCGCTCCGCCGGGCCGTCGGCCTCGACCGGCTGCGCATCCTTCCCGCCGATGTCGCAACCGGTCAGAAAACAGCGGTTTCCGCGGGAAAATACATCACTCGGAAGCTTTTTGTCGAAGTAATCACCGACGGACAGGGATATTCCGCTACGCGCGCCGAATATCAGGTCACACGTTGGCTATCGATCCTGTCGTCAGTCTCGACGATCGGCCGAACCAGTGCCAACGTGCGCGTCAGCAAGGACTATTGAGGGGGAAGCCCAGGTGAAGAACTGGAATGTCCGAAAGACCATCGTCGCCCGCGAGGATATGCCTGAACATCACCGCCTGGCCCAGTCGCTGTCCTGGCCGCACCTCGTCGCCCTGGGGGTTGGCGCGATTGTCGGCACCGGCATCCTGACTTTGATCGGGGTTGGCGCCGGCAAGGCAGGCCCGGCAGTTATCCTGTCCTTTGCGATCGCCGGCCTTATCTGCGCCTGCGCCTCGCTCGCTTATGCCGAAGTCGCGACGATGATTCCCGCGTCGGGCAGCGCCTATACCTACTCCTATGCGGTGTTCGGCGAGCTGCTCGCGTGGATGGTCGGGGTTGCGCTCATTCTCGAATATACGCTGGTGGTCAGCGCCGTCGCGGTTGGCTGGTCGGGCTATGCGGCGGGATTCCTGAACTCGATTGGGATGGGGTTGCCAACGACTTTGGTCCAAGGACCCGAGCTTGGCGGAATCATCAACCTCCCGGCGATCTTCATCATTGTCGTCGTCGCCGGCTTGCTCATCGCCGGAACTCGGGAAAGCGCGACACTGAATGCCGTCCTTGTGGTGATCAAGTTGCTGGCCCTGGCAATGTTTATCGCCGTCGCGCTGCCATATTTCGACTCAGCGCATTTCGAGCCCTTCATGCCCTACGGCTTTCCAAAATCCGGGCCCGCCGGTTCGGAAGTCGGGGTAATGGCGGCGGCGGCAATTATCTTCTTCGCCTTCTACGGGTTCGACGCCATCGCCACCGCGGCTGAAGAAGCCAAGAATCCGAGCCGCGACCTCGCAATCGGCATCGTTGGGTCCATGCTGTTGTGCGTGCTCATCTATATGGCGGTCGCGGCCGCTGCGATCGGCGCGTTGGCAACGACCGGGTTTGCCAACAGCCCCGAGCCGCTCGCGCTGATCCTGCGCCAAATCGACCAGCCGCTCGCCGCCCGGATTTTGGGCGCTTCGGCGGTTATCGCACTTCCGACCGTGATCCTGGCCTTCTTCTATGGGCAGAGCCGCATCTTCTTCACCGTTGCGCGTGACGGCTTGCTGCCTGAATCGCTGGCTCGCGTTTCGAGACGCGGCACCCCGGTGAGGATCACCGTTTTCACTGCCGTGGTGACTTCAGTGTTCGCCGGGCTGATTCCGCTGGCCTCGATTGCCGCACTCGCCAACGCCGGCACGCTGGCAGCGTTTGTCGCAGTTTGCGCGGCGATGCTGACCATGCGGGTGCGCGAGCCGCAGCGTGAGCGCAAGTTCAGGGCGCCCGCCGCGTGGGTTGTCGGCATCGTCGGCATCGCGGGCTGCCTGTATCTGTTCATTAGCCTGCCGCTGAAAACCCAGCAGTTCTTCGTCGGCGCGCAAATAATCGGCGTGATCCTTTACATGGTCTACGGCAGCAGGGCCGCGGAGAAGGCGAGGGCCGCGAAGGCATGAGGCCGGCCGCCTCCCTGGCGGCTTTGGCTTTTGCCTGCGCAGCTGAGCCGGCGGCAGCGCAGGGCGGGCCAATTCCTGTCGTCGTGATCGTCGAGCCGCTGCGTTGGGAAGGAACTGCCATAGTCTATCCGCCCGGCCGGACGCTGAAGATCGGCGTGCGGACCTCAATCGGCCATCTGCGAGATGTCGTCAGCGAGAGCTGGCCGCTGGAGCTTGGCGAGGCAAAGGGAATGCGGCGAATGCACTTGACCGACGCCGGCGGGACGGTGGAGCGAGATGGCAAGTCCGAGCCGATGCCCGAAGCAATGTGGCTGGAGGAACGCGACCAGTTCGATATTTACCGCTTCCTGCAATTGGCTGCGGTGCGAGCGCCGGAAATGGCGAAGCTGGGAGTCAATACATTCCAAGTCGCTGGGGCACCTCTGACCTGGTTCAGGATCGACCGCGATGGAAACATCGTCGGTGCAACCAATGAGGTGCCCGCGAATGGCGAAACTGCCTACCAGCAGTTCCGATTCGACGGGTTCTGGAAGTCGAGCGAATCGGTTTTCCCGAAGCATATGGAAATGCTTCGCGACGGGCAGCCCTATTTCACCCTGGATGTGACCAAGTTCGAAGCGGGAGGGGCACATTGAACGCTCCGCCGCGCCGCAGCCGGTTGAAAAACATCGTCGGCGGCTCCGCCGGCAATCTGGTCGAGTGGTTCGACTGGTACGTCTATTCGGCCTTCGCACTCTATTTCGCGCCGGCCTTTTTCCCAAAAGGCGATCAGACCGCACAGCTTCTCCAAACGGCTGCGATTTTCGCAGTCGGGTTCGTGATGCGGCCGATCGGCGCCTGGTTGATGGGCGTTTATGCCGATCATCGGGGGCGCAAGGCCGGCCTGACGCTTTCGGTAAGCCTGATGTGCCTTGGATCGCTGATGATCGCGGTTGCGCCAACCCATGCCCAGGCGGGGATCCTTTCGCCGGCAATCCTTCTGATCGCGCGCGTCACCCAGGGACTTAGTCTTGGCGGCGAATATGGTTCAAGCGCGACCTACATGTCGGAGATCGCCGACCGGGAACGGCGCGGATTCTGGTCGAGTTTCCTTTATGTAACGATCATCGGCGGGCAGCTTTGCGCGCTGGCATTGCTGGTTTTTCTCCAGGCCGTGTTGGGCGAGGACGCGATGCACAGCTGGGGCTGGCGGATCGGATTCATTGCCGGCGCGGTGCTGGCGATCGTGGTTTTCTTTATCCGCCGGCGGCTGGACGAGACGGTCAGCTACGAAAACGTTGCGGCGCAGGCGAAGCGGCGGAAATCTTCGATCGGCAATCTGTTCCGCGATCATCCGCGAGAGGCTCTGCTGGTGATCGCCATCACGGCTGGCGGAACGGCCTCCTTCTACGCCTACACCATCTACCTGCAGAAATTCCTCGCCAACACCAGCGGGTTTGACAAGGCGACCGCGTCGCAGCTGATGACGGTTGCGCTGGCGATCATGCTGCTGCTGCAGCCACTCGCCGGCCGGCTGTCCGATCGTGTTGGACGGCGACCGCTGATGATCTTTTTCGGGGTCTGTGGGACGCTGTTCACATACCCGATATTTGTGACATTGGCGGATACGCACAGCGTCGGCAGCGCGTTTGCGCTGGTCATGGCGGCGCTGGTGATGGTCACCGGCTACACGTCCATCAACGCGATCGTGAAGGCCGAACTGTTCCCTGCGGATATCAGGGCGCTTGGCGTGGCCTTGCCGTTCGCAATCGCGAACACGATTTTCGGCGGGACGGCGGAATATATCGCTCTGTGGCTCAAGGATATCGGTCACGAGCGATGGTTTTATGTCTATATTTCAGTGCTTTGTGCGGCTTATCTAATCGCAGTTTTGAGGATGCGGGAAACCAAGGCGAAGAGCCTGATTCTCGAAGACTAGCTAGCGCTTCAGGAAACCCTCAAGATCGTCGCGAAGCTCGTCGATCGATGATCGGTTCCAGCCTTCCGCCCACGGATTATCCTGGTCGGCATTGGCGCGCGCCGGGCCGGGACGGATCAGCATCGACTGGGTAAGCTGCGGTTTCGACTTGCCGAGCATCGTGAGATCGAACGGGTCCTTGAACTTGAGCCCGATCTTGTCCCCAAAGGTCCAGCTTACCGTCGCGAAATGCTGTCCGGCATCGTCAAGGTCGAGATAGATTTCCGCACCAAGCGGATAGTTGATCGGGGCTTCGATCAGCGCGCCATTCTCGGAAATGTTGCGCAGGCGCACCTTCTCGCTGCCATGATTGTAGAAGACCTGGCCCATCCAGACGAGCGGGTGGCGGCGCTCATTGCGGCGGCTGTTGGCAATCTCGTCGTCATCGTCTTCCGGCGCAACGTGCGCGCGGGTTGTCGCGGGGTCGGGCCTGACGGTCGAGATGGCTACTTCGTCAGGGAAACTCCGACGAATGACGTCGAGCAACAACTTGTCACGAAGCTCGGGCTCACAGTCGATCCGGGTCTCGTGGGCGAATTCGAGGCCGACCCGGTCGTCGCGCAGCCAGCGTACGGCGCATTCGATCTCGGCACCCTCGGCGAAGATCAGGTCGACCCGCTCCCACAATCGAGGCCTGAAATCGGCCCGGATCATCGCTCCGCCGCCAGACAGGTTGACCAGGTCCGCCTGATATTCCTTTGCCTCGAACCTGACGGTTACGGTTTCCTGTTCCAGCCGGTGGCGATCAATCTCGCGATGATCGCCGGTACGCGTTTCTTCGCGGGAAACTTCGACGGTTGACAGATCGTCCTCCGCGGCGCCGCGCTTGCTTTTCTGCTGGACGACAGGATCGACCTTCAGGCCCTTCCCGGTCAGGACGGCCTTTCGGAAACTATTCATCGAGACAACCTCGCACGCCATGGCGCCTACACCATGGCGTGCAAAGGGTTACGATCCGGTAACTTTCAGTCGAAAATTAAGCCGAATAGTACATGTCGAATTCGACTGGGGACGGGGTCGTCTCCCAGCGCATGACCTCTTCCCACTTGAGCTCGATATAGGCGTCGATCTGGTCGGCGCCGAACACATCGCCCTTCAGCAGGAAGTCCTTGTCGTTGCTGAGCGCATTGAGCGCTTCGCGCAGCGAGCCACAGACGGTGGGCACGTTAACCAGCTCGGCGGGCGGCAGGTCGTAGAGATTCTTGTCCATCGCCTCGCCGGGATGGATGCGGCTCTGGATGCCGTCGAGGCCGGCCATCAGCAACGCCGCATAGGCCAGATAGGGATTGGCCATCGCGTCGGGGAAACGGAACTCGACCCGCTTGGCCTTTTCACCGGCGCCGTAAGGAATGCGGCAGCTCGCCGAGCGGTTTCGGCTCGAGTAGGCGAGCAGGACCGGCGCTTCGAAGCCCGGCACCAGCCGCTTGTAGCTATTGGTGGTCGGATTGGTGAAGGCATTGAGCGCCCGGGCGTGCTTGATCACGCCGCCGATGAAATAGAGCGCGGTTTCGCTGAGGCCGGCATAGCCGTTCCCTGCAAACAGCGGCTTGCCGCCCTTCCAGATCGACATGTGGGTGTGCATGCCGCTGCCATTATCCTTGGCGATCGGCTTGGGCATGAAGGTTGCGGTCTTGCCGTAGGCGTGGGCGACCATGTGGACGACATATTTGTAGACCTGCATCCGGTCGGCGGTTTCGACCAGCTTGCCGTAGGTCAGGCCGAGCTCGTGCTGGGCGGCCGCCACCTCATGATGATGCTTGTCGCAGGGCAGGCCCATCTCGATCATGGTCGAGACCATCTCGCCGCGGATGTCGACGGCGCTGTCGACCGGGGCGACCGGGAAATATCCGCCCTTGGCGCGGGGGCGATGGGCGAGATTGCCGCCCTCATATTTGGTGGCAGTGTTGGTCGGCAGCTCAATGTCGTCGATGGTGAAGCCGCTCGAGGCATAGCCGTCCTCGAAACGGACATCGTCGAACATGAAGAATTCGGCTTCGGGGCCGACAAAGACGGTGTCGCCGATGCCGGTGGCCTTGAGATAGGCCTCGGCGCGGGTCGCAGTCGAGCGCGGGTCGCGGGCATAGAGTTCGCCGGTCGACGGTTCGACAACGTTGCAGACCAGGATCAGCATCGGAGTGGCCGCGAACGGGTCGACATAGGTGGCGTCGAGATCCGGCATGAGGATCATGTCGCTCTCGTTGATCGCCTTCCAGCCGGCGATCGACGAGCCGTCGAACATGAAACCGTCGGTCAGCATGTCCTCGTCGATCACCGAAGCGACCATCGTCAGATGCTGCCATTTACCCTTCGGATCGGTGAAGCGGAGGTCGACATATTCGATCTCGCTGTCTTCGATCAGCTTCAAAACCTTGGACGCGGCGCTCGCCATGATGGACCTCGCTTGAATGTAAAGAATCGCCCTCGGCCGGGGCCCAGGTTCAATTCAGCGATTCCAGCGAGCGCTTACGAAGTCACGAGTGCCGTGAACTTTTCACCCGGCAAGTGTCAGATGCGCCCGAGCAGCAACAGGATAACGACGACGACCAGGATCAGGCCGAGGAGCCCGGAAGGGCCATAGCCCCAACTGGCGCTGTGACCCCAGCGCGGCAGGGCGCCGATCAGAAGCAGGATCAGGAGAATGATGAGAATGGTGCCAAGCACGATGCAACTCCACCAACAATGCCGCCCCTCTGCCCAACGGATAGCGGAGGTCGGAGTTGCAGTTTTCGGCGATTTTTGGCGGTCAGTAAGCCCGGCGTTGGGCCGCGACCAGCATCCGGAGCAGCATGGCGACGGGACGTGGAACGCCGACCTTTCCCTCGAGCCACAGGCTGACGGCCGAGCGGCTGACGCCGATGGCGTTGGCAAGGTCGCTCTGGGTCCGGTAGCCGAGGGCGCGCATCAGGCTCTTGAGCTCATCGGGAGACAAGGAAGCGAGGCGGGGATCATCCATCTTCGCCATGCCTAGCCGAGTGAAACGCGAAGCGGAACCGTCAGATCGCGTCTGGACCCCGGTCGCCGGTGCGGATCCGGATTGCTTGTTCGACTTCCAGGACGAATATCTTGCCGTCGCCGATCCGTCCGGTGCGGGCAGCCGCCTCGATCGCCTCCACGGTGCGGTCAATGAGGTCGTCCTCGACCACCACCTCGATCTTCACCTTGGGCAGGAAGTCGACGACATATTCGGCGCCCCGGTAAAGCTCGGTATGGCCCTTCTGCCGGCCAAACCCCTTCACCTCCGTAACGGTAATGCCGGATACGCCAACTTCGTGGAGGGCGTCCTTCACGTCGTCGAGCTTGAACGGCTTGATGATCGCTTCGATCTTTTTCACGGCGCTAAAGTCCCCGTTGCTGCGTTCCATCATAGGCATAGGCCGCCAAAAAGCGCCACAGGATGATGTTGCAGTGCGACGAATTCACGCATTTCTGTCAAACCTCTGCCGCATTTCGCGGGCAGTCGGGCACCCGATATGAAGAAAGCGATCATCCTTTCCGCGGGCCAGGGCTCGCGTCTCGGCCATTTGACCGACGACAAGCCTAAATGCTTGATCGAGTTCAACGGCCGCACCTTGCTTGACCGCCAGCTCGACGCGCTTGCCGCCAATGGTGTCGAGGAAGCGGTAGTCGTGACCGGCTTCCGTGACGACCAGATGGAAGCTGCGCTCAAGCGGCGCGGCGACGCCGGGCCACGGGTCCGGACCGTCTACAACCCCTTCTACAAGGTCGCCGACAACCTCGGTTCGCTGTTCGTCGCCAAGGAAGAAATCGCCGGCGACGTGCTGGTCTGGAACGGCGACACTTTGGTCAGCAACGAACTGATGGCGCGGGTGGTCGGCAACCGGAATCAGGACGGCATCTGCGTCACTATCGACCGAAAGGATGGCTACGACGAGGACGACATGAAGGTCGTTGTCGACGAGGCCGGCCGGCTGCACGCCATCGGCAAGCGGCTCGATCTCGGCGAGGTTAATGCCGAATCGATCGGCCTGCTCGCCTTCCGCGGTTCAGGGGCACAGACCTTCCGCCATGCCATCGAACGCGCGATCCGCACCAGCGAGGGAACCACCATCTGGTACCTGCGCGTCATCCACCAGATCGCGCAGGAGTCGCCGGTCTGGACCCTGGACATCAAGGGTGAGGAATGGGGCGAGGTCGATTTTCCTGAGGATGTCGAGAGCGCCGAAGCGCTGACTTCGCGCTGGGATGCAGCCAAAAAGGCGAAAGCGGCCTAGTAAGGCGGCTTGTCGAGCCCCTTCGGGCTCCTCGTGAAAATCTCGTAGCCGGTCTCGGTGATCCCGATCGAATGTTCGAATTGGGCCGATAATGAACGGTCGCGGGTTACCGCGGTCCAGCCGTCATCCAGCAGCTTCACGTCCGGGCGGCCGATGTTGATCATCGGCTCGACGGTGAAGAACATGCCGGGCTTGAGTTCGGGTCCTGTGCCCGGACGACCCGCGTGGATAACCTCCGGGCTGTCGTGGAACAGGCGGCCAAGGCCATGTCCGCAAAAATCGCGAACCACGCCGTAACGGTGCTTCTCGGCATGGCTCTGGATCGCATTGGAAATATCGCCGAGTTTGTTGCCCGGCCTGGCCTGCTCGAGGCCCAGCATCAGGCATTCATAAGTGACGTCGACCAGCTTCCTTGCCTTGATCGGGACGTCGCCGACCAGGAACATCCGGCTGGTGTCGCCATGCCAGCCGTCCAGGATCGGCGTCACGTCGATGTTGACGATATCGCCGTCTTTCAAAACCTTGTCGCCGGGAATGCCGTGACAGACGACATGATTGATCGAGGTGCAGCAGCTCTTGGTGTAGCCGCGATAGCCGAGGGTTGCGGGGGTTCCGCCCGCATCGAGCGTCATTCGCTGAACGATCGCATCGATCTCGCCGGTGGTGATCCCGGGAACCACTTGCGGGACCAGCGCGTCGAGTATTTCGGCGGCCAGCCGGCCGGCGCGGCGCATCCCATCGAACCCCTCGGATCCGTGGAGCTTGATGACATGGCTGCGTGGCTCGGCCCGGTCTTCGGGGCCGACGTGGATATATTCCGTCATGCCGCCTAGATAGTGGCGGACGGGTCGAATGTCGAATGGAGGCGAGGGTTTTGACCAGGGTTTGGACCGCCGGGCTGGCCGTAATCGGGGACGAAATCCTGTCTGGCCGGACCCAGGACAGGAATATCGCCCAGGTCGCGACATGGCTCAACGCGCAAGGAATCAGGCTGGCCGAGGTTCGCGTAGTTCCTGACGTGGAGGAGCGGATTATCGAAGCGGTCGATGTTCTGCGAGAGGCCTATGACTATTGCTTCACTACCGGCGGGATCGGACCGACGCATGACGACATCACGGTCGACGCGATCGCCAAGGCGCTCGGCGTAGCGGTGGTTGTGCATCCGCAGGCGCGCGCGGTCCTGGAACGCTATTACTCCGACAAGGGTGGGCTCAACGAGGGGCGCCTAAGGATGGCGCGGGTGCCCGAGGGAGCAGAGTTGATCGAAAACAAAATGTCCGGCGCGCCCGGGATCCGCCTTGGCAATTTGTTCTTGATGGCCGGCGTCCCCCACATCACCGCCGGCATGCTCGACGCGCTCAGTGGAACACTGGAAGGCGGGCGCCCACTGGTGTCCGTAACGGTCGGAGCCTTTGCCCCGGAAAGTGAGGTCGCCGACATCCTGCGCCAGGCAGAGCAGTCTGCCGAAGGCATTTCGATCGGCAGCTATCCCTTTTTCAAGCAAGGCCGGGTGGGGTCGAACTTCGTCGTTCGGTCAGAAGATGAGGGCCGTGCCAGGGCAGTTGCAGAAGACCTGGCGGGAAAGCTTGCCGAAGTCGGCTACGAACCGGTCGAAGGCGGCATCTAGTCGCGGACATCGACGCGGGCGACGACCGACATGCCCGGGCGAAGACGCCCGGCAAGTTCCTGGTCGGGGTCTATCCGGATTCGTACCGCGATACGCTGGGCAACTTTGACGAAATTGCCGGTTGCGTTGTCCGGCTTAAGCACCGCGAACTCTGAACCAGCAGCCGGCGCCATATTCTCGACGCGACCCTTTAACCTTGCTCCGCCGAGCGCGTCCACGGTGAAGGATGCCGGCTGGCCAACCTTCATCTTGCGGGTCTGTGCCTCCTTGAAGTTGGCAGTCACCCAGAAAGTCCTTGGCACAAGGAACATCAGCTGGGTACCGGCGGTCACATATTGCCCGCGCCTCACGCCAATTTCGCTAAGCTGTCCGGCCTGCGGGGCACGGATGACTGTATGATCCAGATCCACCTGGGCCAACTGGACCTGAGCCTGCGCCGCCTCGACGTTGGCGCTTAGGCCGGACCGTCCAACGATCACCGAACGCACGTCCTGACGGCCGATTTCGCGGGCCGCATGAGCCTCGCGCAACTGCGCCTCCGCAGCGCGCAGCGCCGCAACTTGTGTGTCTCGGTCATGCTTGGTGACCCAGCCATGAGCAACCAGGGCATCGACCCGCTGCATGTCGGCCTGGACCTTGACCAGCTGAGCCTGGGCGTTGGCGATCGCTGCATCCTGCGCCAGCTCGTTCGCCTCACGCGAGCGCTGCGCCTGGGTGCTATTGTCGAAATTTGCCGATTGGGTCAGGACGTTGGCGCGTGCCTGCGCCACCTTGGCGCCGTAAATGCGGTCCTCGATCCGCACCAAGACCTGGCCGGCTTGAACATTCTCAAAATCCTGCACCGGTACGTCCGATACATAGCCCGAGACCTGCGGGCTGATGACGGTCGTCTGGCCCTTCACATAGGCATTGTCGGTCTGCTCGTAGAGGCCGCCGAAGGGAGGGAGTTGCCAGGCGTAAAGAATGGCCAGAATTGCGGTCAGGATTAGCAGAACAATGATGCCATTCATGATTCCGGTTCGGTTACGCGGATTCCAGCGGTCCGGAGTAGCCGGCTGTTCAGCAGCCGGTCCTGCGTACGTCTGAGCTTCGAGCGACGGCCCGGCCGGAATGACATGAGGTTCGGGGTTGTCAGCCATGTTCATGCTGCTGCCTGTCCTTCATTTTGCGCCGCTGCGGTCATCGCTGCAAGGCGCTGCGCAAGCAGCACGATTGGCGAGATCTCGCCGCGCTGGCGCATTCGAATCTCGATCGTGATCCCCCACAGCAGCAGAAGGAGTGCCAAAACCGCGATCGCCAGGAACATGTCGTTGTAGGCCAGGATATTGGCTTCGCGCGTGACCTGGCGGCCGAGCAGGACCACACCTTCCGCCGTTCGCAGGGCCGGGTCGCTCACCACTGCATCTACTTGATGGGCGCTCCGCGTAAGGCTGGCGGCGTCCTCCGGATTGGTCAGCAGGACCTGTTCGACCAGGCTGTGGGAGTGAAATTTCTCACGGACCGTCTGGAACGTCCCGAACAGGGCGGTCCCGGCCAGGTTTCCGAGATTCTGGGTCGAGCTGAACAGGACGATCCAGCTGATGAAGTTTTGCGGGCCGGCCAGCAGCGTACGGGAAATGCCAATCCCCATCGCCGGACCGATGAACAGCAACGCGCCGAAGCCGACCAGCGCCTGGCTGAAATAGACATTTTCCGGCCGCGTCAGGTTGGTCGCGCCGGAATCGAGGAACGCACCGACCGCGATCAGTAAACAGGCGATCTGGATAAGCCGGGCGGGATATTGCGGCTGGAATGCGAAAATCGCCGTCACGAGGCCGGCAAGCGCAGCCAGGGTGACAATGATGTAAAGAGTCTGGAACTGGTCAACGCCCATCCCGAGCGAGCTCAAGAGGCCGATCGATCCGACGCCCTGCTCCGCGAGCAGGATGCGGATGAAGAAGGCGATGACCGCGATCCGGATGATGACCCATTGGCCGAGCCAGCGAGTCTGCAGCAATGGATTGGCGCGCCGGTGCTCGACCATGATTCCGGCGACGATCAGCAGGATCGACCCGATCAGCGCCCAGCCGATCCAAGGCGCCTCCGTCCACCATAATGTCCGGCCAAGCCCGAGGGCCGCGCAAATCAGGACAATTCCCGGAAAGAGCAGCCCGACCGTGATGAAGTCCGTGCGGCAGAAGGCCTTGGAGCGCTCGCTGGGCGGCAGCGGCAGGATCAATACCGCGGCGAGAGTGAGCAGCGCCAGCCCAAGCTCGAAGATGTAGCCCATGTGCCAGTCGCCCCACTCGAGTAGGCCCGGAGCCAAGGCGCGCGCGAGCGGGTTGGCGAGCTGCGGGATGCTGATGCCGATCAAAATGGCATAGAGCCGCTTCGGCCCGGGCATGGCCTGGAACATCGCCAGGATGCACAGCGTGGTAAGACCGGCGCCGGCTACGCCGCTAACCGCACGGACCAGCAGGGCTGACCAGAATCCATGCACGAACAGATGGACAAGCGCGGTCAGCACATAGCCGACCAGGACCAGCTGGACGAACAGTGCCAGCCCGAATTGCTGGCGAAACTTCACCAGCAGCAGGTTGGAGCAGACATTGGTCATGACATAGGCGGCAGGAATCCACGCGGCTTCCTCGGCAGTCAGTCCGAGCGTCCCCTGAAAGAAGGCGAGATTGGCAGTAACCAGCGCATTGCCGAGGCCGCCAGTAATCCCTGCCAGCACGCCGATCACGCCATAGGCCCACATCCGACGCACGGGATGGTCAGGGTTGAACGGCGATCCCGGGATGACGGGCCGCTCATGGGGCTTGAATTGATAGGCCTCGGTCATGCCCGCCGCCTGTCCCTCAACCATAGGGGCCCTAGTCCAGCCAGTGTCGATTTCAAGACCGATGATAAGTTGTTATTTGAAACTTACAAGGGCGGTTGACCTTCGCTGGGACGGCGTGGCAAGCGGCCTGCACATGCCCAGGGCGGGTATGATGTAATGGTAGCCTGTCAGCTTCCCAAGCTGAACGCACGGGTTCGATTCCCGTTACCCGCTCCAGCCTAGCCAGTCCGGGGGGTCTGGCACGCGGCTGGAGCGCGCGCCAAAGGTGCGGCGACAAACATCTCAATAAAAAGTTGGGCGGGCGCGGGGCTCGACGTCCGCGTCCGCCCATCCACCGGCAGCGTGAGTGAACGGACGCTCACTCATTCTGAGTGTGCGAAAAGGAGGCTAATCGCACGCCGGTCAAACGCTCCGAGGCCCGCAAGGTTTCGCAGAAATCCGCCAACTTATGTTAGCCTGCGGCCTCCGTGACTGCCGCCCATTGAAAAACGGCGCCGCTCCCGGGGGAGCGACGCCGCTTCCTCAATCGTTTGCAGCGCTAGAAGGCTACATTCAGCGTGCCGCTGACGGTCCGCGGAGCACCGATCGAAACGAACGGTGGCGCGCCCCAGACGCCAGTGGTCGTGTTGATCGACTGGCTGAGCCCGCCGCCGAACCCGCCGACATAGAATTTGTCGAACAGGTTATAGACGTTCAGCTGGAAGTAGGTGTCCTTCAGGCCCAACCCAGTGATCCCCAGCTTGTTGAGGTTCAAGCGGGCATCAAGATTGACTAGCCAGTAGGCAGGCGCCGTCTTCCCAAAGATCTGTTCAGGCCCACCGGCACCGCCGGGGAGCGGAGTGGTCAGGTCGATATCACCCCGGAAGAGTGCCTGATTGTTGTCGAAGATGTACCGCGGTCCGGTGCGCTTGGCAGTGATGCCGAGGTCAACAGGCCCAAGCGAGCCGAGAGCGGAAACGCCATAGGTATATTTCGAAACTCCAGACTCCCGGTTGCCCTTCGTGAAGGCGCAAGAAACGGTCGCCGTGCGAACGTTTACCGGGACGGAGAGATCGATATTATCGCAAGTCACGCCGACGGGGAGCAAGCCAGTCTGGATGTTGTCGTGGATCTTGGAGTCGTTCCACGATCCGAAGGCATAGACCGTCAATTCCCTGATTGGATTGTAGGCAACCGAGCCATCGATGCCCCACTTGTTGACCGTGCCTAGGTTGCGGAACACCGACTGGTTGAGTTCCGGATCGAAGGCAGAGGCCGTGCGATCATGGAACTTGGTGTACCAGACCGAGGCCTGTGCCTGGATCTTGCTGCTGCGATAGCGGACGCCGCCATCGAAGCTGTCCGTGGTTTCCGGCTTCGGCTTCGCCTGCTCCGTGTCCTTGGGGAAGAAGAAGCTGTTGTACAGGTTATCGGTGCTCGGCACCGACAGGCCCTTCGAATAGTTGGCGAAGGCGCTGAATGCAGGATTGAAGTCGTAAACGAACCCGATGTTCGGCAGCACCTTGTTGTAATGGAAGATGCGCTTCTGCGGGCCCTGGATGGCCGCGTTGCCCGGAATGTTATGGAAGACGATTTCCCGCGCGATATCCTGGCCAAAGCATTCCACGAAGCCCGACGCCGACGAGGTGAAGCAGTAATTGTGCAGGTCGCGCGTGAAGAAGGGTGCCCGCACGCCCACGTTGACGGTCAGCTTCTCGTCGAAGAATTCGCCGCGATATTCGCCGGAAACCTGGTGGAGGATGGCTTTGGATACGCGGTCGCGCTTTTGAAGAACGGTGCCCAGGACATCGGCTTCCGGATCGTTGACCGGGAAAACATCTTCAGGCTCGCCGTTGTTCTTGAGCAGTCCCACCTGGCCGGTCTGACGGTGGTGAGCATGATCCCAGGTATAGCCGATGCGCAGGGTGTGATGGTCGTTCACGTCCCACCGCAGGCCGGCGATCAATCCGGGACGCTTGGTCTTGGTCTGGCTCGGCGCCAGCACAGTAACCGTGTCGAGCGCGTCGCCGTCGCCATTGATGTCACGGCCGAAGAAGGGAGTGCCGGCCAGGTAGCCGGCAACGCAAGTATTGGTGGCGCTGTTGGGCACAACCCGGCAGCTGGTAGCTCCGGTAAAAGGCGAGGCAGTGCCGCCGGCCGGGTTGATGTCGCGCAGACCCTCGCTGGCCGTGACCGTGCCACCACCATTAGCCTTGACCCACTGGTAGCTCGGCTCGACGGTCAGGACGACATTGTCCACGATCGTGAAGCGCGAGGCACCACGGATGTTACCCGTGTTCGACGGGTTATAGCGGCGATCGAATTCCGTGCCGCAGGTTGCGAAGTCGGTGTTGGGGTCATTGGCTGCAGCGCCAGGACCGGTTGTGGTTCCCGGAACATCGCCTGGAGTGGGGGCGACTTGAGTCTGCGGCGTGTCCACCGTGCAAGGGAAGTTGATGTCGTAGAAGCGCTCGTCGCCGTTGCGCGGATAGCGGTTCTGCGAGTTCGGCCCGACCACGCGCGGGACCACGGTCGGAACGCCGCCAATCGTCTGAATGCGGTCGAGGTCGGTGCGCAGCGGCAGCGAGCCGAAGAAGTTGTTGCGGTTCTGGTTATAGTGGAACGCGATCGACGCGAAGTCGCCGCTGTTGCCGAACGGCTGCCAGACCTTGGCGTTATACTGCTGCTTGTCGATCTTGCCGTAATTGTTGAACGGGACGTCATTCTTGGCGGTCGAGGCCGAGATCCAGGCACGGGTGCCGATCGGTCCGAATTCACCGGTTTCGAAGACGCCGAAAATGCGGCGGAAATTATCTTCGCCAAGCGAACCCATAACGCGAATGCCCATGTCCTTGGTCGGGGTCATGGTCCGGAGGTTGACGGTACCGCCGACCGCCGATGCAGTCGGGGAGTCGACGTCGGTCGAGCCGAGGTTGACGTTGACCTGCTCGATCAGTTCGGGGTCGACCATCTGGTTGGAGAAGATGGCGTAATTGCCGCTGTCGTTGAGCTGGATGCCGTCGAAGGTCAGGCTGATGCGCGACGAGTCGAAGCCGCGGATGTTGAGCGTGCCGCCGGCCGAGCCATAGGCGTCGTTGTTCTGGAAGCTGACGCCCGGGACCAGGTTGATCGTGTCGAGGATCGTCTGGCCGGCGTTCTGCCGGGCGATGATCTCTTGCGTCAGCACTGCCTTGGCCTTCGGCGAATCAGGCGCCACCACGCCGCCCACGTCGCGCGTCCGGGTACCGGTGACGACGATCGTTTCCTTTTCGAATTCGACCGAGCCGGTCGACTGGGCAAAGGCAGCAGTCGGCAAAACGACAGCCGTCGAGCAAAGCAAAAGCAGTTTTTTCACGAAAATAGACCCCTAAATAGTAACCCGCTGAGTTACGCATGGCGGGCGGCTAAGGGCCGAGTGAGACAGAAGGGTGACAGCCCGCCCCCGGGCATCACACTTTTTCTCAACGCGTTGCAGGATCACCCCACCCCATCGCGCCACCCCGCGCGACTCCAGCCTTGGCTAGAGCAAAGTTCCGCTGCCCGAACAAGGGTGTAACCGGCAATTTAAGGCCATCGGCGTGACCCTGATGCGAATCCGCAACGCTGCGGATTAACTTTTCGAGTCGAGGCGGCGGCCGAGCGCGACGAAAGCGTAGATCAGCGGTGGCACGAGGATCACCGAAAGGACCACCTTGGCCAGCATCTGGCCAAGTAGCAGCTCGCCGATCGGGAAGACGCCGTAGAAGGCGACTGAAATGAAGATCAGCGTGTCGACGATCTGGCTGAGCGCACTGGCAACGCCCGAGCGGAGCCACAGCAGCGTCTCGCCTTCCTGCCCCTTTAACCTGCTGAAGATCGACACGTTAAGGAGGGTCGAAATGCCGTAGGCGAGGATTCCTCCGAGCCAAATTCGCGGAGTGCCTCCCATGATCGTCTCAAAGGCCGTCAGCCGGGCGGGATCCATGTCATGGGCGGCTGGCAGGCTTAGCACCACCAGGCTGAGGAGCAGCGAGAAGATCAGCGGGATGAACCCGATCAGCACCAGCTTGTTGGCGGTCTCGCGGCCGTGAAGCTCGGCGACCGAGCTTGAGGTCACGACCAACATCAGAAAGGCGAAGATTCCGGCCTCGACCGCCAATGGGCCGAGCCCGACCAGCGGGCCGATCGCCGACAGTGGACCCAGCGCGACTTGCTTGTTGCCGAGCACTCCGGCGATACACACCATGCCGCCGTAGAAAATGGCGAATGCGAACAGGGAGCGGCGAATTCCGGGAGTGGACGAAACGGGCTGGTCGGTCATGCGCGTTGGGTAACGGGTTCGCGGCCACTCGCAACCCCATTTCCGTTTGACCCATATTAAACGGACGGTTAGGCGGGCGCGCTTTTTCCGTCACTTCGTCAAGGACTTCGCGACCAGCTCATGGCCGATCCAACGCTCGATATCGTTGCCATGGGCGATGCCATCGTCGACGTCATTGCCAACTGCGATGACGACTTCATTAGGCGGCACGGCCTGCCCAAGGGCTCGATGC
Organism: Sphingomicrobium sp.; assembly: GCA_035494075.1. GTDB lineage: Bacteria > Pseudomonadota > Alphaproteobacteria > Sphingomonadales > Sphingomonadaceae > Sphingomicrobium. The sequence goes on along the minus strand of DATJHF010000018.1, from coordinate 89,936 downwards.
AGCTGCTGACGCCCAGCCAGGCCGACGAACTCTATGCGGCGATGGGCGTTGCACGCGAAATGTCGGGCGGCTCGGCTGCAAACTCGATGGCCGGGATCGCGGCGATGGGCAGGTCGTCGGCATTCATCGGCCAGGTCGCGGAGGACCAGCTCGGCCTCATCTTCGAGCATGACATGCATGCGCTCGGGGTGCGGTTCGACACGCCGCCGCTGCCGATGGGGAATGGCTCGGGGCCGCCGACCGGCCGCTGCCTGATCCTCGTCACTCCGGATGGCCAGCGGACCATGAATACCTCGCCGGGCGCCAGCCATGAGCTGAGCTCCGAGGCACTCGACCGCGATCTGATCGCCTCGGCCTCGATCCTGTTTCTCGAAGGCTATCTGTTCGGCCCGGAAAAGCCGCGCGCCGCGATGATGGAAGCGATAAAGATCGCGCATGCCGCGAACCGTAAGGTGGCTTTCACCTTGTCCGAAAGCGTGTGCATCGCCGGCCGCAAGGAAAGCTTCGGCCAGATGATCGACAGCGGCGGCGTCGACCTGCTTTTCTGCAATCAGGACGAAGCGTTTCAGTTGACCGGCCGGACCGACCTCAAAAACGCACTCACCGAGCTCAGCATCAAAGTCCCGACGCTGGTTGTCACGAAAGGCGCCGAAGGCGCCATCGCCATCGAAAATGGCGAGCGCATTTCGATCCCCGCAGCACCGGTCGGCGAAGTGGTCGACACGACCGGAGCAGGCGACCTTTTCGCAGCGGGTTTCCTGGCCGCGCGTTGCAAGGGCGCATCGCTCGAGCGCTGCCTGTGGACTGGCGCGATCGCCGCGGCAGAAGTGATCCAGCATTATGGTGCGCGGCCGATCGCCGACCTCAAGGAGCTGGTGAAGCTATGATCCGTAAGCTCGCAGTCTATTGTGGGTCCGCGCCCGGCGCCGATCCCGCCTTTGCGGAAACCGCCCGCGCGCTGGTCCGCGAGATGGCGGCGCGCGGCATCGACATGGTCTATGGCGGCGGCCGGCTTGGCCTGATGGGCATTATCGCCGACGAGATGCTGGCGGCAGGCGGCAAGGTCTACGGCGTCATCCCGCAGGCACTGGTCGACCATGAGGTTGCTCACACTGGGCTGACCGAGCTCATGACGGTCGCCAACATGCATGAACGCAAGGCAAAGATGACCGAACTGTGCGACGGCTTCGTCGCACTGCCGGGCGGGATCGGCACGCTTGACGAGCTGTTCGAGGCCTGGACCTGGAACGCGCTCGGCTACCATGCCAAGCCATTCTGCCTGCTCAATGTCCATGGCTTCTGGGACGGGCTGGCCGGTTTCATGGACCATGTCCGTGACAGTGGCTTCCTTAGCCAGGCCCGGCGGCTGCAACTCTTGAAGGCCGAGAATCCGGCTGAGGCGCTCGACCTACTGGACGAAGCCGTTAAAAACTCGGAACAAGGCGTTACCTGGTAAGCGCTTGAATTGGCCCGGGGGAGGGGTCGCGTTTCATGAACCAATTGCTCGGGCTGGCGGGCGTTGCCGCCATCATTCTGATTGCCGTCGTCTTTTCATCCAACCGCAAGGCGATCCGCCTGCGCATCGTCGCGGCGGCATTCGCGTTGCAAGCGGTGATCGCCTTCCTGGTCATTCGCACCAGCGGCGGCCGGGCAGTGATCAAGGGCATGTCGGATGGGGTCGCGAGCCTGCTGAGCTACGCCACCAAGGGCACCGAATTCCTGTTCGGACCGACCGCTGCCAATCCATTGGCGCACACCTTCGCCATCGCGGCGCTGCCGGTGATCGTCTTCTTTGCCAGCCTTGTCGCCATTCTCTACCACCTCGGCATCATGCAGAAGATCGTGAAGTGGGTCGGCGGCGCGATTGGCTGGGTAACCGGAGTGAGCCGTGTCGAATCGCTGGGCTCGGCGGCCAACATTTTCGTCGGCCAGTCGGAAAGCCCGCTGGTGGTCCGGCCCTATCTGGCCGCGCTTCCGCCGTCGCATTTGTTCACGCTGATGAGTGTCGGCATGGCCGGTGTCGCCGGGACCATCCTCGCAGCATATGCCGGCCTGCTAGGCGAGAAGTATCTGCCATATCTTCTTGCTGCCGCCTTCATGTCGGCGCCGGGCGGAATCTTGATGGCCAAGCTGATCATGCCCGACGAGCCCGCGGAGGAAGGCGAGTTGGAGTTAAGGGGCGGTGTTTCGGTGGCTCCCGAGGACGACATCGAGGTCCACACCTTCGAGGAGGGCGAGCGCCCGGCCAACATCATCATGGCAGCGGCGCAAGGCGCCCAGACCGGCGTCAAGCTGGCGGTGGCGGTCGGCGCGATGGTGCTGGCTTTTGTCGCACTGGTGGCGCTCGCAAATGGCATCCTCGGCGGGATCGGCGGCTGGTTCGGCCGCCCGGACCTGTCTTTTCAGGCGATCGTCGGCCTATTGTTCTCGCCAGTGATGTACCTGATTGGAATTCCGTGGAACGAGGCGGGCGTTGCCGGGGGCCTGTTCGGCACCAAGATCGTCCTCAACGAATTCGTCGCCTTCATCGATCTCGGCAATGCCACAGGGCCCGCGGCGGCGCTGAGCGACCGCAGCCGGGCGATCGTCACCTTTGCCCTGTGCGGTTTCGCCAACTTCTCTTCGATCGCGATCCAGATGGCGGTGACCGGGAACCTCGCGCCCAACCAGCGGCCGATGATCGCCAAGCTGGGACTGCGTGCGCTGCTCGCCGGATCGCTCGCCAACCTGATGAGTGCCGCACTCGCCGGGCTGATGATCGGCTGATTTTTTGCTAAGAGACTGACATGACCGACGTTCTAACCAGCGATCACATCGCTTCCGTCTCGCTCGCCGATGCCGACAAGGACCCGCAGGGCTTCGCCAATGAGCTTGGCCGAAGCTTCGTCGACTATGGTTTCGCAGTAATTCGCGACCATGGCATCCCGCAGGACCTGATCGACCGCGCCGAGCAAAAATCGAAATTATTCTTCGCCTTACCGGAAGAAGTGAAGAAGAAATATTTTGTCGAAGGCCAAGGTGGCGCCCGCGGCTACACGCCTTTCGGAATCGAGACGGCCAAGGGCCTGAAGGCGTCCGACCTCAAGGAATTCTGGCATGTCGGCCGCGAACTGCCTCCTGGCCACAAATATGGCTCGAGCATGCCGCCCAACGTATGGCCCTCGGAAGTGCCGAGCTTCAAGGACACCTTTCTCGAACTATACGAGGCGTTCGACCAGGCGGGCCTCAAGGTGCTGCGCGCCATCGCGCGCTTCCTCAAGGTCGACGAGGATTATTTCACCGACACGGTCAGGGACGGCAATTCGGTGATGCGGCTTCTGCATTACCCGGCGCAGTCCGAGCCGACCGGCGAGCATATCCGCGCCGGCGCGCATGAGGACATTAATACGATCACGCTGCTGCTCGGCGCTGAGGAAGCGGGGCTGGAACTGAAGACCAGGGACGGCCGCTGGATTCCGGTGATCTCGCGCCCCGGCGAGCTGGTGATCAACATTGGTGATATGCTGCAGCGGCTGACCAATGGTGTGCTTCGGTCCACGAGCCATCGCGTGGTCAACCCGGCGCCGGATCGGGCGAGCCATGCGCGCTATTCGATGCCCTATTTCCTTCACTTCCGCTCGGACTTCCTGATCGAGGCGCTGCCGGGCACGGTTCCGCCCGGCGAGCAGCCGAAAGAACCGCCGATCACCGCCGATGACTATCTCCAGGAGCGTCTGCGGGAAATCAAATTGAAATAGACCGTCCAGGGGACGGCCTTCATTTCATTTGACTGAGGTAGCCGACCGACTACCCGGCATCTTTGAGATTGGCCGGGCCGAAGCCGTGCGGGATGAGGGTCGAGATCGAGTGCTGCTCGATCTCTGATCCATCTCCATTGGAGCAAATGATTTCGATCTCGCGGCCGGAGAGGCACGACGCTTCGTAGATCGCCTGGCGGCAGCCGCCGCAGGGCGTGCAGACGATCCCGCCAGCGAGCATCGCGCCCGATCCGTCGCCGCCCGCCACCGCGATCCGTGAGACGTTTTGCAGGCCGAAGGCGAGATGAGCGGCGCTGAGCGCGCTCTGCTCGGCGCAGACGCCGAGGCGGTAGCAGGCGTTTTCGACATTGACCCCGGTCACCACCGTCCCATCGACGCTTTCGATCGCGCAGCCGACCGAGAAACGGGAGTAGGGCGCATAGGCCCTGAGCGCGGCCTCGCGCGCGGCGGCGATGAGTTGTTCGTCGGTCATTGCTATGTCTTTATGCGCGGCCACCAGCCTGCCGCAATCTCAAGTGGAGTTTTCATGAAGCGTATCGCCATTTTCGTATCGCTGGCCCTGCTTTCCGCTTGCACGACGACTCCACCATCTTCGGTCGCGACCGCACCGGTCGAGGTCCAGATCCTCGCCATCAACGACTTCCACGGCAATATCGAGCCGCCGCAGCTGACCGTGCCCGCCGCCGACAGCCCAGTTCCGGCTGGCGGCGCGGCCTATTTGGCGAGCGCGCTCAACGCGCTTCGCACACCAAACAGCGTGACCGTTGCCGCCGGCGATTTGATCGGCGCCAGCCCGATTTCCTCTGCCTTGTTTCTCGACGAGCCGACGATCAAAGCGCTGGGCATGGCGGGGCTGGAACTTGCCTCCGTCGGCAACCATGAATTCGACAAGGGGTCGGCCGAACTGCTCCGGATGCAAAAAGGCGGATGCGAGAAATACACCCGTCGCCAACCTTGTGCGCTCGAGCCCTTCCGGGGAGCGAACTTCCAATATCTTGCCGCCAATGTGGTCGGCGCCAACCGCCAACCCTTATTTCCCGGGGCTGCAATCAAGCAGGTCGGCCCCGTCAAGATTGGCTTCATCGGCATGACGCTGAAGGAGACCAAGACGTTGGTATCGCCATCCGGGGTCGCAGGCCTCGAATTCAAGGATGAAGCGGAGACCGCCAATGCGCTGGTGCCGGGTCTCAAGGCAGCGGGGGCCAACGAAATTGTCCTCCTGATCCACCAGGGGGCGTCGATCGGGGGCAAATATTACGACCAGAGCTGTCCGGGCCTGGCCGGAGACATACTGCCGATCCTGGCCAAGCTCGATCCGGCGATCGGCCTGGTCGTGTCGGGGCATACCCACAACGCTTACATCTGCCGGGTGCCGATGGCGGGTGGCGGCACGCGCCTGCTAACCAGCGCCGGCAAATATGGCGCGCTGGTGACCGATATTCGCCTGACCTTCGATCGGCCGGGCGGCGCCTTGACTGGCGAGCAGGGCAGTTTTGTCATTGTCCAGGGCGAGCCCATCAAGACCGCTCGCCTGACCGCGCCGCTGGTCCCGGCGCATCGTGTGTTTCCGGCCGACCCGGAGGTTGCGGCGCTGGTCAAACGCTACCATGACGCCGCGGCTGGCGAGGCCAACCGGCCCGTCGGCAGGCTGGCGGGCGCGGTCACCAAGCCAGATGATATCGATCAGGAAAGCACTGCCGCCGAATTCATCGCCGATGCGCAGCTGTTCGTTGCGAAGGATCCGCAGCGCGGCAACGCCGACCTCGCGCTGATGAACAACGGCGGGGCGCGGACCGACCTCCTGCCCGAGGCCGACGGCACCGTCCGCTTCGGCCAGGTCTTTGCAATGCAGCCGTTCGCGAACAATGTCGTCACCAAGAGCTACACCGGCGCCGAGATCAAGGAGGTGCTGGAACAGCAGTTCGACAGCGGGTTGAACACCGTCGCACGTTCGAACCTGCTGATGCCCTCGGGCAATTTCCGCTTCAGCTATGACAAGTCGCGTCCTTCCGGGCAGCGGATCGTGACGATGATGTTGAACGGCAAGCCGATCGATCCGGCCAGGACCTATCGTGTCGCGATCAACAACTTCCTTGCCTCTGGCGGGGACAATTTCACCCTATTTGCAGGCGGCCGTAACGCCGTCGACGCCGGGCTCGATCTCGACACGACCGAAGCCTATCTCGCCACCAATCCGCCGGTGCCGGTGCTGGGGCGGATCACCGATTTGACGCCTGCGGGCTGGGTCCCGCCGAAGAGCTAGCGTAGCGGCGGCTCGTCAAAACTGCGCAGTTTGCGGCTGTGCAGGCCGTCGCCCTCGTTGCGGAGGATATCCAGCGTCTCGATCCCGATCCTGAGGTGCTGGCTGATTGCCCGCTCGTAAAAGGCATTGGCCTGGCCGGGCAGCTTCAATTCGCCGTGGATTGGCTTGTCGGAGACGCACAGCAGCGTTCCGTAGGGTACTCTGAAGCGATATCCCTGTGCCGCAACGGTGGCCGATTCCATGTCGATGGCTACCGCCCGGCTTTGGTTGAACCGCAATGCGCTCAGCGTGTAGCGCAGTTCCCAGTTGCGATCGTCGGTGGTGACGACCGTGCCGGTGCGAAGCCGCTTCTTGACGCTGTCCTCGTCTTCTCCGGTGACGGTTAGCGCCGCATTGTAGAGCGCGGTCTGGACCTCGGCGATAGCCGGGATCGGGATCTCGACCGGCAGCACGTCATCGAGCACGTGATCGTCGCGCAGATAAGCATGGGCCAGCACATAATCGCCGATCGTCTGGCTGGGGCGCAACCCGCCGCAATGGCCGATCATCAGCCACGCCTCGGGGCGCAGCACCGCGATATGGTCGCAGATTGTCTTGGCGTTGCTTGGCCCGACGCCGATGTTGACCAGCGTGATGCCGTCGCCGTCGGGCGTGATCAGGTGATAGGCCGGCATCTGGTGACGTCGCCACGCGCCGGCCGCAATCTGCTCCTCCGCGTCGGTCAGGTCGCCATGCTCGAAACTGCCGCCGGGGACCGACAGGCTGGCGAAGCGGCTGTCCGGATCGCGCAGCGCCGAAATCGCAAAGCGAACGAACTCATCGACGTAGCGGACATAGTTGGTGAACAGCACGAACCGCTGGAAATGCTCGGTCGGGGTTCCGGTGTAATGCTTCAGCCGAGCCAGGCTGAAGTCGGTCCGGAGCGCGTCGAACAGGGCGAGCGGGCGTGTCGGGTCGAGCGCGACGTCCCAGCCGCCGTCGGCCACCTCGTCGCCGATATGAACCAGGTCGGTCGACGGGAACCAGCGCGATAGCTCTGCGGTCGAAATCCCTTCCAGGTCGAGGTCGCTACCATCAAGCACATAGGGGTAGGGGATTTCGCTTGCGGACGTGCCGACGCTGATCTTGACTGGATAGTCGCGGATCAGATGCTCAAGCTGTTCGCGCAGATAGTCGCGGAACAGGGCCGGGCGGGCAATCGATGTGGTGTAGATCCCAGGCTGGTTGAGGCGCGCAAAGGCCCGGTCCGGTGTCGGCGGAGGAATCTCCGGATCATATTCGATCCGTAGCTCGGGGTAGGCGAACACGCCGTCGTCGCGCTTGGCGGGGTCCGGCCGGATCCCCTTTTCGGAATAGTCGGTGAGAGCGTCGCGAAGGGCGGTAACTGAGGCGGAGTAGCGGGCTTCAAGTTCGTCGAGAATTGCCTCGATATTTTTCTGTTCTGTCATGAGTGTCCCGCTTGGCGGCAGATTGTGGCGCTGGCAAGACAGCTTGAAATCATAAGCAAGCTTATTATATGCAGGGCTATGAAAGAATTAGCTTGGGAAATCGCCGAGACCCACAGGGCGATGCGCCGCTATTATGACCGGCGTGCGGCCGCTTTGGGCGTCACCACCGCTCAGTGGCGCGTGATTGCCCATGTCGGGCACACGCCCGGTCTCAAGCAGGTTGAACTCGCCGAGCGGCTGGACGTTGAGCCGATCACCGCCGGCAGGATCGTCGACCGACTGGAGGAGGCGGGATTGGTTGAGCGGCAGCCTGACCCCGCTGACCGCCGCGCGTGGCGGCTGTTCCTGACCGGGAAAGCCGAGCCGATCAGCGGCAAGTTGCGTGAGCTGGCCGACGACATGGCGGACGAAGCATTTGCCGGCTTTGCCCGCGAGCAATTGGAAACGATCCGCGCCCAGCTGGCCCGGGTGCGGGAAAATGTGAGCAGGGCGGAAAGCGCCCAGAGGAAGTCGGCATGAATCGGATGAGCGACCTCACGACCGAAACGGTAACCAAGCTGAAGCCGAAGAACCGCCGCGCCGTCCTGATGTTGTCGATTCCACTGCTGATCGCGGCGATCGGCCTCTATTTCTGGCTGACCAGCGGCGGCAGCGTTTCGACCGACAATGCGGCGGTGAAGCAGGACATTGTGTCGGTCAGCGCCCAGGTTAACGGCCCGGTCGTCGACGTGGCGGTCAAGAATGGCGTCAAGGTAAAGCGCGGCGACCTATTGTTCCGGATCGACCCGGCACCCTTCCGCGTCGCGCTCGAGCAAGCCGAAGGGCAACTTGCGGCGGCCCGGTTGCAGACTGGCCAACTGAAGACGCAGGCCGCGGGAACCGGTGCCGATATCGTCGGCGCCCAGGCCAATCTGGCGATCAAGCGCAACACGCTCGGCCGCCAGGCAGCCCTGCTCAAGCGCGGTTTCACCACGCGCGCCGACTATGAGGATGCGCTCAACGAGGTCCGTACCGCCGAGACCGAGCTTGCCGACGCCCGCGCACGGTCCGCCAATGCCAGCGCTGCATTGGCTCCCGGCGAACAGCCGTCGATCGCCCAGGCTCAGGCCATGGTCGATAAGGCCCGGCTCGACCTGTCGCGGACCGAAATCCGTGCGCCGATGGACGGCACGATCGCCAATGCCGACAAACTGCAGGTCGGCCAGATGGCCGTGCTGGGAGTCGGCATGCTGTCGCTCGTCCGCGATAGCCACGCCTGGGTTGAAGCCAATTTCAAGGAAAAGGACGTCGGCCGGATGATTCCGGGCCAGCGGGCCGTAATCGAAATCGACGCCTATCCGGGCACCAAGTTCAACGGCCATGTCGAAAGCCTTGGCGCCGGAACGGGCAGCGAGTTCGCGATCATTCCGTCGCAGAATGCCAACGGCAATTGGGTCAAGGTCACCCAGCGCGTGCCGGTCCGCATCGCGTTCGACGGCACGCCGTCGCGGCCGATGATTGCCGGACTCTCCTCAACCGTGACCGTCAAGTTCGACAACTGAGGATAGGTCGTTGAGCGAGAGCGCAGCCCAGCAGGCCAGCCATCCGCTGCCGGCGGGCGAACGGATCATCGTCACCATCGGAGTGATGATGGCCGTCCTGCTGCAAGTGCTCGACACGACCATCGCCAACGTCGCCCTGCCGCACATGCAGGCGAGCCTCAGCGCCAGCCAGGACAGCATCAACTGGGTCCTGACCAGCTATATCGTCGCGTCGGCCATCGCGCTGCCGATCAGCGGCTGGCTGGCCGACCGGATCGGGCGCAAGCGGCTGCTGCTCATGTCGGTGGTCGGCTTCACTGCGGCATCGGTGCTTTGCGCCGCCGCAACCTCGCTGACCGAAATGGTGGCATTCCGGGCGCTGCAGGGCGTCAGCGGCGCGTTCATCGTTCCGCTTGCCCAGGCAACGCTGTTCGACATCAACCCGCGCGAAAAGCACAGCCAGGCGATGGCCCTGTTTGGCGGCGGCGTGATGATCGGACCGATCCTGGGCCCGGTCCTGGGCGGCTGGCTGACCGACAATTACAATTGGCGTTGGGTATTCCTGGTCAACCTGCCGATCGGCGTCATCTGCGCCTTCGTGATGGCGCGGTTCATGCCACAGGCTGAGAAGCACGACCGCAAGTTCGACCTGTTCGGCTTTGCCCTACTGGCGATCGCCCTCGGCGCCTTGCAGCTGTTCCTCGATCGCGGCGAACAGAATGACTGGTTCAACAGTGCCGAAACCGCCATCGAGGTGGGGGTGGCAATCGCCGCAGCGTGGATGTTCGTCACCCACATTGCCACGGCCAAGCATCCGCTGTTCGAGCGGTCGATGTTCGCCGATCGCAATTTCTCTACCGGCCTGCTGTTCATGGCTGTGACCGGCGTGCTGCTTCTGGCCGGCCTGGCGCTGCTGCCGCCGCTCCTGCAGAACCTCTACAGCTATTCGGTGCTGCAGTCGGGCTATCTGACTGCGCCGCGCGGCGTCGGGACGCTTATTTCGATGCTGATGGCCGGCCGGTTGACCGGCAAGGTGGATTCACGGCTCCTGGTCGGCATTGGCGTGGCGCTGATGGGTGTTTCGCTTTGGATGATGACCGGCTTTGCACTCGACCAGCCGTCTAGGCCTGTGATCATGAGCGGCGTCGTCCAGGGGCTTGGTCTGGGCCTGATCTTCGTTCCCCTGCAAAGCCTCGCGTTCGAGACGCTGGCGCCGCGGATGCGGACGACGGCGGCGAGCTTGCTTAACCTGTCGCGTAACATTGGCGGATCGATCGGCATTTCGGTGGTCAGCACGCAGTTGGTCAGGATGACCCAGGTTGCCCATGCCGACATCGCCAGTCAGATCACCGCTCAGACCATGCCGACTGCCGATCCGACCATCCTTCAAACCATCGCGCCGCAGGGATCGGTTGCGATCGCCATGATCAACGCCGAGGTGACCCGGCAGGCGCTGTTCATCGCCTATCTCGACGATTTCAAGCTGATGATGCTGGTTACCTTTGCCGTGCTGCCACTGCTGTTGCTGATGAAACGCGGCAACCAGGTCGGGACCGGTTCGCAACAGCATGTGGCGATGGATTGAGGAGCTAACCGTCAGGCGGCGACGTAGCCGCCGTCGATCATATGGATCGACCCGTTGCAGTATGACGACGCGTCGCTGGCGAGGAAGGCGAGCAGATGCGCGACTTCCTCGTTGGTGCCATAGCGCCGCATCGCGATGCTCGCCTCTATACCGCCACGCACGGCGGCGGGATCGCCCGGCGATAGCTGGTCTTGCAGCGACGCTATCATGCGGTTGTCGATCGGGCCGGGACCAACCGCGTTGACGCGGATGTTCGACGGGCCAAGTTCCAGCGCCGCGGTCTTCACCAGGCCGTAAACGGCGTGCTTGCTTGCGATGTAGGGCGCCATGGCGGGAAAGCCGATGCAGCCAGCGATCGACGACAGCGCGACGATGGATCCGCCGCCACGCTCCTTGAGCGGCGCTACGCAATGCTTCATCGACAGCCAAACGCCGGTAACATTGGTTCGCATCGTGTCCTCGAACTCCTCGACACTCAGCGCGTCGATCGGCTTCAATGTCCCTTCGGTTCCGGCGTTGGCAATGAGGATGTCGAGGCCGCCAAAGCGTTCAAGCGTTGCTGCCACTGCGGCCGCAAAGCCGGCCTCGTCGGCGGCTTCAGCGACGCTGCTTGCAACGTCGCTGTGCGATTTGAGGCGTAAGAGGGTAGCTTCCAGCTTGTCCGCCGACCGCCCAACCAGCATCACTTTTGCACCGAGCTGCAGGAATAGCTTGGCCGTCGCCTCGCCGATGCCCCCAGTCGCGCCGGTGACGATTGCGACCTTGCCATCGAGCCGCTGTTTGCTGATCTCGTCAGTCACATTGACTCTCCCGTCCCGGAGTTTGCGATGACGCGTACGAACTGTCGCCTAGCATGCGAAAGGGAGTAGTGCCACGACGATGGTCAGTGAACACCACCTGCTTGCAATTCGAGTGACACCGCGTTCCGCCAAGCCCGGAATCGGAGACTGGCAGACCGATCCGGGCGGGCGTTTGTTCCTGGAGGTCCGCGTTGCCGCCGCCCCGGCTGACGGAGCGGCCAATGAGGAAGTCGTCAAGCTACTGGCTAAAGCACTTGGCGTGTCGAAGGGATCGGTCAGCATCGTCAGCGGCCAAACCAGCCGGTTGAAGCGGCTGGAAGTGCCACTAGACCAAGCCGCGATCCGAAGCCGGCTCAGTCGCTGATCAGGCTCATGCAGGTCCCGCCGGCCTCGGCCTTCTGCAGCTCGGAAAGCTCTACTTCGATGACATTGAAGCCACGACCGCGCAGGCGCCGAGCCGTCTTCGGACTGCCGGCCGCATAGATCAGCCGGTCGCCGGCAAGCACGACATTGGCGGCGAATGGCTCATCTTCGCTGACTGGCAAGACTTCGGTTCCCTCGAACAGCTCCGGATCGACCCATTGGGGGTTGATCAAGAGGGTAGGGACGCCGCGATTATCCAAGCCGGCAAAGGTGGCGGCCGTCTTGAGGTGCAGGCAACGGTCCAGGTCGACCGGGACGACCCAAAATCCGAGGGGCGACACGACCGCCTGAAGTGCCTGGGTGCCGGCGGCATCGGTCCGGCTCGACTGGCCGACGTAGAGGGTATTCTCGATCCGCAGCACGTCGCCCCCGTCGAGCGTGCCCGTCGAGAGATGATGGATGTTGAAATGAGGCCGCAGTCCTTCGGCCGTCGAATAGATTTCGCCCGCGCGCGATGCCGCACCGGGCCGGGTGATGACCGCATGTTCACCCAGCAGGATGGCGGTGTCCTCGACGAATACCGCATCGGGATCGTCGGCAAGATAAGGCAGGCGGACGATTTCAAATCCCGCGTCGCCAAGCGCCTGCTCGTAGGCGGCATGCTGGGCGACAGCTAGATCCGGATCGATTGGCCGGCGGTCGAGATGGGTCAGCGCGCAATCGACAATTCGCGGGCTGATTTGGCGGGTGAATGCAAGCGGCATCGGCCTAACGCTGCTCGACGATGACGCCGCCCTTCATCACCATCCGCACGGCTCGAATGGCATGAATGTCATGTGTCGGGTCTCCCTGCACGGCCACAAGGTCTGCGAGCAATCCTGGCTTGATCAGGCCGCGATCGCTCAAGTTGAAGATTTTTGCATTACCGGACGTAGCAGCGGCCAGCGCTTGCTCCGCCGGCATTCCGGCGCGGACCATCGCATCCATTTCCAGCCAATTTTCGCCGTGCGTGTAGACGCCGACGTCGCCACCCATGCAGATTGGTACGCCGGCCTTCATCGCGATGCGGAAGGAGGCGCGGTTCTCCTCAACGCTCGCAGGCGCCGGCTCGCGTCCGTCCCAGTGCTGGAAGTAACGGGCATAGGCTTCGGACGCCGCCAAAGTCGGGCAGAGCGCAATGTGCCGCTTGGACATCAGGTCGAATGTGGCAGCCGTACCGCCATATCCATGTTCGATCGTGTCGGCGCCGGCCCGGATGGCGCGCATCATTCCTTCGGCGGTTGTGGCGTGGACCGCGACCGGTCGGCCCGCATCGTGAGCGGCCGCCACTCCGGCATCCAGTTCGGCCTGCGAAAGAGTGGGACGGGTAGGCTCGCCCTTGCCCCAGTGATAGTCGGCATAGAATTTGATGTAGTCGGCACCGCCGGCCACCTGGTCCCTCACCGCCCTGATCGTCTCATCGACTCCCGCCACCTCCTGAGCGCCTTGCGGCACCGACAGTCCTGGTTCGAAGCCCTTGGGGCCATAGGCGCCGCGCGCGACAATTGCCTTCGTGGAGACCAGCAATCGAGGGCCCGGAACGATGCCCTGGTCGATTGCTTGCTTCAAACCTACGTCGGCAAAACCGGCCCCTTCGGTGCCCAGGTCGCGTTCGGTGGTGAAGCCGGCGCGCAAGGTCCGCTCGGCATGAGCGACCGCTCGTGCGGTACGCAGCGCAAGGGTTTCGTGAAGGACTTGGTCGTCCCACAATGTCTCGTTGTAGGGGTGCAGGAAAAGGTGCGCGTGGCCCTCGATCATTCCGGGTAGTAGGGTTGAACCCGGCAAATCGATCGTGCGGACACCCGCGGGTGCGGCGACTGCGGGACCTGATCCGACAATCCGGTCACCATCGACCAGGACCTGCCACCCCTCGTGAATTGCTACACCGTCGAATACTCGGGCCGGACGAAACAAGATCGGCTCGGCGGAAACCGAAGCGGCGACCGAGACCAGGAGGAAGGCAGCCAGCCAGCGCATGGGAGGTTGCTAAACGCAAAAAGGGCGCCCCGGAAGGCCCGGGACGCCCTTATCGTTCGAATTGCAAAATCGCTTAGCGCTTCGAGAACTGGAAGCTGCGGCGAGCCTTGGCCCGGCCGTACTTCTTGCGCTCGACCACGCGGCTGTCGCGGGTCAGGAAGCCTTCGCGCTTCACTGCGGTGCGCAGCGCCGGCTCATAGCGCGACAGCGCCTGGGCGATGCCGTGCTTGACCGCTCCGGCCTGCCCCGACAAGCCGCCGCCCTTGACGGTCGCGACGACGTCATACTGGCCGACCCGGTCGGTAATGCCGAACGGCTGGTTGATCACCAGGCGCAGCGTCGGACGAGCGAAATAGATCGACTGATCGCGGCCGTTGACCTCGATCTTGCCGGTGCCCGGCTTCAGCCAGACGCGCGCAACGGCGTCCTTGCGGCGGCCGGTCGCATAGGCGCGGCCGTACTTGTCGAGCTGCTGCTCGCGCAACGGGGTTTCGATCTGCGGAGCGACCGGGGCCGGGGCCTCGACGGTCTCAACGTTAGCAGTATCGACCGAAGCAGCTTCAGCTGCCGGTGTTTCGACGACCGCGGGAGCTTCCGGCTCCTGGCCGGTCAGCGCGCCGAGGTCGGAAAGGGACTTCTTGCCAGCCATGTTATGCGCCCACCTTGTTCTTGCGGTTCATCGACGCGACGTCGAGCGGTTCGGGATTCTGGCCGCCGTGCGGATGCTCGGTGCCGTTGTAGAGGTGCAGCGCGCGCATTTGGTCGCGGCCCAGCGGTCCGCGCGGGATCATGCGCTCCACGGCTTTCTCCAGCACGCGCTCCGGGAAGCGGCCTTCGAGCACCTTGTCGGCCGTGGTCTCCTTCAAGCCACCGGCGTAACCGGTGTGCTTGTAGTAGATCTTCTGCTTCAGCTTGTTGCCGGTGAAGCGCACCTTGTCGGCGTTGACGACGACGACATGGTCGCCGCAATCGACGTGCGGGGTGAAGCTCGGCTTGTGCTTGCCGCGCAGGATGTTGGCGATGATCGTCGCGACGCGGCCGACCACCAGATTTTCGGCATCGATCAGATGCCACTTCTTCTCCACCTCGGCCGGTTTGATCGACTTGGTGGTCTTCATCAGCGCCTTCATGGGCTGGACCTTTTCTCAAAAAATGCGGGAGGCGCCGCCCAAGGCAGCGCCGTCGGGCGGGCTAATGCGGATGAGGCCCGAGAAAGTCAAGCAAAAGCGGGGATTTGCGAACGGGTAAAATAATACCGGAGCCTCGCGAGCAACTGGCTGGTTAAGGTCATAATGGCAGCGAAACCTGAGGAATTCGAGGCCGGCGACGGCAAGCGAGGCTCGTTGCGCGCTGGCCGCTGGGCGAAATGGATCTTCGCCCTCCTGCTGGCGGGCGCAGTCGTCTTTGCGGCGATGCACTGGGGCGACGTCGAGAAATTCACCGAGCTTGCTGCCCACGCCCAGCCCGCCTGGCTGGCGGCCGCGCTGGTCCTGCAGCTGCTGACCTACGCCGGCCTCTCGGCGCAATGGTGGCTGGTGCTGGAGCACGGGCGCACGAAGGTTCCGTTCAAGGCCCTGTTCCCGATCACCATCAGCAAGTTGTTCGCCGACCAAGTGGTGCCGACCTCGGGAATGAGCGGCAATATCCTGCTGGTCGACAGGCTGATGGCCCGGAAAGTGTCGCGGCGAAATGCAGTCGCCGCCGCAATTCTGGCGATTTTCGCCTATTACGCCTCCTACGCAAGCTGCGCTCTGGCCGCCGCGATCCTGCTGTGGCTGCACGGCGGGATCAGCTGGCTGTTGATCAGCGCGATCAGCATCTTCCTGCTTCTGGCGGCGGCAATTCCGGCAGGAATTTTGTGGCTGCAGGGGAAAGGCCGGGCGGCGATGCCCCGCTGGCTCGGCCGCTTCGGCCCGGTGCGCGAACTGTTCGACATGATCGGCGAAGCTCCCGACCAGCTAGTCCGCGATCCGAAGCTGGTCGGGCAGATGGCGCTGATCAATTGCGGAGTATGGATCGCCGACGCGTTGACGCTGCAGGTCTGCCTGCTCGCGCTGGGCCAGCCGCTCGCGCTCGACGCGGCGTTCGTCGGCCTGATCATCGCCTCGATTATCGCGACGATCGGGCCGGTCCCGCTCGGACTGGGCTCGTTCGAGGCGTCGGCGATCGCAACGCTCAGGCTGATGGGGGTGCCGTTCGAGGCGGCGCTTTCGGCAACCCTGCTTTACCGCGGTTTCACGCTGTGGCTGCCGCTGCTTGCCGGCCTGATCATGTCGCGGCGCGAATTGAACCGGCCCTAGCCGACGCTATCCTCGACCCAGGCGCCATAATCCGTTGGCAACCGCTCGATCGGCCAGACGACGATCGCCGGGACCGAATAGCTGTGCAGCTCGGTGATCCGCGCGATCAGTGCATCGGCCTTGGCCAGCGTCGTCTTGAACAGTGCAGGCGTCTCGGTGCCCGTCTCAATCGCGCTTTCCCAGCGGTAGATCGATCTACATGGGCCGAGGATATTGACGCATGCCGCGAGGCGTTCCTCGACGATTGCCATGCCGATCCGCTGCGCTTCAGCGGGGTCGGCGAATACCGCATATACGGTGGCGACGCTCAACGGCTCCGGCCCAAGCTATTGGCGCCCCAGGTGACCGAAGCGACGACCAATGCTCCAACTGCCTGGTGGCAGACCGCCAGGATAATGTTCATTCCGCTCATCACTGTGGCAATGCCGAGCAGTATTTGCGTCCCGAAAGCAATGTGGATCGCCTTTGACGCCAGACGATCAACCAGTTTCACCTTGCGTGCGAAAATCACCAGCGCCGCAACCACCACGCAGGCCCACCAGCGATGAAGGAAATGGACCAGAAACGGATCGTGGGTGAATGCCCATCCGGCACCGAGCGCCCAGTCGATGCCGTCGGGAACGAGCTTGCCCTGCATCAGCGGCCAGTCATTCGCAACATAGCCGGCGTTCAGGCCCGCTACCCATGCGCCGAGCAGCAGCTGGACGAACAGGATTGTTCCGGTGAGGATCGACGGCCGCGTGAGGCGGGAAGGGCCGTTTTCGCCCGTCTTCGCCAGAAACTTGAGATCGAGCGCAGTCCAGATCAGCGCAGCCATGATGAACAGGGCGAGCAGCAGATGTGCCGACAGGCGGAAATGGCTGACGTCGGTGCGGTCGACCAGGCCGGACATCACCATGTACCAGCCGAGCAACCCCTGGCTTCCGCCGAGCAGCAGCAGCGCCACCAGCTTCCAGCCGTAACCGCGCGGAATCGACCGCCTTACCGCGAACCAGACCAGCGGCAGGGCAAAAACGACGCCGATCAGCCGGCCGATCAGACGGTGAATCCATTCCCAGAAGAAGATGAACTTGTACTGGGCGAGGTCCATGCCGGCGGGGCCGTTGATCTCGCGAAACTCCGGCGTCTGCTTGTAGAGGTCGAACGCATGTTGCCATTGCTCGTGGGTCAGCGGAGGAATGGCGCCGCTGATCGGATTCCATTCGGTGATCGAAAGCCCGCTTTCGGTCAGCCGGGTGATGCCGCCGACCACGACCATCAGGAACACCATGGCGGCGACCGCCAGCAGCCAGTTGGCGATGGCGAGCGGGCGGGGAGTGGCTGCCGCGGATGCCGCGGGCTGGGCGAGGGCCGAGTCCATATGGCGCCGCGATATGGCTGGATAACAACAGCTTGCCAACAACCTCGAAAAATTGATGAATGTGATATTGTCACGTCAAACAAGCGACGTTATATCCTGCGCCATGTCGCTGCTTGCGATTCCCACCAATCGACTCGACCGGATGGCCATTGGCCTGTCCGGCCTTTGTCTTGTGCATTGCCTGGCGACGTCGGTGTTGCTGGCATTGCTGTCGGCCGCCGGCGGCATCCTTGGCGCCCCGATCATTCACGAAGTTGGCCTCGGCCTGGCGATGATCATGGGAGCGATCGCGCTCGGCCGGGGCATCCTCGAGCACGGCTATTCCATGCCCAGCGCGATCGGCGGGTTGGGCCTGGGCGTCATGGCCGGTGCACTGACCCTTCCACATGATGGCTCCGAGGCTGTTTACACGGTGCTTGGCGTCGGCATCCTGGCTTTTGGGCATCGGCTGAATCACATCGCCGCGGAATGAGCGTTCCGCGCAGCCATGCCAGGGGCATGGCGAGAAGCGCGCTGTTTGCTTGCGGCTAATCCCCGCAAGTCCTATCTTCCCGACATGTCCGCACATTCCCACCAGCTTCATCAGGGCAACGCCCTTCGCGACGCCGCCGCACGGCGGATGGCCGAACGCGGCGAGCAATGGACCGATATGCGGGCGTCGATATTCGATGCCCTCGCGGGATTCGACCGGCCGGCTTCGGCCTATGACATCGCCGAGGCGGTCTCCAAGGCGCGCGGCAAGAGGGTCGCGGCCAACAGCGTTTACCGCATCCTAGACCTGTTCGTCGGCACCAACCTCGCCCGCCGGGTCGAGAGCGCCAACGCCTATGTCGCCAACCAGCACCCGGGCTGCCTGCACGACTGCATCTTCCTGATCTGCGATACTTGCGGGCAGGCGACGCATATCGATGACGACAAGCTGTCGGAGGGCGTTCGCCAAGCCGCCGAGCACGCCGGCTTCGCCGAGGTTCGGCCAGTGATCGAAGTCCGCGGTCGCTGCGAAGACTGCAGCTAGCCACTTAAACTTCAGATGGGGGGCATCGAAGTCGCAGCGGCGCTGCTAGGCGTCATTAACGTCCTGCTGGTCGTGCGCCGGTCGGTGTGGAACTACCCGTTCGGCATCGCCATGGTGGCGCTCTACTTCTTCGTGTTCTGGCACGCGAAACTCTATTCCGATTCGCTCCTCCAGATTTTCTTCTTGCTGATCCAGTTTTACGGCTGGTGGGCATGGCTGCGCGCCGCCCAGGTCGACCATGGCGTGGCTGTGGAGTGGCTCGATCCCGGGGCCAGGGTCAAATGGGCCGTCGGTACGCTTATCGCCATACTCATCTGGGGCTCCGGCATGGCCCGATTTACAGACGCTGTGGCGCCAATGGCCGATGCGACGATCGCCGGGCTTAGCGTCTCGGCGCAAATCCTTCAGTCGCTGCGCAAGGTCGAAAGCTGGGTGCTGTGGGTCACCGTCGACGCGCTCGCCATCGGGCTGTTTGCCTGGCGGGGCTTGGCGGTGACGTCGGGCCTATATGCGCTGTTCTTCCTACTGGCGGTGATTGGACTCAATGAGTGGCGCAAGAAGGCGGTGACGGCGTGAAGCGCGGCTTTGTCCTCGGCAAATTCCTGCCTCCGCACGCCGGGCATATCTCGCTGATCGAGGCGGGCCGGAGGCTGGTCGATGAATTGACGATCCTGGTCTGCTCGCTTCCGGACGACATGATCCCGGGCGAGGTTCGAGTGAAATGGATGGAAACGCTGTTTCCCGACTGCAGGGTTCGCTGGCACGGGGCGCCCGCGCCGCAGACTCCGGAGGAAAATCCGCATTTCTGGCCGATTTGGCGGCGGATCGTGACTCGCGCCCATCCGGAGCCGATCGATTATCTTTTCGCCGGCGAAAGCGACGGCAATGAGTTGGCGCGTCAGGTTGGCGGCCTTTTCGTCCCGCTTGGCGCCCGTATCCTGCAAACCGACCAGGCCGCGATCGGCGGCCTGACCGCAACCGCCATTCGCGAACAGCCATGGCGCTATTGGGACTTTCTGCCGGCACCGGTCCGCGACCATTATGCCGTCACCATCTGCCTCCACGGAGTCGAAAGCGTCGGCAAGTCGATGCTCGCCGAACGGCTCGCCGCGCATTATTCGACCGTGCTGGTGCCCGAATATGGGCGCATCCACTGCGAAACCTACGGCACCGATTGCCGCGAGCAGGACCTGCTGCTTATCGGCCAATCCCAGCAAGCGATGATCGAAGCCGCCCGGCCATGGTGCAACCGGCTGCTGATTGCTGACACCGATGCGTTGATGACGGCCGCCTGGTCCCAAATGATGATCGGCTATGCGCCCGACCAGCTTATCTGTCATCGGCAGGCAGACCTCTACCTCATCCTCGGCACCGACGCGCCGTTCATCGATGATGGGACCAGGGTTTATGGCGAGCCGGGCGAACGGGCCCGGTTCGACCGCGTTGCTCGCGAAGTGCTGACGATCGCTCGAGCTAACAAGGTCGAGATTTGGGGCAATTGGGACGAACGGTTCGACGCTGCATGCCGCGCAATCGACGATTTGTGCCGCGCCCGCCTTGGCTGAGCATTATCTGAGTAATCGCTGAAATCGCAGGCGGATTGGTGACAGGCCTGCTTCTAGGGGATAAGTGCCCCTCAATGTCTGACCGTCCCGATACGCCGCTGCTCGACCAGGTCCAATATCCGGCCGATATCCGCAAGCTGGACAAGGCCCAGCTGCCGCAGCTGGCCGATGAGCTTCGCGCCGAAATGATCTCCGCCGTGTCCCAGTCGGGGGGGCATCTGGGATCCGGCCTTGGCGTGGTCGAGCTGACGGTTGCGATTCACTATGTGTTCGACACGCCTAACGACATCCTCATCTGGGATGTCGGCCACCAATGTTATCCGCACAAGATCATCACCGGCCGCCGCGACCGCATCCGCACTATCAGGCAGGGCGGGGGGCTGAGCGGCTTCACCAAGCGGTCCGAGAGCGAATATGACCCGTTCGGCGCCGCCCACAGTTCAACCAGCATCTCGGCCGCGCTCGGCTTCGCCATCTCCAACAAGCTCGCCGGCAAGCCTGGCCGTGCAATTGCGGTAATTGGCGATGGGGCGATGAGCGCCGGTATGGCCTATGAGGCGATGAACAACGCCCATGAGGCCGGCAACCGGCTGATCGTCATCCTCAACGACAATGACATGTCGATCGCGCCGCCGGTCGGCAGCTTGCGCAACAGCCTCGCCCGGCTGGTCTCGTCAGGCAAATATCTGGGTCCCCGCCGGCTGGCGCAAAAGCTGGCCCGGGCGATGCCGGATCCGCTCCACCGAGCTGCCCGCAAGTTTGAGGAATATACTCGTGGCTGGGTCATCGGCGGCACCTTGTTCGAGGAGCTCGGCTTCTACTACGTCGGCCCGGTCGACGGTCATAATGTCGAAGCGCTGGTCGAGGTGCTGGAGAATGTCCGCGATGCCGAAGAAGGCCCGATCCTGATCCATGCGGTGACCAAGAAGGGCAAGGGCTATGCCCCGGCCGAAAATGCCGCCGACAAATATCATGGCGTGGTCAAGTTCGACATTGTCTCGGGCAAGCAGGACAAGGGACCGGGAGGCGGCCCACCGGCCTATACGGCGGTGTTTGCGGAAGCGCTGAAGGCCGAAATGGCCCGGGACGACAAGATCGTCGCCATCACCGCCGCCATGCCCTCGGGCACCGGCCTGGACAAGGTCGAAAAGGAGTTTCCCGACCGCACCTTCGACGTTGGAATTGCCGAGCAGCACGCGGTCACCTTTGCCGGCGGCCTCGCCGCGCAGGGCCACCGGCCTTTCTGCGCCATCTACTCGACCTTCCTGCAGCGCGCCTACGACCAGGTGGTCCACGACATTGCGATCCAGAACCTGCCGGTGCGCTTCGCGATGGACCGCGCCGGGCTGGTTGGCGCCGATGGCTGCACCCATGCGGGCTCGTTCGACCTCGCTTACCTTTGCACGCTTCCCAATTTCGTGGTGATGGCCGCCGCGGATGAGGCCGAGCTGGTGCACATGGTGCACACCATGGCTCTCCACGACAGCGGCCCGATCGCTGTGCGCTATCCGCGCGGCAATGGCCGCGGCCTCGCGCTGCCGAAGGTCCCGCAGGCGCTGGAGATCGGCAAGGGGCGCATCATCCGGGAGGGCAAGACAGTCGCCATCCTGTCGCTCGGCACGCGCCTCGAGGAGGCGGAGAAGGCCGCCGACTTGCTTGAAGCGAAAGGCCTGTCGACTACCGTTGCCGACCTTCGTTTTGCCAAACCGCTCGATGAGGAAATGATCCGCCGGCTGCTCACCACCCATGAGGTGGCGGTGACCGTCGAGGAGGCCTCGATCGGCGGGCTCGGCGCGCACGTTCTGACCATGGCCAGCGACGAGGGGCTAATCGACGCCGGCCTCAAGCTCCGAACCATGCGGCTTCCCGACGCCTTCCAGGACCAGGAGGCGCCGGCGAAGCAATATGACGAGGCCGGCCTCAATGCGCCGCACATCGTCGAGACGGTCCTGAAGGCATTGCGCCGCAATGATGTTGGCGGCGTTGTCGATTCTGGCGCGGGAGCGATCGCCTGACTCTCGATTGGTGGATCGTCACCGGGTTTGTCGGGATGCTGGTTATGTTCTTCGTGACCATGCCGATGTCGCGCCGCCGCCACGCCCGGCTGGCCAGGAAGCGCGGCCGGATCGAAGTCGAGCGCTTCGAGCGCGCAATGGCGCGCGCCTTCGTTTCGCCGACCACCACCCGTTTCCTGTGGCGCGAGCTCGCTGCTTATTACCATGCACCGCTGAAGCCGCTGCCCGAGGATCGGCTAGAGAGCCAGATCATGATTGACCGGCCGGAAATCGAGGGCCTTATCATCCATTTCTGGCGGTCGATGCGCGGCGGCGACCCGCTGCCGGCCTTCTCGCCGCTCAACGCCGATCCGACCGTTGCCGAACTGGGCCGCCATCTCGACCTGATGGCCGGCTGGACGGTGCGAAGCGCGGCGTGAGCGGCTGGCGCAAATGGGGCAGGTGGGCGCTGGCTGCGCTCGCGATCGGCCTCGTCATCGTTTCCATCCTGCCGCTCTGGTGGACCGACCGCTGGTGGGTGCGGATGTGGGACTTCCCGCGGCTGCAAGTCGCGGGGATGCTGCTCATCGTCGGGACCGCCCTGTTCTTCGTCCAGCTTGGCCGCTGGCGTTGGCCGCTGATGGCCGGGGTATTTGCGGCGCTCGCCTGGCAGGTCAGCCATTTCCTGGCCTATTTCCCGCCCTATCCGAAGCAGGTGGCAAGCACTTCGAATTGCCCGGCCCGGCGCCAATTCTCCCTACTCAACGCCAATATTTTGATGACCAATCGCGATTATTCATCGCTCCTGCAATTGGTGGACCAGCGACAGCCGGACGTCCTCCTGCTGCTGGAAACAGATGAAGCTTGGGCGAGGGCGGTCGAGCCCTTGCACGCGCGCTATCCTTATCGTCTTTCCGAAGCGATTCCAAATACATACGGGTTAATCCTAATGTCTCGTCTGCCGATGAGCGGCGAAATTCTGCATCGGCTGCAGCCCGGCGTCCCATCTGCCGACGCGACCGTCAAACTGGGTGACGGCAGCGAAATCAGGCTGCACGCGATTCATCCCGAACCGCCGCTTCCTGGCGACGACAGCGGCGAGCGGGACGCGGAACTGGTCCTGGTCGGACGGCAGGTGCGTGACGAGGGACGCGCCGCAATCGTCCTCGGCGACCTCAACGACGTTGCCTGGTCACGCACGTCGGGCCTGTTCAGGCGCGTCGGTGGAATGAATGACGCCCGCGTGGGCCGCGGCCTGTACCCGACCTTCAATGCCAAATATCCGTTGCTTCGCTGGCCGCTCGACCATCTGTTCGTGTCGCCGCACTTCGAATTGATGCAGATCGACCTTCTGCCGGACATCGGGTCGGACCATTTCCCGATCTATTTCCGCCTCTGCCTCAAGGAGAATCCGTCGGAGCGGAAGGTGGCGCCATCGGCATCGCCGGCGGTAGAGGCCGAGGCGCAGAATGAACTGCAGCAAGGCAAGGCGGAACGGAGGGAGGAAGCCAGTGACCGCTAAGGTACGCGCCGACCAGCTGCTGGTTGCGCGGGGGTTGGCGGAGAGCCGGACCCGGGCGCAGGCCCTGATCCTCGCCGGCAACGTCTTCGCGGGCGAAAGGCGCGTCGCCAAGGCGGGCGATCTCCTGGCCGAGGATGCCGAGCTGAGCGTCAAGGGGCGGGACCACCCCTGGGTATCGCGCGGCGGGATCAAGCTCGACCATGGACTGACCCATTTCGGCTTCGATGTGACTGGCGCCGTCGCGCTTGACGTCGGCAGTTCGACCGGCGGATTCACCGACGTGCTTCTGAGTCGCGGTGCGGCCAGGGTCTATGCAATCGATGTTGGCACCAACCAGCTGGCATGGAAGCTCAGGAGCGATCCGCGCGTCCTCGTTCACGAACAGACCAATGCCCGTGACCTGACGCCGGAAATTGTCCCAGAACCGATCGACATCGTCGTGTGCGACGCCAGCTTCATCGGGCTGGCCAAGGTGCTCGATGCCGCGCTTGACCTGGCCAGGCCGGACGCCAGCTTGGTCGCGCTGGTCAAGCCGCAGTTCGAGGCAGGCCGTGAGGAAGTGGGCAAGGGCGGAGTGGTCCGGGACCCCGCAGTCCACCAGCGCGTTTGCGACCAAACATCGGACTGGGTTCGCTCCAAGGGCTGGCGCGTCCTGGGAGTCGAACAGAGCCCGATCACCGGCCCGGAGGGCAATGTCGAGTTCCTGCTGGGGGCAGTGAAGGAGGCCTGATGACCGAAGTGATGCACGATAGCCGCAATGTTCTTAAGACCGCACTCATCACGGTGCCCGCCATCGTGATCGTCGGATCGCTGATGGGCTATTTGTCGAACAGTGGATTCGATAATGGCTGGTATTCGCCGCTGACGAAGCCCGGTTTCCAACCCCCGGCCTGGATGTTCGGTGTGGTCTGGACGATCCTTTACTCGTTGCTCGGGCTGGCCTTGGCGATTGTCCTCCAGGAACCGCAGTCGAGGCAGCGCCGCGACGCCTTGTGGCTATTCGGCGGGCAGCTGGCGATCAACTTTGCCTGGTCGCCGTTGTTTTTCGGCATGCATATGATCGACGTCGCGCTGATCGTCGTCGTTGTCATGCTGGTAATGGCGCTAACGGCAGCTCGTTACTTCCGCCGGATTAGGAAAGTGGCAGGATGGCTGATGCTTCCCTATCTTCTGTGGTTGTGTCTGGCGACCGCGCTAAACTATGAGACTGGCAGACTGAATCCCGGCGCAGACGCGGCGCCCCTCGGGATCACTGGAGAGAAATCATAATGCAATCCCAGAACAGGATTTTCGACGATCTCGTCAAGATGATGAACGGCGTGGCCGGCACGATGGCCGGCGTCGGCCGGGAGGCCGAAGCTTCGATGCGAGAGAAGATGCGCGAATGGGTCGGCGGAATGGACTTCGTCAGCCGCGACGAGTTTGACGCGGTCAAAGCTATGGCAATCGCCGCCCGGGACGAGAATGAGGCGCTGAGGAAGCGCATCGAGGCGCTCGAGTTGGGCGCCAAGCCGGCCGCGACCGCTGCCGCCAAGCCCAAACCGGCCAAGCCGGCCAAGGGAGCCAAGAACTGACCGACCAGCCTGACACCGACGAGCGCGACGACGGCGCGCCGATTGAGATCCTCGAGCAATATTTCGAAGCGCGCGGCTGGGCCTGCGAGCGCGCCGGCGAGGGCGAGATCATCGCTTCGGCTACCGGCAGCTGGGCGCAATATGAACTGCGCGGCGTGTGGCGGCAGGAAGACCAGGTGCTTCAGTTCCTGGCTTTTCCCGACATCAAGGTGGGCGTCGAGAAGCGCGCCGCCATCTATGAATCGATCGGCCTCATCAACGAGCAGCTGTGGCTTGGCCACTTCGAACTCTGGTCGGGGTCGGGCCTGATCGTCTTCCGCCACGCCGCGATGGTCGGCGAGGGAGAGTCGATGAGCTTCGAGCAGGCCGAGGCGATCAGCGAGGCTGCGATCGAGGAGTGCGAGCGCTTCTATCCCGTATTCCAGTTCGTGCTGTGGGGCGGCAAGTCGCCGACCGAGGCCATTTCCGCCGCGCTGATCGATACCGCCGGAGAAGCCTGACGTTATGACGTCGGCCTTCCCGACGCCCGCCTGGCTGGTCGGTTGCGGCAATATGGCCGGAGCGATGGTCGAGGGCTGGCGTGCCGGCGGAACTGATTTTTCCGGCGTGACGGTCATCCGGCCGAGCGGAAAGCAGGTCGAGGGCGTCCTCACCGTCACCGGCTATCCCGACGAGCAGCCGCGTTTCGTCATGCTTGGGTTCAAGCCGCAAAAACTTGGCGAGATTGCGCCCGGGCTGGCTAGCCGCGTCGGCGCCGACACCATCCTGGTTTCGATGCTGGCGGGCGTCACCGCTGCCGGCCTTCGGGAGCAGTTCCCGAACGCCAAGGCAATAGTGCGGATCATGCCCAATCTTCCGGTCGCGCAGGCCCAGGGCGTGACTGCAATCTATTCCCGCGACGGCGACAACAATCGCCTTGCAGAGGTACGGCAGCTGATGGCGTCGCTTGGCATGATAGCCTGGTGCGACACGGAGGAAGAGCTTGGCGTGATCGGAGCCGTGGCGTCCGCCGGAATTGCCTATGTCGCGCGCTTTGCCGATGCTCTTGCAAAGAGCGGTGAGGCGCTTGGACTGAAGCCAGGGTTGGCGCAGCAGGTTGCCGTCCAGACGCTGGTTGGTACTTCCGCTTACGCCGCTGACACGGGCGCCTCCATGGCCGAAATCGCTCGCCGTGTTGCCAGCCCAAAGGGGACGACCGAGCAAGGGCTTGCTGTGCTGGACGCGCCGGATGGCCTGCAGCCGCTTGTGCAAGAGACGCTCGCCGCGGCTGTACGACGAGGCAAGGAACTGGCCGAGGAAGCCGCCCGCCGTAATTGACGGCCCGAGGGAGCTGCCCTAGGCGCGGCGGCAATCACGAGGGGAAAGATATGGCCGAGACCCGAAGCTTCGACGACCGCGACGGTTGGATCTGGATCGACGGTAAGATGGTCCCATGGCGCGAAGCCAACGTCCATGTCCTGACCCACGCGCTTCACTATGCATCTTCGGTGTTCGAAGGAGAGCGCGCTTACGGTGGCGTGATCTTCAAGCTTTCCGAGCACAGCGCGCGCCTCAGGAAATCGGCCGAACTGCTCGGCTTCGAATTGCCCTGGTCGGTCGATGAAATCGACGCAGCCTGCAACGAAGTGGTCAAGGCCAACGGCTTTACCGACGCCTATGTCCGCCCGGTCGCATGGCTGGGGTCGGAGAAAATGGGCGTATCACCCAAGGGCGCCAAGCCGCACATGGCGATCGCCGCGTGGGAATGGGGCAAATACTATCCTCCGGAGATCGCCGCCAGGGGCCTCCGCCTGGACATCGCGCCATGGCGCCGTCCGGCCCCTTACACCGCGCCGGTGCACAGCAAGGCCTCCGGCCTCTACATGATCGCTTCCCTGTCGAAAAAGCACGCGGACGAACGCGGCTACGACGATGCCTTGATGTTCGACTGGCGCGGTCAGGTAGCGGAGGCCACCGGCGCCAATGCATTCTTCTTCAAGAACAGCACGCTCTACACGCCGACCCCGGACTGCTTCCTCGACGGCATCACTCGCCGGACAGTCATGGACCTCGCCCGGCGTCGCGGCGTGGAGGTGGTCGAGCGGGCGATCTGGCCGGACGAGCTGGAAAGCTTCGAGCAGATGTTCATCACCGGCTCTGCCGCGGAGGTGACCTTCATCCAGTCGGTCGGCCCGTGGAATTTCGAGATCGGCGACCTCTCGCGGCAAATGGCGAAGGATTATGACGACCTCGTCAACCGCCGCCTCAACTATTGATCGAGGGCCGCACCCGGCCATTCACTCTTTCTTCGCAATGTCCCGCTTAAGCCAGTCTTGCCGGATCTTTTTGGGATGAGCGGGTAAGGCACAAGTGGCGGGGGTTTTGGACAGGAAAGCGGATGATCGCCGCGCGCAACCGCGCGGACTGAGCTGCCGCGAGATGCTGTCGCTGGAGACGCCCCGCGACCGCATCGGCCGTGCAGTGCGCCAATCCCAGATTGACGCGCTGGTAAGGCTGGTTCCGGCAACCGTCGCCATCCAGGTGCTGACCGCGGCGGTGATCGTCGTTGGCCTGCGCGACACCACCGACAATTTTCAGCTTGGTCTTTGGTTTGGCTGCGCTCTGCTGATCTGCTTCATGCGAGGAGTTCGGGCTGTCCGCCTTCGCCAAGATCCTGAATATGCCGAACAGCATCCCGCGCGGACCGGTACCATCTGCCTGCTCGTCTCGACTCTGGCTGCGATGTGGGCGATCCCGCCGATCTTCTGGTTCGACACTGCCGAGCCTACCCAGAAGATCTTCATGTGCGTGGTCATGGCCGCCCTGATCAGCGCCGGCAGCATCACGCTGGTTTCCCTTCCCCAGGCCGCAATTCTGTACGTCAGTTTCCTGACCATCGGTTGTGTGACCCTGACGCTCAAGCTGGGCAGCCCCTCGATGTTCGGCCTGGTGATCGTCTATGCGGGTGTTCTCACCATCAACATCCTCAGCACTGCGCGCCAGTTCATTGCCCACAGCCGCGATCGGCTCGAACTTCGCGAGCAGGGTGAAATCATCAAGCTGTTGCGAGAGCTGGAGACGACCGGATCGGCTGGCCTGTGGGAGCTCGACGGCGATCTTCGGATCGCCAACATGTCCGGTGAACTGCTCGCCGCGATGCGGTTGCGCGAAGAGCAGGTGATCGGGCTCCACTATAAGACGTTTCTCGACCCGGTGGGGCAGATTGCGACGCTATCCAGCGGCATGCGTAGCCTGTTCGAGGATCTCGATAATGGCATCCCGTTTCGTGACCGTGCCATCCTGTCGGCAGATCGCCAGAGCTGGTGGTCGATTTCGGCCAAGCCGATCCATGACGAAAAGAGCCACCTGGTAGGTTGGCGAGGGGTGGCATCCGACATTACCGAGGCGCGCCTGTGCGGCGACGATGCGGTTCGCGCCGCGCGCACCGACCCGCTGACCAGTCTCGCCAACCGGCTGCTGGTGCGCGAGCTGCTCGAGGAAGCGGCGCTCCGCCAATGGGCCGACAATAGCGGCTGTGCCTTGCTGCTGGTCGATCTCGACCGGTTCAAGCTGGTCAATGATACGCTCGGCCACGCGATCGGCGACCAACTGCTGGTCGAGGTTGGGCGCCGCTTGCGGGAAGCGGTTGGGAACGACGGGCAGGTCGGCCGGATCGGCGGCGACGAGTTCGCCATCGTATGGGGCGCCGAGGCCGATCGCGACAAGCTCGCCGGCGCGGCCGAGCGGATCATCGTCGAACTGTCGAAGAGCTTCACGATTGGCGCCGCGACGCTGCACGTCGGCGCGACCATCGGCATCGCCATTTGCCCGCAGGACGGCGTCCTTGAAGAGCAACTGATGCGGGCAGCCGACCTTGCGCTTTATCGCGCCAAGGAAAACGGCCGTGGCGGCCACGCCTTCTTCGAGCATTACATGTTTGAGCAGGCCGAAGACCATCGCCTGCTCGAACAGGACGTCCGCGAGGCGCTGCGCACCGACGGCCTGACGCTGGCCTATCAACCCATCGTCGACGCGACGAGCGGCATTGTGATCGGCCGCGAAGCATTGCTTCGCTGGCGCCATCCCCGGCGGGGAGACATTCCACCCGATCAGTTCATCCCGATTATCGAGGATTCCGGCCTGATCCACCAGATTGGGGACTGGGTCATTCGCGAAGCCTGCGCGGAGGCTTCGCAGTGGGACAGCCGAATGCGGATCGCCGTCAATATTTCGGCTGCGCAGCTGACCGGTGCTGGCCTCGCCCGGACGGTGCTCGGGGCGCTGGCGGCCAGCCGCCTCGAACCGAGCAGGCTCGAGCTCGAGGTGACCGAAAGCGTCTTCCTCGGCGACGATGCCGCGACCTTGTCCTCGCTCGAGCGGCTCCGCGCTCTCGGGGTCCGGCTTGTGCTCGACGACTTCGGCAAGGGCTACAGCTCATTCGGCTACCTAAGCCGCGCACATTTCTCCAAGATCAAGATTGACCAGTCCTTCGTCCGCGGTGCCGCGGAAGGGGCCCAGGATTGCGTTGCAATCGTGCACGCCATTCTCGCCCTGTCGCGCGGGCTCGGTGTCGAGACCACCGCGGAAGGGGTCGAAACGGCGGAGCAGGCTGATGTGATGCGGCAGCTTGGCTGCACCCAGCTTCAGGGCTTCCACTTCGGCCGTCCCATGCCGGCCAGCGAGTTTGTTGGTCAGTCGGCAGAGCGCGCGCGCCGAAGCGCTTGAGGGCAGGGCGCCGACAAACGGGCTTCAACGGCCTCAAAAAAATAGTCGCTCCCGTCGGGCGCACTCGCAAATGTGCTGATTAAACCCAATAAATCATTTGCCGCGTCTGACGCTGTCGATTTCCGTGGCCACCGCTTCCGTGCAATCACGGATCGAAGCGATCGTGCCCGACATGGAGTTAGCGGCGAGAGCAGTTTCAGGTACGCCAAGGCACGAAAAGGGAGGGAGGAGAATCGGGAATGGGCCTTCCCTGATTTCCGCGCCTTCTCTTCCTTCGCGCAACCAAGTATAAATTTAATCGAACTGCGCCCTCCAGCCTATTTTCACGCGAGGCCCGCGAGGCTCCGGATTACGGCTTTTCAACCGGCCCAATGCCACTATAAGCCGCCGCGCGAGCCAGCGCCCACTTCCCGATGGGCGCCAATGCTGGGGCGTCGCCAAGTGGTAAGGCACCGGTTTTTGGTACCGGCATTCGCAGGTTCGAATCCTGCCGCCCCAGCCAATCTCAAATTCGCTGCGAGCTCGGGTCTCAATGGCCACCGTTGCGGCCGAACATGTAGCGGGTGTCGCGCAGGCGTTCGAACGGATTGCAGTTGGGCTGCAATCGGCTCTAATCGGCGCCCATGACTTTCCGCGCCACTGTCCTGACGCTTTACCCGGAGATGTTCCCTGGCCCGCTTGGCGCCAGTCTCTCTGGCCGCGGCCTTGCCGACGGCATCTGGAGCCTGGAGGCGCGCAACATCCGCGATCACGCGATCGACCGCCATCGGACCGTGGACGACACGCCCGCCGGGGGCGGCTCTGGAATGGTCTTGAGGGTCGATGTGCTGGCCGCCGCCTTGGACGCCGTTTCGGACGGCCGGCCGATACTGGCGATGACCCCGCGGGGCGCGCCATTGACCCAGGCCCGCGCCCGCCAGTTGGCCGACGGCGAGGGGGCAATCATCCTCTGCGGCCGCTTCGAAGGCTTCGACGAGCGAATCTTCCTGGGGCGGGCCGTCGAGCCGGTGTCGATCGGCGATTATGTGCTGTCGGGCGGCGAAGTGGGCGCGATGGTACTGCTTGACGCTTGCGTTCGGCTGCTTCCCGGGATAATGGGCGCGGCCTCCAGCGGAGAGGAGGAGAGCTTCGAAGAAGGGCTCCTGGAATATCCGCACTATACCCGACCTGTTGAATGGGAAGGGCGCACGATCCCTGAAGTGTTGCGATCGGGGGATCATGCGAAGATCGCGGCGTGGCGAAAGCAACGCGCGATCGACGACACACGGCTACGGCGGCCGGACCTGATCGAGCGCCATGGGGGTGCTCGGGAGGCACCGCCCTCTGGTGCGCAGCGAGAAGAACAAGGCAGTTAAGGCAATGAACCTTATCCAGATGCTTGAGGCGGAAACCGTTGCCGCGCTCAGCGAAGGCAAGAAAATCCCCGAGTTCCGCGCCGGCGACACGCTGCGCGTTGGCGTGAAGGTCGTCGAAGGCGACCGCAGCCGCGTCCAGATGTACGAGGGCGTGTGCATTGCGCGCTCGAACAAGGGCGTGAATTCGAACTTCACCGTCCGCAAGATTTCGTTCGGCGAGGGCGTCGAGCGCGTCTTCCCGCTCTATTCGCCGATCATCGATTCGATCGAGGTCGTGCGCCGTGGCGCCGTGCGCCGCGCCAAGCTCTATTATCTCCGCGGCCGCCGCGGCAAATCGGCCCGTATCGCCGAGCGCCGCGAGCATCGCACCGAGAGTAAGGAGGGCTAAGCGCCCCTCAGGCTCGAAATGGCTTGAAACGCGGCCGGGCTTTCCAACATGGAGGGTCCGGCCGTCGCTTTTTGAAGGAATGAAGGAATGTCATCGGGCTATCGGGTTGTTGTGGTCGGAGCGACCGGCAATGTCGGCCGCGAAATCTTGAACGTCCTGGTCGAGCGCCAATTCCCCTTCTCGGAAATAGCGGCGGTGGCCAGCCCGCGCTCGACCGGCGACATCATCGACCTTGGCGATAGCGGCAAGGAGCTCAAGGTCCAGAACATCGATCATTTCGATTTCGAGGGCTGGGACATCGCCCTGTTCGCCGCCGGCTCGGAAGTCAGCCGCGCCCACGCGCCGCGCGCCGCGGCCGCCGGCTGCACGGTGATCGACAATAGCTCGCTCTACCGGATGGACCCCGACGTCCCGCTGATCGTGCCGGAAGTGAATCCCGAAGCGATTGCCGGCTACCGTGCCAAGAACATCATCGCCAACCCCAATTGCTCGACCGCGCAGATGGTCGTGGCCTTGAAGCCGCTGCATGACGCCGCGACGATCAAGCGCGTGGTCGTCGCCACCTACCAGTCGGTCTCCGGTGCCGGGAAGGCGGGCATGGACGAGCTGTTCGAACAGAGCCGCAACATCTTCGTCGGCGACGCCAATTCCCCGGTCAAATTCACCAAGCAGATCGCCTTCAACGTCATCCCCCACATCGACAGCTTCCTCGACGACGGCTCGACCAAGGAAGAATGGAAGATGGTGGTCGAGACCAAGAAGATCCTCGACCCAAAGATCAAGGTCAGCGCGACCTGCGTCCGCGTGCCCGTGTTCGTCGGCCACTCCGAAGCGGTCAATATCGAGTTCGAGAATGAGCTGTCGGCCGAACAGGCCCAGGCCATCCTGCGCGAGGCTCCCGGCGTGATGCTGGTCGATAAGCGCGAGGACGGCGGCTACGTCACCCCGGTCGAATGCGTCGGCGAATATGCCACCTACGTCAGCCGGGTCCGCGAAGACCCGACGGTCGACAACGGCCTCAGCATCTGGGTGGTCAGCGACAACCTCCGCAAGGGTGCCGCGCTGAACGCCGTGCAGATCGCCGAGCTGCTCGGCCGGAGGCATTTGCAGAAGGCGGCCTGACCATGGCTGAGACGATGACCGGCGGCTGCGCCTGCGGCCGGGTGCGCTACGAGGCGGAAGTCGATAGCGACGAAGCCTATCTCTGCCACTGCCGCATGTGCCAGAAGGCCAGCGGCAACGTCTCGATCGCCTTCACCAACGTGAAGCAGGCCAAGGTTCGCTGGAGCCGCGAGCCCGACTGGTACGAAAGCTCGCCCATCGCCGTTCGTCCCTTCTGCCGGGAGTGCGGCACCTCGCTCGGCTTCAAATTCCGCGAAGGCAGCGAGAATATGGACCTGACCGTCGCGAGTTTCGACGACCCGTCGCACTTCAAGCCGCACCATCATTTCGGTGCGGAGAGCATGCACCGCTCTTGGCTCAACACAGACGGGCTGACGGAAATGCGCACCGGGGACTATCAGAAGCTGGTCGACAAATGGGTCGAGGCAACCGGCTCCTTTCCGGGCTAGCCGTTCTTACGCCGGAACGTAGGTCAACCGGAGCACATCCTCGCCAATCCGGTCGTGGGACATAAGGCGGAGCGGCGGCCTTGGTCCGGCGAAATATGGCGTGCCGCGGCCGAGCACGACCGGATGCAGGTAGATTCGATATTCGTCGATCAGACCAAGCTCCGTCAGGCTGTTCGCCAAAGCCGGCCCGGCAACTTCGATTTCCCCAGTGCGCTCGGCCTTCAGCGCGCGGATCTCGGCCTCAAGATCGTCCCCAACCAGCGTGGCGTTGGGTCCGACCTCCTTCAATGTGCGCGAGACGACCCATTTCGGCTGCCTGCGCCATGCCAAAGCGAAGGCCCGCCTATCCGCATCCCATTCCGGATAATCGTCGTCCCAGTAGCGCATCAGCTCGTACAGATTGCGGCCGTACAGGCTGCCCGCCTGGCCCTCGGCCTCCTTGATGAAGTGACGGAAGAGGATGGGGCCCGGCGCAAACTTTAAATGGTCGACATAGCCGTCCAGGGACTGGTTCATTCCAAACACCAGCTTCGCCATCCCGCAAGCCTCTTTTTGCCAATGGTTTCAAACGGGCCGGATAATGCATTTTAACGCATTCATGTCATTCACATAAACTGTCGTCTTCCATCGAAGTAGGATCGGGGGAGTTTTCGATGCAGTTGCCAGTCATTTTACTATCCGCGCTTGCTCTCGCTTCGTCGCAAGGCGTTCGCACTCCGACCGCCGAGACGGAGGGGATCAGCGTGGATGCGCCTGCCACCTTCGTTGTCGGCAATCGAAGCAATGATGGAAGAATAAACCTCGTCGAGCTGGTGCGGCCCCCGGAAACGGTGGATTCATGGTCCGAGCTGATCTCGGTCGTGACGATCATGCACGCCACCGAAGGCACGACCCTGAATGAGTTCTACCCGATGTGGCGGGACGGGTATCGCGGCACTTGCCCGGGCCCGAACGAAGCGGTCGCGAGAGGCACGGTTGATGGAAGGCCGGCGCTGAAGGCGACTTTCCACTGTCCGGTCGATCCGCAGACCGGCAAGCCGGAGAGTCTGACCGTCATTTTCATCCAGGGGGAGGTCAATCTCCTGTCGGTCCAGCTGGCGTTCCGCCGATCGATGACGAATGCCGACCTGGCGTTGGTCCAGAAGGTGCAGAAAACGCTGAAGGTCTGCGATGCCCGCGACAACGCCTGTTTCGCACGCCGCGCGACGGGGTTCCTGTCCAACGGCTAATGTCCGCTTTCGCCCGGTTATCGTCACGCGTCGTTCATCGGCAGCGTGCGATATGGGATCATCACCTGAGAATCGAAACCGAGCCCCCTGTGACTGAGAGACACGTCCGTGCTCTCGCTCGCAGGAGATGATCGTGGAAAAGGCATATTGGCTCAGCCGTCAGAGGGAATCCCTCCAATTGGCGAGGAGCGCGGCAGGCTCTCAAGCGAGATTGGTACATTACGATCTTGCCGGGCGTTACAGTGTGAAGGCGACTTCGGCAGAATCTCAGACGGCCGGCGTCGCCGATGCGAGGCCGAGCCATATTGACCCTGCTCGCGCAACGCCGGGAGTGAAACATGTCCACAAAACTTGAGATCGCGCGGATTTTCGCCAGCGTCTCGCTGATCATGCTGATCGCGGCATTGGTTGCGTGGGCCAGTCCGGCAGGCCGTTCGCAGCTTCGATCGCTGAATGACCGTACTGCCGCTCTTACCGTCAATCCTGAAGCTGCCGCGCTGCTGCTGCTGGCGGCGGTCGGCATCAGCGTCGTGGCAGCCGTTCTGGCGTCTGGCGTATGGTTCTAGGCAACCAGCGCTGAAGCGACGCGGCAACGAGCGTTAGGCGGTTAAGCCCGGACGGTGTATGATGGTTATATCACCGGCCATAGATGTGTCGGTGGCGAGAGAAGTGCGACGCTCCCGCCTGACGGAGCAACACCATGAATATGCTTCAAGATGTGGTCGAGGCGCAGACCCTCGCGTTGGCGATCGTCGATACATTGCCCGAGCCCTTCCTCGTGCTGGACGATACGCTGCGCCTCCTAGCTGGCAGCCGATGCTTTTATGAAGCCTTCAAAGAGGACCCGATTCAGGCCCACGGCCGCTCCCTGTTCGACCTGTCCGATGGTCAATGGGACATTCCGGGCTTGCGCCAGCTGCTGGACGCCGTGATCCCCCAGCACATGGCAATGGAGGGATTTGAGTTCGAGGGGGAATTTGCCGGGCTGGGAAAGCGCACCTTCCAGCTCAACGCCCTTCCGATTCGGGACGAGAGCATGGCCGCGAGGATGGTCCTGCTCGCGATCAAGGATATAACCGAGCGGCGCGTCGCCGAGCAGGAAAAGCAGCGGCTGCTGGAGCACACCGAGGAACTGCTCGAGCAACAGAAGACCCTCCTCCGGGAGATGCAGCACCGCATTGCCAACAGCTTGCAGATTATCGCCAGCATCCTGCTCCTGAAGGCCGGCTCGGTGTCGTCCGAGGAAACCAAGAACGAGTTGCGCGCAGCGCACCAACGGGTGATGTCGGTGGCCGCCGTGCAGAGCCATTTGCACGCATCCGAGGGCATCGAGCAGATCGAAATGGGCCCCTATCTGACAAAGCTCAGTGCCGGGCTAGCCTCGTCCATGGTCGGACCGAAGCAGAAGATCGATATCGTCGTTCACTCCGGCGAAGGTGCCTTGCCTTCCAGCCATGCCGTCAGCGTCGGCCTGATCGTCACCGAGCTGATCATGAATGCCATCAAATATGCTTTCCCGGTGGCCCAAACGGCCGCGCGTATCCGCGTGACGTTCGAGAAGGCGGAGGCGGATTGGAAGCTGACCGTGTCTGACAACGGCATCGGGCGGGAAGGGACCCGGGCTCCTCAGCCGTCTACTGGTCTCGGCACGGTCCTGATCGGGGCCTTGGCGAAGCAGCTGGACGCACAAATTGCCGAGCCTCCTGCGAAAGCCGGACTGACCGTTGAGGTTACTCGCGCGACATTCGTTTCACGCCTGCCCCGCGCAGCGTAATGAATGCCTCACCGGGTTGTGCCCCGGGGCGGTTCGGCGATGACGTCGCCGGGATTGGTGTGGCAAAAGCCATTGACCCAATATTGGCCGGATGGAACTCGCTCTATCCCCCAGCAGGCAAGGGCGTCGGCCTCGACCTGGCTGGCCGTGTCGCCATAGCGGGCCGCCAATTCGTGGTGGGCCAGCCGTACCTCGGCCGATGCGGCGCCATCAGCCATTTCGGCTTTCTCCCGCTGGCGGGTGAGCCAATAAATCGGTTCCACTGCTCTAATCCTTCCCAAATAAGCGGCCCGCGCTCCCTCTGGAGCGCGGGCGGGACCGGCGGTTAAGCCCATCCCTGACGAAGCTTAAGCGGCGCGAAGGTTCACGGCACAATCGGTGCCGTCGCTGTTCTTGCCGATTTCGTAAGACAAGCGGCGATCGGCCTTCGGGGTCGTTGCGTTGCCCCACTGCACTGCGCTCTTTTCGAACGGCAGGTCGTTGTGACCGTTTTCCGGCTTGATCGATCCGATGCCCTTGGTTTCGTCAAAATTCTTGATGGTTCCGAACAACATAATTTGCTCCTTTCAATTCGCACTCGGCCGGAAATCGGCCTGTGCGGCTAGAGAGACGTAAGGATGGATAAAGGAGCGGCTTAGCGCCTGGCACCGTCAATGCGACTGGTAGCCACACAGTTATGAGCCCGATTCGAACAATAAGATAGGTCTTTTTGGAAAATAAAATACCGCGGATTTATTATGAATTATCTTTGGCATTATTTAATCAAGCAATCAAACATAGGATTAGGTGCGTCCCAACTTCTAATGAAAATATATGATTCGGACCTGAAAATCTCATCTTTTCGCATTCGAACGCTGAAGTTCTTTGAGCAGGCTATGGCCATCGGTCCCAACAATGTCGGCGATGCGCCACCCCGATCGGGTCAGGACCAGGCTTAGCTTAAGGTCGCGCACCTCCTTCGGTCCCAGCGCGACGTGAACCATGGCGCTGGCCGAGCGAGAGGTCGGTCGTTGAATGCTGACGATGCGCGCGGTGACGCGGTCGTAATCCTGGCAGTCGCACAAGGGATCGCCGTCCAGATAGCCGACTTCGCCGCCGGAACTGTCGGTGCGGATGGCCTGCGTCAGTGTCGGCGAGAAAAGCTTCTCGGGATGCAGTAGCGGGCTGTAGCCGCTGTGCGCATAGCCGGAATAGGCGCGGCGGATGAACGCCGCCGGATCTTCCGCCGGTTGCGACGCCGCCATCAAGAGCGCGAACAATATCATCCCACACCTCCGGTCAGATGCCCCATTGGACGTTGCATTGTAAGAGCCGCTTTGTCATCGGCGATGCATGGCTTTGACGCCCTCCTGCAAATTCCTGCGCCTCTCACGCGCATACGCGCACGCGCGCGTCCGTAGGGGTGTGACTTTTTGTGACTTTTGGCGATCATGACCGAAGCCGCCAGCCACCATTGGACCGCTTCCGACGGCGTCGAACTTGCCTGGCGCGAGGTGGGGCAGGGCAGGCCCGTGATCCTCCTCCATGGCCTCTTCTCCGATGCGCAGATGAACTGGATCAAGTTCGGTACGGCGGAACGGATCGCGGCCGGAGGTTTTCGGGTGATCATGCCCGACCATCGCGCCCATGGCCTCAGCGCCAAGCCGCATGGCGTAAAGCATTATCCGAAGGGCGTCCTCGCGCGCGACGTGCGCGAACTGGTGGCGCTACTCGGACTTACCGAGTTCGACCTCGGTGGTTTTTCGCTCGGGGCACGAACCACGGTTGAGGCGATCGGGGAAGGGATGCGCCCGCGCCGCGCGATCCTCGGCGGCGCCGGGCTCGAGGGTTTGCGCAACTGGAAACGCCGCAAGAATTTCTTCCTCGAAGCGATCGACCGGTTCGACTCCGTACAACGCGGCGACCCGCACTGGCTGTCGATCCAGTTCATGAAAAGTCAGAAGGTCGACCGGGTGGCTGCCGCGCAGTTACTCGACAGCTTCGAGGACGCCTTCGTCGATTGGCTCGAGGCCTTCGCCATGCCGACGCTCGTCGTGTGCGGCGCCGAGGACGACGATAACGGGTCGGCGGAGGAGCTCGCCAACGTGCTGCCCAACGCCACCTTCCGCGAGATCCCGGGAACGCACATGACCAGCATCACCAAACCGGAATTCGGAGAGGCGATTGCGGCTTTCTTGACCGGCTGACGAAGGACCATGACCGCTTGACGAATGGGTCTGGCAAGTTCCACTGCTAAGCCCACGCGACAAAAGAAAAATACTCCAGGGACGAGGACGCCTGATGATGAAATTTGCCGCTTCTGTTTCGCTTGCCGCGCTGGCGCTGGCCGGCTGCGCTTCCACCTCTGCCACTCCGGCGGCGCCGGTCGCATCGGCCGCTGCCGCCGAGCCAGCTCCAGGCGCCGCGCCGACCGTCGCCGACGCGCAGGCGTTCGTCGCCGCGGTCGAGAAGGATCTGGCCGACCTCAACGTCATCTCGCAGCGCGCGGCCTGGGTGAACGCCACCCACATCACCGACGATACCGACGCGCTGGCCGCCTATTTCGGGACGATCGGCACTGAAAAGGGCGTCAAATATGCCAGTGAGGCGGCCAAATATGCCGCCGTTCCCGGCCTCGATTTCGACACGGCGCGCAAACTCAACATTCTGCGCGGCGCGCTGGTGCTGGCGGCGCCCAGCACCCCTGGCGCCGCGGCCGAACTCAACGACATCGCGACCAAGCTCCAGTCGACCTACGGCAAGGGCCGAGCCCGGCATAACGGCAAGGAAATCACCGGCGACGATGCCGAGGCGCTGATGGGCACGCTTCGCAGTCCGGCCGAGCTCGCCGAGATCTGGCAGAGCTGGCATGAGAATGTCGGCCGGCCGATGCGGGGCGACTATGCCCGCATGGTCCAGATCGCCAATGCCGGCGCCAAGGACCTTGGCTATGCCGATACCGGGGCCATGTGGCGGTCGCAGTACGACATGACGCCCGAGGAGTTCTCGGCGATGTACGACCGCCTGTGGGCGGAGACCAAGCCGCTCTACGACCAGCTCCACTGCTACACGCGGACCAAGCTCAACCAGAAATATGGCGACAAGATCCAGCCGGCGACCGGCCCGATCCGCGCCGACCTGCTCGGCAATATGTGGGCGCAGGAATGGGGCAATATCTACGACATCGTCGCGCCCAAGGGCGCCGGCGACATCGGCTATGACATTGGCGAGCTGCTGGAGGCCAAGAAGAAGGACCCGGTGGCGATGTTCAAGATCGGCGAGGGCTTCTACTCCTCGCTCGGTTTCGCGCCTTTGCCCGGCACATTCTGGCAGCGCAGCCAGATCACCCGCCCGCGCGACCGCGAAGTGGTGTGCCATGCCTCCGCCTGGGACGTCGACAACAAGGACGACCTGCGCATTAAGATGTGCACCAAGGTCAATGCCGACGACTTCGTCACCATCCACCACGAAATGGGCCATAACTATTACCAGCGCGCCTACAACCAGCAGCCGTTCCTCTATCTGAACGGCGCCAACGACGGCTTCCATGAAGCCATCGGCGATTTCATCGCGCTGTCGATCACGCCCCAGTACCTGGTGCAGATCGGCCTGCTTGACCAATCGAAGGTGCCCTCGGCCGACAAGGACACCGGGCTGCTGCTGCGGCAGGCGATGGACAAGGTCGCCTTCCTGCCGTTCGGCCTGCTGGTCGACAAATGGCGCTGGGGCGTGTTCGACGGGTCGATCACTCCGGCCAACTACAACCAGGCCTGGGTCGACCTGAAGCGCCAGTATCAGGGGGTCATCCCGCCGGTCGCGCGCAGCGAGGCCGACTTCGACCCCGGCGCCAAGTTCCACATTCCGGGCAACACTCCGTATGCGCGTTACTTCCTCGCCCGGATCCTGCAATTCCAGTTCTACAAGGCGGCCTGCGACATGTCGGGCTGGAAGGGACCCCTGCATCGGTGCAGCTTCTACGGCAACAAGCAGGTCGGCCAGCGGCTGAATACGATGCTCAGCATGGGGCTGTCCAAGCCGTGGCCGGACGCGCTGCAGGCGTTCACGGGAACGCGTGAAATGTCCGCCAAGCCGATGCTGGAATATTTCGCGCCGCTGCAGGCATGGCTCGAAAAGCAGAACGCCGGCAAGCAGTGCGGCTGGTGAGCTGATCAAGAGGTAAGGGGAGCGGATGGTCCGCCCCCCTTCGCCTATTCGGCCGTGGCCATCCCGGCCTTGATGTCCTGCTGGGCCAGGGGGCCTCGCGGACCCCGGGATTTCTTGCCGGTTTCCTTGAGTGTCAGCGCTTCTTCGGAGAAGTCTTCCTGCGCCGCTTCGGAACTAGATCCCATGCGCTCGGCCTTGAACTCGTTAAGGCGGTCCATCCCGCTGTTCAGCGCCTCGCCGATCTGCTCGCGCCGCGACCAAAGGAACGCTCCGGCCGCCGCCACGCCGGCGATCCCGGCGGCCAGCGCCGCCGTCGCGCCGGGGTTATCTCTCGGTCTGGTGAAAAACGCCGCGTCCTTGAACCGGCCTTTCGAATCTCTTCGTCTGTTAGGCATCACAGGCCTCCTTCAAATTCCCCTTGGGGGGAACGCGCCAACAGGGAGCACGTTGCCCCCGGAAGGCGAAGGGAAGGAGGCCTGCGACGAAATTTACAGCTGGCCGAGCATCGTTTCGGCGCTGGAAGCCGAATATTCGCCCGGCGCCTCCACATTGAGCTGCTCGACGACGCCGTCGTTGACGATCGCCGAATAGCGTTGGCTGCGCTTGCCCATGCCGAATTTGGACGCGTCCATGGTGAGCCCGAGCGCCTCGGCGAATTCGCCATTGCCATCGGCGAGCATGGTGATGTCCTCCGATCCCTGCTCACGGTTCCACGCTCCCATGACGAAAGCGTCATTAACGCTGGTCGCGACGATTTCGTCGACGCCCTTGCCCTTCAGCTCCGCGGCTTTCTCGACATACGAGGGCAGGTGCCGGGCCGAGCAGGTCGGGGTGTAGGCGCCTGGCACTGCGAACAGCGCCACCCGCTTGCCGGCGAAATAATCGCCGCTCTTTACCGGCACGGGCCCCTCTGGCGTGGCCAGCGTCAACTGAACATCGGGAATGCGGTCGCCAACCTGGATGGCCATCGGGTAATCTCCTTTGAAAGGTCAGGCCGCGACATAGGCGCGGCGCATTACGCTCACAAGGCTTGCAGCCGTTTCGCGGCAGGCGCATTTTCATGACGATGGAAACGCCTCGGTTCCTGTCGGGCAAGCTGCTCCTGGCCATGCCAGGGATTGGCGACCCGCGCTTTGAACATGCCGTGATCGCCCTGTGCGTCCACGATGAAAATGGCGCGGTGGGCATCGGCATCGGCCATCAGCGCGCCGGCATCGGAATCCGCGGCCTGCTCGAGCAATTGGGAATCGATCCCGGAAAAGCGCCGGATGGGCCGGTTCTTCACGGCGGACCGGTCGAGCCGGGCAGGGGGTTTGTCTTGCACAGCGACGATTGGGGCGGGCAGGACACGATCCAGGTCACCGGTCTTGGTGCGCTGACCGGGACCATCGACGTGTTGAAGGCGATCGCCGAAGGGCGAGGGCCGAGCCGCTATCTGATCGCCCTCGGCTATGCCGGCTGGGGCGAAGGCCAGCTGGATGAGGAAATGACCCGTCCGGGCTGGTTTGCAGCCGACGGACGCAAGGAAATTTTGTTCGAGACTCCAACGGCCGAGCGGTGGGCCGCAACCTTCAAGGCGGAAGGAATCGATCCGCGGCTGCTCGACAGCGGCGCGGGAGCGGCCTGACTGTTCAGCACAAACCTGGCCATGGCGAGCGCAGACGTAAGGATCGCGAACCCTTCAAGGGCGAGCAATTGCCATGGGCCCGCGCTGCGGCTAGGGGCGGCGCAATTCATTTTCATCGGAGACTCTACCCGTGGCCACCGCCGACACGCTGACACGCGACTATATCGTCAAGGACATTTCCCTCGCCGATTTCGGCCGCAAGGAAATTGAGATTGCCGAGACCGAGATGCCCGGCCTGATGGCGCTTCGCAAGGAATATGGCGCGGCCAAGCCCTTGAGGGGAGCCCGGATCACCGGCTCGCTGCACATGACGATCCAGACCGCAGTGCTGATCGAAACGCTCAAGGAACTGGGCGCCGATGTTCGCTGGGCCTCTTGCAACATCTTTTCGACGCAGGATCATGCGGCCGCCGCCATTGCCGCTGGCGGAACCCCCGTGTTCGCGGTCAAGGGCGAAACACTTGAGGAATATTGGGACTATGCGGCCCGCATCTTCGACTGGGGTCAGGACCAGACCTGCAACATGATCCTCGACGACGGCGGCGACGCCACCATGTTCGCGCTATGGGGTGCGCGGGTCGAGGCAGGGGAGAGCCTATTCACGCCGCAGAACGAGGAAGAAGAAATCTTCGTCGCGACGCTGAAGCGCTTCCTCGCTGAGCGGCCGGGCTACCTCACCAAGACCGTCGAAGCGATCAAGGGCGTATCGGAAGAGACCACCACAGGCGTTCACCGGCTTTACGATCTCGCCAAGCAGGGCAAGCTTCCGTTCCCGGCGATCAACGTCAACGACAGCGTCACCAAGTCGAAGTTCGATAACCTCTACGGCTGCAAGGAGAGCCTGGTCGATGCCATCCGGCGGGCCACGGACGTCATGCTGGCCGGGAAGGTCGCGACCGTCGCCGGCTTCGGCGACGTCGGCAAGGGTTCGGCTGCGTCGCTGCGCAACGGCGGCGCCCGCGTGCTGGTAACCGAAGTCGACCCGATTTGCGCCCTCCAGGCGGCGATGGAAGGCTATGAGGTCGTGACGATGGAGGAGGCGGCCAAGCGCGCCGACATCTTTGTCACCGCGACCGGCAACATGGATGTGATTACGCTCGATCACATGCGCGAAATGAAGGACATGGCGATCGTCTGCAACATCGGCCATTTCGACAGCGAGATCCAGATCGGAGCGCTCAGCAACTACAAGTGGACCGAGATCAAGCCGCAGGTCGACGAGGTCACTTTCCCTGACGGCAAGCGCATCATCGTCCTGTCGAAGGGACGCCTGGTCAATCTCGGCAACGCGACCGGTCATCCGAGCTTCGTCATGAGCTCGAGCTTCACCAACCAGGTGCTGGCGCAGATCGAACTGTGGACCAAGTCCGAGGCGTATCAGAACGATGTTTATGTCCTGCCCAAGAACCTCGACGAGAAGGTCGCGGCGCTCCACCTGGACAAGCTCGGCGTCAAGCTGACCAAGCTCACTTCCAAGCAGGCGGCCTATATCGGGGTTGAGCCGGAAGGCCCGTTCAAGCCTGACCACTACCGCTATTGAGCGGACTATTCGGGCGTAAAACGATGCTCGCGGATCCAGCGGCTGGCGAGATATTTCTCGCCGGCCAGCACTGGCAGGCCCGCGTGCTGGGCACGCGGATCGAGAAC
The DNA here is from genome assembly GCA_035494075.1 of Sphingomicrobium sp. GTDB lineage: Bacteria > Pseudomonadota > Alphaproteobacteria > Sphingomonadales > Sphingomonadaceae > Sphingomicrobium. The sequence continues at coordinate 46,415 of DATJHF010000018.1, read as the reverse complement.
GCCTGATGAATCGGCGTTGCGGAACAGTAGTCCGTCGCCCTTACGGCCCTTGACCTTGAGCCCGGTCGACAGGAACTCCGTCTCGCCGCCCTCATAATCGTCGTTTAAATAAACGAGGAAGGTCAGCACCCGCTGGTTGTCGGAATCGCCGATCGCATCGAAGTGGGGACGGTATTGCTGCCCTGGCCGATAGCGCAGCACCTGCAGCGGCTCTCCCTGTTTGACATGGGTGTCGCTGGCTTCGGCCAGGCGCCGGCAAAGCGCGTGGATTGCAGGGCTTTCGCTTACCAGCGGGAATCCGACGGCGTCGGATGTCCGTACCGGGTTGGGCACCTGCCGGCCCGTTTGCGGGTCGACCACCAGGGATGGCCTCAGTGATGGCGACGATCGCTCGATCAGGAAATCACACTCTTCAGTCGAGAATAGACCGGGGAAAATGCGGACCTCGGGCGACGACGCGAGTAGCTCGTTGGAGAAGGGGCCCTTCGGCTCCCCTGCGTCCCCGAGATGCATCCCAGCGATTATCTTGAGTTCCTGCGCTGCCTCGCCGTCGGCCGTCGCCGCATCGCCGAGCAGCCTGATTGCCGCTCCCCAATCTGCCGGGCCGCCCGTTCCATTGGCGACGAAGGCTCGATAGGTCGAGGCGGCTGTGGCGCTGCCGGCCTGGGCGGCTTTGCCATAGAGATCGCGCGACAATGGCAGGTCCCGGTTTACGAGATCGCCGGACAGTGCCATCCCGGCGAGCATCTCAAGCGCACAGGCATCTCCGCCCCTTGCGGCTTGGCTCAACAGGTCCATTCCCTGCCGCAGCTGCCGCGAAGCAAAAAGCTCCCGCGCCTTGTCGACCACGCCCTCAACCATCGGTCCTTGTTGGCAGTCGCTTGCCGCTCCCGCCACAAAAAAAAAGGCCGGGGCAAACGCCCCGGCCAAAAGTTTGAGTGGTCCTCGTATGGACTAGAAGCGTGCCCGGAAGCCGGCGAAGAACCGGCGGCCGAGGACGTTGTAGATGGCGCTGCCCGCGCCAGTCGCGGTCGAGCCCAACGGCGGCTTCTTGTTGGTGAAGTTGTCGACACCGAAGAAGAACAGATAGTCCTTCCCGATCCCGCCAAGGTTCTTCAAATTCCAGTCGAGGCGAACGTCGTGGTAGAACACCGACGGATATTCTTCGATGTCCGCCCAGTCGGCGTTGAACGGCGGGCAGCTCGCGCCGGTGCAGGCGGCCGGCAGCGAGTGGATATCCTCCCACAGGTTGACCACCATCGGCCCAATGTAGCTCATCTGGTAACCCAGCGTCACCGCACCATGGGTTACGGCCACATCCCAGCGGAACTCGTCCTTCGGGTCGCCCAGTTCGCTCAGGATCCGGTTTTCGAATTTCGGATTGGCTGGATCCTGGAAATTGCTGATCTGGAAGTTGTGGGTGTAGATGATCCGAGTATCGAGCTTAAACGGCCCCAGGTCGGTCCGGTAAGCCGCCTCGGTGTCGATGCCCTTGCGGACTCGAGACGCGAAGTTGACGCCAGCCGAGATCAGCGAGTTGCCCTGGACCTGGCCGGGATTGCCACCGCCAACCGGATCAAGACCCGGTCCGTTCCAACGGTCGAAAAGGTCGCAGAACACATTGCTCAGGCTCGGTGAGTCGTAGCAGTTGTTCACAATCTGCTGCGCGCTCAGCGAGACGATCACGTTCGACACCTTGATCTTGTACCAGTCGATGCTGAGCGAGAAGCCAGGGATAAAGCGCGGCTGGATGACCGTGCCGACGGTGTAGGAGTCAGAAGTCTCCTCCGTCAGGTTCGGGTTCGATCCGCTGATGATCGGCAGCGAGTAGACACCAAGGCTACCGAGGTTGCCGATGTTGGCCGCGCCGATGTCCGCGAGGCAGTTGGCGGTACGGTTCGGGTTCTGGCCGATGTTGCCCGGCTTACAGGGATCGTCGAAGCCCGGCGCGAAGTTCGGAACCAGCGGGAAGCCGGTTTCCGAGACGTTCGGCGCACGGATCGCTCGGCCGTAATTGGCGCGGAAGCGAAGATCGCGGATCGGGGCCCATTCGACACCGGCGTTGTAGGTCTTCACCGTGCCGATCGATCCGCCGTACCACGACAGTCGGCCTGCGCCGCTGACGGTCAGGTCCTCGAAGAAGGGCTCATCCTTCAGGATCGGGATCTGAACTTCGGTGAAGACCTCCTTCACCTTGAACGGATCCGGCGAGAAGGTCGGGATCACGACAGCGTTGGTAAAGCCGCCCTGGACGAACGGGTCTTCCTTGTAGCTGTTCTTTTCCTTGCGATACTCGCCGCCCAGCACGAAGCTAACCGGTCCGCCCGGAAGTTCGAACAGCTGGCTGGAATCGCCGGCCACGAAGCCCTGGATGTCCAACTGGCTCATCCATGCATGATGGGTCGCATTGTAGGTGAAATACTTCGCTGCCGCCTTGTTGTCGGCCCCGCCAAACGGATTGTAGGGGACGCAGGCCGCGATGTCTTGCGGCAAACGAGCGATGTTGGCGGCGTTGGACGGGAAGGCATCGCCATTGGCAGCTTGCGGAGCAAACTGCGCACGGCACTGGATCTGGCCAGTGACCGGATTCCGACCAGCGTCGAGCGAAAGCATGAAGCGCTGACGATCGACATAGCCGAACGTCGTCGTGTCTTCCTTCATCTTGCCGTAGTTCACGGAGACTTCATAGTTCCAGTCGTCGTTGAAATTGCCGCGGACGCCACCGACGATGCGATAGGTGTCGCGCTGGAACTTCTCGTCGCGGATGCCGGAGTCCGCCAGGTGGCGGGCGATCACGAAGCGATAAGTACCGGCACCGATCGCGGCGATATCGGCCGCGTTGAGCGGGCCGCTAATGCCCTGACCGCCAAAGGAACCGCGGGTAAACGAGCTCGAAATCCCGGTCACGTCGCACGCTGCGGTCAGACTTGGGTTGCAGCCAGAGGCCAGGATCGCACTGGCGATGGTGGCCCGCTCTGCCGGGTCGAGGAACGGGTTGTCGAGCCGGACGCGCTCACGAATGTCGAACTGCCCGAACGTGCCCTGGATGAAGGACGGGCCGGCATTCGAACCGCGCGTGTCGACGCGAACGAACTTGGCTTCGACGAACGGCTCGAACGCATCGCTGATGGTGTAGTGAGCCAGCAGGTTGACGTTGTAGCGCTTCATGCCCGGGAGCACCGACAGCAGCTTATCTTCACGGCCGGTCTGGCCGTTGCCGCCGATGATGCTGCCAATCACGCCCTGGCCCGCACGGGTACCGGTCTGCGGGGTGAGGGCGCCATCTGGGGTGAAGACGAAAGTGCAGTTGAACGGCGTGCCGCCCACGGTGCTGGGAGCTCCGTTGCTGGCGGCCAGGCCGATTCCGCATGCTGACGGCGTATCGATGCCAATCGTGGCAGGATTATCTGCTGTTCCCTGCGTGATCGGGACCAAGCCGAAGCGGTTGATGCTGGCGCTGCGGATATCGTTGATCAGGTTGCGGTCCGGGAAGCCGTCGCTGCCATGTGCGCTGGCGGCAAGGGCCGGATCGACGTCAGTGATGACGAAAGCGCGCTGGGTGCGCAGCCATGGAATGTCGGACGCGAAGATGCGGTCCTGTTTTGCAAATTCGCCATGGACGGTGACGTTGCCGCGCCCATCGCCGAAATTGTGGCCGTACATCACGGAGACGTACTGGTTGCCGCCGAAGCCTTCCCACGAGGTAGCGGCGTTAGCGCGAACCTGCAGGCCCTGGAAATCCTTCTTCAGGATGAAGTTGACGACGCCGGCGATGGCATCCGAACCGTACACGGCCGAATTACCGCCGGTCACGATGTCCACGCGCTCGACCAGGTCGTTCGGGATGGTGTTGACGTCGGGCGAAACCGCGTTGTTCAGAATGTCGGCGCCGACGTGACGGCGGCCGTTGACCAGCGTCAGGGTGCGGACGGTGCCGAGGCCGCGAAGGTCGAGCAGGTTGAGGCCGGCGATACCGATGCCGAGACCCGGGTTCGACTGGGCGAACGTGCTGCGAAGCTGCGGCAGTTCGTTCAGCGTGTCGCCGATGCTGGTCGACGATTGCTGGATAAACGATTCGCCGCTGATCGAGGTGATCGGAACCTGGGATTCGAGGTTAGGGCGGCGGATACGCGAACCCGTAACGACGATCGCCTTGTCCTCGCCCTCGGCCGACTGCTGCAACACTTCCTGAGTGCCGGACGCAGCGTCCTGTGCAGGATTGGTCTGGTCAGTGGCTTTCTCTTCCGTGGTCGCTGGCGGAGCAGCGTCCTGGGCAAAAGCCGGTGTGGCGATGAAGGCAAGACCGCAAGCGGCGAATGTCTGGAGAGCCGTTGCTCCCAACAGCATCCTCTTAGTCATGATTTTGAGACCCCTAGGTGTAAAATTCCCAGTCCCTCATCGGCGAACCGGCAGAAATTTCCTACCGCCAGATGGGGTCAAAAAAGAGATTCCTACGGCGATGTTACATTAATGACACATTCAGATTGCCGGACGCTCAAAAATCTTAATCCCGATCAATGGCTGTGCGCCAAAGTACGTAGTGATCTGCCCGCAAGTCGGCGGCTTAAACGCGATTTGGCACCTCTGGATAGCTGTCGGCTATCGAGCCGAGAGCTCGCTTCAGTGGCCCAAGCCATGGCTCAAACGCACGCCACTGCTCGACGCCTTCCCGGCTGATTGGGCGCCGGACTTGTTCCGAACTTGATGTCCGTACCGCTCGCTTGTTGTCGTGAAAATTCAAACATGCTTCGTCAAATGGCAGGCGCAGCCGGTCAAGCAGAGAACGGATTTCGGCTTCCGGGTCGGCGGTCAATTCTTCATGGATCACGCGGATCACGCGCCCCGGTAACACCCGGTCGAAATGGTCCATCATCCGCACATAGTCAGCGTAGAAAGCACCAATGGTGGAGAGATCGTAGCTAAAGGCCTGACCCGCGCCAAAATGCTGGCGGAAGTTCGACAGGCCGCACGCCATCGGATGCCGGCGGGCGTCGATGATCTTGGCCTTCGGCAGGATCGCCAGGATCAAGCCCAGATGAAGCCAGTTGTTGGGCATCTTGTCGACGAAGAAAGGCCTGTCCGTCTGACGTCGAAGGGCCGTGCCCCACATGTAGCCCTTGCCGAGCTTCAGCAGTTCGGACGGAGGCAGGGCCGCGAGCGTCGCGAGATAGTCACTTACCTCCAACGCTGCCCGTTTGCCGCCGGCAAGCCAATTGGCAATCCCAATGACGTTGGGCAGCTCCATCGTGCCTTCGACTTCGGAATGGCTCGCAAGGATCTGCTCGATTAGCGTCGATCCTGCGCGCGGCATTCCCAGGACGAAGATCGGCTCGGATGTGTCGAACCCGGCGTTTTCCCGTGCTCGGAAGAAGTCGCCATCCAAAAGTCGGATGGACTCGTCGACGTGGCGAGTGACTGCGGTGCGATCATAGGGATCGCAGGCAGCTATGAGCTGATTGCCTTCCGCATAGTGGCCGAATGACTCCTCGAATCGTCCTGCCTGCTCGAGCGCCCGTCCCAGCGCAAAATGAAGCTGGGACACGTCGGCCGCATCCGCATTGCCAGCAGCCAGAATTTCCGACAGCTGTTCTATGTCCCCGCTGCCAAGTTCGACAGTCTTGAGGTCCGCCAGCGCCCACCAAGCATCGCCTGCGTCCGGCTTCAGCTCGATGGAGTGGCGGTACGCAGCAATGGCGTCTTCCCGTCTGCCAGTCGTGCGAAGGATGTGACCATAGCCGATCCATGTCCGTGGGCTGTCAGGGAAGCGTTCGACGGCCTGCTCAAAAAGATCGAGCGCCTCAGCATATTGTTCGGCCCCGTCAGTGCCTTCGGCCCGCAATCCTCGTGGAAACTCGGTCGTTTTGCCCGCGGCGTTCGCACGTGCTTCCCGCACACGGCGCAGCAGGGATCTCGCCGCCGGATAGTCTGGAGCAACTTGAAGTGCATTTTCCAGCAGGTGCTCCGCGGCATCAAGCCGGCCGAGGCGTGCGCCGATGTCCGCCAGCAATCTCAACGCTACCGCATCGTCCCACTGATCCTTGAGGTAATCGCGCAACAGATGTTCGGCCTCGTCAAGCTTGTTGTCGGCTATCTCAAGCGTCGCCTGAAACACGTCGGGATGGTGGTTGGATTCGCGGATTGCGGCCATCTCTGCGTCGAGGGCCTCCGCATTATTGCCGGAAGCGCGGAGCGCCATGCCCAAAACACGCAACGCTTCCACACAGCGATCGTCGACTTCCAGGATTTCACGAGTTTGCTGGATCGCCGAATCAAAATCCCTCGAGCGAAGCAGAAGCCTGGCGTTGGCGAGGGCTTGCTCCATGCTGCCAACTGCAGCGCCGCCGACGGTCATGCCTAATGATCCGCCAATGGTCCGAGAGCCTGCTGCAACTGGCCGAGCCATTTTGCGTAGGGCCGCCACTGGTCGATCCCGTCACGGTTGATTGGTTGACGGACCTGTTCCGAGCTAGCGGTTTTCACTGCGCGCGGATTGCGATGGAAATCGAGGCAGGCTGGATTGAATGGTAGGTCGAGATAACCGAGAAGCCGCCTGATTTCGGCTTCGGGATCGGCTATTAGCAGCTCGTATTCCACCCGATGAACTGCGCCAGGATCGCTGACCTCGAAATGGTCGAGCAAGTCGACATAGGCACGGTAATATCGGCCGAGCTCGGTCAAGTCATAGCTATATTCGCCGCTATCGGCGAACAGCTGCCGGAAGTTCGACCAGCAGCAATCCATCGCATTGCGCCTTACGTCGACAATCTTGGCATTGGGCAGAGCGAGCCGGATCAGGGGCAGGTAGAGCCAGTTGCGCGGCATTTTGTCGATAAAGCGCGGGCGGTTCGAGCGGCGATGACGGTTCGCGTGCCAAAGATAAGCACCACCAATCGTTTGAAGCTTGTCCCCCGGCAGCGTGGCAACGACGTTAGCGAAGTCGCTAGGATCGAGGCCAACCCGCCGCCCGTCAGCCAGGAACCCAGCTAGATTGCCGAAGTAAATGAGCTCTTCCGTTCCTTCAATCGACGGGTGAGATGCCAGCATCTGCTCGATGAGGGTAGAGCCCGAACGAGGCATGCCGATGATGAAGATCGGATCGCTGGACAGGTGACCCTGACCTTGGCGGCTGGAGAGAAATTGCGGGTTGAAAATGGTCTTGCATTGCTCGACGTAACGCACGGTATCGGCGACGTCGTAGCGAACGGTCTTGTGCTTTAGCGCATTGCCCGCTTCGTAATGATGGAATGCCTTAGCGTAATTGCCGGCGTCGTTTAGCGCCTTGCCCAGCGCGAAATTGATCCCGGTCCGATGTAGCTCCGACACTTTAGGCTTTGCGAGCTGGGCAAGCATCGCTTGCCGGTCGCCTTCGCCGAGAACCGAAGTTTTAAGGTCGGCTAGCGCCCACCAGGCTTCGCCATTTTCGGGCTTGAGCTCCACTGCACGACGATATGCGCCGATGCTGTCGTCGCGACGGCCAGCCAGGCGCAGCGCGTGCCCGTAGCTCAGCCAAACTGATGCCTTTTCCGGATGTTCGGCGATCGCTTGCTCGTTGAGCCGGATGGCGTTGCCAAGCTCTTCTTCGCCTTTGGGCGGTTCGGATGGCTTGCCGTCGTCATGCCAAGAGGCTCCCGCTTGCTTGACCAGCAGTTGTTCAAATTGCCTGCGCGCGTGGCGTAGGCCCGGCGCGAGGGCAAGTGCCCGCCACAACAGCTGCTCGGCATGCTCCAGCTGCCCTGCCTGAGCCGCCATTTCGGCAAAAAGGCTGAGGGCCATGGGGTCGTTGGGGGTGTCTCTAAGATAGTGGCGAACCAAGTCTTCTGCGTCACCATGACGCCCCGAGGCCTGCAGGCTTTGTGCACGTTGGAGCACCTCATCCGACTGCGACAGGTCGATTCCTCGCCGTTCCGCCAGTTCGGCTTCGTCAAACCGACCCAGCTGGCGCAGCGCCGCAGCCAAGATCAGATGGCTTTCGGCAATTCGCGGTTCGACAGAAATAATTGCCATTGCTTGTCGCGCAGCGGCATCCGGGTGGGTTTGGAGCAGCTGACGGGCATTGGCCAACGCCTCGCCAACGGTGGAATTCTTTTGGGCAGTTGCTTGATCCATTGGCTTAACCACAGCACGGCAAGGGCATGGAAAGAAAGCGAAAAATTCTCGCATACCCGCATCGGACAAAAAAAGGGGCTGGGCAAAAGCCCAGCCCCCCGTTTTCGACGGCCATCACCTAGAATTTGGCGATCGCGCCCGCGTAGAAGAAGCGGCCGATATTGCGATAGATGCCGCTGCCGCCGCCCGCGCCGCTGAGGCCGAACGGTGGCTTCTTGTTTGTGACGTCGTCCACGCCGACGTAGAAGTTGAACTGCGGCGTCACGTCCACTGATGTGCGAATGTCGTGATAGAAGACCGCCGGGTACCATTCCTTACTTGCATAGTCAGGATCCTGCGGATCGAGACCGTTCTTGCTGTGGGTTGCCTCCCACGGTCCGATCGTCATCTTGCCGATGTAACGCATCTGGTAGCCGAACGTGAGATTACTGTGCTTCAGGCTGACGTTCCAGTTGAACGCATCCTTGGGGTCGCCAAGCTCGCCCAGGGTCTGGTCGGCAAAGTCAGGCGCGCTCAGATCAAGGAATGAGTCGTTCTGCAGCGCATGGGTCCAAATCAGCCGTGTATCGAGCCGGCCGATGCTGCCGATGGTCGTTCTATACGTCACCTCGGTGTCGATGCCGCGGACCTTCAGCTTCGCATAGTTGAACGGAATCAGATGCAGGCTGCCTTCAAGTATACGGCCAGGAATTTCTCCGGACGGACCATTGCCCGGCCCCGGATTGCGCTCGAACGTTGCGCAGAACTGGTTGTCGATAGTCGGCAGATCGTAGCAGGAATTGATCACCGACTGTGCCGACGGCGAAGTGATCACGTCGTTCACGGTGATGTTGTAATAATCGACCGAGATCGCCAGCCCAGGGATGAATCGCGGCTGGACCACGCCGCCGACGGTCCAGGAGTCCGACTTTTCCGGTTTCAGGTCCGGATTACCGCCGGACTGGTAACGCAGCGAGCTCAAATATTGGAAGGTGTAACCCACAGGGACGCCGTCTGCCGCGCAGTTCGCTGCCCGGTTTGGCGTATCGTTAATGCTATTGATATCGCACGGGTCGGTCGGCGCCGGCGTGAAGTTGGTGCCCAGCGGCGTATAGGCATCCGCAAGGCTCGGCGCGCGGACCGCTCGCGAGTAATTGGCTCGGAACCTGATATCCTTGATCGGCGCAAGTTCGCCGCCGAGGTTATAAGCCCAGACGCCGCCAAAGGTTTTGTATTTCGCGTAGCGGGCGGCACCCGAAATGGTCAGCTCATCGATGAACTGGTCCTTGAGGATCGGAAGGCGAAGCTCCCCGAAGACTTCATTCACCTTGAATGTTGGCGGAGTGAAATCGGGGATAGCGTTGTAGAACGTCATGCCGGCGACGGTGAAGTCATCCTGCTTGTAGCTGACATCATAATTACGATGTTCGGCGCCGATCGCGAACCCGATCGGGCCGCCCGGCAGGTTGATCCAGTCGCCGGTGTCGCCAGACATGAAGGCGTTGGCTACGAACTCCTTGATCCAGCCCTTGGCCAGCCCGTCTCGCAAAATATAGTCTTTGGCTGCTTGGCTCGTATTGCCGTTACCGAACGGATTGATCGGGACGCAGGCTGCCACGTCGGCAGCAAGCTGGCTCGCTGCAAATGCCGGGTCCAGGTTATTGCGCAGCGCCTGGGCCGCGCCCGGATCGATCTGCGATCGGCAGACGATGTGGCCATTGGCCGGACCGCCGGTAGCAAGGCCCTCGTCGACCGCATCCAGCGCCAGCAAATAGCGCTGGGTGTTGACGTTACCTGAGATATCGGTCCGTTCCTTGAGTTTGCCATAGTTCAGCGAAACTTCGTACGACCAGTCGTCGTTGAAATCGCCGCGGAGACCGCCGACGATGCGGAAGGTGTCGCGACGGGCTTTTTCCTCGCGGTTACCCAGCTCAATATAATTTCTGTACAGTAAGAAGCTATACGAACCATTGCCCGCCGGGTCGCCCATGACGGCGCGGGCCTGCGGGCTAAGGTATGGATTGTCGGAGAAAAGCAGCTCTCGGTTTCTTCCGGGATGAGGGCCGGCCGCCCCCCATCTCTCACCAATCGCCGAGGTAAAGAATGGTCCCGCACTATTGCTGAGCGAGTCGGTGCGGACCCACTTGGCTTCGATGAACGGCACGATCGCCGGCGACACTTCATAATGGCCGATCAGATTGAAGGCGTAGCGATCCAGCGCCGGTGAAAATCCGAACTGCTTGCCGTCACGAAAGTTGTCGCCATTTCCGCCGATGAACGAGCCGAAGTAGCTCAGGCCGACCTTCTCGCCCGTGATGGGCACCAGATCGCCGTTCGGCAGGAACTTGTAGGGTACAGTGTAAAGGCCGCCGCCGACGTTCGAGGATGGTGGGAGGACCTCGCAGCAGAAATACATCGCGCCGCCATTGGTATAGATAGTGCTGCGGATGTCTTTGAAGAACTTGCGGTCGGGCTCGTTATCGTTGTCGTCTTCCACCTGGACGAAGCCGCAGCTGGTCGAGAAGCACTCTCCGCGCTGCGAGGCATACCAGTCGTCCTGGCGCGCATATTCGAAGTTGAGCGCGACGTTGCCACGGCCGTCGGCGAAATTCATTCCGCCCAGCGCGCTGATATAATAATTGCCGGCATCGCCATATTTGCTGATGCCGCCCTGGCCACGGACCTGCAGCCCCTCATAATCCTGCTTCAGGACGAAGTTGACGACGCCCGCGATGGCGTCCGAACCGTAAATCGCGGAGTTGCCGCCGGTGACCACGTCGACGCGCTCGACAAGGTCGGTCGGGATGGTGTTGATATCGACCTCGACGGCATTGCCGAGAATGTCCGACGCAATGTGCCGCCTGCCGTTGACCAGCACCAGCGTGCGCTGCGTGCCGAGGCCGCGAAGGTCGAGCAAGTTGAGGCCGCCCGTGCCTAGGAACCGGGTCGAGTTGGCCTGGCTGAACGTAGAACGCAGTGCCGGCAGCTCGTTCAGCGTGTCGCCGATCGAGGTCTGGCCGGTTTCGAAAAACTCCTGGCCGCTGATCGAAGTAACCGGGACGGTCGACTCAAGGTTGGGCTGCTTGATGCGCGACCCCGTAACGACAATGGCGCAATTGGGTGCATTGGGGTTCGCCGCGCAGTCCGTGCTTTGAGCAGGCGGTGCTTCCGGCGCGGGCTGTGCCGCTGTTGCGGCGTCCTGGTCTGTCGCTGCCGCGTCTTGAGCAAGTGCAGGCTGGGCCAGCATCACCGCGCTGGTAAATGCAGCCGACTGGAGAACGGTCGTGCCGAGCAGTTTCATTTTTCGCATGAAGACACCCCTATTTACGCCAAGTTACAGGAAAGGCGGCGAGGCTTGGATATTTCCGGTTAATGTTCAACCGAGGGTCGACAAACGGCGGGGCGTTTTCAGCTGACTGTGGCGTTTATATCACGCGGCATTGCGCTGCTTTACTATGTCTCGGCAGCTTTACTGTTTCTCGGCAGCGGCCCTATGACAGCTGCATGAAACTCGGGGGCAGGGCAGGGTGATCGTCGGCGCAAACGCTGCTGCGGCAATCATTGTCATTGCCGCATTGTGGGTCGCCTTTGCGGCGGCCCTCGCCATTCTCGCTGCCAGACGCCTTCGTCGCGCGCAATCGGTGCTCGGCGCAGCGCGGACGATGCGGTCGCTACTCGATGCTGCTCCGGCGCGCGCGCTGCTGGTGTTTGCCGACGGTAGCGTTGAGGCAGATTCAAAGCTAGTTCGCGAACTTGGGCTTCCTTCTCCGCCCGGGCGGCTGGAAGATTTGGCCGGCGACAAGTATGGATTCGACCGGGAAGACTTCGACGCATTTGCCGAGACCTTGAATGATGTGCGGCTGGGCGCCGCCGCGATCCGGCGCCAGCTGCGCCTGGCTGGCCGGGCCAAGGTTGTCGAACTCCGCGCCGAGCTTGCGCCGCCGCCCGCCAGGCCGGGGTCCGTCCTGGTCTGGCTGTTCGACATCAGCGACGCCGACGCCGACCGGATGAAGTTGATCCGCCGGCTCCATCAGACCGAAGGTGCACTCGATGCGCTTACGCACCTGATCGAAAACGCGCCCTTCCCCATGTGGTATCGCGGGCCCGATCTCAGCCTGGGGCTGGTCAATGCCGCTTTCGTCACTGCTGTCGAGGGACGTGACGCAGCCGAAGTGATCGAGCGAGGCAATGAGCTGATCGATGCGGTTGGGCCGGACAGCGCCCGCGCCGGTGCCGAAATCGCGCTGGAAAGCGGGCGGCCCTATTCGCGTACGCAGCCGGCGACCATCGGCCAGGAGCGGCGGATGCTGCGGATTGTCGACGTGCCGCTTCCGACCGGCGCGGTCGCCGGATTCGCGGTCGACATCCAGGACCTGGAAGACGCCCGCATCGAACTGGCGCGGCACCAGGAATCGCAGCGCGAGCTGGCTGACCGCATGACTGCAGGAGCAGTGCAGTTCGACGGCGAACGGCAGCTTGCCTTCTTTAACCAGCCGTTCGCGATCATGGCCCAGCTGGAGCCGGAATGGCTGTCGGAAAGGCCGGAGTTCGATCGTGTGCTGGAGCGGATGCGGGAGAACGGCCGCCTGCCCGAGGTACGCGACTTTCCGGCGTGGAAGGCCGAGCGGCGCGACTGGTTCACGTCCGCCGAGGAAACCATCGAGGAGGACTGGATCCTCGCCAATGGCGACCACCTTCGATTGCTTGCCCAGCCACTGCCGGACGGCGGACTTCGCCTGATCTTCGAGGATCGCACCGAACAGGTCCGCCTGGCCTCGGCGCGCGACACCTTGCTCCGCGTTCGCGCGGCCACTTTCGACAATTTGTTCGAAGTGATCAGCGTGTTTGCTTCTGATGGCCGGCTCTATTTGTGGAACCGCCGTTTCAGCGAGCTGTGGGACCTGGATGAAAGCTGGCTGGCGGAGCATCCCCGGGTCGATGAGCTGGTCCCGGCGATGGCCAAGCGGCTGGTCAATCCCACGGCTGCCGCGCAGGTGCGCGAACTGGTCCGGTCGACCACCAGCGGCCGCCAGTCCGGAACCGGCCGGCTGTCGCTGACGGATGGACGCCATCTCGACTTCGCGGCGGTCCCGCTGCCCGACGGCAACGCCCTGTTCACGATGGTCGATGTCACCGATTCCAGCAGGATCGAAGCCGCCTTGAGGGAGCGGGCAACCGCGCTCGAGGAGGCCGACCGGGTCAAGACCGATTTCGTCGCCAACATGAGCTATGAGCTGAGGACGCCCCTGACATCGATCGGCGGCTTCGCCGAGATGCTGGCGGCGGGTTATGCCGGCAAGCTTCCGCCGGCGGCCACCGACTACGTCGGCGCGATCCTCGAATCGGTCGATCGATTGTCGAAGCTGATCAACGACGTGCTCGACCTGACCCAGGGCGACACCCAGGGCGTGGTGCTGGAGCGCGAGCGCGTCGATATTGCCGGCATGTGCCGCGCCGCTGCCGAAGCGTTGCGGTCCCGTGCGGAAGAAAAGGGTCAGAAGCTGGAGGTCACACTGGATCCCAGCGCGGGCAGCGTTATCGGCGATGCGCGCCGCTTGAGGGAGTCCGTCGAGCATATTTTGCGCAATGCCGTCGCATATACCGACGAGGGCGGGCACGTCTGGCTCAAGGCCAGCGGCGACGACGACCAGGCAGTGGTCACGATCGTCGATGACGGTCCCGGCATAGCGGTCGAGGACCAGGCTCAGGTGTTCGCGCGCTTTCACCGTTCCGGTGTGCGCGGGGAGGCGGCGTTGGGCCTTGGCTTGCCGCTCACCCGCCAATTCGTCGAGGCCCATGGCGGCAAGGTTGAATTGGAATCCGCGCTGGGGAAGGGCACCAGCGTCACCCTCAGCATCCCCCGGGCTCCGCAATGAGGGCCAGGGATGAGAAGGCGATGCTCGCCCTCGGCCGCAGGCTGGCCGCCGTTTTGAAGCCGGGAGACGTTGTGACCCTGTCCGGTCCCCTGTCCGCGGGCAAGACGACGCTGGTCCGCGGGCTGCTGTCGGGCCTTGGGCACAAGGGCGAGGTGCCCAGCCCCAGCTTCGCGCTGGTCCAGCCCTACGAGATGCTGAAGTTGCCGGTATGGCATGTCGATCTTTATCGCATCGACGACCCTTCGGAGCTCGACGAACTCGGCCTTGATGAGGCCGGTGAAGAAGGTGTGTTGCTTGTGGAATGGCCGGAACATGCCGGCCGCAAGGCATGGCCCCGGGCACTCGCCTTGTCGCTCGAAGTGCTGGAAGACGGCGCGCGCGCCTTGACAGCGGAGGTGCCAGCGGCATGGGAAGGGCGATGGCCTCCCCGATGATTCCGCCTGAAAGCGCTGCCGAATTCCTTGCCAGCCACGGCTGGACCAACGCTGAGATCCTGCCGCTGGCGGGAGATGCCAGCTTTCGCCGCTACTTCCGGATTCTCGCGGGTGAGCGGCGCGCGGTCCTGATGGACGCACCCCCGCCGCAGGAGGATGTCCGGCCGTTCGTCGCGGTCGCGGGATGGCTGGAGCAGATCGGACTGGTCGCGCCGAAAATTCTCGCCGCCGATATCGACCGGGGCCTGCTGCTGCTCGACGACCTTGGCGACGCGCGGATGCGTGAAGCGCTCGACGCCGAGCCGGAAGCGGAGCGTGGGCTTTATGAAACGGCGGTCGACGTGCTGGTCCACCTCCATCGCCAGCCGCCGATGGAGGGCCTGCCCGAGCATGGACTGGCCGAATGGCTGGCCGAGGTACAATTATTCCCCGACTGGTATGTGCCCGCGGTCGGTCTCGAAGGGTTCGACCAGTCGGGCTGGGAACAGGCTTGGCGGGCCGTGCTGGAACCAGTTGCCAACGACGGTCTCGCTCCTGTCACGGTGCTGCGCGACTATCATGCCGAAAATGTGATGCTGGTCGACGGGAGGGGCGGAATTGGACGGTTCGGGCTGCTCGATTTCCAGGACGCGCTGGCCGGCCACCCGGCCTATGACCTCGTATCGGTGCTGGAGGACGCGCGCCGCGATGTATCGCCGGAGCTCGAGCGTGAAATGATCGACCGGTATCTCGACTGCACCAACGCCGACGACCGGCTCGAACGCGCCTATTGGGCTCTCGCGGCGCAGCGCAACACGCGCATTCTCGGCGTATTCTGCCGGTTGTGGAAGCGTGACGGCAAGGACCGTTACAAGCAGTTCCAGCCGCGCATGTGGGGACTGTTGGAGCGCGACCTCGATCACCCCGGGCTGGAGCCGCTGCGGCAATGGTTCGACGCCAATGTCCCGGGACCGGCGCGAGCCGACGCTTGGACGGACGCGGCATGAACCGCAAGGCGCGCGCCCTGGCGCTCCGGCCCGAGATCGAGGCCGCCGTACCGGACACGGCGATGGTCATGGCGGCTGGCCTCGGCAAGCGGATGCGCCCGCTCACGGCAACCCGTCCCAAGCCGCTGGTTGAAGTCGCCGGCAAGGCGCTGATCGATCATGCGCTGGATCGGCTGCGCGCCGCCGGCGTGCACAACGTCGTCGTCAACGTCCATTATCTTGCCGACGCGCTGGAAGCTCATTTGAAGGCTAGGGCGAGCGATCTCGACGTCAGGATCAGCGACGAACGCAAGCTGTTGCTGGAAACTGGCGGCGGGCTCATCCAGGCCGACAAGCTGATCGACGCCGACCCGTTCCTGGTGGTCAACAGCGACAATTATTGGGTCGACGGTCCGGCAGACACGTTGCACCTGCTCTCGTCGCTGTGGCGAGAGAAGGACATGGACGCGCTGTTGCTGGTCGTCCCGCAAGCTCGGGCCGGGAATAATCGCGGCCCGGGAGACTTCCATATGAAGGCCGACGGACGGCTGACCCGGCGCCAAAAGGGGAAAGTCGCGCCGTTCGTTTTTACCGGCATCCAGATCGTGTCGAAGCGGTTGCTGCGCGATGCGCCCGAGGGGCCGTTTTCGACCAATATTCTGTGGGACCGGGCGATCGAAGAAGGCCGGTGCTTCGGCGCGGTGCATCAGGGACTCTGGTTCGACGTCGGCAATCCCGCCGCCATCAAGGCCACGGAACGCGCCCTGCAGCATGGCTGAGAGCTGGCTGTTTGATCGCCGGCTTGCGAACGACCCGCTCGTCTATTCAATTCCGGCGCATCGCAGCTTCGCGGATGCGCTTGCCGTTGGACTGATCAATGCGCTCGGGCGCGAGCCTCAAGCGCTGGCCCGCGGCCGGATCCTGCTGCCCAACAATCGCGCGGTGCGGACGCTTACCGAAGCGTTCGTCCGGGCGAGCAAGGGCGGGTTGGTACTGCCGCGGCTGATCGCGATCGGCGATCCGGATATTGGCGAGCGGATCGGCGGCGCGCTGGACCCGCTGGAGCTGGCCGACGATATCCCGCCGGCGATCGATCCGCTGGAGCGGCAATTGCTCCTTGCCCGCCTGCTCCGAACTGACGGCGAAAGCGCCGCCGAAGCGATGCGGCTGGCAGCCGAGCTGGCGCGGACCATGGATGCGCTCGCCATCGAGGAGGTGCCGGCATCGCGCCTGGCGGAAGCGGCGGCTGACGCACCGGAGCTGGCCGGCCACTGGCTTAAGTCAATCGCGCGCTTCCAGGCCGTGCTCGAACGCTGGCCCGCGCTGCTTGCCGCGCGTGGGGTAATCGACCTTGCCGACCGGCGTAGCCGGCTCTTACGTGCACTGGCGCAGCGCTGGGAGAGCCAGCCACCCGAAGGCTTCACTCTTGCCGCAGGTATAACGACGTCCGCGCCCGCGATCGCAACGTTGGCTGCAAGGGTGTCGCGGCTCGACCATGGGGCGGTGGTCCTTCCCGCGCTGGCGGACGAGCGTTTCATGCCCAAGGCGGAATGGGATGCGCTCGGGCCCGATGAGGATGGGCGCGGCGAAGAAAGTCACCCTCAATATCACCTGAGGCAGCTGCTCGACCGGATCGGCGTTGCCCGCGAGGAGGTGAGGCCATGGCGCGGCGGCGGGCGCGTGTCGTCGCCTGCCGCCCGCAGCCGCGCGGTGATCAACGCCCTGTCCGCTCCGCGATTCAGCGAAAAATGGACGCTGTTGGCACCCGCCGAACGGCGGTTGACCGGTATCCGCGTCGCCGAACTGCCTGACCCGGCGACCGAGGCCCAGACCATTGCAATCGCCCTCCGCGAGGCAGTTGAAACGCCTGGCCAGACCGCTGCCCTGGTGACTCCGGATCGCAAACTCGCCGAGCGTGTCTCCGCTCATCTCGAGCGTTGGGGAATCGAGGCCGACGACAGCGCCGGCCTGCCGCTGTCGCACGCTCCGGCTGGCGCCTTGCTCCTGGCCGCCGCCTCGGCTTCGGTCGAGCGGCTTGCACCGGTGCCATTGCTCGCCCTCCTCAAGCATCCATTGATCGGTAGCGAGGGCGCGCAACGGCTCGCGTGGCTCGAAATGGTGCGTGCGCTCGATCTTGCGCTTCGAGGTCCGCGTCCGCGGCAGGGGCTGGACGGGCTCGATGACTTTTTCAAAGGGCAGCGGACGGACCGCGCCTGGCGGGAAATTCGCGCGCTCGTTGCACCACTGGAGCAGGGACTCGGCGCCACGTTGGCGCAGGTCGCCGCCGGCCTGCGCGAAATTGTCCAACCCTTGGCCGGTGACGCGGCTTGGCGAGGTCCGGACGGCCGCCTGGCTTCCGAACTGCTTTCGCAAATCGAGCAGTCGGACGAGGCAGCCTGGATTGCCATTGCTCCTGACGACATCGTGCCGCTGCTTCGCAGCCTGATGGACGCGCTCCCGGTCCGCAGGCCCTATGGAGGCCATCCGCGAATCTCTATCTGGGGATTGCTCGAAGCGCGGCTGCAAAAGGCCGACCTGATGATCCTCGGCGGGATGAACGAGGGGGTTTGGCCGACGCTTCCCACTCCCGATCCGTGGCTGCCGCCGCAGGTCCGGAAGGCGCTTGGGCTGCCGGGATTGCAATTTCGGACCGGTCTCGCTGCCCATGACTTCATGAGCGCATTGGGCGCGCCGCGCGTCCTGCTGACCCGGGCACGGCGCGACAGCCGTTCGCCGACGGTGGCCTCAAGGCTCTGGCTGCGGCTCCAGGCGATGACCGGCGGGATGACCCGCGACCAACGGCTGGAGCGCCTGGCTGCGGCGCTTGATGCGAGTTCAGCCGTCGAGCCTGCCGCGCGCCCGGCGCCCCGGCCGCCGGTCGACGTTCGCCCCAAACGGATCGCTGTGACCGATCTCGACCGGCTGAAAGCCGATCCCTTTGCCTTTTACGCAAAGGCCATCCTGCGGTTGGCCAAGCTCGATCCGATCGATGCCGAACATTCTGCCGCATGGAAAGGCATCGCGGTTCATGATGTTCTGGACGCCTGGTTCAAGGAGGACGGTTGCGATCCTGCCAAACTCGAGGCCCGCGCCAAGGCCATGATTGCGGACGAAGCGATCCACCCGATGCTGCGCGCCCTATGGTCGCCGCGGCTGATGGAGGCGATCGACTGGATCGCGGCGGAGTCCGTCCGGGACAGGGAGGCAGGCCGGACCCCGATCCTTGCCGAGCAGAAAGGCGAGGCGGACGTCGGCGGGGTGACCCTCCATGGCCGGGTCGACCGCATCGACCGGCTGGCCGACGGCAAGCTGGCGATTGTCGATTACAAGACCGGCCAGGCGCCGGCCAAGAAAGCAGTCGCCGAGGGTTTCGCGCTGCAGCTCGGCCTGTTGTCATTGATCGCCCGCGAAGGCGGCTTCGGCGACATCAAGGGCGAGTCCGGCGTCCACGAATATTGGTCGCTGGCGAAGAAAAATGGCCGCATCGGTTATCGCCAGTCACCCGACAAGGACGAGGGCCCCGAGGCCTTTGTTGCACGCTCCTACGCCCAGTTCGTCGAGGCGGCCGCCAAATGGCTGCTGGGCGACGAGCCGTTCCAGGCCAAGCTCAACCCGGCCTATGCGCCTTACGAGGATTACGACCAGCTAATGCGGCTGGAGGAATGGTATGGCCGTGACTAGCCTAGTCCGCGCCTTCGCTGTCCGGGCTGCCGCCGCGCTTCGGCTTCTTGACCTTGGAGGCGTAGAGCAGCGCCGCGACGATCGCCGCCGATCCGATGCCGACCGCGACGCCCGCCTTCACCAGCTTGGCCCGCCGTTCCTCGTCGCGTCTGTCGTCGCTCATTCGGTCCTCTCATTGGCTTACCGGCCTCGTCCCTATGCAATTCGCGCGGCCAAGGGAAGCGCCGCATGACCCGCCGGCTCAAACCGTTCCACCGGCTCGAAGGCGCACAGGCCGGCGCGTCCGACCCGCTGGTCCATGCCGCGCTTTCGGCGTCGGCGGGGACTGGCAAGACTCATGTGCTGACCTCCCGGGTGTTGCGGCTGCTGCTGCGCGGCACGCCGCCTTCGTCGATCCTGTGCCTGACCTTCACCAAGGCTGGCGCGGCGGAAATGGCCAACCGTATCGGCGAGCGGCTGGCGCATTGGGTGAGACTTCCCTCGGAGGCGCTCGGTAAGGAGCTGTCCGCCCTTAACGAGGACAACAGCCCGCCGGCCATCGAGCGCGCCCGCCGGCTCTTCGCGGAAGTGCTCGAGGCTCCGGGCGGCGGCCTTCGCATCCAGACGATTCACAGCTTCGCCCAGACGCTGCTGGCCTCCTTCCCGGCCGAGGCCGGCATCGCGCCCGGCTTCCGCCCGATTGAGGGCAGGGCGGAGCAGGAACTGGTGCGGCGAACGCTCGCGGCATTGCTCGAAAATGCTGAAGCAGGCGGCAACAAGCGGCTCCTCGACGACGTCTCGGCGCTTAGCCTGCGGCTCGGCGAGACCGGCGCTGAAAGCTATTTGATGGCCTGCGCCCGGGCGCATGAGCCGATGGAAGCGCTCGGCGATCCCTCGACCATCGAGGCGCGCTTGCTCCTCATGATCGGGATTGAAGGGGACGATCCAGAAGCTGACCTCCTGCGGCGGCTCGGCGATCATGATATCGACCTCGACCTCATCGAGCGGTTGATCGCCGCCAATCGCGCCTGGGGAACGGCGACTGGCGACAAGATCGTCTCCAATCTCACGGCCTTCCTCGCCGCTTCACCAAGGCTTCGCCTGGAAAGCTTGGCCGCAATTGCGTCCAGGCTCGTCACGAAGGAAGGCGTGCCATGCAAGTCAGCTGCCAAGCAAATTTCGGCCGAGCCCGACTACGACCGACTGGTCATCGAATTCGCCGACTGGTGGGTATCGCTGCGCACCCTGGCTTGCGCTGCCGAGCTGGCCAAAACCCAGGCCGCCGGCCTCCGCGCCGGCCAGGCCTTCGCCCATGCCTATGTCCGTGCCAAGCGCGCCGCAGGCGTGGCCGACTTCGACGACCTGATCGCCTGGACACGCCGCCTGTTCGACCAGCCGGGAATGGGCGAATGGGTCCGCTACAAGCTCGACCAGCGCACCGATCATATCCTGGTCGACGAGGCGCAGGACACCAATCGCGACCAGTGGGAAATCGTCGGCGCCCTCGCCGAGGAATTCTTCTCGGGCAATCCGGAAGCAGAGGAGCGGTGGCGCACCTTGTTCATGGTCGGCGATTACAAACAGGCCATCTTCAGTTTCCAGGGCACCGACCCTAGGGAATTCGAGCGGTTCAAGGTCACCGTTGCCCGGCGCGCCGGCGAATTGGTCGCGGCCTCCAACGATGCGGAAGCAAGCGCCCGCGAATTCCGCGATTTGTCGATTGACGCCAGCTTCCGCTCCTCGCCGCCGGTGCTTCAGCTGGTCGATGCGCTGATCGGCGATGTTGGCTACCAGGCAATGGGCCTCAGCGAGCCAGCCAATCCGCACCGGGCCTTCCACCAGGACCGGCCCGGCCGGGTCGAGTTGTGGCCGGCCTATGATCCCGTCGTGGACTCCGGCGAGCTGGAGGAAGGCGAGGAGGGCTGGATCGACGAGCCGACCCGGCTTTACGCCGACGCCATCGCCAGTCGGGTCAAGTCATGGCTGGAGGAAGCGCCGGTCCTCGCCACTACCGGCCGGCCGCTGACGCCCGGCGACATCATGATCCTGGTCCGCAGTCGCACCGAGCTGGCTTCGCTGATCGTGGCCCGCCTCTATGCTCAGCGCGTGCCGGTCGCCGGTATCGACCGGCTTCACCTCCACAAGCCGCTGGCGGTCAAGGACCTGCTCGCCGCGATCGGTTTCGCGGTGCAGCCGCTCGACGACCTCAACCTGGCCAATGCGCTCGTGTCGCCGCTCATCGGCTGGTCCCAGGACCAGCTCTACGGCCTGGCTCAGGGCCGTAACGGCAAGCTTTGGACGGAGCTGGCGAGCCGCCGCGACGAGCAGCCGCACTGGACGCTGGCTCACGCCATCCTGGGTGATTGGCTGGCAATGGCCGACTATGTCACTCCCGCGCGCTTTCTAGAGACCATCCTGTCGGGCCCGCTCGATGGCCGGCGCAAGTTGCTGGGGCGCTTGGGCGAGGCGGCGCTCGACCCGATCGAGGAACTGGTGTCGAGCGCGCTGCTGTTCGAGCAGGAGGAAGTCGCATCGCTCGACCGTTTCCTTGCCTGGTTCGGCCAGGGCGAAGTCGAGGTGAAGCGCGATCCGTCGGCTCCGTCCAATGCCGTCAGGGTGATGACGGTCCATGGCGCGAAGGGGCTTGAAGCGCCGCTGGTGATCCTCGCGGACGCCACGCACGACCCGGACAAGGTGGGAGGGACGTCGCCGGTCGTGGAAGTGCCGGTAGCGGGCGCCGGCAACGTGCCCATGATCCGCCCGCGCAAGGATGAATGCGCCCCGGTCTTCCGGGCGATCATCGACGCGGCCAAGGATGCCGGCCGGGAAGAACATTGGCGGCTCGCCTATGTCGCGCTAACCCGCGCCGCCGAGCGGCTGGTGATCGCCGGGGTCAAGCCCAGGCATGACGTGCCGCAGGGCAGCTGGCACGCCACCGCCGGCCGCGCCATGCAGGCGCTCGGCGCATCCTCGGTCGAGGTGGATGGGTGGGGCAGCACCCTCATATGGGAAGGCAAAGGCGAGGCCTTGCTTCCCCGCACATCCGGCAAGCCGCCGGTCGAGCCCATCGCCATTCCGCACTGGCTCCGGCAACCAGCGCCGGTGGAAGCGCGTCCGCCGCGGCCGCTCGCTCCGTCGCAGATCGTCGAGGACCGCGATTCCGACCCGCCGCCCGGCCCCGAGCTTCGCGCCGCAGCCCTGCGCGGCACGCTCCTCCACTCGCTGTTCGAGCGGCTGCCTGGCGTTCCGGCCGGCGATCGCCACGCCCTGGCGATGCGTTGGCTCGAGAGGATGGAGGTCGAGCTCGCTGCGCGCGAAGAGATCGCCGAGGCCGCCTGCCGGGTCATCGGCGATCCCAAATTCGCCGGCCTGTTCGGACCGGAATCGCTAGCCGAGGCTCCGATCGCCGCAACGCTGCCGGACGGGCGCGTCGTCGCCGGGACCGTCGACCGGCTTTGCATCGGCCAGGAACTGGTGCGCGTGATCGACTTCAAGACGGGGCGCAACATCCCCGCCGGCGTCGCTTCGATCCCGCCCGGTCACCGCGCCCAGATGGATGCCTATGCCGAGGCTCTCAAGATTATTTTCCCCGGGCGTCGAGTCGAAGCTTCATTGCTCTACACAGCCGGGCCGGAGCTGATTACGCTGCCGGGTTGAGGTTCACCGAGTCCTTTCCCATATCGGTTGCAAATCGCAATCCAAGGAGTCCCAAATGGGCCAGAATACCAAGACCGTCACCGACCAGAGCTTCCAGGCCGACGTACTCAGTGCCGACAAGCCCGTACTTGTTGATTTCTGGGCGGAATGGTGTGGTCCCTGCCGGATGATCGCGCCCGCGCTTGAGGAAATTGCGGCCGAGCTGGGCGACCAGGTGACCGTGGCCAAGATCAATATCGACGAAAATCCGGACACGCCCGGCCGCTACGGCGTTCGCGGCATTCCGACCATGTTGCTGTTCAAGAATGGCGAAGCCGTCGCCCAGAAGGTCGGTGCCGCGCCGCGCAGCCAGATCCAGCAGTGGCTCGAGAGCAATCTCGGTGCTGCCTCCCAGCCGCAGGCCGGCCAGGCCTAATCGAATTACTCCGGAGGCTCGGTTCCCTCGAGCCCGGCCGTATCCGGCCTGAACCGGTCATACTTCGGCAATCCGTCGTCGATCAGGTTGTAGGGCACGCGGCTTGACCAGAAAATGTGGAAGCCGGGGCGTACGCGTCCCGGCTTGTCCAGCGTCCCGACGCTGAAATCGAGCGTGTCGGGCTGATGCTCGACATGGGTGTAAAGCGGGGTGCCGCATTCGCCGCAAAACGCCCGATGCCCAAAACTGCTGGAAGCGACGCGGCGGAGCGCGCTTTCCCCGGCTTCGATCTGATAATCGCCAAGCGGGACGGTTGCGAACACCATCGCCGGCGAGCCGCTGTTGAGCTGGCAGGTCCGGCAATGGCACCAGCCCGCGTCATATGGTTCGCTCGCCAGCCGGAAGCGCACCGCTCCGCACAGGCATCCGCCAGTCCAATTACTCATGAATTCGCGCTAAGGCGCTACCTTCTCAGGGTCAATTGACTAGGGCGGGGCCGCTCCCTACATCGCCCGCCATCGTCGCCCGCGCGCGGGCGATCCCTTTTTCCTGCCCTGCTGACCCGGGCCATTTGAGGAATTGTTCGTCCCATGCTCGCCACTGTGGCCAAGAGAATCTTCGGTTCGGCCAACGATCGCTATGTCGCCAAGCTCGGCCGGATCGTGGAGACGATCAACGCGTTCGAGCCCACCATTTCGGCAATGACCGACGACGAGCTGCGCGGCCAGACCGAGCTCTTCCGCCAGCGGCTGGCCGACGGCACCAAGCTCGACGACCTGATTCCCGAGGCATTCGCGACGGTGCGCGAAGCGGCCAAGCGGACCCTAGGCCAGCGCCACTATGACGTGCAGATGATCGGCGGCATCGCCCTTCACCGCGGCGAGATTGCCGAAATGCGGACCGGCGAGGGCAAGACGCTGGTCGCGACCCTGGCGACCTATTTGAACGCATTGCCGGGCAAGGGCGTCCATGTCGTCACGGTCAATGACTACCTCGCCAAGCGCGACGCCGACTGGATGGGCCAGGTCTACCGCTTCCTCGGCATGACGGTCGGCGTGGTCGTCCCCAACCTGGCGGATTATGAGCGGCGCGACGCCTACCTCGCCGACATTACCTACGCGACCAACAATGAGCTCGGCTTCGACTATCTCCGCGACAATATGAAGTTCTCGCGGGATGCGATGGTCCAGCGGCCGTTTCACTATGCAATCGTCGACGAGGTGGACTCGATCCTGATCGACGAAGCGCGCACGCCGCTGATCATTTCCGGCCCGACCGACGACAAGTCGGAGCTCTACATGGGCGTCGACGCGATCGTGAAGCAGTTCGTCGAGACCGACTATGAGAAGGACGAGAAGCAGAAGAGCATCGTCCTCACCGAGGAAGGTACCGAAAAGGCCGAGCGGATGCTCGAGGACGCCGGACTGATCGAAGGCACCAACCTCTACGACATCGCCAACACCCAGGTCGTCCACCACCTGAACCAGGCCCTCAAGGCCAACAAAATGTTCAAGCGGGACATCGATTACATCGAGAAGGACGGCAAGATCGTCATCATTGACGAGTTCACCGGCCGGATGATGGACGGCCGCCGCTGGTCGGACGGCCTTCACCAGGCCGTGGAGGCCAAGGAAGGGGTCCAGATCGAGCCGGAGAACCAGACGCTCGCCTCGATCACCTTCCAGAACTATTTCCGCATGTACCCCAAGCTGGCCGGGATGACCGGCACGGCCGCGACCGAAGCGCCGGAATTCTTCGACATCTACCGCATGAACGTGGTGTCGATCCCGACCAATGTCCCGGTCCAGCGGATCGACGAAGACGACGAATTCTACAAGAACATCACCGACAAGTTCGGCGCGATCGCCAAGGAAATCCGCGCGCGCCAGGAAAAGGGCCAGCCGGTCCTGGTCGGCACCGTCAGCATCGAAAAGTCCGAAATGCTGTCGGAATACCTCAACCAGGAAGGAATCCAGCATTCGGTCCTGAACGCCCGCTTCCACGAGAGCGAGGCGCATATCGTCGCCCAGGCCGGCCGCATCGGCATGGTCACCATCGCCACCAACATGGCCGGGCGCGGCACCGACATCAAACTTGGCGGCAACCTCGAATTCCGCATCGAGGACGAGCTCAAGGAAGTCGCCGAAGGACCGGAACGCGACAAGATCATCGAGCGCATGGCCGAGGAGATCGAGGCCGAGAAGCAGCGGGTGCTTGAGGCCGGCGGCCTGTTCGTGCTCGGCACCGAGCGTCACGAGAGCCGGCGCATCGACAACCAGCTGCGTGGCCGTTCAGGCCGCCAGGGCGACCCCGGCCTGTCGCGCTTCTACCTGAGCCTCGACGACGACCTGCTGCGCATCTTCGGTCCGCAGACCGCCTTCGCCCGGCTGATGAACAAGAATCTGGAGGACGGCGAGGCGATCATTTCGCCCTGGATCTCCAAGGCGATCGAGACCGCCCAGAAGAAGGTCGAGGCGCGCAACTACGACATCCGCAAGCAGGTCGTCGAATTCGACGACGTGATGAACGATCAGCGCAAGGTGATCTACGAGCAGCGCGCCGAGATCATGGACTCCGACCATGTGTCGGACGTGGTCGAGGACTTCCGCGCGGAGACGATCATCGGGCTGGTAATGTCCAGTTGCCCCGAAGGCACTTATCCCGAGCAGTGGGACGTGGAGCGCCTGAAGGACAATGTCCGCGAGGTGCTCGACCTCGATCCGCCGTTCGACACCTGGCTGCAGGAAGAAGAGGTCGAGCAGGCGATCATCATCGAACGGCTGCAGGAACAGGCCAATGCCAAGATGGCGGCCAAGCTCGAAACCATGGCGCCCGAACAATGGGTTCAGGTCGAGAAAAATTTGCTGATCCAGATGCTCGACCATCATTGGAAGGAGCATCTCGCGACCCTCGACGCGCTTCGGCAGGTGATCCACCTCCGCAGCTACGCGCAGAAGAAGCCGATCGACGAATATAAACAGGAAGCATTCCTGTTGTTCGAGCGGCTGCTGGTGGCGATCCGCGAGGATGTAACCCGCATGCTGCTTCGCGCAACCGTGCAGATCGAGGAACCGGCGCCGATGCAATTGGGCCCGGCCAGTTCCTTTGCGCTGCCGGAATTCATCACCCACCACATCGACCCGCTTTCGGGCGACGACGATAGCGCAGACTTCGATGCCGGCGGGGCCTTGCTGTCGAGCATGCCGCCGCTTCAGGCGCCTCGCCCGGCAATGCCCGAGCAGGCCGCCGACGGCGAAACGATCGTCGCTCCGGCCAGCCGCAATTCGCCTTGCCCTTGCGGTTCAGGCCGCAAATACAAGCATTGCCACGGCCAGAGCGCCTGACGTTCAGGCGGCGCGGTTGAGCGCGCGCCGGCGGATCCAGCGCTGCGCCGGGAGCTCGAAATATCGATAGCTTAGCGCAGCGGCGCCTAGCGTCACGGCGAGATAGGCGCAGAGGAACCAGGGACTGGTTAGCGATGGGACGACTCCGCTCGCCGCGACCAGGATCGCCAGCGCCAGCTGCAGCGGAAAATGCAGCAGATAGCTTGAATAAGTGAGATTGCCGGCGAACTGCACCGGCTTCTGCCAGCGGCTCAGAAACGGCCAATCCCTGGTGAGGATAACCAGCAGGCATGGCACCGCCAGCAACAGGATGGTCGGCAGCTTGTCGCGGTCGCCAAGGGTGCCGGTTGCCAGGGTCAGCGAAATCAGCGCGCCAAGCGCCACCGCGGCCGGCTTGGCCGACTTCGGCCGCAGCAATGCCGCCAGCCCTCCCGCAAAGAAATAGGTGGCGCAGCCGAGCGACACCCACTCGAGACCTGCCGCCTGAAGGCCAAGGCCGGCAATGATCGCCGCCGCGCAGAGCTTCAGCGTCGGCGCAAAACGGCGCACTGCCAGGAAGAAACCGGCATAGACCGCGACCTCGGCCGAGATCGACCAGATCGGACCGTTGAAGCTGAACGGCGGCTGGGGCCCCCAGTCGGTCGCCAGGAATAGCTGGCGCAGGAACAGTCCGGCGTCCTCGGTCGGATAAATGAAATCGAATCCGGTAACCTGGCGGTGGACCGCCTGCAGGCCGATCACCGCCGCCAGCGTCGCGAAATGGAGCGGATAGAGCCTGGAGAAGCGCAGCCAGAAGAAATCGCTCGCCGAAACCGCCTTTTCATGGATCGCGGCGCCATATTTCCAGAAGAAGATATAACCGCTGATCCCCCAGAAGGCCTGCACTCCATATTGGCCATAATCGTAAAGCGGCCACAGCATGCCGTAGAGGGGCACGGTGGCTCTTGCGACAGGTCCGATTCCGGCGAAATGCGCAAAATGGCTATAGTGGAAAAACAGCACCGCCAGCGCCGAGGTGAAGCGCAGCAGTTCGAGGCCCAACAGCTTGCCGGCATCGGCGCGCGCCGGTTCGACGCGGCCGATCGCCATCCTGGCGTCCAGCTCGAATGGGCGGGCATATCCCATGACCCGCGCTGCCTACCGGAAAAAGGTTACGAAAATGGCCGCTGGAAAGCCGGTCGTTAACCGCCTATCTCGCCGCCGAACTTGCCTTCCGGAAAACCGCTTCATGATCGATCGTACCGCGCTTCGCCTTGCCTACCGCCCTCTGGAGGAAGAGGTCGTCGAGGAACGGCTGAAGCAGGCCAGGCTGGCCGCCGGCCAGCAGGGCGAGGCCAGCGCAATCGCGCGCACTCTCGTGAAGGCGGTGCGCGGCCACAAGGCGGCGGGGCTGGATGCCTTCCTCCAGGCCTATGATCTGGGCTCGGATGAGGGCATCGCATTGATGTGTCTGGCCGAAGCGCTGCTTCGCATTCCCGATGCCGAAACCGCCGACGACCTTATCGCCGACAAGCTTTCGGGACCCGACTGGGCCGAGAAGATGGGCGACAGCCGCTCGACCTTCGTCAATGCCGCGACCTTCTCGCTGCTCCTGACCGGCAAGGTGCTGGAAGAAGCCAACGACAAGTCGGACAATTGGCGCTCGGCGCTCGGGCGCGCGGTCGGCCGCCTCGGCGAGCCGGTGATCCGCACCGCGGTCAGCCAGGCGATGAAGATCCTTGGCCGGCAGTTCGTGTTCGGCCGGACGATCGATGAGGCGCTGAAGCGCGCCGCGCCAGAGCAGGCCAGGGGCTGGAGCCACAGCTTCGATATGCTCGGCGAAGCAGCGAAGACCCATGCCGATGCCGCTCGCTATGCCCGGGCCTATGCCGGCGCGCTGGACACCATCGCCAAGGTTGCCAAGGGCGGCTTCCGCGCCGCTCCTGGAATTTCCGTCAAGCTCAGCGCGCTGCATCCGCGCTACGAATGGAGCCATGCCGAGGCGGCCAAGGCGGCCATTCTTCCGGTCCTTCGCGACCTCGCGCTCAACGCTTCCAGGGCCGATGTCCACTTCACCATCGACGCCGAGGAAGCCGACCGGCTCGAACTGTCGATGGACCTGATCGAGGCGCTGGCCGCCGACAACGAGCTCTTCGCCAACGGTTGGGAGGGGTTCGGCCTCGCCATCCAGGCTTATTCCAAGCGCGCCGTGCCGCTGGTCGACTGGACCGTCGAGCTGGCCCGCAAGCATAGCCGCAAGCTGATGGTCCGGCTGGTCAAGGGCGCCTATTGGGACAGCGAAATCAAGGTCGCCCAGGTCGCCGGCCTGTCCGACTATCCCGTTTTCACCCGCAAGGTCGCGACCGACGTATCCTATCTCGCCTGCGCCAAGCGCCTGCTGGCGGCGAGCGACTGCATCTACCCGGCCTTTGCTACCCATAATGCCAACACCATCGGCGCGGTGAAGGCGTTGGCGGGCGACGCCCGGTTCGAATTCCAGCGGCTGCATGGCATGGGCGAGGGGCTCTATGAAGAGCTGGCGAAGCTCGAAAAGGGCATCGGCGAGCAGCCTATCCCAGTGCGCATCTACGCGCCGGTGGGAAGCCACAAGGAACTGCTCGCCTATCTGGTCCGCCGCCTGCTCGAAAACGGCGCAAACTCCAGCTTCGTCAATCGCATTGCCGATGACGATGTGCCGGTCGACGATTTGGTCCGCGATCCGGTCGCCGAGCTGGACAAGCTCAGCCCCAAGCGCAATTCGGCGATCCCGCTGCCCAATGCCATCTTCGGCAAGGACCGTCTCAACAGCGCCGGCGTCGATCTCAGCGACCCGCTAATCCGCGAGCCGCTGATGAAGCGGCTTGCAAAACTGTCGAGCAAGCATTGGAACGCCGCTCCAACCGGCGGCGGCAAGGGCGAGAAGCTGCCGATCTATTCACCGTTCGATACCTCGATCGTCGTCGGCGGCGTCACCTACGCCACCGAGGCCGATGTCGACCGGATGGTCCGCGCCGGGCTCGCCGCTCAGATCGAATGGGACCAGCTCGGCGGCAACAAGCGTGCCAAGCTGCTCAATCGCGCCGCCGACCTGTTCGAACAGCACCGCGAGGAGCTTTTCTCCCTGTGCGTGCGCGAAGCCGGAAAGGCCGTTCCCGACGCCGTGCTCGAAGTGCGCGAAGCGGTCGATTTCCTCCGCTACTATGCCAGCGAGGCGCGCCGCCTGTGCGGCAACGTCACGGCGCTGCCCGGCCCGACCGGCGAGCTAAACGAACTTCGCCTCCATGGCCGCGGGGTGTTCGCCTGCATCTCGCCCTGGAACTTCCCGCTGGCGATCTTCATCGGTCCGGTCGCGGCCGCGCTTGCCGCCGGCAATGCCGCCATCGCCAAGCCCGCCGAACAGACGCCGCTGATCGGTGCCCGCGCGATCGAGCTGATGCATGCCGCCGGCATCCCGAAGGCGATCGTCCAGCTGGCGCCGGGCGACGGCAAGGTTGGCGCCGCCTTGACCGGCCATCCGAAGATCGCCGGCGTTGCCTTCACCGGCTCGACCGATACCGCGCGGGCGATCAACCGCAGCCTCGCCACCCGCGACGGCCCGATCGTCCCGCTGATCGCCGAGACCGGCGGCCAGAATGCGATGATCGTCGACTCGTCCGCTCTCCCCGAGCAGGTAACGCGCGACGTCGTCGCCTCGGCCTTCCAGAGCGCCGGCCAGCGCTGCTCGGCGCTGCGCGTGCTGTTCGTCCAGGACGATGTCGCCGATTCCATGCTGGAGATGATTGCCGGCGCGATGGAAGCGCTCACGGTCGGCAATCCCAGCGACCTCACCACCGACGTCGGCCCGGTGATCGACAGCGAAGCCAAGGCGGCGCTCGACGGCCACTTGGCCGAATTGAAGGCCAAGGGCCGCCTGCTTGCCCAGGTGCCGCTTCCCGACAGCGCCGGGCGCGGCCATTTCGTCGTCCCGTCGATGTACGAGATCAAGCGTCTCGGCGAGCTCGACCGCGAGCATTTCGGCCCGATCCTTCATGTCGTCCGCTGGAAATCGGGCGAGCTGGACAAGGTCATCGCTGAGATCAACGCCACGGGCTACGGCCTGACGCTGGGCCTGCAGAGCCGGATCGATACCACCCGCCAATATGTCGAGGCCCATGCCCGCGTCGGCAACCTCTACGTCAACCGCAACCAGATCGGCGCGGTGGTCGAAAGCCAGCCGTTCGGCGGGGAGGGGTTGTCGGGCACAGGGCCCAAGGCCGGCGGCCCGCATTACGTGCCGCGCTTCGCCACGGAACGGGTTACCTGCATCGACACCACCGCGGCGGGAGGCAACGCCAGCCTGATGGCCGCCATCGAAGGCTAGGCGGAGCGGAATCCGCCAAATGTTTGCTCATAAATCGACTGTTAACGAGCAAACCCTAAACGCTACCCTAATGCAGTTTGCGTATTTGCTCGGGATTGACGGATGACCTTCATTGACCGGCTGAGCAGGTTGCTGCTCGCCCCACCCGCGACCGGAAGTCTTGCGCTTGGCTATGGCATCGCCCTGACAGCGATTCCGACGGCCATCCGCCTGGTGATTGGGCTGTACATCGATCGGCTGCCGTTCTTGCCCTACCTTCCGTTCGTGATCGTCGCGGCGATCGTCCTGGAATGGAGATGGGCGCTCGCCACCGCGCTCGCTTCCTGGATTGTCGCCGACCTGCTGTTCATCGGACCGCGGTACCATTTGGGCTTCGGCCCGTACGAGCTAATCGGCTTCACCATCTTCCTGGTGTCGACAATGCTGCTAATCGCTCTTGCCAAGGCGGTGAGGGTGATCGTCGAGAATTCCCTCCGCCCGGCGCGCCCGGACGGGATCGCGGCGCCGGTCGTGTTCAGCCTCGAGGGCGGCCAGGCCTGGGCCAGTTGGTACGGCTCCCACTCCTGGGTGCGGCTTGGGCCGGAGAATGAGGTGGCGGAAATGATGCGGGATTTCCTTGCCCAGCGGGAACTCGCCGAACGCCTGGACCGGAAATTTACGGAAAAACCCTCCGCTACTACCTAGGTATAAGTCCGTATGTTGATAACTCGGATTGTGCTATTAATCTGTGTTATAAGATAAGGGCAGCCCGAGTCCGCGATTAGGGGCAAGTACGCGGGGAATAATATGGAGCTGGGTCCGGACGTTCCAGTAGTGCCGGGGTGCCTTTATGAGGATTCCCCCGATCTCCCCTTCCTGGATTTGCCTCGGGGCGTCGCTATCCCTCACTTCGCGCTGGCGTCCGAACCGGCGTTCGTCGAAACATTCCAGCAAATCATCAACAGCCTGCCCGAGCAGATCGCGCTGATCGACGAAGATTGGATCATTCGTGCGGTCAACCCGGCCTGGACGAGAACTGCTGCTCTCTACGACTATGGCGAACTGAGCCCTGGCGCGGACTACCTCGCCTTCTGCGAACATGTGGCGATCCTGGGGCATACCCCGGCGGGCATCGCCGCCCAGGGCATCCGGAACATGGCCCGAAACGGCGATCCATCGTTCAGCTTCGTTTATCATGGCAAGGACCGCTGGGAGGGCTTTGCCTTCCAGCTTTGCGTCAAGCGCATCGAGGTCGCCGGCCGGACCATGTACACGGTGACGCGCTACGACGTGACCGAACTGGTCCACCTCCGCCAGATGCGCGAAGGGTTCAGCCACTCTCTGATCGAACATCAGGACGAAGAGCGCCGCCGCATGGCGCGCGAAGTCCATGATTCGACCATGCAGCTGGTCGCCAGCCTCGGTCTTTCGCTGGGGCAGATCAGGCGGTCGAAGACCGTCAAGGCCAGGGCGGACATCGTTGACGAAATGGAGGATCTGCTCGGGCAAATCCATCGCGAGCTGCGCGCCGTCGCCTTCCTTGCCCATCCGCCGGTGGTTAGCGAGCTTGGCCTATCCAGGGCCCTGCGCCAGCTTGCCGGAGGGTTCGGGCGTCGCACCGGCCTCCATATCGAGGTGGAGGCCGCCGAAGGCCCGCCGCTCTCCGCGGCAACCGAGGTCGCGGTTTACCGGATGGTGCAGGAGGCGCTGTCGAACGTCCATCGGCACGCGCAGGCGACCGAAGTGGTCATCGGCCTCTATCAGCGACGCTCGATGCTTCATGTCGTCGTTGCCGACAACGGCATAGGCCTTCCGGCAAAGCTGCGGATCGGCGTCGGCTTGTCGAGCATGCGAGAGAGAATCCAGGAACTCGGCGGCCGCCTGATGTTCCGGGCCGGCAAGCCTGGCATGACGCTGATGGCGAGCGTGCCGTTGCACAGTGAAACGCGGGCCGTAGGCGATCTCGCGATCGCCGTTTGAAGTATCACGAGCGCTGAAATGCATGTCCGTCCTTTCAAGGAGGGCGACGAAACCAGGCTGGCGGCCCTGTTCCATGCCGCCATCCATCAAATCGCAGCATGTCATTACTCGGCTGAACAGGTGCGGGCATGGGCGCCGCAAGTGCCGGATCCGGGCCGCTTCCACGCCCGCGGCGCCGATGGCCGGACGCTCCTCGTAGCCGTCGACGAACATGACGAGCCGCTGGCCTATGGCGACGTCGAGGCAGACGGCCATATCGACCATCTGTTCTGCCGGCCTGATGTGGCGGGCACCGGCGTCACGGCGCGGCTATACGAGGAGCTGGAACGAGCGGCCCGGGCGCGCGGAATCGAACTTTTGTTCACCGAGGCCAGCGAGCCCGCCAGGCGCTTCTTCTCCAAACAGGGTTTCGGCGTGATCGAGCGCCGCGATTTCGAGATTGCGGGCGTCCCGATCCACAATTTCCGAATGGAGAAACGGCTGGCTCCTGTCCCGCGCTGACACATGCCAAACAAGCCTCTGGAGCCATTGCCGCAAAGCTGCTGTTGGTAGGGTTGCGGGGTGGTCCCTAGGGACATGAACGCACTTCGCCGAAGCGGTCGGGCCACGCCTGGCCGCTTCGTTTTTTATGCCGGTAAGAGGTGGCTCCCCGAGTTGGATTCGAACCAACGGCCGCTCGATTAACAGTCGAGAGCTCTACCGCTGAGCTATCGGGGAACGCGAAGCGACGCCGCCTATAACGCGCTCATCGCGCGTTGCAAGCGCTCAAGGCCTCCTTTTGCAACAGAAAATCTGAATGTGCGGTTAGTGGGCGAACTGCTCCATGGCGATCCGCTCGTCGAGTGCATGTTCGGGGTCGAACAGCAGGGTCAGCGACCGTTCCCGGTCGAGCTTGACGTCGACCGTGCAAACCTCGCGTACCTCGAACTGGTCGGCGACCGCCGCGACCGGCCGTTTATCAGCCTCCAGCACCTTGAAGCGGATCGCGACGTCATCGGGCAGGATCGCCCCCGACCAGCGGCGCGGCCGGAACGGGCTGATCGGCGTCAGCGCTAGCATCTTCGCCGCCAGCGGCAGGATCGGGCCGTGCGCCGACAGATTATAGGCGGTCGAGCCCGCCGGGGTCGCCACCAGCACGCCGTCGGTGACCAGCTCGGGCATCACCACCCGGCCGTTGACGTTGATCTCGATCTTGGCTGTCTGGCGGGTCTCGCGCAGCAGCGACACTTCGTTGATCGCCGGGTGCGCCCAGGTCTCGCCGCGGATGTTGGTCGCTTCCATCGCCAGCGGCGCGACGCGGATATGCTTGGCATTGCTGATCCGCTCGAACAGCCGGTCCAGCCGCCATTCGTTCATCAGGAAGCCGAATGTGCCGCGATTCATCCCGAACACCGGCCGGGATTCGCCCTGCTCGAGCATCGTATGGAGCGTCTGCAGCATGAAGCCGTCGCCGCCCAGCGCGACCAGCGTCTCGGCCTTGTCCTCTTCCGCCCAGCTGTAGCGGCGCCGAAGCATCGCTTCGGCCGACTTGGCCGCTTCGCCTGGGGAGGCGACCAGCCCGATGCCGTGCGCGGCAAGGTCGCGCTCGGGAGTGGCCGGGGAAGGGCGAGCGACGTTCACCGGCCTA
This sequence comes from Sphingomicrobium sp., assembly GCA_035494075.1. Classification (GTDB taxonomy): domain Bacteria; phylum Pseudomonadota; class Alphaproteobacteria; order Sphingomonadales; family Sphingomonadaceae; genus Sphingomicrobium. The sequence goes on along the minus strand of DATJHF010000018.1, from coordinate 12,054 downwards.
GAATACGGATTTGGCAGGAAAGCGCCACTGTCCCGAAAGGACACGCGCCTGATTGGCGCCTTGGTAGGCCCCGCCGGCCAGGCGTAAGTCGTCCAAATGCGTAATTGGCTCATATGGCCAGGGTTCGGGGGCAGGCGGGTGTCGGATCGCAAGGTATCGGCGCCCGCTTTGCCGTTGCGCGACCGCGCGCTTGCCCAAGCGATTGCCCGCGACCGGATCGAGCTTCGCTTCCAGCCGCAGATCGAACCGGCCAGCGGCCAGGTCATGGGCGTCGAGGCGCTGGCGCGCTGGGAAGGCGCTGAGAGCCCGGAAGAGCTGTTTGCCCGGGCCGAAGCGGCCGGGCTCGCCGAACGGCTGTCGCGTGCGATCCAGCGCAAGGCATTGCGCTCGGCGGGACGATGGACCGGGCCGCTCGCCGGCATGTGCCTGTCGATCAACCTCCTTCCACGGGATCTCGATCGACCCGGCTATGAGCAATGGCTACTGGCGGAGATCGCCTCGGCCGGCCTCAGGCCCGACCAGATCACCGCCGAGATCGTCGAGAGCAGCCTGATGGCCGACAGCCTGGAGGTCGCCGGCCGGCTCTCCCGGCTGCGCGCCGCGGGCGTCCGCATCGCCATCGACGACTTCGGCACCGGCTATTCCAGCCTTGCCTATCTGACGTCATTGCCGATCGATGCGATCAAGATCGACCGTGGCCTGATCAATCATATCGTTGGCGGCAGCCGCGACCGCATCGTCGTCAAGGCGATGATCCGCCTGGCCCGCGAACTCAGCCTCAAGGTGATCGTCGAGGGCGTCGAAAACATCGCCCAGCTCCATCTGCTCGAGGAATGGGGCTGCGACCTTTACCAGGGCTTCCTTGGCGCCCAGCCGCTCGATGAGGCCGAATTGAAGCGCTTCGTTGCTTCAGGGGAGCAGACGGCGGCAGCTTAGGCCGGCTCGAGTTCCTTCTTCTCAGCTGCGGCCAAGACCCGCATCAATCCGCGCGAAATCTGCAGCGCACCCTGCAAGCGAGCTTCGCCGGTCGGCCATTCGCGGCTGATCACCAGCTTGCTGTCGGGCCGAAGCCGTGCCGCGCCTTTCAGCTTCTCGACATAATCCAGCAGGCCGGCCAGGTCGGGGAAGCCGCTCGGCGCAAATGTCACCACGGCGCCCTTCGCACCGACGTCCAGCTTGGCGATCATCGCTTTCCGGCAATTGATTTTGGTTTCAACGATTTGCAGAAGGTTCTGGGTTTCCGATGGCAACTTGCCGAAGCGGTCGATTAGCTCCGCTGCAAACTCCTCGACGCCCTGACGGTCCTCCAATTCGCCCAGCCGGCGGTAAAGCCCCATGCGAAGGTCGAGATCGGGCACATAATGCTCCGGGATCAGGATCGGCGCCTCGACATTGATCTGCGGCGTGAACTCGTCCCGCCTCTCGGCCGCGCCCGACTTCTGCTCGAGGATCGCGTCCTCCAGCATCGACTGGTAGAGCTCGAAGCCGACCTCCTTGATGTGGCCCGACTGCTCGTCGCCCAGCAGATTGCCCGCACCCCGAATGTCGAGGTCGTGGCTGGCAAGCTGGAAACCCGCTCCCAGGCTGTCGAGATTGGCCAGCACCTGCAGCCTTTTGTCGGCCCCTTCGGTCAGCGACCGCTCGGGCGGGGTCGTCAGATAGGCATAGGCGCGGGTTTTCGACCGGCCGACCCGGCCGCGCAGCTGGTAAAGCTGGGCCAGCCCGAACCGGTCGGCGCGATGGACGATCAGCGTGTTGGCCGACGGAATATCCAGCCCGCTTTCGACAATGGTAGTCGACAAGAGCACGTCATATTTTTTGTCATAGAAGGCGCCGATCCGCTCCTCGACTTCGCCCGCGCCCATCTGGCCGTGAGCGGTGACCCCCTTCACCTCGGGCACTTCCTCGCGCAGCCATGCCTCAAGGTCGGGAAGGTCGGCAATTCGCGGCGCAACCAGGAAGCTCTGCCCGCCGCGATAATGTTCGCGCAATAGGGCCTCGCGCATCACCACCGCATCCCACGGCGCGACGTAGGTGCGGATCGCCAGCCGGTCGACCGGCGGGGTCTGGATCACGCTGAGCTCGCGCAGGCCCGACATCGCCATTTGCAGCGTCCGCGGGATCGGCGTGGCGGTGAGGGTGAGGACGTGCACATCCTCCTTCAGCGCCTTGAGCTTCTCCTTGTGGGCGACTCCGAAATGCTGCTCCTCGTCGACGATAACCAGGCCCAGCTTCTTGAATTTGATCGATTTCGACAGCAGCGCATGGGTGCCGATGACGATGTCGACCTTGCCCTGCTCGAGCCGTTCGCGCGTCGTCTTCGCTTCGGCCGCCGGGACCAGCCGCGACAGCCGCCCGATCTCGATCGGAAAGCCCTGGAACCGCTCCATGAAATTCCGGTAGTGCTGCCGCGCCAGCAGGGTAGTCGGGCAGATCAGGGCTACCTGGTAGCCGGCCATCGCCGCAACGAACGCCGCGCGCAGCGCCACTTCGGTCTTGCCGAAGCCGACATCGCCGCACACCAGCCGGTCCATCGGCCTGCCGCTGCTCAGATCCTCCAGCACCTCGGCGATCGCCCGGTCCTGGTCATCGGTCTCCTCATAGGGGAAGCGGTCGACGAACTCCGGGAGGCTGGCGTCGGCCTCTGCCACCTGGCCGGGGCGGGTCGCGCGGATCGCGGCGGTCTTGATCAGCTCGCCAGCGATCTCGCGGATCCGTTCCTTCATCCGCGACTTGCGGCGCTGCCAGGCTTCGCCGCCCAGCCGGTCGAGGTTCGCCCCGTCGCCGGCCCCGCCATAACGCGTCAGGACGTCGATATTCTCGACCGGGACATAAAGCCTGTCGCCACCGGCGTAGGAGAGGGCGACGCAGTCGTGCGGCGCCTTGCCAACCATCACCGACGTCAACCCTTCGTAGCGGCCGATGCCATGCTCCATGTGCACGACCAGGTCGCCGGGTGTCAGCGCCGCCAGCTCGGCCAGGAAGGCATCGGCGCTCTTCCGCCGCTTCTTCCGCCGCACCAGCCGGTCGCCGAGCATGTCCTGCTCGGTGAGGACCGCCACTTCCGGCCCGGTGAAGCCGTGGTCGAGAGGAAGGACGATCAGCGCCGCGTCGGTCCGCGCGCCAAGCGCTTCCTGCCAGCTGTCGGGCAGCTTTAGGCTCTTGAGGCCATGATCCTCTAGCAGCCCGGCAAGCCGTTCGCGGGCGCCGGCCGTGTAGCTTGCCAGGACGATCTTCTTCTTGTCTTTCCGAAGCTTGGCGACGTGCTTGGTGACGGCTTCATAGACATTGGCGCCCTGCGTGCGCTCGGGCGCGAAATCGCGCGGGCCGTCGACGCCGAAGTCGATGACCTTGTCGCTTTCAGGCTGCGAGAATGGGGTAGCGAGGTGGATCGGCCGTTCCTCGACCGCACCGCGCCATTCCTTGCTCGAAAGGTACAGCGCCGACGGTGCCAGTGGGCGGTAACTGCCCGGCTCGGCGACCATCGCCCTCTCGCGATTGGCGAAATAATCCTCGATCGCCTCGTGCCGCGCTTCCAGCGACCCATCCGTATTGGCATCGCGGACGATGACGTCATTCTCGCCCAGATGCTCGAACAGCGTGGCCAGCTTCTCCTCGAGCAATGGCAGCCAATGTTCCATCCCGGCCAGCCGCCGACCGTCGCTGATCGCCTGGTAGAGCGGGTCGCCGGTGGCATTGGCGCCGAACTGCTCGCGATAACAGGCCCGGAACCGCTTGACCGTCTCCTCGTCGAGCAGCGCCTCGCTGGCCGGCATCAGGGTGAAGGAGCCGGCTTTCCCGGTCGACCGCTGGTCGGCGGGGTCGAACCGCCGCATCGTCTCGATCTCGTCGCCGAAGAAGTCCAGCCGGAGAGCCTGCTCCTCTCCGGCCGGGAACAGGTCGACGATCGAGCCGCGCACGGCATATTCGCCGGCGTCATGGACGGCATCGGTCCGCTGGTAGCCATTGGCCTGCAGCAGCTCGACCAGCCGGTCGCGCTCGATCCGCTCGCCTTCGGCCAATCGCCGCGTCAGCTGGCGGATCCTGAACGGCGTCAGGTTCCGCTGGGTCGCTGCATTGGCGGTGGTAAGCAGCAGCTGCGGGCCCTTGCGTTTTCCCTGCAGCTTCTCGAGCGTCGCCAGCCGCTCGGCCATGACCCTCAGGGCCGGGGAGGCGCGGTCGTAGGGCAGGCAGTCCCACGCCGGGAAGCTCAGCACCGCCACTTCGGGCGCGAACACCGGCACCGTGTCCTGCAGCGCCCGCATTGCCGCCTCGTCGGCGGCGATGATCACCGCCCGCCCGCCGGCTCCAGTGCCGTGCGCCGCCCGCGCCAAGTCCGCCGCCAGCCACGGCAGGAAACCCGCCGGCACCCCGGCCAGCGTCAGCGGCGAACCCGCCTTGAGGATGCGGGTCAGCGGCTCGCTCACTTGCTCACCTTGATGAAGTCGAGGCGTTGGAAGGCGTCCATCATCGGTCCCTCGTATCGCTCGGGCACATCCTGCGTGCCGATCGCCCAGGCCATGATGTCGACGTCCTGCTCGGTCAGCAGCGCGGCGAACAGCGCCCGCTCATGCGCGTCCCAAGCCCCATGGTGCGCGTCGAAGAAGCCGCCGATCATCATGTCCGCCTCGCGCGTCCCGCGATGCCAGGCCCGGTATTTCAGCGCCCTCAAAACCTCATCCACTTGCGCGCCATCCTCCAACGCAAATTGACCCGCAGCGGAATCGCAGCGGGTTCGTGAAGCGCCCATGTAGGCAGTTGCGTTCCTCCTCGCTAGTGTCCCGCCGATGCGCCCCGACGTGCTCAACCCGCTGTTCGCCGAAGTCGAAGCGCTGAAGGGCGTTGGGCCGGGCATTGCCAAGGGGCTGGCCAAGCTCGGCCTCACCCGCGCCATCGACTTGGCCTATCACCTCCCAACCGGGACCATCGACCGCGTCCGAGCGCCACACGCCAGCCAGGCGCTGCTCGGGCGGATTGTGGTGCTCGACGTCATGCCGGTCGATGTTCGGGCCGGATCGGGCAAGGCGCCGCTCCGCATCTTTGCCCGCGACGCTGACAGCAACACGGTGACGCTGACCTTCTTCAACAACCCGGCATGGGCGAAGAAGCAGCTGCCGCTCCACGTAAAGCGCACCGTGATCGGCAAGCTCGACCAATGGGGGCAGGAGTGGCAGATCGTCCATCCCGAGGTGCTTGAGCCCGCCAAGGCCGGCGAGGTGGCGCTGCGCGAGCCGGTCTATGGCCTGACCGAAGGCATTTCCAACAAGCGGATGCGCGAGCTGGCGCTGATGGGGCTGGAAAGGGCGCCTGAGCTTCCCGAATGGATCGAACCGTCGCAATTGGCCCGCGATCATTGGCCCGCCTGGCGCTCCGCGCTCGCCGGAATTCATTCCGATCCCGCCGCAACTATCGCTCGCAAGCGCTTGGCCTACGACGAGATTTTCGCCAACCAGCTGGCCCTGATGCTGCTCCGCCAGGTGGCGCGGCGCAAGAAGGGGGTACCGCTGCAGGGTGACGGGCGGCTGAGCGGCAAGCTGCAGCTTCCCTACCGCCTGACCAACGCCCAGCAGCGGGTGATCGGCGAGATCCGCGGCGATATGGCTCAGGACAAGCCGATGCTGCGCCTGCTCCAGGGCGATGTCGGCTCGGGCAAGACCCTGGTCGCGCTGCTGGCCATGCTTGAAGCGGTCGAGGCCGGCGCCCAGGCCGCAATGCTTGCCCCGACCGAAATCCTCGCCCGCCAGCACCATGCGACGCTGCAGCGCCAATGCGAGGCGATCGGCGTCCGCATCGCCATCCTCACCGGCCGTGAGAAGGGCCGCGCCCGCGATTCCGTCCTCATGGGCCTCGCCGACGGCTCGATCGACATCCTCGTCGGCACCCATGCCATCTTCCAGCAGCATGTCGCCTACAGGAAGCTCGGCCTGATCGTGATCGACGAGCAGCACCGCTTCGGTGTCTCCCAACGCCTCCTGCTGAGCGAAAAGGCCGAGCATCCGCCGCACCTGCTGGCGATGACCGCCACCCCGATCCCGCGTACGCTGACCCTGACCCATTATGGCGAGATGGACGTCAGCCGGATCGACGAGATGCCGCCGGGCCGCACGCCGGTCGAGACGCTGGTTATCAGCGATGCCAAGCTCGGCGACGTGATCGACGGCCTTGGCCGGCACCTGGCAGCGGGCGGGCAGGCCTATTGGGTCTGCCCGCTGGTCGAGGAAAGCGAAGCGATCGATGCCGCGGCCGCCGAAGAGCGGGCGAAGCTGCTCAGCTTCCGCTTCGGAGAGGACCGTGTCGGCCTGGTCCATGGCCGGATGAAAGGGGCTGACAAGGATGACGTCATGGCGTCATTCGCCAATGGCGAGCTCGGCGTGCTGGTCGCCACCACCGTGATCGAGGTCGGGGTCGACGTCCCCAACGCCTCACTGATCATCGTCGAAGGCGCCGAGCGGTTCGGCCTCGCCCAGCTCCACCAGCTGCGCGGCCGCGTCGGCCGCGGCGCCGCGGCCAGCCGCTGCATCCTGCTCCGCGGCCAGCAATTGAGCGAGACGGGCAGGGCACGCCTGGCCCTGATGCGCGAGACCAACGACGGTTTCCGCATCGCCGAGGAGGATCTGAAGCTGCGCGGCCCCGGCGAAGTGCTCGGCACCCGCCAGTCGGGCGACATCGTGTTCAAGGTTGCGAGCCAGGAGGACGTCGCCGAGCTTGCGCCCATCGCCCAGGGCGATGCCCGCCTGCTGCTCGACCGCGACGGCGGCCTCGCCAGCGAGCGTGGCCAGGCCGCGCGGCTATGCCTCTATTTGTTCGAGAGAGATGCTGCGGTGGGGCTGCTCAGGAGCGGCTGAGAAGCCCGTGCCGCTTCTTGCCCAGGCTGAGCTTCAGTGGCTCGCCGCCAACCTCGACCACCAGCTGCGGATCGCTGACCGTCTCGCCGTTGAGCTTGACCGCGCCTTCGCCGATCTTGCGGCGCGCTTCCCCGTTGGATGCTGCAAAACCGAGCCCGGTCAGCGCCTGGACCACGCCGATGCTGCCCCCGGGCACCTGCAGGGTCGGCAAATCGCCGCCAGCGGCACCTTCCTCGAACGTCCGCCGCGCCGTTTCAGCCGCAGCCTCCGCAGCCTCACGTCCGTGCAGCATCGCCGTCGCCTCATTGGCGAGTGCAATTTTGGCTTCGTTGATCGCCTGGCCTTCCAGCCGCGCCAGCTCGCCGATCCGCTCGAGCGGCAGGTCGGTGAACAGCTTCAGGAACTTGACCACATCGGCATCGGCCGTGTTGCGCCAGAACTGCCAATAATCATAAGCCGGCAGCTGGTCGGCGTTGAGCCACACCGCGCCCGACGCGGTCTTGCCCATCTTGGCCCCGTCGGCGGTGGTGATGAGCGGCGTAGTGACGCCATAGAGCTCCAGCCCATCCATCCGCCGGCCAAGGTCGACGCCGTTGACGATATTGCCCCACTGGTCCGATCCTCCCAGCTGCAGCCGGCATTGGTGGCGCAGGGCCAGCTCGCGGAAATCATAGGCCTGGAGGATCATGTAATTGAATTCGAGGAAGGTCAGCGGCTGTTCGCGGTCGAGCCGCAGTTTGACCGAATCGAAGGTCAGCATGCGGTTGATGGTGAAGTGCGGGCCGACGGTGCGCAGCAGGTCGATATAGGCGAGCCGGTCGAGCCAATCGTCATTGTCGACCATGATCGCGTCGCTCGGCCCATCCCCGAAGGTCAGGAAATGCTCGAATACCTTGCGGATCGAGGCGATGTTGGCCTGGATCGTCTCGTGGGTGAGGAGCTTGCGGCTCTCGTCCTTGCCGCTGGGATCGCCGATCTTGGTCGTCCCGCCGCCCATCAGCACGATCGGCTTGTGGCCCGCCTGCTGCATCCGCCGCAGCATCATGATCTGCACCAGGCTGCCGACATGAAGGCTGGGCGCGGTTGCGTCGAAGCCGATGTAGCCGGTCACCACCTCGCGTGACGCCAAGGCATCGAGCCCGGCGGCATCGGTCGCCTGGTGGATATAGCCCCGCTCATCGAGCAGGCGGAGGAGGGTGGACTGGAACGTCATGAACGGGCGCGTAGCACAATTCGCGCATGCGTCATCATAGTTGGATTCAGGCGGTGGCCAGCCTTCGCCCGGTCACTTCCGAGCGCCGGCTGCGACGCAGGCAGGTCTCAGCCAGGACCAGGTTCGTGATCCATCCAAGCCAGGCAATCACGCCATAGGCGGCGAAGAAGTCGAACCCCATCACGCCCGCCGCGGGAAGCATCAGGCGCAGCGTGATGGCGTTGGCCGTGATGGCGTAGGATCGGATCATCCATTCGCGATGTGTCGCGAATCGCCCTTCGATCGCCGCCCGCACTCCAAGGTAGGTGAAGATCGGCCAAAGCACTGCGGCTACCGCGAACCCGCTGCCCGCCACCGGTCCGGCGTTGGTTCCGATCGCCAGCATGAAGCCGGACGGCGCGCCAATAGCGCAGGCGCCAACATAGGTTCGGCCGATGAAGCGATGAAACGCTGGCACTTGGGCCCGAATCCGGCGAACGAACTGCAGCGGCCCGATCAGCAGCGCGACGACACCGCTGGCGACATGTATCACCAGATATGGGTTGGCGAAGCTATTCCCGAGTATGAATTCGGGCGCGCCTCCGCTGGCGGTGAAGTATCGGAGTGCCGAAACGGCGGCGATTTGCAGGCTCAGCAGTACAACCGCTGTTTTCCAAGTGAACGTCCAAATCCGATCCATCGCTTTGCCCTCTTCGAGCCGCTAAGGGATCCCATCCACTGTATTAGTGGTATATTACACTAAATCTCATGTCAAGCCGCGGCTGCCGGTTGCAAGCAGGCGAGGGGCGGGCAATAGCTGCCACGTGTCCAGCCTCTACCGCCATCCCGATGCTCCCGCCGGCGCGATCAACTCGATCGACGCCGAGCTTGAGCGCCTGGAAGGCGGTGCGGTCGCCATCTTCCGCATCCTCGGCGACATCTCCAGGCTGGTCATCCCGCCGCCCGCCGATCCCGTCCGGGCCGACAATCTCTGGCGGACCACCTGCTTCGAACTGTTCGTCAGCGGGGAGGGCGGCTCCTATCGCGAATATAACTTCTCGCCCTCGGGCCAGTGGGCGGTTTACGAATTCGATGGATACCGCTCCGGCATGCGCAACGCCGATGCTCGAATTGAGACCGAACTCTATCAGGAAAAGAACGAGTTACAGTTCAGTATTAAGATTGGTGCTGAATTTTCCAACCCGGTCCTGGTCGGGCTGACCGCGGTGATCGAAGAAACGGATGGAGCGATCCGCTACTGGTCAAACGCATTCGCCCCGGGCAAGCCCGATTTCCATGCGGCCGCGGTGCGGTCCCTGCTGTTCGATGGAGTAAGCGCGGAATGAAATTGGGTGTCGAACGGCTCTTGGCCGACCCTGAATTGCGTAAAGATCTGGATGGCAAGCGGGTCGCGCTGGTGGCTCATCCCGCCTCGGTCACCCGCGACCTCACGCATAGCCTCGACGCCCTGGCCGCCACCGGCCTGCGCCTCACCGCCGCCTTCGGGCCCCAGCACGGCCTGCGCGGCGACAAGCAGGACAATATGGTCGAGAGCCCGGATTTCATCGATCCGGTCCATGAAATCCCGGTGTTCAGCCTTTACGGCGAGGTCCGCCGCCCGACCGGCCAATCGATGTCGACCTTCGATGTCGTCCTGATCGACCTCCAGGACCTCGGCTGCCGCATCTACACCTTCATCACCACGCTGCTCTACATGATCGAAGCCGCGGCGGAGCATGGCAAGGCGGTGTGGGTGCTCGACCGGCCCAACCCCGCCGGCCGCCCCGTCGAGGGGCTTACCCTCCGTCCAGGTTGGGAGAGTTTCGTCGGTGCCGGGCCTATCCCGATGCGGCACGGCCTCACCCTGGGCGAGCTCGGCCGCTGGTTCGTCGACCATTTCAAGCTCGACGTCGACTATCGGGTGATCGAGATGGAGGGCTATCGGCCGGACGAGGGCCCCGGCTTCGGCTGGCCCGCCGACCGCATCTGGGTCAACCCATCTCCCAACGCTCCCAACCTCAACATGGCGCGCTGCTATGCCGGGACGGTCATGCTTGAGGGCGCGACCTTGAGCGAGGGCAGGGGCACGACCCGTCCGCTCGAACTGTTCGGCGCGCCCGACATCGAGGCGCGGGCGCTGATTAAAATCATGCGGGACATCGCCCCGCAATGGCTTGGCGGCTGCATCTTGCGTGACATCTCCTTCGAGCCGACCTTCCACAAGCATGTCCATCAGCTGTGCAGCGGTGTGCATATCCATGCGGAAGGGGACAGCTACGACCATACCGCCTTCAAGCCCTGGCGGCTGCAGTCGCTGGCCTTCAAGGCGATCCGCACCTTGTTTCCGGACTATGAAATCTGGCGCGATTTCCCCTACGAATATGCCTTCGGAAAGCTGCCCATCGACGTCATCAACGGTTCGCCGCTCCTCCGGGAATGGGTCGACGACCCCGCTGCCCAGCCCGGCGATCTCGACGCCACCACCATCCCCGACGAGCAGGCGTGGGAAGAAGAGCGCAAGCCCTTCCTGCTTTACTAACGCTTCCGGCTCAGCTCGCGCATCGCCTCGTCGAGCCCGTCGAGCGTTAGCCCATACATCCGCTCGTCCATCAGCCGCCTGAGGATCGCGGTTGAGGCGGAATGCCCCCAATAGGCCTCGGGCGTCGGATTGATCCACGCCGCCGACGGATAGGCGTCGGTCAGCCGCTTCAGCCAAACCGCGCCGGCCTCCTCGTTCATATGCTCGATCGACCCGCCGGCATGGGTGATCTCATAGGGGCTCATCGACGCGTCGCCGACAATCACCAGCTTATGGTCGCGGCCGAACTTGTGGATGACGTCGTGGGTCGGCGTCTTCTCGACATGGCGGCGGCGATTGTCCTTCCACACGCCTTCGTAAATGCAATTGTGGAAGTAGAAATGTTCGAGGTGCTTGAACTCGGTCTTGCAGGCCGAGAACAGCTCCTCGCACATGTGCACATGGCCATCCATCGACCCGCCGATGTCGAGGAACAGGAGCACCTTGACCGCATTGTGCCGCTCGGGCCGCATGTGGACGTCGAGCCAGCCGCGCCGCGCCGTGCCGTCGATCGTCCCTTCAAGGTCCAGCTCCTCTGCGGCGCCCTCCCGCGCGAAGCGCCTTAACCGCCGAAGTGCGACCTTGATGTTGCGGGTACCCAGCTCCTGGGTCCCGTCGAGGTCGCGGAATTCCCGCTTCTCCCACACCTTGATCGCCCGCCCGTGCCTGCCGGGGCCGCCGATGCGCACGCCTTCGGGATTATAGCCGCCATGCCCGAAGGGGGAGGTGCCGCCGGTGCCGATCCATTTATTGCCGCCCTGGTGGCGGCCTTGCTGCTCGGCCAGCCGGTCCTTCAGCGCCTGCATAATCTCGTCCCAGCTGCCGAGGCTGTTGATCTCGGCCATCTGCTCGGGCGTCAGATAGGCTTCGGCCACCAGCCGTAGCCATTCTTCGGGGATTTCGGCGCTGATTTCGTCGCCGCTGCTCCCTACCAGGCCCTTGAACACCTCGGCGAACACCCGGTCAAACCGGTCGAGCTGGCTCTCGTCATGGACGAAAGTCGCGCGGGCGAGATAATAAAATTGCTCGGGCTCGGCGCTGATCACGTCCGCGTCCATCGCTTCCAGCAGCAGCAGATGCTCCTTCAGCGAGGCGGGAATCCCGCCGCGGCGCAGCGCTTCGACAAAGCCGATGAACATGCGGGTCGCATAGCGCCATGCCTCGGGCTACGCCATTCCCGTCTGCCATTAACGAACTGGTAGGGATCGCTCCGTACGGGCGCCGACATGGCCACTCCGGGAATCGAGCAGGTAACGGAAAATGCGATCCGCGAAGTCGCGCGAGATTGCGGCCGCCTTTCCATCGAGTGCAGCGACGTCGCCGGCTATGTCGAGGGAGTGGCGGAACGGATCGGCGAGCATTTGAAGGTGCTCGACACGCTCGAGGAAGTGACCACCCGGCTGCTCGCCGACCAGGCCCGCGTGTCCGATTCGACCGAC
>DATJHF010000017.1:0-2277 GCA_035494075.1 Sphingomicrobium sp. | reverse complement strand
ACCGTCGGGTTGCCGATCCCGGCAGCAGAACATCCCGCCAGAACGACGAGCGACAGGCACACTGCCGGCAATGAAAGCTTCATGATCTATCCTGGACCGGAGCGCAGCGGTTTATGCCGCTTCCGCCTTCGTCTCGGGCTTATCGCCTTCGACCTTGGCCTTTGGCGTCGCCGTGAAGCTGAAGACGTCGCCCTCGATGCCGATCTTGAGGTCCATATCGGTCATCCGCGCTAGAATACCGGTATAGAAGGGCTGGATGCCGCGTGCGTCGACCCCCTCTTCGGGGCGACCGCTGAGCAGACCTTCGGCCCCGGACGGCATCAGTGTCTTCTGCCGCTTCTCGGCATCGGACGTCGAGGTCAGCCGGAACAGCTCTTCGCCCGGCGGGCCAACCACCTCGACCTTCACCACGCCGCCGCGCGGCACTGCCATCGAGGCGATGAGCAGCATGTTCATCAGCAGCTTGGCCTTGTGCTTGGGCAGCAGGATCAGCGGTACCTGCCAGTCGAGGTCGGCCTTCTCGATCTCAAACAACAGCCGCGCCACGCGCTCGCATTCGCGCGTGTCGAAATCGGTCCCGGCAGTCGAGGACGCGCCATAGGCGAGGCGCGCAAATTCGAGCTTGGCGCGGGCATGCTTGGCGGAATTGGCGATCAGCTCCTGCGCACCTTCCGCCATGGCAGTCTGATTGGGATCGGCGAGCACTTCAAGGCCATTGCCGATCGCTCCGACCGGGTTGATCAGGTCGTGGCACACGCGCGAGCAGAGCATTGCCGCGAGGTCGGTCGCCTTGAGCTCGATGAAGTCGGCCATCCGGGGTATCTCCGCGAGAATCAGTTGCTTTGGACTTTAGCGTCTGTTTGACCGGCGGCAACCGAGGCCGGCGCGGCCGCCGCAAAGTACAGTCCTGCGGCCACCGGCGTGTCGGCGTCGGGACCGCTCAGGTCCTGGCTGAGCTTGGGCCAGTTTTTGCCGGCATCGGCGATCGCCGTCGATTTGCTCAACAGGAAGGCGTCGCGATTGGCGCTGGAGTAGAAGAAGTACAGCTTCATGGCCTCGATGACGTAGAGGCGAGGCTTGCCGTCCGCCAGGTAGCCGCGGCTCAGCGAGGTCAGGCAGTGCCCGCCGAACTGCGGCGCGTAGACCGACGGATTCCGTCGGAAGACGTCGCGGTTGGCAGCGCTCTCGAAGTACCAGGGCACCCCGCCCCAGTCATACTCGAACTCGGCGCGGCCCGGTTGCGGCTCCGGATCGGTGAAATAGCTGACCGGGTCATAACCATCGATTGCGACGCCCGTCAGTGGATCGGTGACGATTGCGGTCACCAGACCGTCGGCCTGTGCTGCCAGCGTCAGCGTCAGCCACACCGCTATGGTTAAGATTTGTTCACTGATTTGCCGCATCATTGCCGCGATAGGCGCCCATCAGGCTGAAATTCATGGCCAAGCTAGTCCGATAGGGTGAGCGCTTGGTAAAGGCCGCACGGCGGCAGTCCCTGGAGCGTCTGATGCTGAAACGCCTTTTCCTCGTGTTTGCCCTGATGTTCGGCTTCGCGGCCCCCGCGATAGCGGCAGGCTCGGTTTCCGACACCTTCTCGATCAACGAGATCACCAAGACCGGCGGCGAATTCTTCGGCTCTGTGTCGCAGGGCCTGGCATCGCTGGTCGAAAAGGCTGCCAGCCAGTTCGGCCTGCCCAACGGTTACATCCTGGGCGAGGAAGGCTCCGGCGCCTTCATCCTGGGCGCCCGTTACGGCGAAGGCACGCTCTACACCCGCAACCAGGGCGACTACCCGTTGTTCTGGCAGGGACCCTCGATCGGCTTCGACGCCGGCGGCGACGGCTCCAAGGTGATGATGCTCGTCTACAACCTCAGCTCCACCAACGACATCTATAACCGCTTCCCCGGCGTCGACGGCTCCGCCTATGTGGTCGGCGGTCTCGGCATGACGGTGATGAAGCAGGGCAACATCGTGCTGGTCCCCATCCGCTCGGGCGTCGGCCTGCGCGCCGGTCTCAACGTCGGCTATCTGCGCTTCACCCAGCAGCCGACCTGGAATCCGTTCTGAGGGACGAACACTAACGCAGACCGAGCCCGAACGGGGCGCCGGTGGCGCCCTTCTCATTTTCCGCGTAGTCGCTCCCTCCCCCTTCCCGGTAAGGTTAATCAGTGGCAAAGATGGCGGTGCGTCACCGTCTTTGTCATCGTCCGGTCGCGGCCATTTTGCCATGATCGGCTAGTGTCGGGGCCTCTCAATGGGCATTGAGAACATTATGT
>DATJHF010000016.1:0-91734 GCA_035494075.1 Sphingomicrobium sp. | reverse complement strand
CGAACAGCTGGCTGGAATCGCCAGACACAAAGCCCTGAACGTCGAATTGGCTCATCCAGGCACGGTGATGAGCATTATAGGTGAAATAGGCCGAAGCTGCTCGATTGTCCGCCGCGCCAAAGGGGTTGTACGGCACGCAGGCGGCAATATCCGCAGCGAGCCTGGCGACGTTAGCCGGGTTATTCGGAAAAGGAATGGCTGCAAGGGGATCGAACTTGGCCCGACACTGAATTCCGGCGCCCGGATTCGCCGGATCGATGCCAGCATCCATCGCCAACAGGAATCGCTGCCTGTCGAGATAGCCGTATGTAGTCGTGCTTTCCTTCATCTTGCCGTAGTTGACCGAAACCTCATAGTTCCAGTCATCATTGAAGGTGCCTCGTGCCCCGCTGACGATGCGGAAAGTGTCGCGCTGAAATTCCTCATCGCGAATGCCGACATCGGCCAGGTGGCGTCCAATCACAAAGCGGAAGCTGCCATTGCCGATATTGGCGATATCAGCTGCCGTGAGACGGTTGGCACCGGTCGTTGAGTTGCAGGCGCCAGTGATGCTCGGACGACAACCTGACGCCAAAATCGCGCCTGCAATCTGAATTCGTTGCGCGGCGGTGAGGTAAGGATTGTCCAGTCGCACCCGCTCGCGAGTGTCGAACTGAGTCAGGGCACCCTGAATGAAGGATGGCGCGGCGTTTGAGCCGCGGGAATCAACGCGTACCCATTTGGCTTCAATGAACGGCTCAAATGCGTCGCTAACCGTGTAGTGGCCTACCAGGTTGAAATTGTAGCGGCTCATTTTTGGAAGTACGGACAGCAGCTCTCCTTCGCGTCCGGTCTGGCCATTGCCTCCGATGAAGTTGCCGGTAATTCCGAGCCCGGCTCGAGTGCCGGTCTGAGCGGAGAGATTGCCCGCGGCATCGAATAGGAAATTGCAGTTGAAAGCGGTGCCCGCGCTGCTGCCACTGCCGGGCCCGCCAGGACCATTTGTGGAACCAAGACCTCGCCCGCAAAGCGGGTTGGGGTTGGCCGTCATCGACGAGTCTTGAGTAATCGGAATCAAACCATAACGGTGGATCGTGGCACTGCGGATGTCTTTAAAGAAACTGCGGTCGGGAAAACCGTCGCTACCTTCGGGCAGGCCCGAGGGGTCGACGTCGATAACGACAAAGCCATCCTGCCGTCGAAGCCAAGGAATATCCGACGCAAAAACGCGCCGTTGATGAGCAAACTCGCCATGAATGGTGATGTTACCGCGACCATCGTCGAAATTGCGGCCAAACATTGCCGAGATATATTGATTTTTGCCAAATCCTTGCGGCGACGTTGAAGCTTTTCCGCGGACCTGCAGGCCATTGTAATTCTGCCTGAGAACGAAGTTCACAACGCCGGCGACAGCGTCAGAACCATAGACCGCGGAATTGCCGCCGGTAACGATGTCAACGCGCTCGACCATGTCGTTTGGAATGGTATTTACATCGGGCGAAACGGCGCTGTTGAGAGTATCTGCTCCAACATGGCGGCGGCCATTTACAAGGGTCAGAGTACGACTTGTCCCGAGCCCGCGAAGGTCGAGCAAGTTGAGGCCGGCGATACCGATCCCGAGACCGGGATTTGACTGCGCGAAGGTGCTGCGAAGCTGCGGCAGGTCATTCAGCGAATCACCAATGCTGTTAGACGATTGTTGGAGGAAGGACTCACCGCTGATCGATGTGATCGGGACTTGCGATTCCAGATTGGGCCGGCGGATGCGCGACCCAGTGACAACGATAGCTTTGTCATCGCCTTCCGCCGATTCCTGCAACACCGCCTGAGTGCCGGCGGCACTCTCTTGCGGTAGGCTGTCCTGATCAGCGGCTTGCGCATCGGCGGTGGTGGGCGGTGGGGCCTCTTGGGCGTTCGCTGGCGCCGCGCACGCCAGGCTGCATGCAGCCAATGATCCGACCATCGAAGTGGTGGTCAGAAGTTTCCTGTTCAGATTAGTCAAAAGATAACTCCCTGTTGTCCCGGAATCCTGGGTGAGGGAGTGATCGAGCTGCCGTGATTTAGGTAGTTCCCCAAAGGCGAACACCAGAACTGCACCGCTGACGATTCGTCTTCTCTTCGAACGCGTCATTTAAGCGGTCGAATGGTGCGAGCTCACTCAGGAGTCGATCGCGATGCCGACCGGTCTTGAGTTATCAAGATGCTGAAATCAGAAAGGGTCTGACGGCTGGCGTCACTTTTCCTCTCAGTCACTTACCGCCGGTCCCTGTCTTCAAAGCTCGCTCTTGAGCGGCGTCAAATGGTTCGCCAACGATCATCTGCGCGATCAACTCGGACAGACGGGGGTCCTGCCCGGCCGCCATTCGATAGTCAGAAGATTGGCCAACGTAGCTCAGATAGAAGAGCACGTGGCTGAAAATCACGTTGTCGGTGGTTCGAATCCGCCCCTGGGCACCATCCATCTCCGCTGACCGACTGTCACCCGTCCGACACGGCATTTGCGCAGCTGCGGTGCGGTCGTTGCACTGTCGGCAATCCTAAAATGCGTGGCATGAAGTCTCAAATTGCGGGCGACTAAGTGGCTAAGGCTCAAAAGAAAATGCCTTGTCCGGGGAGTTCAATCCAAATGACTGGTCGATTTCGCGTAACTGCTTGCGCCAGCGCTTTCGCGCTTGCCTGTTCCCTGTGTTCCACCCCTGCTTTCGCACAGGAAGCGGCACCGGACGCGACCGCGGCCGCAGCTTCGGCCGCGACACCCGGCGAAGCCGCGGCGACCGCCGATGAGCCTGCCGCCGACAACGGCGAGATCGTCGTCACGGCCCAGAAGCGCTCCGAAAATGTGCAGGACGTGCCGATCTCGATCGCAGCCTTTTCCGGCGACACGCTGGAGAAGAACAACGTCGTCAACCTCGAGGGGCTGACCAAGGTCACTCCGAACCTCAGCGTCGCCAAGGGCGCCCAGACGTCCTACGTGCGCCTCGCCATCCGCGGCATCGGCGCCGCCAGCAATACGACGGTGGAACCGAGCGTCGCGGTGTTCCTCGACGGAGCCTACGTCCCGCGCGTCGGCGCGGTCATCAGCTCCATGCTCGACATGGAAAGCGTCGAAGTCCTGCGCGGTCCGCAGGGCACGCTGTTTGGCCGCAATGCCAGCGTCGGTGCGGTCTCGTTCCACACCGCGCGGCCCAAGTACAACGACTTCAGTGGGGAGTTTACCGGCGAGACCGGTAACGGCGACCGCTACAAGGCGTCCGGCTACGTCAACGTGCCGGTGGGCGATAAGGCGGCATTCCGCTTTGCCGCATCCCAGCAATGGTTCTCGGGCTATTGGCACAACGAGCTCGACAACAAGCGGGTCGGCGGGACCACTGACACCATCCTTCGCGGCAGCTTCCGCGGTGAGGTCGGACCGGTCGAATGGACCTTCCGCGCCGATTATTCCAAGATCAAGGGCGACGGCGCCACCAACATCGACTTTGACCGCAGCAGCGTGTCGGATGCGCAATGGGCCTTCTTCAGCGGCTTCCTCGGTGCTCCCGACACGGACCTGAACGACAGCAAGCTCAACCAGTTTCTCACCGCTCATGTCGATGACGAGCAGTGGGGCCTGAACAGCACCCTCTCGTGGGACGTCGGCGGCGGTTCGACGGTTCGATTGATCAACGCCTACCGGGATTGGAACAATGAACAGCTCGACGGCGACGTGGTGTTCACGCCGACCCCGATCGCGTCACGCACCGGCCTGTTCGATTCCGAAGCCCAGAACCACGAGCTGCAGTTCATTTCGCCGGCCGAGAAATGGCTGGATGGCCGCCTCGACCTCGTCGCCGGCCTTTATTACTTCCACGAGAAGTACCGCCAGGGCGAGCTGCTGCACATGAACTCGCAGTTCTGCAACAAGCTGGTCCCGGCCGGTCCCGGACGGAATGCCTGCAATGCCTTCCAGGGCTCGACGGGCGGTACCAATGCCACGGTGCAGAGCGTCCATCAAACCGTCGACAGCTACGCCGCCTATGCCCAGGCCAACTTCCATTTCAACGACCAGTTCTTCGCGACGGTCGGCGGCCGCTTCAGCAAGGATGTGAAGGAAGGATCGTACAATCAGACGACCAATCCTTTCATGGCAACCGTTCGGGCGGCGGAGTCGCTGACCCTGCCGGACATCGACGACAGCCGGTTCACCTATCGCCTCGGCCTCAACTATGAGCCGAACGACGACATCCTGATCTTCGGCACCTATTCGACCGGCTACAAGTCGGCCGGCTATAACTCGGGCGCCGGTTCGCCCTCGCTGACGACGATTCCGGTGGTTCCGCCAACGGTCCCGCCGACGACCGTGTTTGTGCCGGAGCGCCGCGTGTTCGATCGCGAGACGACGGAGAATTTTGAGCTGGGCGCCAAGACCAGCTGGCTGGATCACAAGCTGACCTTGAACCTCACCTTCTACCGGATGGACATCAAGGGCTTCCAGGATCGCGCGTTCGACGGAACCAGCTTCACGGTCCGCAATGCCGGCAATCTGCGCCACCAGGGCTTCGAGTTCGATGGCGTCGCCAAGCCGATCAAGAACCTGTCGCTGTTCGCCAGCCTCGCTTACCTGGATTCCGAATTCACCAAGTATGACAACGCAGCCGGGCTACCCGGTTGCGCGGCCAATCCCGTGGTTTGCACTTCCGTCGGGCTTGGATCGACGCAGAACCTGAAGGGCGAGCCGGCGACTTTCGCGCCGAAGTGGACCGGACGGGTCGGCTTCGACTGGACCGGAGACATCGGCTCGCACGGCCTGACTTGGGACTTCAATTCGAACCTCTCGTTCGTATCCAAGCAGTTTGGCGGCCTGGTCAACGACGCCAATCCGCAAACCATCATCGACGATTATGCTTTGCTCGGCGCCAGGGCGACGATCAACGGCGCGAACGATCGCTGGTCGGTCTCGCTGTTCGGCAACAATTTGCTCAACAAGCAATATGAGGCCGGCAACCTGTACCAGTTCCTCGAAGGATCGCTGGGGCTTCGCAACGGGGTGTTCCCGGGCAGCACCGCGGTTCGCCGCCTTCATGCAGATCCGCGGACCTACGGGCTCTCGGCTACCTTCCGTTATTGA
This sequence comes from Sphingomicrobium sp., assembly GCA_035494075.1. GTDB lineage: Bacteria > Pseudomonadota > Alphaproteobacteria > Sphingomonadales > Sphingomonadaceae > Sphingomicrobium. Next base: position 86,651 of record DATJHF010000016.1, on the reverse strand, counting down.
GTTTTGTAATTCGAGTTGGGGAGGGGGGAACCCGGCGCTGGTCCACGGCGCCGGGTTTTCTTTTGCCGGTTAAACGTCCGAAATGGGTGGAAAGCGGACATTGGACACGGTCCTGCGGTTGAGGCAACTTCTAGTCCGGCGCACCCTTGCGTCCGTACACGCAAGAGCGCAGCCTCAGCCGCTCACGGGGGCAGCATGGCCAAGCTTTTCCTCAGCTATTCACGGAAAGATGCGCACAGGGCGCAGCGCTTCACCGAATGGCTAGAGGGCAAAGGCCACGACGTTTGGCGCGACGAGGACGACATTGGAGGCGGCGCGAGCTTCTCGTCCGAAATCGAAAAGGCGCTGAACGAATGCAGCGCCGTGCTGGCGCTCTGGTCGGCGGATTCGGTTCAGTCCGGATGGGTGCGCGACGAAGCCGGCTTCGGCCGTGATCACGGCAAACTGATCCCATTCTCGCTAGACGGGACTGAGCCGCCTTTAGGCTTCCGCCAATTCCAGTCGATTGATCTGTCGAGATGGAAAGGAAAGGGCGAGCCTCCTGGCGCCGATCGGATCAGAAGTGCGATCGACAGGGTTTGCGGTAGCGCAGCTCCGGCCGCGATGCCGATTGCAAGGCCGGCCCGCCTCTCGCGGAAGACGCTTATGTCGGCGCTGCTCGCTCCCATCGCGGTTGGCATTCTTGCTCTCGTCCTATGGCAGACCCGTTCGAGCAGCCAGGAAATCGCAATTGCGGTGCTCCCCTCACCGCAATCGCCAGACCGGGCGATGGCCACGGATTATGCCAACGTGGCGGCCGCCGACATGGCTGCATTCCTGCCGAGGCGGTTCGATCGGGCAACGCTGATTGCGCCTGCCGACGCTGCCGGCCAGACGTCCGGCTATCGAATGGAGATATCGGTCGATCCGCGCGGGGCCGCGGCCAATGCCAGCCTGACGCTTTCCGATCAAGATAGTCACACGACCCTTTGGTCGAAAAGCTGGAGCGCGTCGGATGCTGCCGCAGCGGACCTCAAAGCGGAAGTCTCGGCATTCGCGTCGAAGGCGGCTCTCTGCCTCACCGATGCCCGGGGCGGCAGCACTCGCCTAACTCAGCCGGCGCTGGGCTTGTACCTGAATGGGTGCACTGGCATCGGAGAAACCAAACTTTCGGAAGCCGATTTTCTAACGATCTTTGAGCGAGTGACGAAGCTAGCCCCGGACTTCGCGCCTGCGTGGGACTATCTTGCGCTCACCAGGAGTTGGATCGCCGAGAGCCTCGACGAAAGTACCCCGTCTTATGCAGCGGCGCTAAAATCTGCCCGCGAGACCATAGCGATCGCTCGGAAGCTGAACCCGACCAGCGCCATTAGCTACGATGCTGAGTTCCATCTCATTTCCAACGACACTTTCGGGGGCCTGAAGGTGCTGGAAGAAGGTGCGAGGATCGACCCAGATGACGGCCGAATACAGATGCATCTTTCTGATGCGCTCCTGGCGGTCGGGCGCCTGTCGGACGCGGTTCGTGCGGCTCAAAGAGCCGTCCAGCTCGAGCCGGGCTCGCCCTATTCGCGATCGCAGTACATCCAGGTGCTTGTTTATACCGGACAGTTCTCGAATGCCCGAGCGGACATTGCCGACGCTCGCAGGAAATGGCCGAACGACCCCGCAATCGACTATGCAGAGCTGGCCTATCAATTTCGCTATGGGGATGCGCGGGCAGCGCTTCCCCTCCTCCCTCGATTAAATGGCTCCAGCGATGCCGCCATGGCGCCTTATCGAAAGATAATTGCCGCTCGGATCGATCCCACTCCCGCCAAAATCGACGACGCCATCGCAGCGCTTAAGACCGGCGGGGAAAGCGACCCCAAAGTGCAAAGCCGCTTACTCCAAGCCCTCGGAAATTTCGGTCGCGTCGATCAGGTCTATCAACTTCTGAACGATCCTCGATTTGAGCCGTCCGTCGATCGAGCCATATTGTTCAGGCCGGATTTCGCAGCAGTTCGTGCCGAACCACGGTTCATGCAAGTTGCAGCGCGTCTGGGCCTGGTTCGATATTGGCGAGAGTCTGGATACTGGCCGGATTTCTGTAAGAGCGAGCAGATCCGTTATGACTGCAGGACCGAAGCCGCGCGCTACCGCAACTGACGCCCTCCCCACCCGCCCGGCGAAGCGCTCCATCGGCACGAGCGCTCAATAGTTCGGTTGAATGACTGCTAGTGACCGCACAGGGTCGAAAGCAGTCATGACAAGCAGTGCCTGGCCGGACCTTCCCCGATGGTGGTCGTGCAGCTTAATCGCTTAGCCGGCCAACCGCTCGATTAGCGGCAGGGCTCCGGTCCACCGGCCATAGCCTGCCGCCGGATTGAGATGGCCAACCTCACCGGCATCGTGAAGCTCCGCGCTCCAGGCGCGGGCCAGGCCGGCAATCTTCTCGAATTGCGCGAGCGGGTCATTCTGACTGGCTACCACGATTGCCGGGAATGGCAGCGGCTCTCGCGGGATCGGCAGCCAGCCATTTGCCTTCAGGTCTTCGAAGGCGGGATAGCCCGGTGGGAGTGGATTTTCGACATCGGCTGGCGTTGCCAGCATTGCGCCCTTGATCGGCCGCGTCGGCGCCAGCGCCCAGTTGGCAACCATCAGCGCCCCCGCGCTGTGCGCCGCGATCACGACATCGCCCTCGATCCGAGACAGCGCCTCGTCGAGCGCCTTGACGCGGGCCGCGCAGCTCAGCCGGTCTTCGGTGAGAGGCTCGACCGTGACGGAGCCCGGGATCTCCGCCGCCAGCAACGTCTGCCAATGCTCGGCGACATGATCGCGCAGCCCCGGGACAAACAGGACGGTGACTCCGTCTAACGAGCTCATACCAAACCTCCCCAAATGGCGATGAGTGCGACGCCTGCAATGAAGATTGTCTCGAGGACCATCAGCACGACCGGCTTCCACCCGATTTCGATGATTTCCTGGAAATGCGTCTTGATGCCGATCGCGGCGATGGCTGCGATCAGGCAGCCGCGGGACGCGATGTTACCGCCCTCGCGAAGTAGATCCGGGATCGGCAAAAGACTGTTCACGACGACAAGGGCCGCAAATGCAGTCACGAACCAGGGAAGCAACGGCGGCCGCTGCCCTTCGCCATGTCCGCCTTTCGATCGCGCCCAAAGGCCAACGGAAACGATCACCGGCAGCAGCATGGCGACGCGCATCAACTTGACGACGGTGGCAGTGTCGCCGGCTTCGGGCGAGATGGCGTAGCCCGCGCCGACGACCTGCGCCACGTCGTGGATGGTTGCACCGATGAACACCCCGGCATGATGATCGTCGAAGCCGAACAACTTCGAAATTGCCGGGTAGATTATCATCGCCAGCGTCGACAGTGTCGAAACGCCGATGATGGTGAAGGAGGTGGCCCGCTCCTTCTTTTCATGGGCGGGTAAGGCTGCAGAAAGCGCCATGGCTGCCGATGCGCCGCAGATGGCGGTGGCGCCACCGGACAGCAGCCCGAATTCGGACCTGAAGCCCATCGCCTTCGCTGCCCAGATCGACGCGAAGATAGTCAGACCAACGGCGGCGACCACCAGCGCGATGGGTTGCCATCCAAGCGACACGATTTGCCCGATCGTGATGCGAAAGCCGAGCAACGCAACGCCGAGGCGAAGCACCGTCCGCGATGCGAATGCGACACCGACCTTGCAGCGATCGACCTCGCTCAGGAAGTTCATCGCCATGCCTAATAGCAATGCGAACAGCATGACCGGCCCGCCATAATGGTCGGCTAGGAAGGCTGCGGCGGCGGCGATGACCAGCGATGCCAGTAGCCCCGGGCCCAGCCCGCTTACGGCGGGGAGCCTTAACGCACTTACCCTGTTCATAATCTACTCCGCGAAAGCGAGATCCGCCTGCGAGGAGCGGCGGGCGCAAAGGAACACCATGGCGGCCGCGACGCTGGCTAGAGGAAGCCACTGCAACGCACCGAGCAGCCCCAGCCGGTCGGCCAGCCAGCCAGTCACGATCGGACCGGGAGCAAGGCCGAGGAAGTTGTTGGCCAGGGTCAGTGTGGCGAATGCCGTCCCATGGATTGCGGCCGGGGTCAGACTTGCAACCATTGCCCCGGCCGGCCCGGTCGTACCGGCGGCCAGGAAAATCGCGAGCCCGAGCAGGATCAGCTGCGGAGGCCCGGGAGGAAGCGCGAAGGCAGCGCCAAGCAGCAGGGCGCATGCAAGGCAGTAACCAACGGCGAGACGCACCCGCTGGTCCGGCTTGCTGAAAAGCCGGTCGCTGACCTGTCCGCAAACGACCATGCCAACGCCGCAAACCGCCAGAAACAAAGCCGCAAGCCTTGCAGCTCCGTCGATCGGCAAATCATAGTAACGGTTGAAATAGGTTGGCAGCCAGGCCGGCAGCGCGCCGGCGACGAACAGCTGCAGTCCGCTACCGATATAGGCGCATTTGATGGTCCTGCCGGCAAACAGGCTGGAGATTTTCGGGAATGCCTGCTTGCGCTGATAGGGCGCATTTCCAGCCGCCTCCGACAACAAGGCGATTCGCTTTTCGCCGACCAGCAGCGGGAAGAGGATAGCGAGTGCCAGACCTCCAATAGCGATTGCCATGAAAGCTGTCCGCCACCCGTGCGCGGCAGCGACCGCGCCGCCGATGCCAACGCCGAGCACCTGCCCAAGCAGGCCGCCCGCCATGAAGGCCGCTGAAAGCGTCGCCCGAAGGCGCTTCGGGAAGACGCTGACGACCAGCGCGATGCCGACGCTGCCGTAGGCAGCTTCGCCGACGCCGACCAGGAGGCGGCCGGCGAGCATCTCACCATAATTGCCGGCGATGGAGCAGAGTAGCGTCGCCAGGCTCCACAGGACCGCCATCGCGGTCAGGCTCCTCACCCGTCCCAACCGGTCCGCCAGCAGCGACAGCGGGAAGGTCAGCAGCCCGACCATGATGGCGACGACGCCGCTCAGCAGTCCGAGCTCCCCATCGCTCAATGCCCATTCGGCCTTGAGCAGCGGGAACACGGCATTCAGCACCTGCCGTGCCATATAGTCGGAAATCAGCAGGCCGAAGGTCAGCGCGAAGATGACCCAGGCGTAAGCCGGGACCCTGTGCTGCCCATCGGCCACCTCGGTCATGCCGCGTACCGGTTGGGCAGGGCGCGCCGGCCGGGGTCGCGGTTCGGGACCATGCCGAGCTGCGCCAGCGTTTCGTCGACGCTGTTGTACTGGACTCCGATCTTGTAGATCTCGCGAGCCTCCTTGGCGGTCGCAATCTCGCGGCCCAGCTCCTTGGCGATCCGCACCAGCTGCTCGACCTGCTGCACCGACGTGATCTTGTCGCCGTGCTGGTCGTAGAGAGTATCTTCGTTGCCGCAGCGGGTGTGCATGCCGAGCGCCATCGCCATGACATTGACCGGCAGGACGTTGCGCATCACCGATTCCAGCGTGACCGTCGAGCCGTCGGGGGCGCGACGGATGAATTCCATGAAGTTGTTCGGGTTGGGCCCGTCGAAGCCGCCGCCGATGCCCACCCAGGTGAGGTTGACCGGTCCATTGTAATGGCCGCGCCGGATCAGCCTTTCGAGCGTTTCCAGGTCGGGCATGCAGGTCAGCTGGAAATGCGGCTGGATGCCGGCCGCGACCAGGCGGCGAAGGTGTTCCTCGACCCACTCGGGGCCAGCCGGAACGACCATTTCCCGATAGGCATGATAGGTGGCGGGATCGGCCAGGCTGGTGTTGCCATATTCCGCATCCGACATCAGGTCCATGATGTTCATCTGCGTCGTGTTGATGGCAATGGTCACCTGGTCGGGCTTGGGCGTGAGGTCGGCCAGCATGTGGCGGGTGTCGTCCGACAGCCACTTGGCTTCCGCGCCGTCGCCTTCGGGGGCGAAGGATATCGACCCGCCTACCTGAAGGATCATGTCCGGCACGGCTTCGCGCAGGAGGCCGAGCAGCTCGTTGAACTTTGACAGCCGCTTGGAGCCTTTGCCGTCCAATTCGCGCACGTGGATGTGCAGCACGGTCGCGCCGGCATTGTAGCAGTCGACGGCCTTCTGGACGTGCTCATCCATCGTCAGCGGAAGGTCTTCGGGGAAGTCGCTCACGGCCCATTCGGGACCATAAGGCGCGACGGTTATGACCAGCTTTTCCTGCGTTTCGGGCAACAGCGAGTCGTCAAGGAACTGCATCGGATATCTCCTTATAAATCTAATACGGCCGGTCGCCGATGATGCCCGCGCGCTCCATCTTTCGGACGGCGGGCCAGTAATCCATCACCGCGTAATGCTGGGTGCAGCGGTTATCCCAGATCGCGACGCTGTTGGGCTCCCACCGCCAGCGGACCTGGTATTCCGGAATCGCCGCACGCCCGATCAAATAGTGGAGCAAGTTGGCACCGCCGGGCGCGTAATCCTGGCCGTAGCGGACGTTGTCGACCGTGTGGAAATTGGTGAAGTGAGTCGTGAAGCTGTTGACGAACAGCACCTTCTCGCCCGTCTCGGGATGGGTGCGGACGACCGGATGTTCTGCGTCCGGATATTGCGCCTTCAACGCGTGGCGCTTCTCGATCGGCATGCGTGCGCCGAAGCTCGCCTCGATCGAATGACGCGCTTGGAGGCCGTCGATCGTTTCCTTCACATGGCCTGGAAGATCGGCATAGGCCCTGGCCATATTGGCCCACAGCGTGTCCCCGCCGACCCTAGGACATTCGAGGCAGCGCAGCACCGCGCCCATCGGCGGGCAGTCGCGCCAGGTGGCGTCGCAATGCCAGGCGTTTTCGTAGAAGTCTGGTGGTGAATCCAGGTCCTTGTAGATGCAAACCAGGCCAGGGTGATCGGGATCGCTGCCAGCAACCGGGTGATCTTCGAGCGCACCAAAGCGATGGGCGAAGGCGACATGGTCGGCCTTGGTGATGTCCTGATCGCGGAGGAACAGCACCTTGTGCTGGAGCAGCGCCTCCTTGACTGCGCCGAACAGGTCATCGTTGCCAGCGGCTTCCGCCAGGTCAATGCCCGAAACCTCGGCACCGATATGCGCCGTGAGTTTCTCGACCCGCATCATATGACGAAGATCGAGGAGCCCGTGGTCTTCCCCGCCTCCAGGTCGCGATGGGCCTGAACCGCATCCTCAAGCGCGTAGCGCTGGTTGATCTCGATCTTGATGCGGCCGTTGGCAACATGTTCGAACAGCGCGCCCGCAAGTTCGGCGCGCTCGGCCGGGTCGGCAATATAGTCAGCCAGCGCCGGGCGCTGGAAATAAACCGAGCCCTGGATTGCGAGCTGCAGCGCATCGATCGGCGGGAAAGGCCCCGAAGCGGTCCCGCACCCGACCAGCACGCCGCGCCGCTTCAGCGACTTCAGCGACCCTTCGAACGTATCCTTGCCGACCGTGTCGAACACGGTCGTGACGCCTTCGCCGCCGGTCAGCTCCCTGACGCGGTTCGGCACATCCTCGCGCCGGTAGAAGATAATCTCGTCGCAGCCATGGGCACGCGCCAGCTCCGCCTTTTCCTCGGAGGAAACCGTGCCGATGACGCGCAGGCCGAGGAGCTTCGCCCACTGAACGGCGATCAGTCCAACCCCGCCTGCAGCGGCGTGCAGCAAGATCGTGTCACCAGCCTTCATCCAGGGATTGGTCTTCAGCAGCCAATAGGCTGCGCTCAGACCGCGCATGGTCGAAGCGGCGGCGGTCTTGTGATCGATGTCGACGGGTAGCTTGATGAGTGAGGCGGCAGGCATCACGCGTTCTGTCGAATAGGCGCCCAATGGACTGCCGGTGTAAGTGACGCGGTCGCCAATCGCGAAGCCGTTCACATTATCGCCAACCGCCTCGATCACGCCTGACGCTTCAACGCCCATCCCATTCGGCACGGGGACCGGATAATAGCCAAGGCGGAAGTAAGTATCGGCGAAATTCAACCCAACGGCGACGTGGCGAACGCGCACCTGGCCGGGGCCTGGTTCCCCGACCTGAACCTGCTCGTAGCGCAGCACTTCGGGTCCGCCCGTTTCATAGAAGCGTACGGCGTGCGCCATCTGAATCTCCCTTGACGATGAATTTTCGGCCTACGCCCGCACCAGCACGTTTTTTGTATAATTCGTGACAGATTTTGCTTAGCTGGCGACAGGAGGCGCCATGGAACTGGTCAGGGCGGCCGCGCTCACCGGCTATTTCGCGGTCGCGGACGATCTAAGGCTGGACACGGTCCCGCTGCTGCGGCGAAGCGGGCTGACCCGGGCGATGCTGAGCAATCCGGAGCAGATGGTGCCGGCGCGTCCTGTCATCCGGCTGCTTGAGGACAGCGCCGCGGCGTCCCGTTGCCTAACCTTTGGGCTCAGGATGGCGGAGCTGCGGGGACTCGCTGACCTCGGTATGGTCAGCCTGCTGATCGCGCATCAATCCACGCTTCGCGACGCCCTGTCGGTGATGATCCAGTTCCGCAACCGCATCAACTCGACCCTTGCGGCCAGCTTCGAGGAGTTTGAAGGCATGGTGCTGCTGCGCCAGCATTTCGCGCTCAACCCCCCAATCCCCTCGCGCCAGGCCGACGACCTGGCATTGGGAGTGCTCGACCAAATGTGCCGCAGCGTGCTCGGCGCCGACTGGCAACCGATCGCCATCAGCCTCCCCTATGAGCCACCGCCGCCCAGCGAGCGGACGGTCTATCAGCGGCTCTTCTCCTGCCCGATCGAATTTAATTCCGAATATGCGGGAATATTGCTGAACAGGGCGGATCTGGACCGCAGCAATCCGCGGTCCGACCCAGCCCTGGCCCTTCACGCCAGGAATCTGGTCAATGCGATGATCGACCCGGGCGAGCGTTCCATCGTGCAGGAGGTGGAGCAGGCGATTCAGCTGCTGATGCCTGCCGGCCGCGCCTCGATCGCCAGCGTGGCCGATAGCCTGGGCATGACCGTGCGCACGCTGCAGCGCCGTTTGGAAGAGGACGACACCCAGTTTAGCGACTTGCTCGACCGGGTGAGGGTGCGCGAAGTTACTCGGCAACTTGCGCAGCGGCGCCTCCGCCTTACCGACGTCGCCGACCAGCTTGGCTATTCATCGCTATCCGCGTTCAGCAATTGGTATCGCGGGCGGTTCGGGCAAACACCGAGCCAGGCGCGGCAACGGGCCAGGAAGCGAAGCGCAAACACATAACGATTGAACCGCACCGCACTTTCAGCGATGACGGCAATGCTCGGTCGAAGGAGGTCGCCATGCGACACCAAAAGACGTCGGCCGGGCTCACCGCTCTTGCGATCGCCGGAAGTTATGTCGTGGTCCTCGGCTGGGACATGGCGGAAGCAAATATCCGGCAGACCAAGATTCTTGGCTTTGCCATACGTCGCACGCGCCATTCGGACGGCGAGGTCATTTTCCTCGGCGGCATGAAGACCTTTGTGGAGGTCGAGCCTAATCCCGTTCCCGGGAACAAGGTGTCGTCCTACCGCCACCCCATCCAGAGTTTCCAATGGTCTGACTATTCGGCCTCGCCGGGCGAAACCTATGATTATGAGGTCATCGCTCGGGGCGGAACTCCGCTGGCCCTTTCGGACAAGGCCACCGTCAAGCTGACAGTCACAACCGAGCCGGTCGATCTTGGCCGCCATGCGGTGTTTTTCAATCGCGGGTCGATCGCATCGCAGGAATATGCGCTTCGCTTCCAGAACCGAAAACCGGACGAAGTCGGCCAGGCAGCATACGACTGGCTGTCGCGCGGCCTCATCGAAAGCCTCGAGCGCTTCATCGATCGCGCCCAGTCAGGTGATGCACTTCATGGCGCATTCTTCGAATTCAAAAACAAGCGGATCTATGCGCGACTGAAGGCCGCCAAGGGGCGAGGAGCCGTCGTTCGGATACTTTACGACGGCGACAGCCAACGCGAAGGCAATGAGGAGGCTCTGGTCGGGAGCGGAATCGTCGCATCGACCAAGGCCAGAACCCGGTCCGGCGGTTTCGCCCACAACAAATTCCTGGTCTATTCGGCGAACGGGGCGCCGTCGGAGGTTTGGACGGGGTCAACCAACTTGTCGGAGAACGGAATATTCGGTCACTCGAACAATGCGCATTTGATACGCGATCCGCAGGTCGCATCGTCATATTTCCGATATTGGCAGCTGCTTCATTCCGACCGAACCCTTAAGCCGACCGCAACGGCCGCAACCCAAATGAGTCCCGCTCCTCTTCCTCCCGGTGCGACTGACTCAATTTTCGTCTTTTCGCCGCGCACCTCACTTCAGGCGCTGGACTGGTATGCGGCCTTGGCCGGGGCGGCCCAACGCGCACTGTTCATGACCTTTGCGTTCGGAATGAACAGCCGGTTTGTCCAGGTTTACGACAATCCGGACAATGTCATTCGCTTCGCGCTGATGGAGAAAAAGGGCAGCGGCAAGACCATCCGCAAACAGTCTGCCGACGTCGACCGAATCCGCAGGCACCCCAACGTAACCGTGTCGGTCGGAGCCAAGGTCGAACTCAATCAGTTCGATCAATGGCTTCAAGAGATCGATCGCGTGACGGGCGAAGCACACGTCCTTTATGTCCATACCAAATATATGCTGGTGGACCCGCTGGGCCCCGCCCCCGTCGTAGTGGTCGGGTCAGCAAATTTCTCCCAGGCGTCGACCGACACCAATGACGAGAACATGCTTGTGATCCGCGCTAATCCTGCGGTGGCCGATGTCTATTTGGGTGAATTCATGCGGCTGTTCAGCCACTACGCCTTTCGCGAATCCCGCAAGTTCAAATCCTCGAACGATCCGGTAGCGTTGCAGAAGCGCAAGCACCTCATCTCGGACGTGAGCTGGATCGACGCCAATTATTTCGTGGCGGGGCAGGACCGGTTCCTTCGGCGGCTATATTTTTCCGGCCAGTAGCACCGCCGGATTTTCTGGCCTTGTACGAGGCGGCCGTGCCAATGAACATGCATGACCGACGCGGCCGATCGTCAGCAACGGCTGGACAAATTTGCCGGCCTGGCGCTGATCGCCTGTGCGGTGGCAGCGGTGATTGCCGCCAACGGGCCGCTAGCGGACTGCTATCAAGATTTGCTGCATGCGAGGTTCGGGCCGCCCCTGCCGCGCCTAGGCCAATTCGACCTGCACCACTGGGTGGCTGACGGGCTAATGGCGATCTTCTTCCTTCTGGTCGGCCTGGAAGTGAAGCGTGAATGGTATGAGGGCCGGCTTTCGACTCCGGCTGACCGAAGACTGCCGATCATCGCGGCTGTGTCGGGCATGACGGTGCCCGCGCTCATCTTCATGGCCATCGTCGGATCCGGCTCCGAACTGGTTCGTGGCTGGGCGATCCCGGCAGCGACCGATATCGGCTTTGCCATCGGCGTGCTGGCGATCCTGGGGCGCCATGCGCCAGCTTCGGTCAGGCTACTGCTGGTGACAATCGCCATTGTCGACGACATCGGCGCGGTGCTGATCATCGCGCTTTTCTATGCGCATGACCTCGACATCGCCGCCCTTGCGGCCGCACTCGCTTTGACCGGCGCCATGGCAGCGCTTGGCCGTTTAGGAGTTCGGTGGCTCTGGCCTTACCTGGCAGGTTTCGTGCTGCTCTGGCTGCTCGTTCTGGCGAGCGGCGTTCATGCCACCGTTGCCGGCGTTCTCGCGGCGCTGACCATTCCGCTGGGTAAGGGGGAGGCGCGGTCGCCGCTCAAGACGCTGGAGCATGGTATCCACCCCTGGGTGATGTTCGTGGTCGTGCCGCTGTTCGGTTTCGTAGCGGCGGGCGTTTCGCTCGGCGGCGGCATGCGCGAGCTCGCCAGTCCCTTGCCTTTGGCCGTGCTCGCCGGATTGTTTTTCGGCAAGCAGCTCGGGATTTTCGGGGCGATCTGGGCGGCCATCCGGACGGGAGCGGCGACGCGGCCGCCAGATGCATCGTGGCAGCATCTATATGGCGCCGCTCTCCTGTGCGGGATTGGCTTCACCATGAGCCTGTTCATCGGCGCTCTGGCCTATCCGGGCAATGAGCTGCTCATCGACCAGGCGAAGGTCGGAACGCTTGCCGGATCCTTGCTTTCCGCCCTGGCGGGCTATGCCCTGCTCCGCCTCGCGCCCGCCATTGAGCAAAACCGAAATGACGTGCAGGACGCCACCGAGCTGTTCGGCGCCGACCAGCGCAACTAAGCATTCAAACCGGGAATCATGGACTTTTTCGAAATTCACGACGGACTTCTGCACTGTGAAGAAGTGCCGCTCGACACCATTGCCGACCAAGTAGGCACGCCGGTTTACGTCTATTCGGCCGAGACCTTGAGGCGTCATGTCCGAGTGCTGCAGCAGGCGCTGTCGCAACTCGACAATCCGCTGATTGCCTATGCGGTCAAGGCCAATCCCAATCCGGCCGTGCTGTCGATCTTGGCTGGCGAAGGTCTTGGCGGCGACATTGTTTCGATCGGCGAGTATCGCGCCGCGCGCACTGCCGGCATGGAGCCGGATTCGATCCTGTTTTCCGGCGTCGGAAAGACCTCCGATGAGATGGCCGAAGCGCTGGCCGGCGGCCTGCTTCAGTTCAATCTCGAATCGATCGAAGAGGCGCAAACCTTATCCGCCGTGGCCCAGTCGATGGGTATTGAAACGCCGGTAGCCCTTCGCATCAATCCTGATGTCGAAGCCGGCACTCATGCCAAGATTACCACCGGCAAGGCCGACAATAAGTTCGGCCTGCCGGCGGCTGACGCGATCGCCAGCTTCAAGTCATTGCGCGAACTGCCCGGCCTCAAAGTGACCGGCATCACGGTTCATATCGGCAGCCAGCTGACCAGTCTCGACCCGCTTGAGGCTGCATTCGAGCGGCTCGGCGGCCTGATCCGCGACCTGCGGCGCGAGGGCTTCTCGCTCGAAATTGCGGACCTGGGTGGGGGATTGGGCGTGCCCTATGGGCCGGGCCAGCCCGAACCGCCGACGCCCGCCGAGTATGCCGCGATGGTCAAGCGGGTAACCAGGGATTGGCATATCCGCCTGGCGTTCGAGCCTGGCCGGCTGATTACCGGCAACGCCGGCGTGCTCCTCTCTAGGGTGGTCCGGGTGAAGCCCGGCGAAACCCATCCCTGGTTGATCGTCGATGCAGCCATGAACGATCTAATGCGGCCTGCCCTTTACGACGCCTACCACCATGTCGAAGCCGTGCGCCCCAACGGCAGGCGTCTCACCGCGCACGTGGTTGGGCCGGTCTGCGAGAGTGGTGACACCTTCGCGTTGGCGCGAGAAATGGACGAAGCCCAGGAAGGCGATCTCGTCATATTCCGGACCGCCGGAGCCTATGGAGCAGCCATGTCGAGCGGCTACAACAGCCGGCCGCTGACTCCTGAAGTTTTGGTCGATGGGGAGCGCTGGGCCGTGGTGCGACGTCGGATCGATCTGGCCGAAGCGTCCGGAGTGCCGCAACTCAAATGGCGGTCAGCGCCAGCCTCTGTCTCGGGTTGATTTTTCCTGCGCCGCGTCCAATGGCTCGCCGGCAATGGTCTGGTCGATTAGCTCCGCAAGGCGCGGATTCTGACCTGCGGCCATGCGATAATCCGAAGATTGGCCTTCGCCATCCCGAAACAGTCCTTCGACGCGCCACTGCCGGCCTTCGCGGCAAGCCAGGCCGCTTGCCTGCCCATCCTGGAAGCTTCGGCAGACGTTGCCCTTAGTGCTGCGGAAGGTCAGTCCGATCCTTGCGCCCTCGTTGCCGGGAGAACTGGCCAATGCGGTGTCGAGCGAATGGCTGAGCGCCGCTGCGGCAATCAATTGGCCATGATCCAGCGTGACCGGGGCATCCCGGTCTGAGCCGCCGACGAGATTGCCAACCAGCAGGCCGAGCGCGAGCGTCGCAGCCATCGCGGCCCATTGCGGCAAACCGAATTGCGACCGATGCTCATCGCGCCTGACTGCCCGCGCTCTGAAATCAACGACTTCGGCTGCCTGGAAACGGGGCGGTTCGGGCGCTGACTGGAGGACCGGTTCGAAGGCATCGCGCAACCCCGCCGCAAGCCGTCGATGAGCCTCGGCCCGCGCGGCCAATTCGGGCGAAGCAGCAACCCGCGCTTCGACACGGGCTGCCTGGCCGCCCTCCAGCTCGCCATCCAGCCAAGCGAAAAACTCTTCTTCCTCGGTCAATTCACCCACCCTCGCCCAGCATGGCAAGCAGGGCCTGCCGTCCCCGGGCCAATCGGCTCGAAACGGTGCCGATCGGCTGCTCCAATATTTCCGCGGCTTCGCGGTATCCACATCCATCGACCAGGATGAGCGCCACGACCTCGCGCTGCTCTTCCGGCAGGCGCTGCATTGCGGCCATTGCGGTCCTCAGGTCGATTGCTGCATCGGTGGCCGGCCGCGGATCGAAGCCAACGGCCTCTCCAGCCTCTTCCGGAGCCTCGTGCGCCGCGCGGCGCGTCCCGGAACGGATCATGTCGATCCAGACCGTTCGGCAAATGCGGAACATCCAGCTGTCGAATTTCGTTCCGGGTTGGAACTGAGCAAAGGATTTGAACGCTTTTTCTGCGGCCATTTGTGCAAGATCGTCCGCATCCGCGGGGTTCCTGGCCAGCGCATGGGCGAGCCGCCTCAGGCGGGGCCACACGGCGGCCAATTCGGAGTCGAACGATAAGGACGGCATTGCACCTCATACGGGATGAAACGGCCTTCGACGGACGTTTCATCCTGCAAAGGCATAAGAAAAGGGTGCGACAATGTCCAAGCGTCCAATTCTGACGGCTTTGCTGCTCGCCTCGCTTGCGGCGTCTTCAGCTCCCGCCCAACTGCTGGGCGGCCGGGGAGGCGGGCCACTCGGGGGGCTCGGCAATGTGACGGGCGCAGTCGGCGGACGTGTCGGCGGGACTGTGAGCAATGTCGGGGGTGCAGTAGGCGGCCCGGTCGGCGGATCGCTTGGGCAGGCCGGCGGACGGCTTAGCGGCACATTGAGCAACGTTGGCGGAGGGCTCAACGGAACGCTCAATCAAGTTGGCGGCGGCCTCAGCAACACGAGCAGCGGCATTGCCAATGTATCGGGTTTCGGCGGGTCCAGGCTGGCCCAGCTTATCTCCTCCGACACGTTGCAGGATCTGACGCCGGTCGACGGATATCTGACGCTCGGTCCGGATGAAATGGCGGATTTGCGACAGTTGCGCCATCAGGCGCTCATCCAGGCCAATCGCAGGACGCTCGATCGCGACGAGAAAGGCGAACCCGTCCGCAAAGGCGAGCTCATCGCCTGCGACCCCGATCCAGCCTCGCTGGCAGCCGCCCAACGCGCAGGTTTTCGAATCACTGGCTATGAGCCGGTTAATTTGCTTGGGGTCCGGATCGTCAAGCTCGCGCCTCCACCCGGCATGAATGTCCGGCAGGGCCTGGCGGCGCTGCACCGGGCCGCCCCAAACCTGCAGGCCGACTACAACCATATTTATGAGCCCGCGGGCGGCGCATTACTGCCGGCGACCGGTGCCTCGCTCGCCGTGACCGCCGCTGTCAGGCCCGGTACCCGTATCGCCATGATCGACGGCGGTGTTGCCGCCCACCCGTCGCTTGCCGCGGCCGGCATCGAACAGCGCGGCTTTGTCGGAGACCCGCAGCCTACCGGCCACGGTACGGCGATCGGATCGCTGCTGGTCGGCAGCCAGGGACGGTTCCACGGAGCGGCCCGCGGCGCGCAGCTGTTCGTCGGCGACGTCTATGGCGGCGACCCAGCAGCCGGCTCGGCAACCGCTATCGTCCAGGCGCTGGCTTGGGCGGCTTCGAAGCGCCCCTCGGTCATCAATATTAGCCTGATCGGCCCACCCAACCGGACTATGGAGCGCGCCATTGCCGCGGTTCGCGCCAAGGGCATTTCAGTGGTTGCCGCGGTCGGCAACGATGGACCGGCCGCACCGCCGCAATATCCGGCGTCCTATCCGGGGGTCATCGCCGTCACTGGGGTCGATGCCGCCGATCGAGCGCTTCGCGAAGCCGGCCGGTCGGCCCATCTCGATTTCGCCGCGCCGGGGGCCGACCTGGTCGCGGCCTTGCCGGGCAGAGGCTATACTCCGGTTCGGGGCACCAGCTTCGCCGCACCGTTCGTTGCCGCGCGCCTTGCCGCGACTGGTTCGATGGTTCAGCTGGCGGCGGAAGCCACGCCCGGCAAGGGCAAGGTCGGACGCGGGGTGGTTTGCGGCACCTGTCGGATTCTGCCGAAAATGGTGGGCTTCAACATCAAATGAATGCTGCGCGGGAAGAATCCCGCTGCGGCCAGCGTTCTCCCTACTGACGGGCCCTCGTGGCCCTTGGAAAAGGGAGAAGTTTCATGCCTTATTCCAGGTACTTTGCCGTCGCTCTCGCCAGCACCTCATTGGCCGCGGTTCCGGCTCAGGCCGGCGGGCCGCTCGGGGCCGCCGGCAGCTGCCTGTGCAATGCCGTGGGCGGTTTATTTGGAAGCGGAGTGCCAAGCGCTCCTTCTGCTGGCAGCCCGGGGAATGCAGTGACCGGAGCGGTCAGCCGTGTTTTAGGCTCGGGATTGGGCCACCATGGCTCCATCGGCGGATCCGTCACCAGCAGCGTCAACGGGACGCTTGGGGTCACGACATCCCGTTCCATCGACCGGCGCAATGGCAGGGTAGCCGGCAATGTCGGCCTGGCAGGCACGGTCAGCAACGTGAGCAATGCGACGATCGGAGCCCATGGTCTGAGCAAGAACATCGGCTTGGCCGGAAGGGTGAATGCGGCCGCGAATACTGCTCTTTCCGTCACAGCGCCCCGGATGCATCCGGGCCATGGTGGTGGGGCACCCGCCGATCGGTTGATCACCGTGTCCGCGCTCAACGAAACCGGTGCGACCGGCCGCGCGCTAGCCAATGTCTCGGCCCTTAATGAAACTGGTGGCACCAGCGGCAGGATCGCCAATGTTTCCGTGCTGAACAGGACCGGCACGACTGGCCGTTCGCTGGCCAACGTCGCTGTCTTGAATGGTAGTACGGGCGGGACCGGCCGCGTTGCCGATGTGTCCGTACTCAATGGTCATCGCGGGCACGGCGCCGAGAATGGCCATGACGGCCTTGGCCTCCCGGATGGAGTCCAGTTAATCAACGGGATTCCGTGCGGGCCAGACGGAAAACCGCTAACCGGATCGGCGGCCGCAACCGTGCGGCCAATGATCTCAACCACTGGCGGCGGTAGCCACCATGGTGGCGGAAATCCTGGTGGTTCATCCAATCCCGGCGGTTTGACAGGATCGACTGGCGGAACGGGTTCAAACGGCTCCACTGGGTCGACGGCGAGCGGTAGTGGCTCGCAAGGCTCCAGTTCCTCCACCGGCAGTGGCCATTCTCGCGACCGCGAGACGGCAGACCGCAAGGATCTGTGGTGGCCGCCCCATCCGGAACAGCAGAGCGATAGCGGCCGGTTGAACGACCACTAGTCGAAGCACCCGGCGGCCCGTTTCCTCGCCCCCGCTCGACGGGCCGCCACCTCCTCGGGCCCGCTCCCTCCTCCTTGGGAGCGGGCCCGATCCGTTTGCAGAACCAGCGTTGACACCGCTTGCCGCGTCCGCCGATGAACGGGCCGACCCCGCGGGAGAATAGCGTGAACAACCGACTGCTCGCCGTCATGCTTGTCCCTGCCCTGCTGTCGGCCTGCCGAAATGAGCCGCAGCATGCCGTTGCCCCAGAACTCAATGCAATCGCCCGCGATTATGTCCTGCTCAGCCTGACCATCGGCGAAAAGGAAGACGGCTATATCGATGCCTATTACGGGCCGCCGGAACTGCAGGCGAAGGCCAAGGCTGACGCTTCCGGCCAGTCATTGGAGGCACTGGCCAAGCGCACCGCCGATCTTACCAAGCGGGTCGTCGACGCTTCCGGCCAAGCCGAAGGCATCGACCAGCGCCGGGCGCGCTTCCTGCTCGCTCAGCTCACTGCGGCAGAAACGCGCCTCAGGATGCTGCGCGGCGAAAAGCTGTCGTTCGACGAGGAGGCCAGGGGCCTGTTCGCAGTGCGGCCGGCATTGAAGCCGCTGGCGAGCTTCGATCCGATCCTGAAAGAGGTGGAGGCGCTGGTGCCGGGTAGAGGTCCGCTCGACAAACGGGTCGAGACGTTCCAGGCCAGGTTCACCATCCCTTCGGCTAAATTGAAGCCGGTGTTCGAAGCGGCGATCGCCGAATGCAAGGCAAGGACCATCCAGCACATTGCCCTGCCCAAGGGCGAGAATTTCGAGCTGGCGTTCGTTACCGGAAAGAGCTGGTCGGGCTATAATTACTACAAGGGCAATTATCAGAGCCGGATCGAGGTCAACACCGACCTGCCGATCCGCATCTCCAGGGCCGTCGACCTTGGCTGCCACGAGGGCTATCCGGGTCATCATGTCCTGAACGCCCTGCTCGAGCAGCGCCTGACCAAGGGGCGCAAGTGGATCGAGTTCAGCGTCTATCCGCTCTATTCGCCTCAGTCGCTGCTCGCCGAAGGATCGGCGAATTACGGCATCGAACTGGCATTTCCGGGGCGGGAGCGGCTGGCATTCGAGACCGCCAAAATCTATCCGCTGGCCGGGCTTCCGACGGCCGAAGCCGAACGCTACTTCACCCTGCAAAACGCGATGCAGAAATTGCAGGGCGCCCGCCTGACAATCGCTCGCGACATGATCGACGGCAAGATCGATGAGGCTGAAGCGATCCGCCTGACCCAGCGCTACCTGCTGGTCAGTCCGGAGCGCGCCAAGCAGCTGACCGAGTTCACCAAGCAGTATCGCACTTATGTAATCAACTACGGCCTCGGCCTGGACATGGTCCGCGCCGACATCGAAGCCGCGGGCGCCACGCCCGAAGCGCGCTGGAAGCGGATGGAGCAGCTGCTCAGCGAACCGACGCTGCCGAGCGACTTGAAGGGCTCCTAAAGCTTCTCGGTCAGCTCCGGCACGATCTTGAACAGGTCGCCGACCAGGCCGACGTCGGCGACCTGGAAGATCGGCGCTTCCTCATCCTTGTTGATGGCGATGATCGTCTTGGAATCCTTCATTCCGGCGAGGTGCTGGATCGCGCCGGAGATGCCGATCGCGACATAGACTTCCGGCGCGACGATCTTGCCGGTCTGGCCGACCTGATAATCGTTCGGAGCATAGCCGGCGTCGACCGCGGCGCGGCTGGCGCCGACCGCGGCGCCGAGCTTGTCGGCCAACGGATCGAGCAGGCCATGGAATTGCTCGTTGGAGCCGAAGGCACGGCCGCCGGAGACAATTACCTTCGCGCTGGTCAGCTCCGGCCGCTCGGACTTCGAAAGCTCGGCGGAGACGAAGCTCGACTTGCCGAACGCGTTGCCGGCGTCGACCGCTTCGACCGCGCCCGAGCCGCCGCTGGTCGCGGCCTTCTCGAATGCCGTGCCGCGGACCGTGAGGACCTTCTTGGAGTCCTTGGTCTTGACCGTGGCGATGGCATTGCCGGCGTAGATCGGCCGGGTGAAGGTGTCCTCACTCTCGACCGACAAAATGTCAGAAATCTGCATGACGTCGAGCAGCGCTGCGACGCGCGGCGCGACATTCTTGCCGGTGGTGGTAGCAGGCGCGAGGAAAGCGTCGTGACTGCTCATTAGTGCGGCGGCGACCGGCGCGACATCCTCGGCGAGCTGGTGCTCGAGGTGCGCACCGTCGGCGACATGGACCTTGCCGACGCCGGCGATCTTGGCGGCGGCATCGGCGACGCCCCTGACGCCCTTGCCGGCAACCAGCAGGTGGACTTCGCCCAGCTGCGAGGCGGCGGTGACGGCTGCCAGGGTCGCGTCCTTGACCGACGACCCGTCATGCTCGACCAGAACCAGAGTCTTCATTTCGCCACTCCCAGCGCCTTCAGCTTGCCCACCAGCTCGTCGACCGAGCCGACCTTGATCCCGGCTTGCCGCTTGGGCGGCTCATTGACCTTCAACGTCTCCAGCCGCGGCGCGACATCGACGCCATAATCGCCAGGCGACTTGGTCGCGAGCGGCTTCGACTTGGCTTTCATGATGTTGGGTAGCGAGGCGTAGCGCGGCTCATTGAGACGAAGGTCGGTGGTCACCACGGCGGGCGTCGCCAGCTTGACGGTTTCAAGCCCGCCGTCGATCTCACGGGTGACGTTGAGGTCGCTGCCCGCAACTTCAACCTTGGAGGCGAAGGTGCCCTGCGGCCAGCCGAGAAGCGCGGCCAGCATCTGCCCGGTCTGGTTGCTGTCGTCGTCGATCGCCTGCTTGCCGAGAATGATGAGATCGGGGCTCTCTTCGGCGGCAATCCCCTTGAGGATCTTGGCGACGGCCAGCGGCTCGACCTCTTCCTCGGTCTGGACCAGCACGGCGCGGTCCGCGCCCATGGCCAGCGCGGTGCGCAGCGTTTCCTGGGCCTTGGCCGGGCCGATCGACACGGCGACGATCTCGGTCGCCACGCCCTTCTCCTTGAGGCGAATGGCTTCCTCGACCGCAATCTCGTCGAACGGGTTCATCGACATTTTGACGTTGGCGAGATCGACGCCCGAGCCGTCCATCTTGACCCGTGGCTTGACGTTGAAATCGATCACTCGCTTGACGGCGACCAAGAGCTTCATGGCCCTCTCCGACTTAGTTCATCCGATTGCGGGCCGCCCTTGCATCTCAAGAACCGGCTGGCAAGCCCGGGACTTTGCCTGAGCGATTTGATTATTTGCTCAGGCGACTTCCTTGACCTGATCGACGATCTTGCGGGCCGCGTCGCCAAGGTCGTTGGCGGCGACGATCGGCAGTCCGCTCATGGCGAGGATGTCCTTGCCTTGCTGGACGTTGGTGCCTTCGAGCCGGACCACCAACGGAACCGACAGCGACACTTCCTTGGCCGCCTCGACGATGCCCTCGGCGATGATGTCGCAGCGCATGATTCCCCCGAAGATATTGACGAGAATGCCCTTTACCGCCGGGTCGGAGAGAATGATCTTGAAGGCCGCGGTGACCTTCTCCTTCGAAGCGCCGCCACCGACGTCGAGGAAGTTGGCGGGGAAAGCGCCGTTCAACTTGATAATGTCCATCGTCGCCATGGCGAGGCCTGCGCCATTGACCATGCAGCCGATGTCGCCATCGAGCTTGATATAGGCGAGGTCGTGCTTGGACGCCTCGACCTCCATCGGATCTTCTTCGGTGATGTCGCGCAGCTGCTCAAGGTCGGGATGGCGGAACTCGGCGTTGCTGTCGAAGCCGACCTTGGCGTCGAGCACCATCAGCTTGTTGCCGGCGGTGATCGCCAGCGGGTTGATCTCGATCTGCGAGGCGTCGGTGCCGATGAAGGCGTCGTACAGCTTGGCCAGCACATTGGCGGCCTGCTTGGCGAGGTCGCCGCTAAGGCCGAGCGCCGCCGCGACGGCGCGGCCATGATGGGGCATCAGTCCGGTTGCCGGATCGATGGTGATCGTCTCGATCTTTTCCGGCGTGTCGTGGGCAACCGCCTCGATGTCCATGCCGCCCTCGGTCGAGGCGACGACGGCGATGCGGCCGGTCGACCGGTCGACCAGCAGCGCCAGGTAGAATTCCTTTTCGATGTCGACGCCGTCGGTGATGTAGAGGCGCTGGACCTGCTTGCCGGCCGGGCCGGTCTGCACCGTGACCAAGGTGTTGCCGAGCATGTCCTGGGCATTGGCACGGACCTCGTCGATCGAACGGGCGAGACGGACGCCGCCCTTGGCGTCGGGAGCGAGCTCCTTGAACTTGCCCTTGCCGCGGCCGCCCGCATGGATCTGCGCCTTAACCACCCACAGCGGCCCGGGGAGCTGTTGGGCGGCAGCGACGGCCTCGTCGACGCTCATCGCGGCGTGGCCGGCCGGAACCGGCACACCGAACTTCGCGAGCAGATCCTTGGCCTGATATTCGTGGATGTTCATGGTTGGGTCCTTAAAGCTTTGCGGCGCCCTTAAGCCGATTGGCCGCGCCATGCAAAGCGCGCGGCCATTCCGCCAAAAGTCACAAAAAGTCGCACCCCTACGGACGCGCGCGCACGTGCGAGCACGCACGAGGGATGGTTGCGGCCGGTCTGGTGATTGGAAAACATTGCCGGCGGCTAGACGAGATGCCCGGCTGTAGGACAGAAGAATTTCGTCGTGACGGACGAGGCCAGCCCAACCCGCAAGATCATCCATGTCGACATGGACGCTTTCTACGCGTCGGTCGAACAGCGCGACAATCCGGAGCTGAAGGGCAAGCCGGTGGCGGTCGGCGGGGGGCATCGCGGGGTTGTGGCGGCGGCCAGCTATGAGGCGCGCGAATATGGCGTTCGGTCCGCCATGCCATCGGTCACCGCCAAGCGGCGCTGCCCCGAGCTGGTGTTCGTCAAGCCACGGTTCGACGTCTACCGGGCGGTCTCGCAGCAGATCCGGGAAATCTTCGCCGACTATACCGACCTCATCGAACCGCTGTCGCTCGACGAGGCCTATCTCGACGTGACCGAGGACCGGCGCGGACTTGGCACCGCCAGGGCGATCGCCGAGGAAATCCGCGCCCGCATCAAGGCCGAGACCGGTCTCACTGCATCTGCCGGGGTTAGCTATTGCAAGTTCATCGCGAAGCTGGCGTCGGATCAGAACAAGCCCGACGGCCTGTGCGTCATCCCGCCGCACAAGGGCGCAGCGTTCGTCGCGACGCTTCCGGTCAAGCGCTTTCACGGCGTCGGGCCGGTGACCGCGGCGAAAATGGAAAAGCTGGGGATCCTGACCGGGGCCGACCTGGCCTCCTGGCCGATCGAACAGCTGGAGGCGCATTTCGGATCGTCGGGCCGCTGGTACTGGCGAATCGCCCGGGGGATCGACGAACGGGAAGTGAAACCCGACCGGCCCTACAAGAGCGTCAGTGCGGAACGAACCTTCGACGTCGACTTTATCGAGGCCGAGGATTTGCGGCGCGAGCTGGCCCGTGTCGCGGGCTATGCCTGGCAGCGGATCGAGCGGTCGGAAGTGAAAGGCCGGACGGTCACGCTCAAGGTAAAATTCGGCGATTTTACGCAGATTACCCGGTCGAAGAGCTTCCCCCAGCCGGTTCCCGACTTCGCCGCATTCGAGGCCGCGGGACAGGCGCTGCTGGACGCTTTGCTGCCGGTTCCCAAAGGTATCAGGTTGCTTGGATTGGGCCTGCATTCGATGGTCGAGGACGCCCAGTCCGAGCCGAAGCAGCTGGGACTCGAAATCTGATAATTTTTCTGTTATATAATTGACACAGGCCGTCGCCTCCCGCGGCGGCTGATTCATACAGGATCACATCCAAGTACCAGGGCCGGACCGGGGGGTCGCTATTGGGGGGCGATTACGGTGAGGTTTGCGCTGGTGCAAGTGGACAATTGAAAGAGGTGACGGAATGGCTGTTAAGGCCCTTAGCTTCGATGTTGGCGATTATGTTGTGTACCCCAAGCATGGTGTCGGCCGTGTGGTCGAACTCCAAAGCACTGAAATCGCCGGAACCCGTCTCGACCTGTACGTCCTTCGCTTCGAGAAGGAGAAGATGACCCTTCGCGTTCCCGTCGCCAAGGCGGACTCGGTCGGCATGCGCAAGCTGTCGAGCGACAAGACCATGAAGGACGCGCTCGAGACACTGAAGGGCAAGCCCAAGGTCAAGCGCACCATGTGGTCGCGCCGTGCCCAGGAATATGAGGCCAAGATCAACTCGGGCGACCTGACCTCGATCGCCGAAGTGACCCGCGACCTGTTCCGCGCCGACGACCAGCCGGAGCAGAGCTATTCGGAGCGGCAGATCTTCGAAGCAGCCTCGTCGCGCCTGGCGCGCGAGCTGGCGGCGATGGAGCAGACCGACGAGAAGGCGGCGCTGGCCAAGATCCACGAGATCCTGAACAAGGCCGCCGCGATCCACAACAAGGCGAAAGAGGCAGCCTAAGCCGCCCCTTTTTTCCGGGTAACATGAAAGGGCGCCCTCACCGGGCGCCCTTTTTGTTTTCCCAATCGATTTAGCCGCGGACCTGAACGCGAACGACCGGGCGCTGCCAGGAACGATTGATCGGTTCGTAGCGCAGCCTGACGCTGGCGATGTCCCGGCGGCCGCCGACGAGGTCGACGTCGCGAGTGCAGCGCCCGGCGGCGAGCCTGGCGCGGGTATTGACGTCCTGCTTGCGGCCGTTTTCGAAGCGGATATCAAAATCGCGCAGGTGCAAAGGCTGGTTCATGGCGCACAAGCGGATCTCGCTTTGGCGCGTGCGGCCCGGCAGGTTGATTGTGTCGCTGTCGCGGCCGTCAACGCGGGTGTAGCCGATGGTGCGCCAGCCGGATTCGTTCCAGCGCCACTGCTGGGCGCCGGCGGGGGCGAAGGCCACAAGGGTGGCTGCGGCTGCAGCGCAGCCGAGAATGAGTTTACGCGTCATAACTAGGTTCTCCTTGACGCTGACCAACGGCCTCAAGGGCCTCATGTTGCCCGGCTCGACGGCGGTGAAGGCTCGGTTCAACTTGTCTGAACGCTACCTAAACACCGCCCTTTTCCGGGTTGCATCCGGTCTGCGTTGGTGTATTATATATGCAATACGCCTAAACAGGAGGACCAGGATGACCCGTCGCTTCGTCACCACCGCCGCCGTCGCATTGCTGGCCGGCGCCTGCCACGTCGGATCGAAGGCCGAGGACCGCGAAGCCGGGCCGCAGGTCAGCCGCAACTACCAGGTCGGCGCGTTCGACAAACTGGCCGTGTCGGGGCCCTACCAGGTCAATGTAGTGAGCGGCGGAGCGCCGGGCGTCAGCGCCCAGGGCGGATCCAACCTGCTCGACGAGACCGAGGTGATCGTCGAAGACGGAACGCTCAAGATCCGGCCGAAGAAGCGTGGCGGCATCCACTTCAACTGGCACAACGGCAAGGCCGTGTTCACCGTCAACGCGGCGGCGCTGCATGCCGCGGCGATCGCCGGTTCCGGCGGAGTCAACGTCGACAAGGTCGCTGGCGACTTCGACGGCGCAGTTGCGGGATCGGGAGACCTCAAGCTGGCTTCAATTGCCGGCGGCAAGATCAAGCTGAACATCGCCGGGTCGGGCGGAATCGATGCCGCGGGCAAGGCCGACGCCGTCGACCTGTCGATTGCCGGGTCGGGCGATATCCGCGCCGGCGGGCTGGCTGCAAAGACTGCCGACGTATCGATCGCTGGATCGGGCAATGTCGCGGCAAATGCCAGCACCACCGCGTCGGTCTCGATCATGGGATCTGGCGACGTCGATATCAAAGGCGGGGCGAAATGCTCGGTCTCCAAGGCTGGATCGGGCGACGTTCGCTGCTCGTAACCAACCTTTAACCATAATGCCGTGAGGATGGTCGGATGATCGATCGTCTGCCCATCCTCGCGCTGCTGGCGCTCGCCAGCCTGCCGGCTCCGACCGACGCGGCCGCTCCGGCCACACGCAACTACTCCGTCACCAGCTTCGACAGGATCCGGATCGACGGACCCTATAAGGTCGCGCTGAAGACCAATGTCTCGCCTTTTGCGCGGGCCACCGGATCGCCCTTGTCGCTCGACGGCCTGTCGATCGGCGTCGAGGGGCGCACGCTGGTGGTGCGGACCGGGAGCGGCGGCTGGGGCGGCTATAGCGGCGAGGACCGCGGGCCGGTTACGATCGAGGTCGGCACGCCCGACCTCAAGACCGCATGGATCAACGGGTCGGGAGCGCTGAGCGTCGACCGGGTCAGGGGCCTTAGCTTCGACCTTTCGATACAAGGCTCGGGCACGGCCCAGCTGGACGGGGTCGATGTCGACCAGCTCAAGGCAGGCATTTCAGGGGCCGGCAGCACGCAGCTGTCGGGCCGCGCCGCCCAGCTCACCGCCACGATCCGCGGCACATCCAGTTTCGATGGGGACGCGCTGCAGGTGAAGGACGCGGTGATCGGCGCCGAAGGGCCATCGGTCGTCAAGGCCAATGTCGCCAACTCGGCCAAGGTCGATGCGCTGGGGGTTGCGTCGGTTACGCTGAGCGGCAACCCGTCCTGCACCGTCAAGGTGCAGGGCTCCGCGACCGTGACCGGCTGCAAGGACTAAACCCCTACCCTCAAACCAGCGCCAGCGACCTCAGCTTGCCGTAGAGCCGCGGCGGAAGCTCGCTCAGGCCCGTGCCGTCGTCCTCGCCGGTCGGAGCGTCCTTCTCTTCAAGGTAGCGCCAGCCCTGGTGGGCCCGCTTGGGCCTGGGCGGGACGGTGACCAGTTCGGCGGAGCAGACGATGTCGATGCGGCCGTCGCTGCGGTCCTCGAGGCGCAGGATCTGCTGCCGGGCGATGATCCGGTGTTTGACGATCCAGTGAAGCGAGCCGCCGACCAGCTCCTCGGCGCGCTTCGGCCGCATCCGGGTGGGGATCCGGACCAGATTGCCGCTGACGCGCCGGGCGATGCGGTTCTGCAGCGCTTCGAGGCTGGCGCAACCGACGGCGACCTTGGTGAGATGAAGCGGCACCCCTGCGACGTGGCGGGAAAGTCCCGCCAGTTCAATAGGCTAGAGTCCGGCGGCGGTGGCCAGCCCGAGGAATACCAGGAAGCCCATGCTGTCGGTGACCATGGTCACGAACACGCTCGAGGCGACCGCCGGGTCCGCCCCTGCCCGCTCCAGCCCAAGCGGGACCAACACGCCGGCGAGGCCCGCGACAACGATATTGGTCATCATCGCCGCAGCGATCACCGCGCCCAGCACGCCGGAGCCGAGCACCAAGGTGACGCCGACCCCGATCAGGAAGGCGATGGTCAGGCCGTTCATCAGCGCGACGCGGATCTCTCGCCACACCGCCCGCCAATGGTTGGAGCCGGTCAACTGGTTGGTGGCGATGGCGCGGACCGTCACCGCCAGCGTCTGGGTCCCGGCATTGCCGCCGACGCCGGCGACGATCGGCATCAGCGCGGCCAGCACCGCCATGCGCGCGATCGAATCCTCGAAGAAGCGGATCACGGTGGTCGCGACCAGCGCGGTCAAGAGGTTGGCCGCGAGCCAGCGGACCCGCGACTTGTAGGTGTCGACCACCGGTTCGTTGATGTCGCCCTCGCCCGCGCCGGACAGCAGCAGCACGTCCTCGCCTGCCTCTTCCTGGATGATGTGGACGATGTCGTCGACGGTGATCATGCCGACCAGCCGGCCGGCGGGATCGACCACCGCGGCGGAGATCAGCGCATATTTCTGGAACTTGAGCGCCACTTCCTCCTGGTCGAGATCGACCGGGATCAGCGTCTGCTCGCGCGCCATGATATCGGCGACCGGCTTTGCCCGCGGCGTCCGCAAGATGGTCGAGAGCTTGCAGGTGCCGACAGGGTGATGGGTCGGGCTGACCACGAACACTTCCCAGAAATCGGTCGGCAGGTCCGCGGTCGAGCGCAGGTAATCGATCACCTGGCCGACCTTCCAATGGTCGGGCACGGCGCAGAGCTCGCGCTGCATCAGGCGGCCGGCCGATTCTTCCGGGTAGCCGAGCGCCTCCTCGACGGCGGCCCGGTCGTCGGGCTCCATCGCCCGGAGCACCGCCTGCTGGTCGTCGGCCTCAAGGTCCTCGATCAGCGCGACGGCGTCGTCGGTGTCGAGCTGGGCAGCGAGGTCGGCGACCTGCTGCGGCTCCATTTCCTCGATGACGTCTTCGCGGACCCAGTCGTTCAACTCGGCATAGACGTCTGCGTCGACGATCCCGGCTAGCGCTTCGATCAGGTCGGCGCGCTCGTCGCCGGGGGCGAGTTCGATCAGGTCGGCGATATCGGCGGGGTGGAGATCGCCGACCAGCTCGCGCGCCGCTTCGTCATCGCCGTCGGCGACCGCATCGAGCACCTCGCGCACGAAGGACGGGCGCAGCCGGTCCTCCTCGTCGTGCACCCGGTCCTCTCCGGGCGGCATGTCGGGCTCGTGCGGCGGGGTGGCGATGATGTCGCTGTCGCTCATTCCATCGCTCCCTAGCCCGGCAGTTGCGCGTGGCGCCTTCCCTATGCCCGGCGGCCTACTGGCGCAACCCGCGGCGCGCGCCTAGATGGCAGCCACATTCCCTTCGATTCCAAGGATGAGACGATGGCCGACGCCGATACACTGACCCTTTCCCTCTCAAGCGGCGGCGACGTCGTTATCAAGCTTCGTCCCGACCTTGCGCCGGGTCATGTGGAGCGGATCACCGGCCTTGCGCGCGATGGCTTTTACGACGGAGTCCTATTCCACCGCGTGATCCCGGGCTTCATGGCCCAGGGCGGCGATCCGACGGGTACCGGTTCCGGCGGGAGCGAGCTGCCCGACCTACAAGCGGAATTCTCGAGCGAGCCGCACGTCCGCGGCACCTGCTCGATGGCCCGAACCAGCTATCCGCACAGCGCCAACAGCCAGTTCTTCATCTGCTTCGACGATGCCGGATTCCTCGACAAGCAATATACCGTCTGGGGCCAGGTCGAGAGCGGCATGGAATATGTCGATGCGCTGCCGGTCGGCGAACCGCCGCGCGAACCCGGCAAGATCCTCAAGGCGACTGTCGCTTAAGTGGCAAAATCCGTCGCGGTGATCACCGGGGCCTCCGCCGGGCTCGGGGTCGACTTTGCACGGCAGCTGTCGGCCCAGGGCAAGCAGCTCGTGCTGGTAGCCCGGCGCCGGGACCGGCTCGACGCGCTGGCGGCCGAACTTGCCAGTGCGCGGGCGGTCGAGATGGACCTGAGCGAGGCCGGAGCTGCCGATCGTCTCATCGCCGACGTCACGGCCCACGGCGAGCAGGTGGATTTGCTGGTCAACAATGCCGGTTTCGGCCTGACCGGCCGCTTTGCCGAGCTGGATGGCCCGCGGCAGCGCCAGATGATCGACCTCAACTGCGGGGCCTTGGTCGAATTGGCCCACGCCGTCCTGCCCGCGATGATCGAACGCAAGCAGGGGCGCATCCTCAACGTGGCGTCGACCGCCGCTTTCCAGCCCGGTCCGGGCATGGCCGTCTATTTCGCGACCAAGGCCTTCGTCTTGTCATTCAGCGAGGCGCTGCACGAGGAGGTCAAGCGGCACGGCGTCACGGTCAGCGCGCTTTGTCCCGGTCCGACCGCGACAGAATTTGGGGAAGTTGCAGGCTTCGGACCAAGCAATTTGCTCGACAAGGTCGCCGCCGACAGCGCGTCGGTGGTCCGGGCGGGCCTCGCCGGCCTCGACAATGGCAAGGCGGTGATCATTCCCGGCTTGATGAACAAGTCGACTGCCCAGGCGCACCGCTTTTTCCCGCGCAGCTGGGTCAGGAAGGCCGCGGGGATGCTGAAGCCTTAGTGGCCTTCCTCAGCCCGGGGCCTGCTCGGCGACCGACGCCAGCAGTTCGGCATAACGCGGGTGGGACCGAATCCGATCGAAGTCTGGGTCGCGCTCCAGCCAGTTTTTGGCGAGCACGCCGCCCTGTTTTGACCATTTCTCCAGCGTGTCGAGCGCTTGGTCGGCGTCACCAAGGATCGCCCAGGCGCAAGCGACATTATAAAGGGCCTGGGAATCTTCCGGATCGATCCACAAGACCCGCTCGATCCAGTTGATCGCATCATCCCGCTTGCCGAGCCGAGCCAAGGTACATGCCCCCAATTGCGCTGGACGGGAGCTCTCCGGATGCTGGCGCAATATCTCCTCAGCCCTGGCCAAGCCCAATCGGCCATATCGATTGGCCTCGTCTACGCGCCCGAGGGAAATCAGGATTCCTTCCAGCAGAATGGGCGACTGAAAGTCGTCAGGCTGGATTTCCAGGGCTCGAATGAAGTGCTCCGCAGATTTCTCGAGCTGGCCGATGCCCCTCAAATGCCGTGCGAAAGCGAGATTTGCCTCGAAACTGTTGGGATCCAGCGCAAGGGCCTGCTCAAATGAGGTGGTGGCGTCGTCCTTACGGCCTGCGATCCTGAACGCCTCGCCGCGCGCAGCTTCCGCTTCCGCCAGTGTCGGATCCAAGCTCAACGCCTTATCGGCCGACACGAGAATTTGCTCGATCGGAATTCGGGTGCCGTACCAGCCGACGAACCGGGCGTCGCAATTGGCGATGCCGGCATAGGCTCGGGCGAACAGGGGATCGAGTTCGGCAGCACGGACAAACATTTGCCGGGCAAGGCCAAGCGATACCTTGGTTGGATTATGGAAAATCTCCCGCCCCTTGAGATAAAGGGAATAGGCCTCGACGTTTGACGTCGGAGCCTGCCTGATCGACGCACTTTCCTCGGGCAGGATGCGGACCTTGAGCTGCTCCACGATCGCCCTTGTGATCTCATCCTGAATTGCAAAGATGTCTGTCAGGTCGCGATCATAACGTTCGGCCCAAAGATGGCCTCCGGTCGCTCCATCAATCAGCTGGCCGGTTATCCTGATGCGTTGCCCGGCCTTGCGGACGCTGCCTTCGAGAAGGAAGCGTACGCCAAGCTCTCTCGCGATCTGCTCAAGGTTCTGACCCATCTCCTTGTAGGCAAAACTAGTGTGCCGGCCGATCACGAATAGGCCGCTCAGTTTGCTGAGGTCGGTGATGAGGTCCTCGGTGATTCCGTCCGAGAAGTAGTCCTGCTCCGGATCGCCGCTCATATTCGTGAACGGCAAGACGGCGATCGACGGCTTGTCCGGGCCGGTTGCTTGAACTTCGGCTTTCGCTGCAGGCTTCGTCGGTCCCACAAGCACGTCGAATACCCGGATCGGCTTGGCAATATTCTTGAGACGCTGCTCACCACGATCCTCGAAGGCAAGGTCGAGCCGGTTGCCGAGCTTTTCATAGACAGATTGTGAAATGGCGATGCCGCCAGGCCGGGCGATTCCCTCCAGCCTGGCCGCGATGTTGACCCCATCGCCAAACAGATCGTCGCCTTCGACGATCACGTCGTCGAGATTGATCCCCACACGATATTCGATGCGCCGATCCTCGGGCACATCGGCATTTCGCTCAGGCATGGCGCGTTGAATTGCGGCGGCGCACTCGACGGCACTGCACACGCTGGCGAATTCGACGAGCGCCCCGTCGCCGGTCAGCTTGACGATGCGGCCACCATGCTTGCCGATCTCGGGGTCGACCAGTTCGGCCTGATGCTGCCGCAAGGCCTGCAGCGTGCCGACCTCGTTCGCGCCCATCAGCCGGCTATAACCGACCACGTCGGCGGCGAGGATGGCAGAGAGGCGACGTTCCATCGTGCCGATTGCCCTCACAGCGTCCCACCCAACTAACATTCGCGGGCCGTCAAGGCCAGCAACGGGGATGCTCAAGCCGTCGGCTGGGGGAGTTTCCCGATACGAGTATTTAGCGCGTCGATCAGGAGTGAGTAGCGCGGATGGGTGCGCAGCGGATCGAGATCGGGATCGTGGAGCATCCAGTCCCTGTTCTCCATTCCCGAATGGCCTGCCCATTGGTCTAGATAGTCAAATGCGCGATCGAAATCGCCGATCTGCGCCCACATGCAGGCCGCGTTATAGCCAATGTGCGGATCGTCGGGGTCGATCGCGAGCGCCCGATCCATCCAGATCCTGGCCTGGTCGAATTCGCCCATGGCGGCCAAGGTGGTCGCGCCAAGCTGCGCCGGTCGCGAACTTTCGGGGAATTTTCGAAGCGCTTCTTCGGCGCGCTGCAGGCCCATTTGCGCATAGGGCCGGCCCTCTTCACGCCGGCCCAGAGCACGAAGCGATTGCTCGAGCAGGAACGGCGCCTGGCAGTCGGCGGGCTGCACTTCCACGGCCCTTGTAAAGTAGGGCAGCGCCTTTTCGAATTCGCCGAACCGCGTCCAATGCCGGGCGTAGAACAGGTTGGCCTCAAAATGGTCGGGATCGAGCTGCAGCGCGCGCTCGAACGCGCGCTCGCTCTCCTCGATATGACCAAGTCCGCTTAGCGCCTCACCCTGTGCTGCGTGAGCCTCTGCAAGCTCCGGGGCCAGTTCGATGGCTTTGGCAGCGGCAGCCAGAATTGCATCGTGCGGGATCGATTCGCCAAACCAGCCCGCCAAGCGTGTGCAGGCCATCGACATACCCGCATAGGCACGAGCGAAGTCGGGATCGAGTTCGATCGCACGGTTGAACATCTCGCGGGCGAGGCCCAGGAACCATTTTGTTGAATTGTGGAAATATTGCCGGCCGCGCAGATAGTAGGTGTAAGCCTCGACATTGCCGGTCGGCGCCTGGCCGATGGTCTCCATCTCTTCGGGAAACAGCCGGACCTTGAGCTGGTCGACGATCGCCTTGGTGATCTCGTCCTGAATGGCAAAAATGTCGATAAGGTCGCGATCGTAGCGATCCGCCCATAAGTGCCCGCCGCTGGGCCCGTCGATCAGCTGGGCTGTGACCCTGACCGTTTGCCCTGCCTTGCGAACGCTGCCTTCGAGCAGGAACTTGACGCCAAGGTCCTGCGCGACCTTCTGCAGCTGGAGCGACATGCCCTTGTAGGTGAAGCTGGTGTTGCGGCCGACGACGAACAGGTTCGTTATCTTGCTGAGGTCGGTGATAATGTCCTCGGCAATCCCGTCGGAGAAATATTCCTGCTCCGGATCGCCGCTCATATTGGTGAAGGGCAGGATGGCGATCGAGGGCTTGTCGGACATCATCATCGAATGGTCCGAAGCCGCACCCGGCATGGCGGAAGGTTCGAGCACCACGTCATAGACGCGGACCGGTTCGGCGATATTCTTCAGGAGCTGGTCGCCCTTGTCGCGAAACAGCAGGTCGAGCTTGTTGCCGACATGATCGCGGACCGATTGGGAGACGGCGATGCCTCCCGGCTTGGCGACGCCTTCCAGCCGCGCGGCAATGTTGACCCCGTCGCCGAACAAATCGTCGTCCCGGACGATCACGTCGCCAAGGTTGATACCGATGCGCAGTTGGATCCGGCGGTCGTCCGGAACGCCCTGGTTGCGGGTACGCATGCCGCGCTGGATCGCCGAGGCACATTCGACCGCGCCGACCACGCTAGGGAATGCGGCCAGGATGCCGTCGCCGGTGAGCTTGACGATCCGGCCCTGGCTATTGGCGACTTCCGGCTCGATCAGCTCCTTCTGGTGCAGTTCAAGGCTTTGCAGGGTGCCGACTTCGTTGGCCCCCATCAAGCGGCTGTAGCCGACGACGTCGGCGGCAAGGATGGCAGTGAGGCGACGTTCCAGCAATTGCAGGCCCCTGCGGCTCAACGCTGCCCTATCACAAGGCCGTGCCAGCCCGCCACGCTCCAAATTCCTGTTCGCACTCGCGAATTCGCACTTGCGAACGATATTGTGCAGTGCAATAACATTAGGGCCTTACGAGGCATCCTCTCCTGATACTTTAGGCCGGGCGGCGACGCCCGGCCTTTTTTTATTGTCATTTCGCTCCCAGATTGAACCTCAACGCCTCGCCGCCGTTCCTGTTGGGGCGCGTAGGGGGGGCTTGTTTTTCCGAAATTGCGGAGAGTTCTGAATGGCGACTGTCGATACACTGGCCCGGCGAATCCAGGTCGCCAACCTTCCCCCTGCAGACAGCGGCCGCGGCGTTGCCCGACTGCCGGTCAAGCTGATGACCGAACTCGGCTTAAGCGAAGGCGATGTGATCGAGATTGTCGGCAAGCGATCCACCGCCGCGCGCGCCATCCGCCCTTATGGCGAGGACGAGGGGATCGACATCATCCGCCTCGACGGCCTGCAGCGCGCCAATGCCGGGATCGGCTCCGGCGATTTCGTCGAGGTCCATAAGGCGACCAGCAAGCCGGCAACCAAGGTCACCTTCGCCCCCGCGCAGAATAATATACGGCTGCAGGGGTCGGCGCAGGCGCTCAAGCGCAGCTTCGAGGGCCGGCCGTTCTGCGAAGGCGACACGGTCGCAACCGCCGGCCACCAACGGGTCAACGCGGACATGCCCGAACATATCAGGCAGCTGATCAACGCGCCGGCCTTCGCGCTGCAGGAAGTCAGGCTCAACGTCGTTTCGACCGTCCCTCGCGGCATCGTCCATATCGACGAGAATACCCAGGTCGAGCTGCTCCCTGAGTTTACCGAACGCGGCGACGGCGAACGCCGCGCCGACGTCACCTATGACGATCTCGGAGGGATGACCGACACCATCGACCAGCTGCGCGAAATGGTCGAGCTGCCGCTGCGCCACCCCGAATTGTTCCAGCGGCTGGGTGTCGATCCGCCCAAGGGCGTCCTGCTCCACGGCCCGCCCGGCACCGGCAAGACGCTGCTGGCAAGGGCGGTGGCGAACGAAAGCGACGCCCAATTCTTTCACATCGCCGGTCCGGAGATCATGGGCTCGGCCTATGGCGAATCCGAAAAGAAGCTGCGCGAACTGTTCGAGCAAGCCGCGCAGAACGCTCCGTCGATCGTCTTCATCGATGAAATTGATTCGATCGCCCCAAAGCGCGGACAGGTCAGCGGAGAAGCCGAAAAGAGGCTGGTCGCACAGCTGTTGACCCTGCTCGACGGCATCGAGCCCAGGCAAAACCTGGTGGTGATCGCGGCCACCAATCGACCCGAAGCGCTCGACGAGGCGCTGCGCCGTCCCGGCCGCTTCGACCGCGAGATCGTGGTCGGAGTGCCGGACGAACGCGGACGGCGCGAGATCCTCGGCATCCATACCCGCGGCATGCCGCTGTCCGATGGGGTCAACCTCGACGAGCTGGCACGGCGGACTTACGGCTTCGTCGGGGCAGACCTTGCCGCGCTGACCCGCGAGGCGGCGCTCGAGACCGTCCGGCGGATCCTGCCCAAGCTCAACCTTTCCGAGCAGACCATCCCGACTGAAGTGCTCGACACGCTGTCGGTCGAGCCGCACGATTTCGACAATGCCCTGAAGCGGGTGCAGCCGTCGGCGATGCGCGAGGTGATGGTGCAGGTCCCGAATATTGGCTGGGACGATATCGGTGGCCTGGATGAAGCGCGCGACAAGCTGCGCGAGGGCGTCGAGCTGCCACTGAAGCACCCCGACGCGTTCCGCCGCCTGGGGATCCGCCCGGCCAAGGGCTTCCTGCTCTATGGCCCGCCGGGCACCGGCAAGACGCTGCTGGCCAAGGCGACGGCGCGGGAAAGCGAAGCCAATTTCATCGCCACCAAGTCGAGCGACCTTCTCAGCAAATGGTATGGCGAGAGCGAGCAGCAGATCGCCCGGCTTTTCGCCCGCGCGCGGCAGGTTGCACCGACCGTGATCTTCATCGACGAAATCGATAGCCTTGTGCCCGCGCGCGGCGGCGGCATGGGCGAGCCGCAGGTGACGGAGCGGGTGGTCAACACCATCCTCGCCGAAATGGACGGGCTGGAAGAGCTCAACAATGTCGTGCTGATCGGCGCCACCAACCGGCCGAACCTGATCGACCCGGCGCTGCTGCGCCCCGGCCGCTTCGACGAGCTGGTCTATGTCGGGACGCCCGACACGGCCGGGCGGCGGCGGATCCTGGCGATCCACACCAAGGATATGCCGCTCGCCAAGGACGTCGACCTGGAAAGCCTCGCCCAGCGCACCGAGAACTTCACCGGCGCGGACCTCGAGGACCTGGTGCGCCGGGCCGGCCTGACCGCCCTTCGGCGGGAGCTAGACAGCGCCAAGGTGACGATGGCCGACTTCGAAGCCGCGCTGAAGGAAACGCGCGCCTCGGTCACCGAGGAAATGCTCAATGATTATGCGCGGATCCGGGAGACGCTGAAGTCCGACGCGGTGAAGCCTGTGGGCGGAATGGGCTTCGTCCTGCCCGGCATGCTGCGGCCGAGGGGGCCGGGCAAGCCCGGCTCAGGCGGCAACGGCGAGCCGCCCGCGACCCCATAGCAGCAGCCCGAGCAGCAGGATCGCGCCGGCTACGAACGGCCAATGCGGGTCCACCGCATAGAGCAGCATGCCGATGCCGGGAGCGAGGACATAGGCCGAGCCATTGGCGGCCGTGATCACTCCGGCCACGCCGCCCTGCTCGGCCAACGGCACGGCCAGGCTGGCGCCGCCGGTAAAGCCTGGGCGGGTGAAGCCGAAACCAAGGCTGGTCAGGCCGAAGCCGATCACGATCCCGTAGAGGTCCGTCGCCGACATGGTGACGACGAGGCCGGTGGCGGAGATCATCGAGCCCCACAGGATCAACGTCCTCGGCACGAGGTTCAATCGCGGAATCAGGACCCATTGCGCGGCCAAAGTGGCAGCCGCGCCCGCCATCATGACGATCGAGATTTCCTCCTCGGACCCGTGCGGTGCGAGGTGCAACCGGTCGATCACGAAGAAGCCGATGCAGGCGAGGGTGGCCGCCTGCGCATGGCCCGCCACCACCCCGGCGGTGATCCACTTGCGGATGCGAGGATCGGTCCAGCGGAGCGGCTTTCCCTTGGGGCGGGTGGCGGCGATGACGCTGGCGCCGGTCGGAGCGCTGGCAAGCGACGGATAGCTCATCGCCGCGCCGTGGCCGCTGCGGCGCCCATGACGCGGCTTGGTGTCGTCGGGCAGGCCCACCAGGATCGCGATAAAGACGACAATGGCGATTGCCGCGAACACGAACAGCGGACCCGCCAGGCCGACGACCGGCAGCACGAACAGCGGCGCCAGCGCCGGGCCGACGATGGTGCCGAGGCTGAAGCTGCTCGACAGCGCCGACAGCGCCTCGACCCGGGCGGTGCGCCGGGTGCGCGAGGCCAGATAGGCCTGCGTCGCGCTCGGCGTCGCTGAGCCGAACGATCCATAGATTGCGCGGCAGACGGCGAAGGTGCCGAACGTCACGCCCCCGGCAAGCACGCCCTTCAAGCCCGCCAGCAGCGCCAGTCCGCACAGGGTCATCGCCGCGATGAAGCCGCCGACTCCGACCAGTGTCAGCGCCTTGCGGCCGTGCCTGTCGCTGGCTCTGGCCCAATAGGGAGCGAGCAGCACCCACAGCACCGCCGACCAGGTATAGGAAACCGTCACCCAAAAGTCGGCGATGCCGATTTCCCGGCCGATTGCCGGCATAACCGACTGCAGCGCGGTATTGCCCGCCGCCGCGACCAGCATGGCTGCGTAGAGCAAAAGGAAATGACGAGTGGTCAGGGCGCTGCCGGCTACACGCGACCTGTCGGGCAAAAGCTGCATTTCATCGGACATAGGCCGGGTGGATGGAGCGGGAAAGCCGCCCAATCGCTTGCCAAGGGCCCGCCGATTTGCCAACGCCTACCGCTGTCCCACCTGTTCTGGAGCCCGCTTTGAACGCCACCCGCGCCAATCAGTTAAATGGCAAACGCCGCCATGGCTTGCGCGCCGGTCGCGGGCGGAAAAGCCCGAAGTGGCAGTTCCTGCGCGGATTCCTGAAGCACCCGGTAATGGTCGGATCGGTGATCCCGTCGAGCCGGATCCTGATCGACAAGATGCTGAAGCCAGTCGACTGGTCGGCGACGAAGCTGTTCGTGGAATATGGTCCGGGCGTCGGCACCTTCACCCGGCCGATCCTCGACCGGCTGAACCGGGACGCCAAGCTGATCGCAATCGACACCAATCAGGACTTCATCGATTATTTGAACGGCGACATCGATGATGACAGGTTCATCGCAGTCCATGGCTCCGCCGCCGACGTCGAGAAGATCATTGCCGAGCATGGCTTCGACCATGCCGACTATGTCCTTTCCGGCCTGCCCTTCTCGACCCTCCCGCCCGGCGTTGGCGATGAAATCGGTGCGGCGACCGGACGGGCGATCCGCAATGGCGGCGCCTTCCTGGTATATCAGTTCAGCCCCAAGGTACGCGATTTCATCGCCCCGCATTTCGAGCGGATCGACCGGGGCTTCGAATGGGCCAATGTACCGCCCGCCACCTTGTTCTGGGCCTGGCGCGAACGGCCCTAAATCCGGCCGAGGTTCAGTCGCCGAGTGATTGAGTAGTCGGCGCTGGTCACCAGGAAGAAGCTGATCGCCTGGACGAGCCGCGTCCACCAGCTTGAGCGTTTGCGGTTCAATTCGGCCGTGATCGGCAGGCTCTGGCCCAGCTCCTGCTCGAAATAGTTGCGCAGCAGCTGGGCGAACTCGGGATCGTCGACCCGCAGCATCATTTCCAGGTTCAGATAGAGGCTGCGGATGTCGAAATTGGACGAGCCGAGGTGGACGATGTCGTCGAGCACCACCAGCTTGGTGTGAAGCTTGATCGGCTGATACTCGAAAATCTCCACCCCACGGCGAAGCAGGTTCTTGTAGGTATATCGCGCCGCCGCGATGGTCGCATGATTGTCCGACTTGGCGGCGGTGATGATCCGCGCGCGGCCGCGGTTGCCGACGCGGCCGATCCGCCGCAGCATCGCCCAGGTAGGTGCAAAATAGGCGGCAATCATCTCCACGTCACGGGTCGACAACAGGTCGCGGGACGTGGCGCGCGCCCACGGCGACATGCCCCGGGTCGGCCCGCCGAAGGTCCATTGAAGCACGCCCTGGTTCTCGCTGTAACGGTGGATGATGCGGTTCAGCGCACGGATGCGGGCGCCCTTGACCAGCGACCAGCCCATCAGATCATCATAATAAGGCGCCAGCCGTGCCGCGGCCGGGCCATCGACCAGCAGCCCAAGGTCTCGCCAGGCTTTCGGCTGGTCGGGCGTCGCGAAATAATCATCCTCGACATTGAATCCGCCCACCAGCACCTTTTCCTCGTCGGCCAGGGCGAGCTTCTGATGGCAGCGGATCAGGTAGCGCCGGCCAAGGGTCGGATGGAAACGGCAATAGGTCAGACCCTTGGCGACAAGCGGCGTGAAATATTGGTCCGGAGTGTAGGCGCCAAAGCCGTCGACCAGCAGCGAAACCGAGACGCCCCGGTCGAGCGCACGTTCCATTGCGGCGAAGACGAGTTTCCCGGAATTGTCATCCCGATACATGTAATAGAGCAAGCGCACCGACCGGCTTGCCCCATCAATCAGGCCAAGCAAGGTCTGGAGCCGCTCCGGCCCTTCGGTCAGCAATGTCAGCCGATTGCCGTCGACGATGTGCGTCTTGTCGCTTACGGGCGGGTCGGCCTCTGCCATTGAGCCAGTCTGGAGCCCATATCGGCTGCTGGCAAGGCGAGCCGGAGCGCGATTTCATTGACTCTTGGAGCCGCCGTCACTATCTCGCCGCCTCCCCATCCTGCAGGCTTTTCAAGAAGGCGATAGCGACAATGGCGCGCGTTACGGTCGAAGATTGTGTCGACAAGGTATCCAACCGGTTCGACCTGGTGTTGATGGCAGCGCAGCGCGCTCGCCAGATTTCCGGTGGTGCTGACCTCACCATCGATCGCGACCGCGACAAGAACCCGGTCGTAGCCCTGCGCGAAATCGCCGAAACGACGGTGAAGCCGAAGCACCTGGAGGAAGCGATCGTTTCCAACCTGCAGCGCGTCCGCATCGACGAGGACGACGAGACGGACGAGCTGGCGAGCCTGAGCGAATCGGCTGAGGCGCTCCGGCTTACCGCGGCCGCTCCGCCACGGCCGACGCCGTCGGGCGGCGACTACGAATAAGTTCGTTATGAGTTGAATTTGAAAGGGCGGCCGGGAGCCGCCCTTTTGATTCAGCCTTTGCGTGGGTGCTTGACTGTGGCCCCCGTTGCCCGGTCGACCCACATCATGTCGCCCAGCTTGAGCTCGCGCCCGTCATGGGCCTGCACGCAAATCCGCCGGACCGGCTTTCCATCCTGCTTGTCAGCGAGGAAGATTTCCTGGCAGCCGTGACCCCAGTCTTCGCCCCATTGGCGCAGCGCCAGCACGACCGGCAGCAACGCTTCGCCCTTCGGGGTGAGCGAATAAACCACTTTGCGGCGGTCGGCCGGATCGGGGCAGCGCTCGAGGATCTCGCCCTCGACCAGCTTGGCGAGACGGTTGGACAGGATGTTGCGGGCGATGCCCAGGGCCGCCTGGAACTGTTCGAAATGCTCCAGCCCGTTCAATGCGCCGCGCAAAATGAGGAAAGCCCATTTTTCGCCGATCAGCTCGACCGCGGACGGCAACGGGCAACGTAGTGCCGCAGCCTTGAAGGCTTCGATGTCCGGTTCGGTCTTGATGACCAGATGACGATTCAACGCTGCACCTCTCCCAGCCACCTTTATGCACGATCCAACGCAAAATAACAGTTGCAAGTTGCAACGAGGTTCTGCTAAATAGTTTCATCCTGAAACGCAAATTCTCGAGGTTGAAATGACCCGCATCGCCGCCCTTTTCGCCGCAACCGCGCTGTTCGCAGCGCCAGCCGTTGCCGGCAACTATTCGGCCAAGCCGCTGTCCGTTCCTGCCTCGGCCAAGATCATCGGCAAGGACATCAGCTGGGCCTGCGGCACCAATGGCTGCCAGGGCGCGACTGAAACCGGCCGTCCGCTGGTCATCTGCCAGGATCTCGCCAAGCGCGCCGGGCGGCTGGAGAGCTTCATCGTCGATGGCCGCGCACTGGCTGCGGCCGACCTCGACAAGTGCAATGCCAAGGCCGGCGCGCCGACTGCGCTGGCGCACGCGAATTAGTCTCCCCGAGCCCCGCCGCACGCGCGTGGCTCCTTCAAGGGCCGGCTCCTCACGGGGCCGGCCTTTTTTTCGCGCTTGCGAAATGTCATTAATGATCGCCACACTGGGCCCGTGCTGAGACAGTATGAGCTGATCGAGAGGGTCCGGGCCTATGACCCAGACGCCGACGAGGCGCTGATCAACCGCGCCTATGTCTTCTCGATGAAGGCCCATGGCGCCCAGGTGCGCGCCTCGGGCGATCCCTATTTCAGCCATCCGATCGAAGTCGCCGGCATCCTCACCGACCTGAAGCTCGACGACGAAACGATCGTCACCGCGATCCTCCACGATACGATCGAGGACACGGTGGCGACGCCCGAGCAGATCGAGAAGCTGTTCGGCACCAACGTCGCCCGGCTGGTCGACGGGGTGACCAAACTCAGCAAGATCGAGGCCCAGTCGGAAAATGAGCGGGCCGCCGAGAATCTTCGCAAGTTCCTGCTCGCGCTGAGCGACGACATCAGGGTGCTCCTGGTGAAGCTGGCGGACCGGCTGCACAACATGCGCACGCTGCACCACATCAAGTCCGAGGAGAAGCGCCGCCGGATCGCGAAGGAGACGATGGATATCTATGCCCCGCTCGCCGAGCGGATCGGCATGTACGAGATCATGAACGAGATGCAGGGCCTGGCTTTCCGCGAGCTCGAGCCCGATGCCTATGCCTCGATCACCCGCCGCCTCCATCAGCTCCACGAAGCCGGCGGCGACCTCGTCAACCGGATTGGGCTCGGCCTGCAGCTCCACCTTTCCGACCATGGTCTGGAGGCCGAGGTCCATGGACGCGAAAAGCATCCCTATTCGATCTGGAAGAAGATGGCCGAGCGGCACATCAGCTTCGAGCAATTGTCGGACGTGATGGCTTTCCGGGTGATCGTCGGCAGTCCCGACGAATGCTACCAGGCGCTCGGCCTGATCCACCAGCGCTGGCCGATGGTCCCTGGCCGCTACAAGGACTATATCTCGACGCCCAAGCGCAACGGCTATCGCTCGCTACACACCACCGTCATCCACGACAGCAAGTCGCGCATCGAGATCCAGATCCGCGACAAGGCGATGCATGCCCAGGCCGAGCGCGGCCTGGCCGCCCACTGGGCCTATAAGGAAGGCCGCCCGGGCGACGAGATCAAGGTGCCGTGGATTTCGGACCTGGTCGAAATCCTCGACCATGCCGGCAGCCCCGAAGAGCTGCTCGAGCATACGCGGATGGCGATGTACCAGGACCGGATCTTCGCCTTTACGCCGCGTGGCGAGCTGATCCAGCTGCCGAAGGGTGCGACGCCGGTCGACTTTGCCTATGCGGTGCATACCGACCTTGGAGACCAGACGGTCGGAGCCAAGGTCAACGGCCGGGTGGTTCCGCTGCGCACCATCCTCGACAATGGCGACCAGGTCGAGATTCTCGCCTCGGAGGCGCAGCATCCCCAGCCCAGCTGGCTCCGCTTCGTCGTGACCGGCAAGGCTCGGGCCGGAATCCGGCGGTTCGTCCGTCACAAGGAACGTGACGAGACGATCGAGCTCGGGCGCAAAATCTATGACGAAATCGTCGCCCGCCTGCCCGCACCGCTCGGCGCCGACGCATTGAAGCGCGCGGTAAAGACGCTGAAGGTCGAGGATGTCGACGCGCTGATGATCAAGATT
The DNA here is from genome assembly GCA_035494075.1 of Sphingomicrobium sp. Taxonomy (GTDB): domain Bacteria; phylum Pseudomonadota; class Alphaproteobacteria; order Sphingomonadales; family Sphingomonadaceae; genus Sphingomicrobium. Next base: position 44,757 of record DATJHF010000016.1, on the reverse strand, counting down.
GCGCGCCGGTCGGTCAGCGACGTCGAGCTGATGGAAGCGCTGATGCCGGGATCGGCCGGCGGCGACGTAACGCCACGTCCGCTTGGCCAGCTCACGGCCATCTCGATCAAGGGCCTGACGCCTGGCGTCGCCTACGATCTCGCCAGTTGCTGCCACCCGATCCCGGGCGACCGGATCGTCGGCCTGCGCCGCGAGGATGAAGGGATCGAGGTCCATGTCATCGGCTGCGACAAGTTGGCCAGCGGCGTCGATGCCGATTGGCTCGACCTCGCCTGGGGCGACCGTTCGGACGGCGGCACCGCCCGCCTGGTGGTGATCCTGCGCGACGTGGCCGGGGCGCTGGGCGAAATGGCCAGCATCCTCGGCGCGAAAGGCGCCAACATCGTCAACCTGGTGCTGGCCCACCGCGACGGCAGCTTCCACACTTTCCACGTCGATGTGGAGGTTCACGACCTCGCCCACTTGCACAGCCTGATCGCCGCGCTTCGCGCCGCCGACGGGGTCAGCCAGGTCGAGCGGATCTAGCTCAACCGACTCCGAGCACTACCGTCCAGCGAAAGGCCAGCGCCTGCGGGTCGCTCGACAATGGATCGACTGCCTCGGCGATCACGCTTTGCTTCGGATCGGCATTCTTCAGCAGGAAGTCGATGTCGTTGAGCGGCTCACCGGGAAAATACATTTGGGTCACCAGCCGCTCGGAATGGCCGTCGATCGAATAATGAATGTGCGGCGTCCGGCGGCCGATCGGCGTGTCATAGTCCTTGGGCTTGACCGAGCGGAACTTGAACTGGCCGTCGCGATCGGTCGCCAGCCGGGCGAACCCCTGGAAGTTGGGATCGAGCGCCGCCGGATTGGCGGTGTCGCCGGGATGGGCGTAGCGGCCGGCCGCATTGCACTGCCAGATATCGATTTGGGCATTGGAAATCGGGTTGCCATGCAGATCGACGATCCGCCCCAGCAAGTTGATCGGCTGACCCCTGGCCACGCCGCTGCGCCCCTTGATCCGAGTCAGGTCGGCATCGTGATCTGCAGGTCGGACGATCGGATAAAAGGGCCCGAGCTCTTGCGACGAGGTTGGAACGAGGGTGCTGGCCCGCGCCGCGGCGGCGGCCCCCGCCGCGGCAATGCCTCCGGCCATTAAGTGCCGCCTAGTGATCAGCATTGGAAAGTCTCCCACCCGGGAGCCTTCGGGGTTACGCCTCCTGAAGCGGTGCGTCTACGCCTTCTTCGACCGCTTGGGCGCGTGCCGGATGGCATCGACGCCGCCGCTTGCCAGAACCGCAAGGGTAACGAGGTCAGAACTGGTGGCCGTCATCGGTGCGATCTGGACCGGCAGGCTCATGCCCATCAGATAAGGCCCGAGCGCAATCTCCCCACCCAGCGCCTTGATCAGCTTGGAGCTGATGTTGGCCGATTGCAGGCCAGGCATGACCAGGATGTTGGCGGGCCCGCTGAGGCGGCTGAACGGATAATATTTGGCCTGCATCTCATGGTTGAGCGCGACGTCCGGGCCCATTTCGCCTTCGTATTCGAAGTCGGTCTGGAGCGTGTCGAGCAGCTTCACCGCGTCACGTAGCTCCTCGATGTGACGCCCCGGCGGATTGCCGAAGGTGGTGTAGCTGATGAACGCAACGCGCGGTTCCTGGCCCATGCGCCGGGCGAATGAAGCGGCGCGCATGGCGATCGCGGCATATTGCTCCGCGGTCGGGCGCTCGGTGACAGCAGTGTCCGCGATCATCACCGTGCGGCCGCGGGCCGAGACGACATGGACCCCGAATGGGGTGGCGCAATCCTCTCCGTCGATCACCCAGCGAACTTGGCGCAGCGACTCGCTGAACGGGCGCGTGGTGCCGGTGATCATCGCATCGCCTTCGCCGAGCGCGAGCATCGCCGCAGCGAAGGTATTGCGATCCTGGTTGACCATCCGCTCGACCGCGCGGCGCAGCATGCCGTGGCGCTGGTGCTTGGCGTAGATATAGTCGACCGCGCGGCCGACCAGCGGCGAATTGCGGCTGTTCAAGACCTCATAGCTCATCGGGTCGTCGACCCCGAGCTCGGCCAGCTTGTCGTAGACGTCCTCGCGCCCGACGAGCACCGGCGTGCCATAGCCGCCGTCCTTGAATGCAATGGCCGCGCGAAGGACATTCTCCTCCTCGCCCTCGGCGAACAGCACCCGCTTCGGATTGCCCCTGGCCGCCTCGAACGCGAGGCTCAGGATGGAAGAGGTCGGGTTGAGGCGGGCACGGAGCGACTGGCGATAGGCGGTCATGTCGGCGATGGGCTTCTGGGCGACGCCGGTGTCCATCGCCGCCTGGGCGACGGCGCAGGGGACGATTTCAATGAGCCGCGGGTCGAATGGCGCTGGGATGATATAGTCGGGCCCGAAGCGGTGGCTGACACCGCCATAGGCCGCGGCCACTTCTTCCGGCACCGCCTCGCGCGCCAGCTCGGCCAGCGAGTGCGCCGCGGCGATCTTCATTTCCTCGTTGATGCCGGTGGCGCGGACATCGAGCGCGCCGCGGAAGATGAAGGGGAATCCGAGCACATTATTGACCTGGTTCGGATAGTCCGACCGGCCGGTGGCGACGATCGCGTCGGGCCGCGCCTTCTTGGCCTCCGGCGGCGTAATTTCCGGGTCCGGATTGGCCATGGCGAAGATGATCGGCTGCGGCGCCATCGCCTCGACCATGTCCGGCGTTACCGCGCCGGCCGCGCTGAGGCCGAGGAACACGTCGGCTCCTTTCAGTGCTTCCTTGAGCGAGCGCGCCTCGGTCGGCACGGCATGGGCCGACTTGAACTGGTCCATGCCTTCGCGGCCGGGATAGAGCGGCCCCTTGCGGTCGCACATGATCACATTGTTGTGCGCCACGCCCATCGCCTTGATCAGCTCGGTACAGGCAATCGCCGCTGCGCCGGCGCCGTTGACCACTACCTTGACGTCCCTGAGCTCGCGCCCGGTCAGGTGGCAGGCGTTGATCAGCCCGGCGGCGGTGATGATTGCGGTGCCGTGCTGGTCGTCATGGAACACCGGGATATTCATCCGCTCCTTCAGCGCCTGCTCGATGATGAAGCAGTCGGGTGCGGCAATGTCCTCGAGGTTGATCCCGCCGAAGCTGGGACCGAGCAACTCGACACATTCGATAAAGCGCTGGGCATCGGTGGTGTCGACTTCGAGGTCGATCGAATCGACGTCGGCAAAGCGCTTGAACAGCACCGCCTTGCCTTCCATCACCGGCTTCGACGCCAGCGCGCCCAAATTGCCGAGGCCGAGGATGGCGGTGCCGTTGGAAATTACCGCGACCAGATTGCCCTTGGCGGTCAGGTCATAGGCCTTGCCCGGATCGGCCGCGATCTCTTCGACCGGCACGGCGACGCCGGGCGAATAGGCAAGGCTGAGATCGCGCTGGGTCGCCATCGGCTTCGAGGCAATGATCTCGATTTTGCCCGGCCGGCCGCGCGAGTGGAAATCCAGCGCCTCGTCGCGCGTGAATTTGACGTTGCTTTCGCTCAATTTGCTCTCCCGTTGGCGAGCCTTTAGCGGGGTTTTGCGCAAAGAGTCACCCTCGCTTGGCGCAGCCTTTGCCGCTACGAGTTGAGCAATGGCACGCGCCGACGATCCTGAACCCAAGCAGACGCCGATGATGGCGCAGTACCGCCGGCTGAAGGCGGAGGCGGGCGACGCACTGCTGTTCTACCGGATGGGCGATTTCTTCGAGCTGTTTTTCGAGGACGCCAAGGCGGCCGCTGCATGCCTCGACATTGCCCTTACGAAACGCGGCGAGGACGGCGGGGAGCCGGTGCCGATGTGCGGCGTGCCGGTCCATGCCGCGGAATCCTATCTCGCCCGGCTGATCCGCGGCGGATTCAGGGTGGCGATCGCCGAGCAGACCGAGAGCCCGGCCGAAGCGCGCAAGGCGCGCGGCTCCAAGGCGCTGGTCGACCGGGCCATCATCCGGCTGGTGACGCCGGGAACGCTGACCGAAGAGACGTTGCTCGATTCGGCCAGCGCCAATTGGCTTGCGGCGGTGGCACGGGTGGCCGACGAATGGGCAATCGCAGCAGCGGACATTTCGACGGGGCGGTTCGAGCTGGTCGCCTGCAGCACCGGTGAACTGCAGGCCGAATTGGCAAGGCTGTCGCCGGCCGAGATCGTTGCGGCCGAGAAATTGCCGGGAATCGCTACGACTAGCGGCAAGGGCGGGTTCGACAGCCTGTCCGGCGAGCGGTCGTTGAAGGACCGTTTCGGGCTGGCGACGCTCGACGGTTTCGGTTCGCCCGGCCGGGCGGAGCTGGCGGCGGCGGGCGGGCTACTCGCCTACCTGGACGCGACCCAGAAAGACGCCGTGGCATTTCTTGCCGCGCCGCGCCGGGTTGCACGCTCCGAGCATATGGCAATCGATCCGGCCACCCGTGACAGCCTTGAGATTTGCCGCACGCAGACCGGCGCGGCGGCCGGGAGCCTGCTGGACTGCATCGATCGGTGTGTCACGGCACCGGGCCGGCGCCTGCTTGCCGCCGACCTGTCGGCGCCGCTGACCGGCATTCGGGCAATCGAAGCGCGGCTGGCGCTGGTCCAATGGCTGCATGAAGATCCGATCCGTCGCGGGCGGGTTAGGGAAAACCTGAAGGCGATGCCCGATATCGGCCGAGCGCTCGGACGTCTGGTGGCCGGACGGGGCAGCCCGCGCGACCTCGCCCTGTTGCGCGATGGGCTGCAGGCCGCCGCCGCCTTGAAAGCCGAACTGGAAACGGAGCGCGAACGGCCAGACTTGCTCTCCGCCTTGTTGCCCGACCTCGGTGGACATGCGGCGCTGACCGACCGGCTTGCAATTGCGCTCGTCCCCTCGCCCCCGCTTGATTCCTCCAAGGGCGGCTACATCGCCGAAGGCTATGATGCGGCGCTGGATGCGCTGCGGTCCGCCAGCAGCGATGGCCGCCGCGCGATTGCCGCCCTCGAGGCGCGCTATCGCGAGGCGACCGGCGTCGCCACGCTGCGCATCCGTCACAATGCCGTGCTCGGTTACCATATTGAGGTGCCGGCCAGGCACGCCGACCGGCTGATGGCTCCGGAATCCGGCTTTACCCATCGCCAGACCCTTGCCGGGGTCGTCCGGTTCAATTCGCCCGACCTCCATGCGGAGGCGAGCCGGGTGGTCGAAGCCGGCGGGCACGCGCTGGCGGCCGAAGCGGCGCATTTCGAGGAATTGGCCTCGCTCGCTGTCGCCTCGGGCCCACGGATTGCGGCGACCGCCGATGCGATCGCCCGGATCGATGTGGCCTCAAGCCACGCCGAGCGCGCGGCGGAGGGCGGCTGGTGCCTTCCCGCTCTCACCGGCCAGCCAAGCCTGGAAATCGAAAGCGGCCGTCACCCGGTGGTCGAGGATGCGCTTGGGCGGGAAGGCGAGCGGTTCGTCGCCAATGACTGTTCGGTAGGACCCGGCGACCGGCTGTGGCTGATCACCGGGCCCAATATGGGTGGCAAGTCGACCTTCCTTCGCCAGGTGGCGATCGCCGTCCTGTTGGCGCAGGCCGGAAGCTATGTGCCGGCGGCACGAGCCAATATCGGAATTGTCGACCGGCTGTTCAGCCGGGTCGGGGCGGCGGACAATCTGGCGCGCGGCCGGTCCACCTTCATGGTCGAAATGGTCGAGACGGCGGCGATCCTCGCCCAGGCAACGCCGCGGAGCCTGGTAATCCTGGATGAAATCGGGCGCGGCACGTCGACCTACGACGGCCTCGCCATTGCCTGGGCGGTGGTCGAAGCGATGCACGACCAGGTGAAGTCGCGGACCTTGTTCGCCACCCATTACCATGAACTGACGCGGCTTGCGGACCGTCTCGAGGCTTTGTCGCTGCATCATGTCCGCGCGCGCGAATGGAAGGGCGACCTGGTGCTTCTGCACGAGGTTGGCGACGGCCCGGCCGACCGGAGCTACGGCATCGCCGTCGCCAAGCTCGCCGGCCTTCCGCCGTTGGTCGTGGCCCGGGCCAAGTCAGTGCTGGCAAAACTTGAGGCGGGGCGTGACGCCACCGGCGGCATCGCCGCCGGACTCGACGATCTGCCGTTGTTCGCCAGCCAGCAGCCCGAGCATGTAGAAGCCGATCCGCTGGCGGAAGCGGTCGCCTCGATCGATCCGGACTCGCTGACACCGCGCGAGGCGCTGGAGGCGTTGTACGCCCTGAAGAGGCTGGCAACGGACGGCTGATGCGCCAGCCATCGCGCTACCTGCTCATTGCCGACCGGCGCGCGATCATCGATCGCCGCGCGCTCGGCGAGCAGCTGGCAGCGCTACCGGACACGAACCTGCAAGCCGAAGCCGGAAAGCTGCTCCGTGCCGCACTTGATTCGGGCCGGCAGGAAATCGCGCGTCGCCTGGCGCTCGAGCCCGGCCGCGGCCGGGTCATCGCTGCCTCCTACTGCTTCCTGGCCGACCAGGTCATCCGGCTGGCCTATGACCTGGTCACGACGCGAATCCAGCCGCGCCCCGCGGATACCTCCTGCCGCCTTTCGGTGGTCGGGCTGGGTGGAACCGGGCGCGGCGAGATGGCCCCGTTTAGCGATCTCGATCTTATGTTCCTGGTTCCGGATCGCGGATCGCCATGGTGCGAGAAAGCAATCGAGGCACTGCTCTACCTCCTTTGGGACCTGAAGCTGAAAGTCGGGCAGTCGGTCCGCACCCCAGACCAGATGATCACCGCGGCGAGGGAGGATGTCACCGTCCGTACGGCGGTCCTCGAGGCGCGCTGGATTTGGGGGGACGAAGAACTCCACGATGACGCAATGCGCCGATTCCAGGCCGAGGTCGTCGCGGGGACCGCGCGCGATTATGTCGCCGCCAAGCTGGGCGAGCGCGACGCCCGCCATCGGCGAATGGGTGACAGCCGCTATGTGGTCGAGCCCAACGTCAAAGACGGCAAGGGCGGACTGCGCGACCTGCACACGCTGTATTGGATCGGCAAATATGTGTTCGGGGTGGAGCAGCCTGCCGAACTGGTCGATCGCGGACTGTTCAGCGCGGCCGAATTTCGCCGGTTCGAGCGCGCCGAGCGCTTCTTCTGGTCAGTGCGCTGTCATCTCCATCTAATGGCCGGGCGAGCCGAGGAGCGGCTGGGGTTCGAGCTGCAGCGCCAGATTGCCCAAGCGATGCGATACGCGGACCGTCCGGGCAAATCCGCCGTCGAGCGCTTCATGCAATTCTACTTCCTGAACGCCAAGGCGGTTGGCGACCTCACCGGCCTGTTCCTCGCCCAGCTTGACGAGCAGTTGGGCGCCAAGGGCCGGCGGTTCGCACTACCGACACTGAAACGGCGGCCCAAGCATCTCAACGGTTTCAATATCGATCGCGGAAGGCTGTCGGTGCCCAGTGATCACTGGCTGGCGGATAATCCCGTGCGGCTGGTCGAACTGTTCGCGCTGGCAGCCAGGGAGGGGCTCGAAATCCATCCCAATGCGATGCGGCTGGCGACGCGCGATGCCCGGCTGGCCGATACGGTGCGCGAAGATCCCGAAGCCAATGCCCTGTTTCTGGAGGTGCTCACGGCCCGCGACCGCCCGGACCTCGCCCTGAGGTGGATGAACGAGGCCGGCGTGTTCGGACGGTTCGTGCCAGACTTCGGACGCGTCGTCGCGCAGATGCAGTTCGACATGTACCATCACTATACGGTCGATGAGCATTCGATCCGTGCGATTGGGCTCTTGTCACGGATCGAGCGCGGCGAACTCGCCGACGACCATCCCCTGTCGACCGCCCTGTTCAAGCAGATCGCGTCGCGCCGGGTGCTCTATGTCGCGGTGCTGCTCCACGACATCGCCAAGGGCAGGGGCGGCGACCATAGCGAATTGGGTGCAGCGGTAGCACTGGAGCTGTGCCCCCGGTTCGGACTTGATGAGGCCGAGACGGAGACAGTCGCCTGGCTAGTCCGCTATCATCTGCTGCTCAGCAACATCGCGTTCCGCCGCGATGTTACCGACCCCAAGACAGTCGAAGACTTCGTGCGCACCGTCCAGAGCCCGGAACGGCTCAGGCTGCTCTTGATCCTGACCGTCGTGGATATCCGGGCGGTCGGTCCAACCACCTGGAACGATTGGAAGCGGCAGCTGCTGCGGACATTGTTCGACGCCGCTGAGGAACGGCTGAGGCTCGGTCACAAGCAGCGCGGCCGGCAGGAACAAGTGACCGCCCGCCAACAGGCCCTGATGGAAAGCCTGCCGTGGAAACGCTCGGCAGTGAAGGCCCATGCCCGCCGGCTTCCCGACAGCTATTGGCTGGCCGAACCCATGGAGTGGCAGCTTGCCAATGCCCTGCAGGTCGCTTCGGCCGAAGCCCATTTCGGAGATGCCGAACCCTCGGTGACCGCCCAGCCCGACAGTTTGTCCGGCATGACCCGAGTCACGGTCTTCGCGCCCGACCGGGCGGGCCTCTTCTACCGCATCGCAGCAGCTCTAAGCCGCGCCGGAGCGGCGATTATCGACGCCAGGATCCATACCACCCGCGACCATATGGCGCTCGACAATCTGCTGGTCACCGATGGCCGTGGCAAAGCCTATGACGATGCACGGCTGCGCAAGCGACTGGCCGGCGCAGTCGACAAGGCCCTACGGGCTGACGCCGAGCCGCCGCTTCCCGCCGCAGGAGATATTTCCCTGCGCGAACGCGCTTTCGCCGTCGCCCCGCGCGTGCTGGTGTCGAACAAGGCGTCGTCACGAACCACGGTGGTGGAGGTCAATGCCCGCGACCGCCAGGGCCTGCTCGCTCGGCTGGCCTACGCGATCCATGCCGCCGGGCATCAGCTCCACTCGGCGCACATCGCAACCTATGGCGAACGGGCCGTCGACGTCTTTTACCTGACCTCGGCTAGCGGCCAGAAGCTCAATTCGGTGGAGGAATCGGAGTTGCGCGAAGCGCTGCTCGCTGTCGCGCGATCGCACGACTGACCCAAAGGAAAAGGGCCCCGCCGATGGCGAGGCCCTCCCCCTTTTGTTCCTGATCTCAGCCGCGTTCCGGTTCCGGCGGCGGCGGCGGCGGCGGCGGCGGAGGTGGCGGCGGCGGGCAGGTGTCCGTCGCCAGGATCACCGATCCGTCCGCGCAAGTCTGCGTCGCCGGAGGAGGCGGCGGCGGTGGCGGCGGCGGAGGTGGCGGCGGTGCAGCGCGCTCCGAAGGTCCCCACTTGCCGCGCAACGTCACGCCCCAAGTACGCGGCTCGGCGAGGAAGGCACCGAACAACTGGGTGGCGCGGGTGGTGCCGCCGAATTGGGTGACGGCCCGCTCCGTGCCCGAACCCTGGACAGGCGCATCGAAGGCAACCTGCATATAGTTTTTGTCGAACAGGTTCTGCGCCCAGATTTCAACTGACCACATATCGTCCGGTCCACGCAGGCCGAGCCGCGCGTTGAACACGGTATAGCCGTCCTGGACCTTTTCGAGGTCCAGGTCGGAACCCGTGTTGTAGCTGCTCATGTGACGCACGTCGGCATAGACGAGGCCGTGCATGCCCGAGCCGCCGATCGGCGGGGTCCAGGCAACCGAGCTGGTCATCGTCCACTGGTTGGAGTTGGAGATGCGCCGGCCCGGCAGCTGGAACAAGGCATTGGTCAGGGCGCGGCCATCGGCGCCGACCAGGTTGCTGCGATATTTAGTATTGGCCCAGACGAAACCGGCATTCCAGCTGAGGTTCGGGATCAGCCGGGTGAAGGCTTCGATCTCGACACCCTTGCTGACGACGCCGGCCTTGGTGCCGCCGTCGCAGGCACCAGTCAGGGAGTCGTTGTCCGTGTCGGCATCGTCGCCACCCACCAGGTGCCCCTTACAGGCGTTGATGTTCTCGACGATGAAATTGAGGCCGTTGAACGTGTTGAGTTGGAAGTCGCTGAACAGCTGCCGGAAGGCTGCGACGTTCACGTCAATTCCGCGGCCGTTGTACTTAAGGCCCAATTCGAACGCGTCGTTTATTTCCGGCTTGAACTGGAGGTCATCCCCGGACGCAACCCGCTGCTGGCAGCCGGTTTGGCCTACGCTGGTGCAGATTGCGCCGCTGCCCGACAGTGCCGGATTGCTAAACACGGTGTTGCCGGGGGTAGCAGGAACCGTAGTCGGAACCGCTACCGCGCGCCACAGCGCCGAACGGTCAAGGTTGAAGCCGCCGGCCTTATAACCGCGCGAGTAGCTGATGTAGGTCAGGATGTTGTCGACCGGCTTCCAGGCGAGAACGACGGTGCCCGACAGCTTTCCTTCGGATTTGCTGTCGTCGATGTCGAGGGCTCCGCCTGGGGCGCTCGGGATGACGCAAGGCAGTTGCTGCAGGCCGGTGCCCGACAGCACCGTGCAAAGGATGTTGTTATCGGTCAGCTCGGCGCTGAGCTTCTTCTTTTCATGCGTGTAGCGGGCGCCGACCGTCAGGCTGAGCGTGTCGGTGATGTCGAAGATGTTGTGGGTGAACAGCGCCCAGTTGTTGCTGCTCTGGCGATAGCTGTCATCCAGCCCGACACCGTTGAGCGTGCCGTTGACGAGGCCGCCGCTGAGCGCAAACGCAAGATTGTGGAAGCCGCTTGTGTTGAATGGCGGCGTCGCGCTGAAGTTGATCCGCTGCGAAGGCGGGAGCGCCAATATGCCAGAATTGTCGAGCTGGGCGAAGGCGCCGAGGGCCGTGATGTTGCTGATGATATTCGCCGCAGCAGTAGCATTGGGCGCTCCGGCGAGCTGCGCCAGCAGTCCCCCGCGAACCAGCGGTGCCACGACCGGATTGAAGCATGTTGGCGAGGTCGGCTGCAAAATGCTCGGCGCCGACGCCGCGAAGCTGTTGGCAACCAGGCAGTTGGCATAGCGAGCGTAATCGTTACCATATTTGAGGTTGTCGTCGAGCGCGAGCTTCTCATTGGCGTAATAGCCGCCGACGAGCCAGTCGAGCTTGCCCTTGAACGCCTCGCCCTGCAGGCGAATTTCCTGGGTGAAGGTCTTGAAGCGGTTGAACGCGCTGCCGTCGTCGTCGCGGTACAGTATGTCGAGATTGTTGAAGTCGGCGTCCTGGCCGCGGATATATTTATTGTAGCGATAGGCGGTGATCGACGTCAGCTCGCCCCAGCCCATGTCATATACTATTTCGCCTGAAAGGCCGTAGTCCTTGACGTCCGAACGATAGCTGCGGCCCGGCGTGATCGACACGTCACGTTCGAACGGGTCGTCGTTGATGATCCCGCCCAGCCCCTCCTCGATGAATTTGATGGTTGAAGGTTCATCGCGATTGGCGACGAAGTCACGAGCCGGGAGATAGGGCGCGGCGCAGCATTCTTCGTTGCGCTTGGCATAGTCGCCGACGATCCGGATCGACAGGTCGCTCGACGGTTCGAACAATACCTGGCCGCGCAGCATCCAGCGATCACGATCGTTGACGTCGCGGCCGGAAATAACGTCTTCGAGGAAGCCGTCGCGCTTCATCCACACGCCGTCGAGGCGGACCGCGACCGTGTCGCTAAGCCCGCCCGTGGCATAGGCCTCGGCGCGCTTGAAATCATAATTGCCGACGCTCAGCTCGCCGCCGATCTCGGTCTTGAACCGCGGCTTGGCGGTGATGATCGAAATGAGGCCGGCCGATGCGTTGCGGCCGAACAGCGTGCCCTGCGGACCGCGCAGCACCTCGATGCGGTCGACGGCGCCGAGCTCGGTCAGGCCGACGCCGGTGCGCGAACGATAGACGCCGTCGATGAACACGGCGACCGAGCTTTCCAGGCCGGGGTTGTCGCCGACCGTGCCGACGCCGCGGATGCGAGCCACGCCTGCGCCCGCTTCGGACGAGGTGGAGGAGACCAGCAGCGACGGACTGACCTGCGTCAGTTGGCGGATGTCACTCGCGCCGCTGTTTTTCAGCGTCTCGGCGGTGACCGCGGAGACCGCGAGCGGAACGTCCGACAGCGCCTCGTTACGGCGCGTGGCCGTGACGACGATTTCGCTTTCTTCCGTAGGCTGATCGACCGCTGCCGCTTGCGCCGTTGCCCCTTCGGCCGGCTGGGCTGCGTTCTGATCGGTATCCGTTTGGGCATAAGCCGGCATTGAGAGCGCGACCAGGCCAGCCGAGAGCAGCCACATCGACTTGCGCATCTTCAAATCCTCCCCGTTTTGAAATATTGTTGTTTTGCCGTCAGGATTATGCGGAAAGCAGACGGCTGCAAAGCAAAGGGCTTACTTACAGGACAGAAAGCAGGCCCTTGCGACAGAAATGTCACATGATGCGGCGCAACATGAAAAAGGCGCGCCTGCCGTAAGGGCAAGTCGCGCCTTTTTGAACCTCCTTGGTTCGCTTATTACTTGGGCGAAATCACCATCAGCATCTGCCGGCCCTCAAGCCGCGGATGTTGTTCAATTTTGGCAATTTTTGACGTGTCCTCGGCGACGCGCTGAAGCACCGCCATGCCGAGCTGGTTGTGCGCCATTTCGCGTCCGCGGAAGCGCAGGGTGAGCTTCACCTTGTCGCCTTCCTCGAGGAATTCGAAGACCTTCTTCATCTTGGTCTGATAATCATGGTCGTCGATGTTCGGACGCATCTTGATCTCTTTGATCTCCTGCGTCTTCTGCCGCTTGCGCTGCTCGTTGGCCTTCTTCTGGGCCTCATATTTGTAACGGCCGATATCGAGGAACTTGGCGACGGGCGGATCGGCGCCAGGGCTGATTTCGACCAGGTCGAGGCCGACTTCCTGGGCCTGCTCAAAGGCCTCTCGCGTATACATTACGCCCAGATTTTCGCCATTTTCGTCGATCACGCGCACCTTGGGCGCCTGAATGAACTGATTGTAGCGAGGGCCGCTGATTTGCGGCGGCGCCAGCGGGCGGCGCGGGGTGGGCGGGGGTATAGCGCAATCTCCTAGAGTCGTTTGTTCAAGGGCGCGAATTAGGGGTTTAGTCCTGCAATGAAAAGGGCAGGCGCCGGATCAGATGAATTTTTGCCGCGCGCTGTGGCGTCGGAACGGCGGATTATTCCATCCAAACCGACAGTTAGCAGCTGGCCGCTATGAATCCGAACGCATATCCGGCGGCGTTGCCTCTGCGGCAAACAGGGTGACCGCCTCATCGAGACTGATCACCTGTTGATGCTCGTCGGAGCCAAGCCGGCGCACGGCGACCGTCCCTTCCTCCGCTTCGCGCTTGCCGACGACGAGGAGCAGCGGAACCTTGGCCAGGCTGTGCTCGCGCACCTTATAGTTGATCTTCTCGTTACGCAGGTCCGCCTCGGCGCGAAGTCCGGCCGCCTGCAGCTTGCCGACGACCTCGCGCGCATAGTCATCCGCATCCGACACGATCGTCGCCACTACTGCCTGCACCGGCGCCAGCCACAGCGGGAACTTCCCGGCGTAATGCTCGATCAATATGCCGATGAAGCGTTCGTAAGACCCGAAGATCGCGCGGTGGAGCATGATCGGCCTGTGCTTTTCGCCATCCTCGCCGATGTAGGTCGCATCGAGCCTTTCCGGCAGGACGCGATCCGACTGGATCGTGCCCACCTGCCAGGTACGGCCGATTGCGTCCTTGAGGTGCCATTCGAGCTTGGGTGCGTAGAACGCCCCCTCCCCAGGCAGTTCCTCCCAGCCGAAATCGTCATTGGCCATGCCGGCCTCAACGACTGCGTTGCGGAGTTCGTTTTCGGCCTTGTCCCAATCCTCGTCGCTGCCGAACCTCTTGTCCGGCCGCAGGGCGAGCTTGACGGCATAGCCGGCAAACCCGAGATCCTTGTAGACGCGGTCGGCAAGTTCGCAGAAGGCCCGCACCTCATCGATAATCTGGTCTTCGCGACAGAAGATGTGGCCGTCGTCCTGGGTGAATTGGCGGACCCGCATCAGGCCATGGAGCGCGCCATGCGGCTCGTTGCGATGGCAGCAGCCAGCTTCGACCAGCCGGATCGGCAGTTCCTTGTAGCTGGTAATCCCCTGCTTGAAGATGAGGATGTGCGCTGGGCAATTCATTGGCTTCAGCGCCATCAAGTCGGCATGTCCCGATAGCACAGGAGCGTTATCGTCAGTTGACGGAATCTCATCCGGGACGACGAACATATTCTCGCGATACTTGCCCCAGTGGCCGCTTTTCTCCCACTGGCGGGCGTCCATCAGCTGGGGGGTCTTGACCTCGACATTGCCGGTGGCGTCGAGCCGGCGGCGGATATAGGCCTCCAGCTGGCGCCAGATGATGTAGCCATTCGGATGCCAGAAGACGCTGCCATGCGCCTCCGCCTGCAGATGGAATAGGTCCATCTCGCGCCCGATCTTGCGATGGTCGCGCTTGGCTGCCTCTTCCAGCCGGACGAGATGCTCGGCCAGCTGCTTCTTGTTGAGCCAGGCAGTGCCGTAGATCCGCGACAGCATCGGGTTGTTCTGGTCGCCGCGCCAATAGGCGCCCGAGACATGGGTCAGCTTGAACGCCTGAGGATCGAGCTTTCCCGTCGAGGCGAGGTGCGGCCCGCGGCAAAGATCGATCCAGGCGCCGTCCCCGCTACCCGAGCGATACATGGTGATCGGCTCGCCTTCGGGCAGTTCCATCACCCATTCGGCCTTGAACGCTTCGCCGCTCTGCTTGAAGAAGTCGCGGACCTGGCCGCGGGTCCATACCTCGCGGACCAGCGGCTCGTCGGCGGCAATGATCCGGCGCATTTCTTCTTCGATCGCCGGCAGGTCCTCGTCGGTGAAGGGACCACGCTCGGTGGCCGGAGCAAAGTCGTAATAGAAGCCGTCGTCGGTCGCCGGCCCGAATGTTATCTGCGTGCCGGGAAAGAGCTTCTGCACCGCCTCGGCGAGGACATGGGCGAAATCGTGCCGTACCAGCTCGAGCGCGTCCTTCTCGTCTTTCGACGTAATCAAGGCAAGGCTTGCGTCCCCCTCGAACGGCCGATTGAGGTCGCGGACCTCGCCGTCGATACGCGCCGCCAGCGCTGCCTTGGCGAGGCCGGGACCAATCGCTGCGGCAACATCCGCCGGGGTGGACCCCTCGGGCATTTCGCGGACGGAACCGTCGGGAAGCTTGATCTTGAACATCTCGGACATGGGATTTGCCCTAGTGCAGCGCAGCATGAGCTTCAAGCCGATGGCATGATCGAGCAGGTCTTCGCCTCTCCGATCGAAATTTGATCCCTACCGGCCGCTAACCAATTATGACTCTTCCCTAATTCCGATCGGTTGCTAGTCTCGGACTTCGGGGCAAGTTTGGGGGCGTAATTTAGATGGATGCGATGACGAGCGCCGCGGCCGGTTCGGACCGGGCCGTGCGGTTCACCGGATACTGGCGCGAATATCTGCCGATAGCAGCCACCAATGTACTGCTGACCATCGTTACCCTCGGCGTTTACCGATTCTGGGCCACCGCCCGCCAGCGCCGATACCTGTGGAGCCGCACCGAGGTGATCGGTGACCGGCTGGAGTGGAGCGGCTCGGGCAAGGAGATGTTCATCGGCTTCCTGATGGTGATGGCCGTGCTGATCCCATTCTTCCTGTTCATCCAATTCCTGTTCCCGGCGCTGGTCGCGCGCGGCAAGATGGAAGCCGCCAGCGGCATCATGCTGCTGTTCTACATCGGTCTCATCTACCTCGGCGGCTTCGCCAGGTTCCGTGCCCTCCGCTACCGCCTGTCGCGCACCTATTGGCGCGGCATCCGGGGCGGGAGCGACGAGCCGGGCTGGAACTATGGCGGCGAATATCTTGGCCGCGTCGCACTATCGGCAATGACCCTGTGGATTGCCTGGCCGTGGGCGGCCACGCGGTTGTGGAACGGCCGCTGGAACCAGATGAGCTTCGGCCCGCTAAAGTTCCGAACTGAAATTGACGCAGAGGGACTCAAGGGGTGCTGGGCCGCTGTCTACCTGGTGCCGATGGCTGCCTTCGCGGTGGCCGGCGTCATTGTCGCGCTGATCGGCCTGGGAGCCGCGATGAGCGGTTCCGAGCCCAACCCGACCTTTTTCGCGATCATCTTCGGGCTTTTCCTCGCAGTCTACCTGATCATCCCGCTGATGACGCTCAACTGGTACGCCGCATTCTACCGCAAGGCTGCCGACGAGCTGTCGCTCGGCGACCTCGAATTCGGCTTCGACGCCAGCACCTGGGACTGGCTCAAGCTGTTCCTCGGCAACATCGGGCTTGCGATCGTCACGCTCGGCTTCGGGATTTCCTTCTGGGGCTACCGCAACTGGGCGTTCATGATCCGCCATTTCCATCTTTATGGCGAGGTCGACGCCAGCCGGCTGACCCAGTCGACAACCCATGCGCCGGGCGAGGCCGAAGGCTTTGCCGACGCCTTCGACATCGGCGCCCTCTAGGGCCAGGCCGGCATGCGGGCAGTATATTACGACGGCGTTACCGCCGACCGTCATGACATCGACGTCGGGCTCGACGGAGAGTCGCTGCAGGTTGGGACTGACCGCGTCCCGCTTGCGGAATTGGCCGTCACCGACGAGGACAAGGAGCGCCTCGTCCTGTCGCGTGCCGGTTCCGCAGGCTGGCGGCTGATTTTCGAGCAGCCGATCGACCCGGAATTTCGAGCCAGGCTTCCCCACCCGACGCGCTACGGCAGCTGGATCGACCGCATCGGCCTCGCCAAGGCGAGCCTCGTCCTGGCCGCCGTTGCAGCGGGAGTGCTCGTCATCGGCTATGCCGCGCCAGCCATCATTGCGCCGCTGGTCCCGGAAAGCTGGGAGCGCAACCTCGGCACCGCGATGGTCGGCGATTTCGGCGACAATGCCTGCCGAAACCCGGCGGCAAGCCGGGCACTGGCGGCGATGTCCCGGCGGATCGATCCCGCCACTGGCGGCCGGGCGCCAATCACCATGACCCTGATCGATGTCGGCATCTTTAACGCGGCGGCTTTGCCCGGCGGTCAAATCGTCATTTTCGACGGGGCGCTGCGCGATACTAAAAATCCCGACGCGATGGCCGGCATCCTGGCGCATGAAATGGCCCATGTCCGCCGGCGCCATGTCACCCAGGCGCTGATCCGGGAGCTCGGCATCGGCGCGCTGATCCGGCTGTTCGCCGGCGACGTCGGGGCCAATGCACAGCAATTGGTGTCGCTGAGCTACACCAGGGCCAATGAATATGAGGCGGACGGCGATGCCATCGCCGCGCTGGGCCGCGCCAGGATCGACCCGCGGCCGACTGCCGAACTGTTCCGCGAGCTCGACAAGGAAGACGGCCCGGACTTCGCCGCAGCCGAATTCCTCAACAGCCATCCGGCCAGTGGCGACCGGGCCAAGCGTTTCGCTGCGGCGTATCGCCCTGGGACGGGATACTCGCCAGTCATTTCCGCCAGCGACTACAAAGCGATGCGCGACGCTTGCCCGCTCAAGCATGACGCCGAACGCGAAAAGGAAGAAGCAGAGAAAGGAAGATAGCCGAGGCTTGTCCCCGCCCGTCTTTTTGACCAAGGACGCGCCCATGCCAACTCCCGACATCGCTCCAGCAGCGCTCGCCTATTTCGATCCCGGCGACGGCCGCCGCATCGCCTATCGCCAGCACGCGCCCAAGGATGGCGCTCCGACCGTCCTATTCCTTCCCGGCTATGCCTCCGACATGGAAGGCGCCAAGGCTCTGGCGATGGACGGCTTCTGCGCGGCCCGCGGGATCGGCTGCGTTCGGCTCGACTATTCGGGCACCGGTTCGTCCGGAGGCCAATTCGCCGACGGCACGCTAAGCCGGTGGCTCGAAGAAGTGCTGGCCTCGATCGACTTGTTGACCGAAGGCGACCTCCTCCTCGCCGGATCTTCGATGGGTGGCTGGCTGGCACTTCACGCGGCGCTGCGGCGTCCCGACCGGGTCAAGGCGCTGCTCGGGATCGCCGCCGCGCCCGACTTCACCGACTGGGGCTACACCCAGGAGGAAAAGGAAACGCTGCGCCGCGACGGCAAGCTGGAGCGGCCCAGCCCCTACGGCCCGGAGCCCTCCGTGATCTGGCGCGGATTCTGGGAATCGGGCGCCGAGCACCGGCTGCTCAACAGTGTAATCGACCTCGTCATTCCGATCCGGCTTGTTCATGGCGAGCAGGACCAGGAAGTGCATACCGGCGTCCCGCTCAAGCTGATGGCGGACCTGCGTTCAGCCGATGTCCAGCTTCGGTTGATCAAAGGGGCCGGGCATCGCCTGAGCGAACCGCATGAGATCCACGCGATCCTGGTCGAACTCCTCGGGCTCCTGGAGCGCATTGCATGATCATCTTGTTCGCCGCCGCATTTGCCGCCCAAGCAGCACCATCGGCGGCTCCTTGCCCCACCGTGCTGACCCAGGCCGCGCAATCCTGCCGGGCAGTGGAGGCGAGCAAGGCGGGACGATTTGCCGAGGCGGCCACTGCGTTCGAAAGCGCGGCGGACCTTACGCCCGCTGGCGACCCCGCCAAGGACCGCGCGCTGGCAGCGGCCGGCAATATGTGGATTGCCGCGGGCCAGCCTGGCAAGGCGGCGCTGGCGCTCGACAAGGCGCTGGCTGGGACCGGATTGCAGGCCGAGCAGCACGGGCTTGCCCTGCTCGACCGTGCCCGCGCGGCCGAGGCGCAGAACGACCTCAAAACCGCCCGGGCCAAGGTAACCGAAGCCGCCAAGACGATCAGCGAAGACCCCTATCTATGGTTCTTTTCCGCGGCCTTGGCAGTGCGCGAAGAGGATATTCCGACAGCAAAGGTCGCGATCAACCGGGCGCTGGCGATGGCCCCGGATTCGGCCGAAGTTCTGTTCGAGGCCGGCTACATCGCCGAGGCCGCGGGCGAGAATGCCCAGGCCCGCGACTTCTGGTCCAAGGCGCTAAATGCAGACCCCAATGGCCCGGCGGGCAAGGCCGCCCGCGAGGCGCTGGCAATGAGCGACGCGCCGCTCACCGTCACCAATGAGGTCGCCAAGCAACCTTATGGCGACGGTGAGGGCCAGGACCGGCACTAACCGGCGTCGATGTCGTAATCGACTGTCGTCACGACGCGAACCTTCTGGAAGGGCGAGCCGGAGCCGCTCGATTCGCCTTCCTGATCGCTGTCGCCGTCGCGCGGCCCAACCGAGAAATAGCCTTGGCTGGCGCTCTGGATCGAACCGACGCTGGCGCCGCTGTCCTTGGCGAATTGCTCGGCGCTATCGCGGGCGTGCTTGGTCGCTTCGGCGATCATCTGCGGCTTCAGGTCGTTGAGCTTGGTGAAGTTGTAGCTGATGCTGCTGCCCGACAGCTCAACGCCGTTGCGAAGCAGGTCGGCCTGGGCGGCATAGGCAGCGCGCGCCTTCATCACGTCGTTGGTACGAAGCTCGATCGAGCGGCGAACCGTGAGCTCTTCCGCGCCCACCGGATTTCCGTCGCGGTCGGTCGGCTGCGAACGGCTGAGCGACACGTCGCTGTCGGTAATCTCATCAGGCCGGAAGCCAGCCCGCTGGAAGAAAGCGCGAACCGACCTCGCCTGCTGGTCGACCGACTGCTGGACGGCGCCAAGTTCGGTCCCCTCGTGCGAAAAGGTGATCGACCAGGTCGCAAGGTCGGCGGTGACGTCGCGCTCGGACACGCCGCGCACCTGGATCGACCTCTGTTCCGCCAATTTGTAACGCCTGAATCCGTCACCCAGCGCATATCCGCTGGTGGTTAGGCCAAGGGCAAAAATTGCCACTGCGCCGAGCAAAACGGCGCGATCACCTTGAAATCGCTCTAACATGGAACGACTCTCTCGGTTCGTCGTCACTTTGGACGGCCACCGGTCACCATTGCCGGTCACGGACCGTCGACGAACCGTGCATATATAGCGATGAACGGAGTGCTTGCGAAATGAAATTTCTCCATTCGATGCTGCGCGTATCCGATCCGGAAGCGACTGTTGCATTCTTTCAACTGCTCGGCCTCGAGGAACGGCGGCGGATGGAAGTGCCTGAAGGAAAATTCACGCTGATCTTCCTCGGCGTGCCGGGCGACGATGCCGAGGTCGAACTCACCCATAATTGGGAGGAGAGCGGCTATGCGGACGGGCGCAATTTCGGCCACCTCGCCTTCCGGGTCGACGATATCTACGCTACTTGCCGGACATTGATGGACAATGGCGTGACCATCAACCGGCCGCCTCGCGACGGCCACATGGCGTTCGTGAAATCGCCCGACGGAATTTCGGTCGAGTTGCTGCAGCAGGGCAAGCTCGAGCCGGCCGAGCCCTGGCTATCGATGCCGAACACAGGCAGTTGGTGAGCGTCCTGCTAGACAGTCGGCGGCCCTTGCCTAACGCCTACCTGCAACCCAATTGACCCGCGAGCGTGCCAAGAATGGCTTGGCCATCATGGAAAGCCGCGAAGATGCTTGAGATTGTCGCCATCCCGGCCTTTGCCGACAATTATCTGTGGCTGATTCATGATGCGGCGAGCGGTGAGACGGCGGTGGTCGATCCCGGCGATCCAGCGCCCGTTCTGGCCGAGGCCGACCGGCGCGGATGGCAAATCACTAGGATTCTCAACACCCATTGGCACCCCGATCATACCGGCGGCAATCTGGCGATCAGGGAGGCGACCGGAGCGACGATCATCGGACCGGCCGGCGAGAACGGGCGTATCCCCGGCCTCGACGTTGCGCTGAAGGAAGCGGACAGGATTTCGATCGGGTCGCATGCAGCAGAGGTGTGGGAAGTCCCCGGCCATACGCTCGGCCATATCGCCTATGTCTTCCATGACGACCGGGTAGCCTTTGTCGGCGACACCCTTTTCGCGATGGGTTGCGGTCGGCTGTTCGAAGGCAGCCCGGCGCAGATGCACCATTCGCTCGGCCGGCTGGCCAGCCTCCCGGATGATTTCCAGCTCTACTGTGCGCACGAATATACGCTGGCCAATGCCCAATTCGCCGCGCATGTCTTTCCCGGCAATCAAGCGATTGGCGAGCGGCTGGGCCAGATCGTTGCGGCACGAGAGGCCGGCGAGCGAACCGTACCGACATCAGTCGCCGCGGAGCGGGCCACCAACCCCTTCCTGCTGGCCCGCGACGTCGAACATTTTGCGGATTTGCGCGCAGAAAAGGATGTATTTCGTTCTGCCTAAGTTCAGGCTGATGCGTTTATATTAGCAACTCACACTCAAGGAGAGTCGCCATGAACCTCCGTCCCTACTTCCTCGCCGCGGCCACCGGCGCAGCGCTGATCGCGACATCAACTATCGCCGTCGCCGAGAAGGATTCCTACAGCGCCAAGTCCGCCGAAAAGCTCGGCAAGGCACTGGCCGGCCGCACCGCCGGCCAGCCGGTTAGCTGCATCAGCAACACTCGCGGTTCGGACATGACGGTGATCGACGACTACACCATCCTGTTCAAGGAAGGCGGGACAATCTACGTCCAGAAGCCGCATGGCGGATGCTACGGCCTGGGCAACGGCAACTATAGCCTCGTCACCCGTATCGCCGGCAGCAACCGGCTTTGCAGCGGCCAGATCGGCGAACTGGTCGATCGGGTTTCTGGATACGGTTATGGATCCTGCGTGTTCGGCGAATTCGTGCCTTATCGGAAGGCCAGCTAAGCACAGCAACGTTCGAGGGTAAGTCCATATGAGAATGTCTGCGCTTTTCACAGCCGGCGCGTCGGCAATGCTCTTGTCCTGCTCATCGACGCCAGTGGCGGAAGCGCCGAGCCCGAGGGCGCAGAAAGATCTCGCCGAAGCGCTGGCCGGCCGGACGCCGGGGCCGCCCGAGCGCTGCATTCGCAACTATCGAACGAACAGCATGGAAGTGATCGACGACGACACCATCCTGTTTCGTGACGGGCGGACGATTTACCTGCAGAAGCCGCGCAACAGCTGCTTCGGGATCGCCAATCACAGCCGCACACTGGTTACCCGCCAGTTCGGGACTACCGACCTTTGCGATGGCGACATCAACCGGCTGGTCGATTTGTCGGCCGGAATCCAGGGCGGGGCCTGCGTGTTTGGGCCGTTCGTTCCCTACACCAAGCCGAAGAGCTGATTCCTAGCGTTTGAAGAGTGCGCTGAGCCGGTCGCCATATACGCCACCGATGACATGCCGGCGGATCTTCATCGACGGAGTGAGCATCTCATTCTCCACCGAGAATGGCTCGTCGGCGAGGATGAAGCGGCGCACCTTCTCAATGACGCTAAGATCGGCATTGACCCGGTCGACCGCCTTGGAGAGCGCCTTGTGCATCCCTTCGGGATCGTCCTTGAACCGCTTCATTTCCTCGGCGTCCGGGACCAGCAGCGCAACCAGGTGCGGCTGGCGGTCGCCATAGACCATCGCCTGGAGGATTTCAGGTTGTAGCGTGAGCATTCCCTCGACCCGCTGCGGCGAGACGTTGTCGCCCTTGTCGTTGACGATCAGGTCCTTCTTGCGGTCGGTGATGACGATCCGGTTCTTCCCGTCGAGATGGCCGACGTCGCCGGTGCCGAGCCAGCCGTCTTGGAGCACCCGCGCGCTCTCTTCGTCATTGTGCCAATAGCCCTTCATCACCAGCTCGCCGCGGACCATGATCTCGCCGTCATTGGCGATCCGGACCTCGGTGTTGAGGAGGGGCGGGCCAACCGTGTCCATGCGGATGCCGGCCTTGGGCCGGTTGCAGCTGATCACCGGCCCGGCCTCGGTCTGGCCGTAGCCCTGCAGCATCGGGAGACCCATCGCCTGGAAGAACAGGCCGACGTCGGGGTTGAGCGGCGCGCCGCCCGAGACCATTGCCTTCATCCGGCCGCCGAACTTGCGGCGGACCTTGCGGCGCAAGGTCAGCGACAGGATGCCGTCCATCGGCAAATCCCACGGCACCGACTTACCGGCATAGCGCTTGGACTCGATGCTCATTGCCCGGTCCATCAGATAGGCAGGCACGCCGCCGTCCTTTTCGACCTGCTTCATGATCTTGGCGCGCAGCATTTCGAACAGGCGCGGAACCACGACCATGATCGTTGGCCGGACTTCCTCGATATTGGCCGCGAGCTTCTCCAGGCTCTCGGCGTAGTAAATCTGGGCGCCCAGCGCGACCGGGAACAGTTGGCCGCCGCTATGCTCATAGGCGTGGCTCGCCGGCAGGAAGGAAAGGAATATTTCCTCGTCCCAACCGAAGTCATTGGCGATGACGTCAGTGCAGCCTTCGACATTATGCAGGATCATTCCGTGATGCTGCATGACGCCGCGCGGCGCTCCGCCGGTACCGCTGGTGTAGATGATGCAAGCTAGGTCTTCGCGCTTCACGCTGGCCATCCGCTGCTCGACCGCGCCGAGATCCGAGCCGCCCGAGACAAGCTCCTCCCAGTGGTGGAATTGCGCGACGTCGGGGGACTGGCCGGTGATGATGTCGTCGATCGAAATGACGTGACGGCATTCCGAGGCGAAAAGCACCGCCGGCAGCAGATTCCTGGCCAGCTTCTGGGTCGAGACGATCACCGCGCTGGCGCCGCTATTGGCGAGGATATGCTGGTGATCGCGCGTGGTGTTGGTGGTGTAGGTCGGGACGGTGACGCAGCCCGCGGCCATGATACCGAGGTCGGCGATCAGCCATTCCGGCCGGTTTTCGCTGACCAGCATGACGCGGTCGCCGGACCGAAGCCCAAGCCGGATCAGGCTTGCCGCAAGCGCCGCAACCTGCCGCGCGGCCTCATTGTAGCTGATGGACCGCCACTCACCCTCGACCTTTTTCGACAGGAAGGGAGCATCGCCCTTTTCCCGCGCGCGGGTGAGGAACATGGAGACGAGATTGGGAAATTTCTCGAGCTGAGTGTCGGCCACGCGCACCATTCTCCCGCTTGTTGCGCCTCTAGCGAGCGCTTCGAGCCGCTGTTTAGCGCATTGCACGGCCGATGCCAGCCGAGTGCGGTGGACAGGCTTTGCGTCACTCGCCTAAGCCGCAGGCATGTCGATCATTCGCTTTGTCCTGCTTCCCCTCATTCTGCTGGTCGCTTCCTGCGCCACGATTCCCGCCTCCGCTCCGCCGGCAGCCAGGGAGCAAGCATTCGTGATTGCCGCCAACCCGCTAGCCGCGCGGGCCGGGTTGGAGGTGCTCGAACGCGGCGGCAGCGCGGTAGACGCGGCGATCGCGGTCCAGGCCATGCTATCGCTGGTCGAGCCGCAAAGCTCGGGCATCGGCGGCGGCGCTTTCATGACCTATTATGACGCCGGCTCGCGCCAGATATCCGTCTATGACGGCCGCGAGGTGGCGCCGGCCCAGGCTATCCCAGGCATGTTCCTCGATTCTGCCGGAAATCCGCTGCCCTTCGACACGGCAGTGTTGAGCGGCCGCGCGACCGGCGTTCCAGGCGCGGTCAAGATGCTTGCGATGGCGCATGGCGAGCATGGCAAGCTGCCTTGGGGCAGCCTGTTCGGGGCGGCGGAACGGACCGCCGACGAGGGCTTCATCGTCAGCCCGCGGCTGCATCGCATGATCCACGCCGATTTCGCGGAAAACCATGCGCCCGACGTGATCGCCTATTTCTCGAAAGCCGACGGCTCACTGCTCAATGCCGGAGAGCGGCTGGTCAACAAGCCCTTTGCGGCCTTTCTTAGCCGGTTGGCCGAGCAGGGACCGGCTGCCCTCTATGCCGGGGAAACGGGTGCCAAGATCGTCGCCCGCACCCGCGCCGGGCCCTTGGGCGGCACGATGACCATGGCCGACCTCGCCAGTTACAAGCCGGTCAAACGCGAAGCGCTGTGCCGCCCTTATCGAGTCTATCTGGTTTGCGTCCCGCCCCCGCCGTCGAGCGGAGTCGGAACCCTGCAACTGTTGAAAATCCTTGAGGGCACCGACATTGCTGCGCGCAGCCCCAGCGACCCGCAGGCCTGGTTCCTGTTCGCTGAAGCAAGCCGCATCATGTACGCCGACCGCGACCGCTACGTCGGTGACCCGGCGTTCACCAATGTGCCGGTGCAGGGAATGCTGGACCCGGCCTATGTCGCCTCGCGCCGACGGCTGATCGGCGAAACCGCAGGCCCGCCGCCGGTTGCCGGCAACCCGGCGCTGGCGCCGTCGATGGCCGCCGACAAGACTCTGGAACCGACCGGCACGTCGCACTTCATTATCCGGGATGGGGACGGGAATGTGGTGTCGATGACCACAACCGTGGAATCGCTCTTCGGCTCCGGGCGCATGGTCGACGGCTTCTTCCTCAACAACCAGATGACCGATTTCTCCTTTTCACCCGCGGATGCCGATGGGCGCCCGGCAGCCAACGCGGTGGCTCCCGGCAAGCGCCCGCGCTCGTCGATGACGCCGCTGATCCTCCTTAATGGCGATCGAAGCTTTGCCGGGGCGTTCGGGTCAGCCGGAGGCAATGCCATCCTCGCTTATGTCGCCAAGTCGATGGTCGCAGCAGTGGATTGGAAGATGCCGGCCCAGCAGGCGCTGGCGGCACCGAACCTCGTTGCGCGCGGATCCAACTTCAACGGCGAGGTGGCCAAGTTCAGCCCGGAAATGCTGGCCGCGCTCCAAGCCAAGGGCATCGACCTCAGGCCCGGCCAGGGCGAGGATAGCGGGGTCCATGCGGTGATGATCCGCAACGGGCAGGTCGATGGCGGCTATGATCCGAGGCGCGAGGGCGTGGTGTTGCTGCTCGGGCGCTAGGCCGAGCCGACTGCTTCGGCGATATTGGACATGCCTTCCCGGCCGAGCCGCTCGGCGAGGCCTTGCGCGATGCGGCGGGCAATGCGGGGACCCTCATAGACCATTGCCGAATAAAGCTGGATGAGGCTGGCCCCGGCGCAGATGCGTTCCCACGCATCGTCGGCATCGGAGATTCCGCCGACCCCGATCAGCGGGATCTTGGCACCGGAGGCGGCGCGGAATGCGCGCAGGGCCTGGAGCGCCAGCGGCTTCAGGGGAGCGCCTGACAGCCCGCCTTGTTCATTCGCAAATGGCGAGTTGATTGGCGGCCTTGATACGGTCGTGTTGGCGACGATGATCGCATCGACCCCGTGCTCGATCGCAACCCGCACGATCTGATCCGGCTCGCCTTCGCCGAGATCGGGCGCGACCTTGAGGAAGATCGGCGGACCTGCTGGCAGCCGCGCCTCGCGGACCGCGGATAGCAGGGCTCGCAGCGCTCCTTCGTCCTGCAGTTGGCGCAGGCCGGGCGTGTTGGGCGAGCTGATGTTGACGGTGAGATAGTCCGCAACCGGGCTCATAGCGCGAACGCCCGCCACATAGTCCGCGATGCGATCGGCGCTGTCCTTGTTGGCGCCGATGTTGACGCCGACGATGCCGCGCCGGTTGCGCCGCTTGAGCCGGTCCAGCGCGGCCGCCTGGCCCCGGTTGTTGAAGCCCATGCGGTTGATCACCGCATGATCTTCCTTGAGCCGGAACAGCCGCGGCCGGGCATTGCCCTCCTGGGGCTTGGGGGTGACCGTGCCCACCTCGACGAAGCCGAACCCGAGCCCCAGCATGGCGTCGGGAACTTCGGCGTCCTTGTCGAACCCCGCCGCCAGTCCGACCGGCGAGGGGAAATGCAGGCCGGCCACCGACTGCCCGAGTGCGGACGGAAAATCGGGCAGCGGCAAGGACGGCGCGAGCGACAGGGTGGAGATCGTCGCGCGGTGGGCGGATTCCGCATCCAGCGCAAAGGCCAAGGGTCGAAGGAACTTGTAAAGGGCCACGACGCCGCTGTGTCATTGCGGACGCGCAGAGGCAATGACGTTGTAAAATGCCACTCAATCGCCTAAATCGGACTGGAAAGCTCCGATTAGACATGCGACTCACCCATCTTGCCGACTATGCCGTCGTAATGATGACCGCCGCCGCGCGCCGGGAACGGTGCGCTCGACTGACGGCGACCGACCTTTCCGAGGAAACCGGAGTGCCGCTGCCGACTGCGCAGAAGCTGATGCAGAAGCTGGCAGCCCATGGCCTGCTGGTTGGCCAGCGCGGCGCGGGCGGCGGCTATGCGTTGGCGCGGCCGGTGACCGAGATCACCCTCGCCGACATCGTCGAAGCGGTCGAGGGCCCGATCGTCATGACGATGTGCGCCGATGGCGTGAATCACGATTGCCTGCTCGACGCCCACTGCCGGGTTAAGCCGCACATGGGGATTGTCGGCAATGCCGTGCGGGGCGCGCTCGGTTCGGTTTCGCTGCGGGAGCTGGCGCAGTGAACGAAGAAGTCGTCACCAACCGCGAGGCGCGCGAGGCGCTGGCCAAGGATTACGAATGGGGCTTCTCCTCGGACATCGAGCAGGAGTTTGCGCCCAAGGGCCTCAACGAGGAAACGGTCCGCTTCATCTCCGCCAAGAAGGGCGAGCCCGAGTGGATGCTCGAATGGCGCCTCAAGGGATATCGCGCCTGGCTCGAGATGGAGGAGGTCGACTGGGCCAAGCTGACCATCCCCGAGATCGATTACCAGGACGCCTATTATTACGCGGCGCCGAAGCCGAAGCCCAAGCTCGGCAGCCTCGACGAGGTCGATCCCGAGATCCTGCGCGTCTATGAAAAGCTCGGCATCCCGATCGAAGAGCAGAAGGTGCTCGCCGGGGTCGAGGGCGCGCGCAAGGTCGCGGTAGACGCGGTGTTCGACAGCGTCAGCGTCGCGACCACCTTCCGCGAGGAATTGAAGGCCGCCGGCGTCATCTTCCTGTCGATCAGCGAGGCGATCCGCGAATATCCGGAGCTGGTCAAAAAGTACCTCGGCAGCGTGGTGCCGCAGCGCGACAATTATTTTGCCTGTTTGAACAGCGCGGTCTTTTCTGACGGCACCTTCGTCTATGTGCCGGAGGGCGTGCGCTGCCCGATGGAGCTCAGCACCTATTTCCGCATCAATGCCGAGAATACCGGTCAGTTCGAGCGCACCCTGATCGTCGCCGACAAGGGCAGCTATGTATCCTATCTCGAGGGCTGCACCGCGCCGATGCGCGACGAGAACCAGCTTCATGCCGCGGTGGTCGAAATTTACGCCCACGAAGACGCCGAGGTAAAATACTCGACCGTCCAGAACTGGTATCCAGGCGACGCCGAGGGCAAGGGCGGCATCTTCAACTTCGTCACCAAGCGGGCGCTGTGCGCCGAGGCGCGCTCCAAGGTCAGCTGGACGCAGGTCGAGACCGGCAGCGCGATCACCTGGAAATATCCGAGCTGCATCCTGAAGGGCGAGGACAGCGTCGGCGAATTCTATTCGGTCGCGCTGACCAACAATTACCAGCAGGCCGACACCGGTACCAAGATGATCCACATCGGCGCGGGGTCGCGTTCGACCATCGTCAGCAAGGGTATCAGCGCCGGCAAGTCGAACAACACCTATCGCGGGCTCGTGCGGGTGCTTCCGGGCGCGGAGAATGTGCGCAACTTCACCCAGTGCGATTCGCTGCTGCTGGGCAGCGAATGCGGCGCCCATACCGTGCCCTACATCGAAGTCAGGAACCCGACCGCGACCATCGAGCATGAAGCGACCACGTCGAAGATCAGCGAGGACCAGCTGTTCTACGCGCAGATGCGCGGGCTCGATACCGAAAGCGCGGTGGCCCTCATCGTCAACGGCTTCGCCCGCGAGGTGCTGAAACAGCTGCCGATGGAGTTTGCGGTCGAGGCGCAGAAACTGCTTGGGATCAGCCTGGAAGGAAGTGTTGGTTAAGTGCTGAAGATTGAAAACCTCCACGCAACCGTCGCCGGCAAGCCGATCCTGAACGGGCTGACCCTGACCGTCCCGGCCGGAGAAATCCATGCGATCATGGGCCCCAATGGCGCAGGCAAGTCGACGCTCGCCTATGTGCTTGGCGGGCGCCCTGGCTACGAAGTGACCGAGGGCTCGGTGACGTTCGACGGGCGCGATCTGTTTGAGATGGAGCCGCACGAACGCGCCGCGGCGGGCATGTTCCTGGGCTTCCAATATCCGGTCGAAATCCCCGGCGTTTCCTACCTCCAGTTCCTGCGCGAGAGCCTGAATTCGCAGCGCCGTTCGCGCGGCGAGAAGGAACTGTCGGGCGCCGAATTCATCCGCCTGTCGAAAGACAAGGCGGCGCTGCTCGGCATGGACGCGGAAATGCTGAAGCGTCCGGTCAATGTCGGCTTTTCGGGCGGCGAGAAGAAGCGCGCCGAGATGGTGCAAATGGGGATCATGGATCCGCGCCTCGCGATCCTCGACGAGACCGACAGCGGACTCGACATCGACGCGCTGAAGGCGGTCGGTGCGGGCATCAATTCGATCATGCGCGCACCCGACAGATCAGTGCTGTTGATCACCCATTACCAGCGCCTGCTCGACTATGTAACGCCCGACGCGGTGCATGTCCTGTCGCGCGGAAAGATCGTCCGTTCGGGCGGGCCGGAGCTGGCCCATGAGCTCGAGCGCGAAGGCTATGCGGAGGCGGCTGCATGACCGCGCTCCCGACCCGCAAGCTGGAAGCCTATCGCTACGCCGACATCGACGCATTGCGCGATGTTTGGGACGGTCTCGCGCAACCTGACGAAGTCAAAATTGCTGCGCAGCAAAGACTGCAGCAAATCTGGCTGCCGAGCGGCGACGAGATCGACATTCGCCGCGTGGAAATGGTGGTGGCGGCGGGTGCCGTCGTGCGCATTTTCGCGCTCAACAATGCGTCGCGCTACGGGCGCTACGAGATCGACGTGACGATGCATGAGGGCGCCGATTTCGCGCTGTTCGGCGCCAACATCGGCGGCGGCAATTCGACGCTGGAAATCGTCACGACGCTCAAGCATGTCGCGCCGGGAGCGACGTCACACCAGACCATCCGAAGCGTGCTGGGCGACAAGGCAACCGGCAGTTTCCTGGGCCGGATCGAAGTGGCGCGCGAGGGCCAGCAAACCGACGCCGAGCAATCGGTGAAGGCGATGCTGCTCGACCGCGGCGCGACCGCCAATGCCAAGCCCGAGCTCGAGATTTTCGCCGACGATGTGAAATGCGCCCACGGCGCGACCGTCGGCGAGCTGGACCGGAACCAGCTATATTACGCTGCTGCGCGCGGGCTCGATCCGGTCAGCGCCCGGGCGTTGCTGCTCGAAGGCTTTGTCGGAGGCCTGTGGGACGAGATTGAGGGCGACGATCAAGGCATTGCCGAGATGGCGCGAGTGGCGCTGCGGAAGGTGGCGGCATGAACGAGGACCGGAAAATCCTCCCCGGACCGGGGAGGTGGCAGTCCGAAGGACTGACGGAGGGGGCCCCCTCCACCACCGAGCCCAGCTCGGCGGTCCCCCTCCCCGTGCCGGGGAGGAATTGGAATGTGCGCGACCAGTTCCCGGCGATTCCGCCCGGCTGGCACTATCTCGACAGCGCCGCGACTGCGCAAAAGCCGCAGGCGGTGATCGATGCGATCACCCGTGCCTACGGCCATGATTATGCGACCGTCCATCGCGGCGTCTACGAACGCTCGGCGGCGATGACTGCCAGCTTCGAGGCGGCGCGAGCTGCCACCGCCTCGCTGATCGGCGGCGACGAGCATGAGGCCGTGTTCACCCGCGGCGCGACCGAGGCGATCAACCTGGTCGCCCGGACTTTCCGCAACGGCGACCGAAAGCGCGTGCTGCTCAGCCAGCTCGAGCATCATAGCAATATCGTGCCATGGCAGCTGGCGGGTTACGAGATCGACGTCGTGCCGCTGACCGAAGACGGGCGGATCGATCTCGATGCCGCCGAGCGGATGGCGAATGAGGACCACGCGGTGGTCGCTTTCGCCCATGTGTCGAACGTGCTGGGATCGATCCTCGACGCCAAGCGCGCGGCGGGCATCGCCCACAAGGTCGGCGCGAAGCTTCTGCTCGACGGCTGCCAGGCGGCTCCCCGGCTGCCGGTCGACGTCGCCGCGATCGGCGCCGACTTCTATGTCTTCTCGGCGCACAAGATCTACGGGCCAACCGGAATCGGCGCGCTGTGGGCGAAGCAGGAACTGCTCGAGGCGATGCCGCCATGGCAGGGCGGCGGGGCAATGATCGACCGAGTGACGTTCGAGAAAACCACATACCTCCCCGCCCCCTCGCGGTTCGAGGCCGGGACACCGCACATCGCCGGCGCCATCGGCTTCCACGCGGCGATCGACTGGGTCAACGGGATCGGCCTCGACGCCATCCATGCGCACGAAAGCGCGCTGGTGATCGAGGCACGCGCGGCACTGCGCGAGGTAGCGGGCGTGACCCTGTTCGGGCCGGAGGACAGCGCCGGGATCGTCAGCTTCGCGCTGGAGGGCGTGCACCCGCACGATATCGGCACGATTCTCGACGACCATGGAGTCGCGGTCCGAGCAGGCCACCATTGTGCGCAGCCGTTGATGGATTATCTCGGCGTGCCCGCAACGGCCCGCGCCAGCTTCGCCGCGCACAGCGACGCAAGCGATATCGAGGCCCTGGTCGAGGGCCTCTACAAGGTAAAGCGGATTTTCGGATGACGATGGGCGAAGAAAAAAAGATCGAGGTTGAGGAGGTCGACGGCGTCGACAGTCCGCCGCGCGCCCGCGTCAGCGACGAGACGCCCGCCGAGACGTTCGAGCGCAAGCGCGATTATCTTGCCGGCTTCCTCGCCGAGAAGAAGCCGGCGCCCGACATGGGCGGCCCCGGCGGAGCGCTTCAGGAAGCGGTGATCGAGGCCTTGAAGTCGATCTACGACCCGGAAATCCCGGTCGACATTTACGAGCTGGGCCTGATCTATGACGTGGCGATCAGCGAGGATGGCGACGCGGTCGTCACCATGACGCTGACCACCCCGCACTGCCCGGTCGCGGAATCGATGCCCGGCGAGGTCGAATTACGGGTGCTGTCGGTGCCTGGCATTCGCGACGCCGAGGTCAAGCTGGTGTGGGATCCGCCATGGGACCCTTCGAAAATGAGCGACGAGGCACGCCTCGAGCTGGGAATGCTTTAGATGAACCAAGAACGTAAAGTCCGTGCTCGCCCCGCCGCGATCACGCTCACGCCGGGAGCGGAGGCGCGCATTGCCGAGCTGATGGCGAAGGCGCCGGCGGGCACGATCGGGGTCAAGCTCTCGACTCCTCGCCGCGGCTGCTCCGGCCTCGCCTATTCGGTCGATTATGTGACGGACGAGAATAAGTTCGACGAGAAGATCGAAACGCCCGGCGGCACTTTCTATGTCGACGGGGCGTCGATCCTCTATTTGATCGGCAGCACGATGGACTGGCGCGAAGACGATTTCGCCGCGGGCTTCGTGTTCGAAAACCCGAATGCCAAGGGCGCCTGCGGCTGCGGCGAAAGCTTCACCGTCTAGCCGGTAATCTGCTAAGCGAATCCGGAAGGGAGAATGTCATGCGCTTTCTCTTTCCGGTTGCGATTATGCTCGCCGCGGCTGCTCCGGCCCTGCCCGCCAAATCGCCGCCCCTGCAAAAGCCAAGTGCCGATTGTCCGGGAGCGACCGGCCAATGGGTGCGCCAAGGACGCGGATGGCATAGCCAGCCGGTCAAACCGCAGAAGCTAGGCGAATTGCCTCCCGCCGAG
This sequence comes from Sphingomicrobium sp., assembly GCA_035494075.1. Taxonomy (GTDB): domain Bacteria; phylum Pseudomonadota; class Alphaproteobacteria; order Sphingomonadales; family Sphingomonadaceae; genus Sphingomicrobium. The sequence goes on along the minus strand of DATJHF010000016.1, from coordinate 12,441 downwards.
GCCTATGCCGCCGTCTACCGGCTCGACGAGCGCGGCTGCATGGTGCCGGTCAAGTTCCGCGACGGGCGACGCTAGCGCCGATCAGAAGCCGAGGCTGTAGCGGATTGCCGCTCCCATGTCGGGGTCTGCCGTGGCGATATGCCCTGGCTGGCGCCGCGCATAGAGATTGGCGCCGAGCCAGCCGCGGCCCAAGCCCGTCGAATAGCTAAGCTCGGCATCGACCTCGCGGCCAGAGGGAGTGAAGCTCAGCCGCTCGAGCGTCCTCGTCTCGGTTTCGGTCGCATAATCGTAGCCGGTCGGCAGCATCATCGAGATGCCTCCGTTCTCAACCCGCAGCGGCTGCGCGATGCGGAAGCCGAGCCGGTCGCTCGATCCGAGCAGGCCATATTTGCTGAGATCGAACGAGTAGGCGCCGGTCTGGAACTTGCCGCCGGCGAAGTCGGTCCAGCCGCGCCGGCCCATCAGCGTCGCCGCCCAGCCATTGCCGAGGTCCTGGCGCCCTTCGAAATCGAGGAACAGGCTGGTCGCCCCGCCGCCGCCGAACACGCTGCCGAGGCGGCCGCCGAGCAGGCTGCGCTGCTCGTCGAGGCGGCTCATGCCGATCGAGCCCCAGGTGCCTGCGCCAAACCGGCGGTCGAGCGTCATGCTGGACCAATTGTAAGGCCGGTCGGCCTCCCATCCCTGCCGATCCTGCCACGCGCGGCCCTGTTCGGCCGCAACGGTCAGGCCGGCGAAACCAAGGTCGCGGCGGATCGCGAGGCTCGATCCCCGTTGCGCCTGGAAGCCAGGGTCGCCGCTGATGTCGCGGGCGATGAGGAAGGCGCCACCTTCGGCATCGGTCAATTGCCGCTCGATCGCCTTGGCGCCTTCGGAGAAGCCGAAAGCGGCCCTGGTCTTGCTGTCCAGCCGGGCAATCGCCGTGCCGGCGACGAGGCGGGACTGGCGGGCGTCATCCGGACCGATCCCGAGCCGAGTGACGTCGATGATGCCGGCGGAGCGAGGCCGTTCGGCCACGCTCAGCGCGATCGACACCGGGCCGGCCTGGACCGCCGAACCGCGGACGTGGCCAGTCAGCGCGCGCTCGAGCGGGAGGCGAGTCTGGGCCTGGCGCAGGCCCCTGGCGAGGTCGATCGCGAACGCGCGGCTGTAACCGTCGAGGATGATTGCCCCCATCGATCCCTTGGCGCCGCCGTCGCCGGCGGCCTCCGGCAGTCCGCCGGATGCGCTTGCCGTGGTGACGACTGTTTCACTGCCGGCCAGGCTGGTCGTTCCGACCGGCTGGAACGCACGCTCAAGGTTGAGCCGGCCCTGGCCGAAAACGGGATCGTCGCCGGGGGCGCCGAGGTCGTCGGCCGTCGAGAACAACAGGTCGACGATCTGGGCCCCCGTCAGGTTGGGAAACGCCTGGGCGATCAGCGCGATCGAGCCGGTGATGATCGGCGCGGAGAAGCTGGTGCCGGAATAGAGCGTGCCGGTGCCGGTATTGTCGATTGTGCGCACCCGAACGCCCAAGGCAGTCAGATAGGAATTCTGCCCCTGTCCGGCACGGTTGGAAAATGTCGCCAGCTGGGTGAGGCCGGTGTCGAGCGCCCCGGCAATGATCACCTGGCCGGGAAACTGCTGGGCCGGAACCAGCGCGAACGGGTCGGCATTGCCACCCTTGAGCGGGTCTTCACCGTCGTTGCCGGCGGAAATGACCAGGATAATCCCGGCATTAACCGCCCGCTGCATGGCCTGCAGCAGCAAGCTTCCCGGAGCTTCGCCGCCGAGCGAAAGATTGATGACCTTGGCGCCGGCCAGCCGCGCCGCGTCGACACCCTGGGAAATGGCGTTGTCGAAGAATTCGCAGCCGCTACCCGACGGGGCAGTGCAGCTGCCCGGGCTATCCGCGCGGAACGACAGGATCGTTGCGTTGAAGGCGATGCCCACGTTCTGCAGGTCGTTGCGGGCAGCGGCCGCGGTCGCCGCGACCGCCGTGCCGTGCCCGTCATCATCGCTTAGCGGCCGATTGCCGGCGACGTCGCGGCTGGCTGGATCGATGCGCCCGCTGAATTCGTCAAGCGTCGGGTTGATGCCACTGTCGACGACCGCAAGCTTGACGCCCTGGCCGGTCGCGCCCTTTTCCCAGGCGTGGATTGCGCCTGAACTGACAGCGCCGTTGGAACGCTGATACTCGGTCGTGTTGAAACTGCCGCTCGGCGTCGGCGTGGGGGTCGGCGTCGGCGTGGGGGTCGGGGTCGGAGTCGGGGTGGGCGTCGGAGTCGGGGTGACCGCCGGAGGAGGCGTCGAGCCGATACCGCCGCCACCGCCGCCGCCTCCACAAGCGGAAAGGCCCAGCATGAGCGCGCAAGCCGTCGACGACAAGAACCGGTTACCCATTGACACTTCCCCGACAAGCCGTTGGAACTTAACGGCTTTTCCATATGTGCTTATGGTTAATAAAAGCTTTCATTTTGCTGAAGAGCCTCAGCTGACTAGTAGCGATAATGAATGAACCCCCGCTTTGCCCCCTTGTTCGCCAACGTGACCGACTGGGTCTTCGACCTCGACAATTGCCTATACCCAGCGTCGACTGGCCTGTTTGACCTGATCGATCAGCGCATGGGAGCCTTTATTGAACGATTGCTAGGGGTCGATTCATCCGAAGCCAAGCGGGTACAAAAGGCACACTTTCACGAACATGGGACCACGCTGGCGGGTTTGATGCGCGAGCACCAGGTCGATCCGCACGAGTTTTTGAGCGACGTCCATGCCATCCCGCTCGACCGGGTGACGCGTGACGACCGGCTGGCCCGGAACCTGGGCCGCCTGCCGGGCCGCAAGCTCATCTTCACCAACGCCGACGAACCCTATGCGCGCCGGGTGCTGGAAGCGCTTGGAATAGGCGAGCATTTCGCGGAGCTTCACGATATCCATGCCGCCGAGCTTCAGCCCAAGCCGAACGAACATGGCTACCGGCGGCTTCTCGACCGGTTCGAGATCGACCCTCGCCGTGCGGCGATGATCGAGGACATGGCCCAGAACCTCAAGCCGGCAAAATTGCTGGGAATGACGACGGTATGGGTCGACAACGGATCGGAACGCGGCAATCACGCCCACCATCCCGACTTTATCGACCTCACCATTAGCGATGTTGGCGAATGGCTCGAGGACATGCTTGGAGAAAGCGAATGACCGCCACGGCCGCCGACCTGCAATCGACCATCGAGGAGGCGTGGGAGCGGCGGGACTCGATCGATCCGAACGACCGGGCGCTGAAAGAGGCGGTCGAAGCCGCCATCCTCCGCCTCGATAGCGGCGAAGAGCGTGTGGCCGAAAAGGCTGACGGCCAGTGGCGGGTCAACCAGTGGCTGAAGAAGGCGGTGCTGCTGAGCTTTCGCCTGAATCCAATGGAAGCAATTCCCGGTGGGCCCGGCGGAGCGCCATGGTGGGACAAGGTGCCGTCAAAGTTCTTCGGTTGGGGTCCCGACAGCTTCGCCAAGGCCGGTTTCCGCGCCGTGCCGGGGGCAATCGTCCGCCGCGGCGCCTACATCGCCCCGGGCGCGGTGCTGATGCCAAGCTTCGTCAACCTTGGCGCTTATGTCGGCGAGGGGTCGATGGTCGACACCTGGGCGACGGTCGGCAGCTGCGCGCAGATCGGGCGCAACGTCCATATTTCCGGCGGCGCGGGCATCGGCGGGGTACTCGAGCCGCTCCAGGCCGGGCCGGTGATCATCGAGGACAATTGCTTCATCGGCGCCCGCTCCGAAGTGGCCGAAGGGGTGGTCGTCGAGGAAGGCGCCGTCCTTTCGATGGGCGTGTTCCTCGGCGCCTCGACCAAGATCGTCGATCGTGCCAGCGGCGAGGTGATATACGGGCGGGTGCCGGCCTATTCGGTCGTGGTGCCCGGCACTCTGCCGAGCGACAAGGGCGGCCCGGCCCTCGCCTGCGCGGTAATCGTCAAGCGGGTCGATGAGAGGACCCGTTCAAAGACGTCGATCAACGAGCTTCTGCGCGATTAGCCAATAAGCCGACCTTATTGCCGTAAGCCCGGCTTTGGTTGGGCCGCAGAGGCAATTCCTCCTAGATGCTATAAGGAATTAGGAGGTTGCCGATGGCTACGCTCAGCAACGAACTGTTTGATCGCAAGGCCCGGGACGCCAAGCCCGCCGGCGCTGGCTACCTGCAGCCGATGATCAATCAGCAAATGACGGGCCGCGAATGGCTGGTGTTGCTGACATTGGCGGTCATCTGGGGCGGCGCCTTCCTGTTCATCGGGGTCGCCGTCCACCACGTTCATCCGCTGACCTATGTGTGGCTGCGCCTGACCATCGCCGCGGGCGCCATGTTCCTGTTCCTGAAGGTCAAGGGCGAACGGCTCGACCTGCCGCGCGAAGTATGGGGATCGATCCTGCTGCTGGCGCTGCTCAACAATGCGTTGCCGTTCACCCTGTTCGGCTGGGGACAGACCCATATCGCCAGCGGGCTTGCCTCGATCCTCAATGCCACCACCCCGATCTGGGGCGTCCTCGTCGCCCATTTCTTCACGGCGGACGAGCGGATGACGCCGCGCAAGATCGCCGGGGTAGTGCTAGGTTTCGCCGGCGTGGCGACGATGATCGGGCCGATGTTATTGGCGAATATCGGCACCGACGCGGTGGCCCAACTGGCCTGCATCGCAGCGGCGCTCAGCTATGCATTTGCCGCGGTCTGGGCACGCCGCTTCCGCCGGATGGGCGTCTCTCCCATGTCGCTGACTACCGGCCAGCTGACCGCCGGAGCGCTGATGATGCTGCCGCTCGCGCTGCTGGTCGACCAGCCCTGGACCCAGCCGCTGCCGCCGATCAGTGCGTGGGGCGCGATCGTCGCGCTGGCGCTGCTCTGCACCGCCTTCGGCTACGTCCTTTATTTCCGGCTGATCGAGACGGCCGGGGCAACCAACGCGCTGCTGGTGACCCTGCTGGTGCCGCCGTTCGCGATCCTGTTCGGCAGCCTGTTCCTGAACGAGGTGCTGGCCCCGCAGGACTTTATCGGGCTGGCGCTGATCGCGCTTGGGCTGGCCGCGATCGACGGCCGGTTGCTCAAGCTGCTTTCGGCGGGTTCAGCTCGGCAAGCAGCTTAGCGGCGTCCGGGCTGGTCCAATCGAGGTCGCCGACGTAGCGCCAGACTTCCTTGCCTTCCGCATCGTAGAGGATGGTGGTCGGCATGACCTGGACACCGAGGGCCGAAGTCAGCTTCATGTCCGGATCGTGATAGGCGGCAAAGCGGCCGATATCGCGCTCGCCGAGAAAGGCGTCGACCGAGCCTTGCGGCGCCATGTCCTGGCTGACCGCGATTATGCCGAGCTTGCCTTCGTCCGCCTGCGCCTGCTCCAGTTGCTGGAGGGTCGGCAGCTCCTTGATGCAGGGCGCACACCAGCTCGCCCATAGATTGACGAGCACCGGCGTTCCCTTGAACTTGGCGAGATCGAACTCGCCGCCGTCCGGATTCTTGAACTTCACCGTAGGCGCCGGCTCGCCCTTGTGGCTGCGGTCCAGGCCCTTGGCTTCCTGGCTTTCCTCGGCTGGCGCTTGAGGCGCATCCGCCTTTTGCCTATCGCAGCCGGCGACCATCGGGGCCGCAACGGCCAGCAGGAGAGTGACGATCAGCCGCACGGGTGACTCCAATCAAATGTGGGGTGGGCGTTTCGCAGGCGGCCCAGCCGCGGTGATGCGTGAGATAAATGCCTCGATCGCGATCGACAAGCGATTGTGGCGCGAGGACATCGCCGCCAGCCGCGCCCACGCCGCCATGCTCGGCAAGCAGGGGATTTTATCCGCCGAGGATGCCGCCGCGATCGACCAAGGGCTCAGCCAGGTTGCGGCCGAAGTCGAGGCAGGACAACTCCATGAGGATCCGGCGCTCGAGGACATCCACATGCACGTCGAGCATCGCCTGTCCGAACTGATCGGAGATTCCGCGGGAAGGTTGCACACCGCACGGTCGCGTAACGATCAGGTGGCGACCGATTTCCGGCTGTTCGTGCGACGTTCGATGGACACGGCCATTCAGCGGATCGACGCGCTTGAATCCGCGCTGCTGGACCGTGCCGAAGAGCATGCAGCGGACGTCATGCCCGGTTTCACCCACCTCCAATCCGGACAGCCGGTAACGCTCGGCCATCACCTCCTCGCTTATCGCGAAATGCTGGTCCGAGATCGCAGCCGCTTCGCGGATGCGCGGGCTCGCATGAACCAGTCTCCGCTGGGCAGCGCCGCGCTGGCCGGCACCGGCTTTCCGATCGACCGCGAAGAGACGGCCAAGGCGCTTGGTTTCGACCGGCCGACCGCGAACAGCATCGACGCGGTCAGCGACCGCGACTTCGTGGTCGACTACCTGCATGCCGCCGCGCTTTGCTCGGTCCACCTTTCTCGCCTGGCGGAGGAAATCATCCTGTGGGCATCGCAGCCGTTCGGCTTCGTCAAGCTGCCTGACAGCTGGTCGACCGGCTCGTCGATCATGCCCAACAAGCGCAATCCCGACGCCGCCGAGCTGGTGCGCGGCCACTCGGCCCGGATCGTCGGCGACCTGGTCGCCCTGCTGGTGCTGCTGAAGGGCCTGCCGCTGGCCTATGCCAAGGACCTTCAGGACGACAAGGCGCCGCTGTTCGATGCCCATGACCTCCTGGAGCTGAGCCTCGCCGCCATGGCCGGGATGATTACCGACCTGGAGTTCGTGCCCGAGCGGATGCGCGCAGTGGCCGCCGCCGGTCATGCCACCGCCACCGACCTCGCCGATTGGCTGGCGAGCGAAGCCAATGTGCCGTTCCGCGAGGCGCATCATATCGCCGGACGGGCAGTCGCCGCGGCCGAAGCGGCGGGCACGGCGCTGGATGAGCTCGGCCTGGATGCGCTCAAGGCGGTCGACCCCCGCATCGACGAGCGCGTCCTGCCCCGCCTGTCGGTAGAGGCGTCGGTTGCCGCGCGGAGATCGGCTGGCGGGACTGCGCCGGAACGGGTACGAGAGGCAATCGCTGCGGCGCGTGCCGAAATTGCCGGTCGAGAGGGGAAATGACGAAGCGACTGCCGATCATTGCGCTGATCTTCGCGCTCGCTGCCTGCGGCAAGACTGCCGACCTTGAGCCGCAGGCTGGCAAGACCCTGCCCCAGAAACCGGCGTTGGCCAGCCGCCCGCTCAATGCCGAGGAACTGCTGGCCCTCCCGTCCTATGCCGCCCCGAAGCGGGTCGATGAGCTCAACAAGAAGGGCGAGCCGCGGACGGCCGACCGGTTCGACCTGCCTCCAGCCGACGGCACGTCCGCGCCCCCGGCGGGACAGGCCACGCCGAGCACCACCGGCCCGGACAACCAGGACATCCCGCATTGATCAAACCCGTTCGCAAGGCGGTCTTTCCGGTCGCCGGGCTGGGCACTCGCCTGCTGCCCGCCACCAAGACCATGCCCAAGGAGATGCTGACAGTCGTCGATCGGCCGCTGATCCAATATGCGGTCGACGAAGCGCGCGAGGCGGGAATCGAGCAGATCATCCTGGTCACCGGGCGGGGCAAGTCCAGCCTGGTCGATTATTTCGACCTCAGCTTCGAGCTGGAGGCGACGATGGAGAAGGCCGGCAAAAGCCTCGACCCGCTCGAGCCGGCCAAGGCGAGGAGCGGCGAGATCGTCTCGGTTCGCCAGCAGCAGCCGCTCGGCCTGGGCCATGCAGTGTGGTGCGCGCGGGATATTGTCGGCGACGAACCGTTCGCGGTGATGCTGCCCGACGACCTGATGATCGGCCGGCCGGGCGCCCTCAAGCAAATGGTCGATGCCTATGCCGACCTCGGCGGCAATATTGTCTGCGCCCAGGAAGTGCCGGCCGACAAGACCGGCAGTTACGGCATCATCACCCCGGGCAAAACCGAGGGTGCGGCGACCGAAGTCCTGGGGCTGGTTGAAAAACCCAAGCCGGCCGATGCGCCGTCACGACTTGGCGTGGTCGGCCGCTACATCCTCCAGCCGGAGGTGATGGGCATTCTTGGCCGCGGCGAGCGCGGCGCGGGGGGCGAGATCCAGCTGACCGACGGCATGGCGCAGCTGATCGGCAAGCAGCCTTTTCATGCGTTGAAAGTGGATGCGGTTCGTCACGACTGCGGCGACAAGGCCGGCTATGTGATCGCCAATTTGGCGATCGCGCTTGGGCGCGACGACCTGAGGCCGAAGATCGAGGAATTTCTCGCTAGTCGCGGATGACCAGTTGCTGGAGGCGGAGCCGCTCTGCCTCGCTCTCCATCAAGGCCGCTCTTATCTCGCCGAGTTCGATGGCGCGGGTCACCACCCGGGCGTCGAGCGTGGCATTGTCGGCGCGCAGTTCCTTGACCGAACGGGCGCGGGCGATGCGGCGGGCGATACGCGCCGCCAGCACCTCGAAATGGAATGGCTTGGCGACCACGTCGTCAGCACCTGCCAGGAATGCGTCCACCGCACCGCTGCTGTCGCTCCGGCCGGTAATCAGGATCACGGGCGTATCCTTCAGCACCGTGTCGTCGCGGATCAGGCGGGTCAGCTCCACTCCGCTGACGCTTTCCATCCTGAGTTCTGCCAGCACCAAATCGACCGGCAGACGCAACATCTCGGCCGTGGCGTTCGCGGCATTGTCGCAACCGATGATCCGGTAACCCGCTTCGCCCAGCCGCTTTGCAAGCACCGACAGGGCGCTGCGATTGGGCTCGACGATCAATAGCCGGGCATTGCCCTCGGCATGATTGGATGGAGGCGCTGGATCGATCTGCATCCCGCTCTTCTGAACGAAAATGGTTAATACGACCTTAGGGTTCGAGCTCGACGTCCCAGTAGAGATAGTCGCGCCAGCTCTGGTGCAGATAGTTGGGCGGGAAGCTCTTGCCATGGTCCTGCAGCTGCCAGCTGGTCGGCCGGATCGGCTCTCGCTCGATATGCATGCCGGCCTGCCGCGGAGTCCGCCCGCCTTTCTTGAGATTGCAGGGCGCGCAGGCGGTGGCGACATTTTCCCAGCTGGTCCGCCCGCCCTGGGCGCGCGGCACGACATGGTCGAAGGTCAGCTCCCGGTGCGACCCGCAATAGACGCAGCGGAAGCGGTCGCGGAGGAACAGGTTGAACCGGGTGAAGGCCGGATATTCGTTGGGCCGGACATATTGGCGGAGCGCGATAACCGACGGCAGCTTCATCGATGCCGACGGGCTGTGCACTTCCCGGTCGTAGTGGGCGACGACGTCAACCCGCTCCAGGAACATAGCCTTGATCGCGGTCTGCCACGGCCAGAGCGACAAGGGATAATAGCTCAGCGGCGTATAGTCGGCGTTGAGGACGAGCGCGGGGCAAGAGTCCGGATGGCGAAGCAAGTCAGGGTGGTACACGGCGCAATAGTCTCCAGCGTTCGTTTGACTCCGTTGAGCCTCGAACGCCGCGCCTCCGGCCTTTGTCGCACTATCCCTCAGCTTGCCAGGCGGCGGGACCTTGGCGGGAGACCGGCGGCCAAGGCCCGTCTTTCCGTCTGCGCCCCCGGATGCCAACCCGGGGTGACGATGGCATGACACCACAAGTGGCGAATCGCCGTCAAGAGTCGCCGCGGTCGCCTTTATCATGGAGTGAGTCCTGAAAGTCACACGTTTCGCCCCGTCGCCGTCCGGCCGGCTCCACCTCGGTCATGCCTTTTCGGCAGTGATCGGCCACGCGCAGGCGCGGGCCAGCGGGGGCGAGTTTCGCTTGCGGATCGAAGACCTCGATCCAGGCCGGTGCCGGCCGGAATTCATCGGCGGCATCTTTGAGGACATGGATTGGCTGGGGCTGACCGTCGATGGCCCGCCGATCATCCAGTCCAAGCGGACCGAACATTACAGCGAGGCACTCGACCGGCTGAAAGCCGGCGGGCTGGTCTATGCCTGCTTCTGCACGCGGGCCGAGATCGCCCAGTCGCTGACCGCGCCGCACGGCGACGCCGGCACCCAATATCCGGGAACCTGCCGGCCCTTGCCAGACGATCCCAAGCGCCGCGCAACCACCCCTCATTGCTGGCGGCTGGATAGCGCCAGGGCGCTGGAGGTTGCCGGCCTGCCGGGCTGGCGCGAGGAGGATGGCAGGCGCCTTGCAAGCAGTCCCGGCGATTTCGGCGACGCCATCCTCGCCCGCAAGGATGCGCCGTCGTCCTATCATTTGGCCTGCGTCGTGGACGATTCGGCGTCGGGAGTGAATTTGGTGGTGCGCGGCGAGGATCTCAGGCCTTCCACGCCCACCCAGCGGCTGCTGCAAGTCCTGCTCGGACTGCCCGAACCGACCTATCTCCACCATTCTTTGGTCACCCATGAGGACGGCCGCCGGCTGGCCAAGCGCGACCTCGCCCCGACATTGGAGGCGATGAGGGCCAAAGGCGTCGACGGGCGGGCGCTGGCGGAGCAGCTGATGGAAGGAAGGTTGCCCCTAGGATTTCGTCTTTCCGGAGCCTAGTAGCGGCCCATGAGCATATTCCTCTCCATCCTGCTGGTGATCGCCATGGCGGCGGTCGCCTATGTCCTCGTCCGCGGGGTGATCGCCATGGCCCATGGCAAGGACGTTTCGGGCGAGGTCCAGCAGGGCTATATGCAGAAGCGCGTGATGTACCAGGCGATCGCGATCGTCATCGTGATCCTGATCCTGGCGCTCATGCGGAGCGGCCAGGGCTAGGCTCCTGGTCAAGCTCAACAAGATTTACACTCGCACGGGCGATGGCGGCAGCGCCGGGCTGGTCGACGGCAGCCGCGTGTCCAAAGCTTCCGCCCGAATGAACGCGATCGGCGAGGTGGATGAGGCCAATGCCGCGATCGGCGCCGCAATTGCCGCCCTTTCGCCCGGCAAGCTGACCAATAAACTTGGCGCAATCCAGAACGAGCTGTTCGACCTTGGCGCCGACCTTGCGACGCCGGAAGCGGTCGAGGGCGCGCTGCGGATCGTCGAGCGGCAGGTGGTGCGCCTCGAAGAAGAAATTGACGCGATGAATGAGACGCTGGCACCCCTCACCAGCTTCATCCTGCCCGGAGGGTCGATGGCGGTCGCCCTCATTCACCAGGCGCGCTGCGTGGTTCGGCGCGCGGAGCGGGCCGCGGTCGCGCTCAACGAGGCCGAGCCGGTCAATTCCCACGCCCTCGCCTATTTGAACCGATTGTCCGATCATCTGTTTGTCTCGGCAAGGCACCTAGCCGCCGAAGAGGGGGGTGACGTGCTGTGGCAGCCCGGGGCAACCCGGGACTCCTAGTTGAAATAGAACAAGCATAGAACGATATCCTCCCGGCGGAGGTTGAAATGGCTCGGTCCGACGAAGCGAAGGATGCCAGGCTTGCAGAACGGCTCGCGGCGACGCGTAGGCTGACGCTCGATCTCGCCGCGCCGTTGAGCGACGCCGATGCGACCATCCAGCCGCATCCCGACGCCTCCCCGGCGAAATGGCACCTGGCCCATACGACCTGGTTTTTCGAAACCTTCGTCCTGCGCGATCATGTCCCGGGCTATCGCCGTCACGACGAGCGCTGGGCCTATCTGTTCAACAGCTACTATGAAGGCGAGGGAGAGCGGCACGCCCGGCCGAGGCGGGGCATGCTGAGCCGGCCGAGCCTCGACGAGGTCCGCCACTGGCGCCACGTCGTCGATGAGGCACTCCAGCGTGCCCTACCCGACCTCCCGGCCGAGGCGCTGACGCTGGTCGAACTCGGCATCCACCATGAGCAGCAGCACCAGGAATTGTTCCTGACCGACATTTTGGCGACGTTCGCCGAGAATCCGCTTGAGCCTGCCTATGGGGAGCTCGATTCGGCCCCTGCCGCCGCCGGCGAGGAATTGCGCTGGATCGACGGCAAGGTCGGGTTGGTCGAGATTGGCGCTGCAGATGACAGCTTTGCGTTCGATTGCGAGCGGCCGCGGCACCAGGCGCTGCTCCATCCTCACCGAATTGCCAACCGGTCCGTTACCAACGGCGAATGGCAGCTGTTCATCGCCGACGGCGGCTATCGAACGCCGACCCTTTGGCTCAGCGACGGGTGGGACTGGCTGTCTCGCGAAGGAATCTCTTCGCCGCTCTATTGGCTGGACGATGGAAGCCATTTCACCCTGGCCGGGAGGCGCGAGATCGATCCGGCCGCCCCTGTTGCGCATGTCAGCCATTATGAAGCCGATGCCTTCGCCCGATGGGCGGGCGCCCGCCTGCCGACCGAAACCGAATGGGAAGCGGCGTTCGCACCGGCCAGTTCGCGCGAGGGACATCAACTCGACCATGCCGGCGCGGTATTGCCCCGCCCCGGCGGCGGTCCGTTCGGCGATGTCTGGCAATGGACCGGGTCGGCCTATCTTTCCTACCCGGGCTTCGTGCCGGAGGCCGGCACGGTCGGCGAATATAACGGCAAGTTCATGAGCGGGCAGATGGTGCTGAAGGGCGCCAGCTGCGCCACGCCGCGCGGCCATTCTCGCGCCACCTACCGCAATTTCTT
>DATJHF010000015.1:0-70185 GCA_035494075.1 Sphingomicrobium sp. | reverse complement strand
CATACGCTTTTTGCACTCACCGACGGTCGCGTGTGTTTCCGCGATGGCAAGCTTGGTCGCAAATACGTCCACGTCGAAGCCATTATGCCGGAGGCCGCGAAATAAGCGGGATCGGTCGATAAAGGGCCGCTCCCGGAGGGGGCAGCCCAGACGAGACCCAAAGGTTTCGAAAAGGGAGAAGAGGGAAGCCCCCTCCTCTCCCTTTTTTGTTTTTCACGAAGGGGACCAAATCTTCTCCCGAAATTGAAACAGAGCGGGCCTAGCGGCCCGTTCGAGAGGAGAAGGAAGTTGGTCATGTTCGCCCGTACCGAGCGACTGCTACTGAGACCAGGCTGGGCCGAGGACGCTCCCGCGCTAGCGCGCGCCATCGCCGACGAGCAGGTGGTGCGCAACCTGGCGACGGCTCCTTGGCCCTATGCGCTGGAGGACGCCGAGGCATTTCTCGCGTCCCCACGCGACCCGGCGATGCCGAGCTTCCTGATCACCGAGCGAACCGACGGAGAGCCGCGGATCATCGGATCCTGCGGGCTTGGACGGCGTCCTTCGGGCGCGGTCGAGCTCGGCTATTGGATCGGCCGCGCCCATTGGGGCAAAGGCTTCGCCACGGAAGCCAGCCGTGCGCTGATCGAGATCGCCAAGACGCTCAAGCTGCCGCGGCTGGAGGCCTCGCACTTCCTCGACAACCCCGCATCGGGACGGGTGTTGGAGAAGCTGGGCTTCCGGCCGACCGGCCTAAGTGCCGAGCGCTACAGCTGCGCTCGAGGCGGCGAAGCAATGGCCCGGCTTTACCGGCTGTCGTTGATAGGCCGTGGCGAAGTGGAGGCGCTAGCCGCCTAGGCGGCCCGCCTCACCTTTTTTGCACTTTCGGTACCGAGGGCGGCTTCGGCCTCGTAGCGCTTGATCAGGTGGCGGTCGTCCTCGTTCCAGGGATGGAAGCCGGGCATGAAATAGGCGGCCCAGGCACGGAAGATCCGGCGCATCATGCCGGGCCGCACCCACATATAGAATAACAGGCCGAGCCAGGCCTTGGGACCGGTGATCCCGTCCTGCCGCAGCAACTCGATCGCTCCCAAGGTCCGATCGACCGTGAAGTTGCGAGTGGCCACCAGCATGATCTGGGCCTTCACCTTCCACCGCTTGAACCGCGGCCAATGGCGGGTGGCGTGCCGCCAGGTGTCGTAGGCGACGCCCTTATGCTCAATTTCTTCGATTGCATGCCAGCGCCACATCGCCTGGGCCTCGGGCTCGGCAGCGGCGATGTGTCGCGGATCGGCCAGCAGCTCGTGCGCGAAAATGGCAGTGAAATGCTCGAGCGCCATGGTCGAGGCGAGCGAAGCGATCGGCGGCTTGGAGCGGATGAAGTCCAATCGCATCTGCAACCGGTCTTCGAGGGGCTGCAAGTCGTAGCCGGCGTCCGCCGCCGCCTTGTTAAAGGCATCATGCTCGCGGCTGTGGATCGCTTCCTGCGTGGTGAATCCCTTGATTTCCTCGGCCAGCTTGGGCGGTGCGCCGTCACGGTGATTGCGAACGGCCTCGACGAAGAAGGCCTCGCCCTTGGGGAAAGTTGCCGACAGCGCATTGTAGAAGGCCGTCGCGTACGAATTGCCGCCATGCCACCAATGGGCCGGTTTGACCTCGCGCGCGAAGCGCCGGTCCCGGGGCGTGATACTGAGATCGACTGGCGTCACTCTTGCGGCGCTCATCATTCAACTCCAAGGAAGTGACAGGACTCTGGCTATTGCTGACATAAATGTCAATAACATTACAAACTCGTAAAAGACTGTCGCCGGATCAAAGCCGGGCTGCCGCGGTGGCTGCGGCGCGGCAGCTGCTGCGCGACGAGGGCGTCGCGGCGGTGACCTTGAAGTCCGTCGCCGCCAAGGTCGGCCGGACCCACGCCAACCTCCTCCACCATTTCGGAAGTGTCGCCGGGCTGCATCGCGCCCTGGCCGAAGACATCGCCCACACGGTCTCGGCCTCGATCACCGAAGCGATCGGCAAGCGCCGCCGCGGCGAAGCCAGCGAGCGCGACGTGGTCGACGCGATGTTCGATGCCTTCCATGCCGAGCGGGTCGGCGAGCTGATTGGCTGGATCGCCCTCACCCGCCAACGCGAGGCGTTGGAGCCGGTCGTCGACACCGTCCGCAGCATCGTCGAGGATTTTCGCGCCTCCGGAGACACCAGGCCGATGGACCGGGTGACTTTGGGGCTGGTATTGATGGCGATCGGCGACAGCCTGGCCGGCGGCGAAATAGCGGCCGCCAGCGGCCTCAGCCGCGAGGCTGTTCGCGACGACGCGGTCGGACTGATCAAGGGAATCGTCGGCGAGGCGTAGGGAGACTGGCAATGATCAGCGGTGCGCATGTCATGATCTTTACGCGCGACGAGGATGGCGACCGTGCGTTCCTGCGCGATGTCGTCGGCATCCCGTGCATCGACGGCGGCGGCGGCTGGCTGATCTACAAGCTGCCGCCAACCGAAATGGGCGTGCATGGCGGCGAGAATAACGACGTCCACCACCTTTATTTCATGTGCGACGACCTGGATTCGGAGATGGCCCGGCTGGCCGAGGCTGGAGCGACCTGTTCCGAGCCGTTCAGCGCCAGCTGGGGCCGAGCGACGAGCATTCCGCTGCCAGGCGGAGGCAAGATCGGGCTCTACGAGCCGCGTCATCCGCGTCCCTGAGCTGGCGGCTGCCATTTCGCCGCAATTGCCGGTAAAGGGCTCGCCATGCATTTTCTCGACCAGGCCAAGATCTTCATTCGCTCGGGCGCGGGCGGGCCGGGAGCGGTCAGCTTCCGGCGCGAGAAGTTTATCGAGTATGGCGGACCCGATGGCGGCGAAGGCGGCAAGGGCGGCGATATCATCTTCGAGGCAGTGCACGGCCTCAATACGCTGATCGACTTCCGCTACACGCAGCATTTCCGGGCGCCGCGCGGCAAGGGCGGAGCCGGATCCAACATGACCGGCGCTGGCGGCAAAGATCTCGTCATTAAGGTCCCCGTCGGAACCCAGATCCTCGCCGACGATGAGGAGCGCACCCTGCTCGCCGACCTCACCACCGAGGGCCAGCGCATCGTGTTCCTGAAAGGCGGCGACGGCGGACGCGGCAACGCCAGCTATAAGACATCGACCAATCGCGCTCCGCGCCAGCACGGCACTGGCTGGCCGAGCGAGGAAATGTGGGTCTGGCTAAGGCTCAAGCTGCTGGCCGACGTCGGCCTCGTCGGGCTGCCCAACGCCGGCAAGTCGACGTTTATCAATGCCGTGACCAATGCGCAGGCAAAGGTCGGGGCCTATGCCTTCACGACTCTCCGCCCGCAGCTCGGGGTGGTCCGCCATCGCGGGCGCGAGTTTGTCGCCGCCGACATTCCGGGGCTGATCGAAGGCGCGGCGGAGGGCGCCGGCGTCGGCGACCGCTTCCTCGGCCATATCGAGCGCTGCCAGGTGTTGTTGCACTTGGTCGATGCGAATGACGAGGATGTCGCGACCAGTTACCGCATCGTCCGCGACGAGCTTGATGCTTATGGCGCCGGCCTTGCCGACAAGCCGGTCGTGGTCGCCCTCAACAAGATCGACACTCTCGATGACGAGCTGATCGCGGCGCTGACAGCCGAGCTTGAAGCGGCCAGCGGAGCAAAAGTCTATCCGCTGAGCGCCGCCGGCGAAATCGGCATCGAACCGGTACTCGACGCCCTGCTCGATCGGATCAGCGCCGAACATGTCGAGGATGATGGCCCGGGCGAGCCGATCGAATGGTCGCCCGTTTGAATCTGGCGATTACCGGTGCGACGGGCTTTGTCGGCGGACGCCTGCTCGAACAGGCGCTGGCCGCGGGTCATGAGGTGCGCGCCCTCACCCGCCGGCCGCAGCAACCCCGCGATGGGGTAAGCTGGATCGCCGGCACCCTCGACGATCGAGCCAGCCTCGAACTGCTGGCAAAGGGCGCGGACGCGATGATTCACGTCGCGGGGGTGATCAATGCGCCTGACCCGGCCGGGTTTGAGGCGGCCAATGTCATGGGCACCAGCGCGATACTCGCCGCCGCGGAACACGCCCAAATCAAGCGCTTCGTCCATGTCTCGTCGCTGTCCGCGCGCGAGCCGAAACTGTCCGCCTATGGCGCCAGTAAGGCGGGGTCGGAGGCGCTGGTCGCGGCGTCATCGCTGCCTCACGCAATTGTCCGGCCCCCGGCAGTCTATGGGCCGGGCGACAAGGAAACGTTCGAACTGTTTCGAATGGCCAAGCGCGGCATCGTCCTGCTGCCGCCAGAAGGCAGGTTGTCGCTAATCCATGTCGATGACCTGGCCCGGTTGCTGCTGGCGTTGGCTGACCCAGCCGCGCCTGCGGGATTGATGGTGGAGCCTGACGACGGGCGCCATGGCGGCTGGAGCCATGCCGAGTTCGGCCGGGCGCTTGGCAAGGCGCTGGGGCGGACAGTGGCGACGGTATCGATGTCGCGGCCGATCCTCGACCTGTTTGCGAAGGTGGATCGCTGGGTGCGCGGCCCCGGAGCCAAGCTGACCGCCGACCGCGTCGCCTATTTCTGCCATTCCGACTGGATGGTCGATCCCGGCCGGGGCGCGCCGGAGGCGTTGTGGCGGCCCGAGATCGAAACCGAGGCAGGGCTGGCCGATACCGCCAAATGGTACCGCGAGGCCGGTTGGCTCTAGTGAAACACCAGCTGGTAGACGACGGCGCAGGCGGTCAGCACCATGCCGAGCAGGAACAGCGTGAAACTCCAGTAGAGCCAGCTGTACTTGTCGTCGCGCAGCACCTTTCCGTGGTCATAGAGGTCCGCGGTCAGGCGGCGGTAGGTTTCCTCTTCCGATGACAGGACCTTCATCATCTCGTTGATATAGTCTTCGCGCTTGGCGTTGGTGTAGCTGCCAAAGAACAGGATATTGATTTTCTCCGGCGGGATCGGCGTCTTGGTGACGACCATCTTGTTCGGCCGGATGGTGAGCACCCCGAACACGGTCGCGATGAAGGAAAACAGGGTCAGCACGAGCAACGGAAGGCTGGCCTTGCCGTCAGCAATGTCGCTGATCGACATGGAAAAGACGACGAAGCTGGCACCCATCAGGATCGAGGCTTTGGTGTCGGCCATTCCCGACAGGGTGATGTTGGTCGCATTGGCGGCGACCAGCAGGTTGTGAACCTCTTTCGGGAAGACCGGATCGTCCGGACTTACTAGCTTTGGCTCGCCGCTGCTTTCACTCATTGCCTGTCCCCTATGTGGGCCAGGGCCATGCAACCGCGCTTTGCATCAGGAAGCAAGCCCTTAGACATGTGGTCATTTTATATCGGATGCGATTAAATCGCACTTGACTCGTCCATTCGGCTCACCTATTTGCATCGCATCCGATGCACTCGGTTACGATTTAAAATCTAAAGAAGGGAAACAACATGACTGCCAAGACGATCTATTCCGGGACCACCCACAATGTTGGCGGAGCAAACGGCTTCACCCGCAGCGCCGACGGCTTCCTCGACCTGCAGTTTGCTGACCCGCATCCTGCCGCGGAAAACTTCTTCGGCGCTGCCTGGTCGGGCTGCTTCATGGGCGCGATCGGTCTCGCCGCCGCGCAGAAGAAGATCACGCTGCCGCAGGCCCCGTCCGTCGACGCAACCATCGACCTGCTGATGGAAGACGGCGAATTCTTCCTTCGCGCGAAGCTGGACGTCACCGTTCCGGGCATCGATCGGCAAGCCGCGCAGGAACTGGTCGACCGCGCGCATGAGATTTGCCCTTATTCGAAGGCGACCCGCGGCAATATCGAGGTTCAGCTCACCCTGGTTGAGCCAGCGTTCGCCTAATCGTTTGCCAATGGCCGGACGGCGCCTGTCCGCGCCGTCCACGCCCTTTGCGATTGAATGGCGTACGATTTAGGACAGCTGAAATCCGACGGAGTTCAAAGATGGCGCGTAATTCCAGCCCGGCGACAAAAGCCAAACTCGGCGAGTTTCTTTGCTTCGCCATCTATTCGGCCAATCTTGCCTTCGGCCGCGCCTACCGCCCAATCCTCGACAAGGTGGGACTGACCTACACGCAATTCGTGGCGCTGGTCGCCCTGGCCGAGGAAGATGACCAAACGGTCGGCGAGCTCGGCGACAAGCTTTTCCTGGAGTCCAATACGCTGACCCCGATCCTCAAGAAGCTGGAAACGCTCGGGCTTGTCGAGCGACGGCGCGATCCGCGCGATGAGCGGCAAGTCCGCGTCAACATCACATCCGCCGGCCGCAAGCTGCAGCAGGCGGTCGATCGCAATGCGTCCGAGTTGATCGAGGCGACGGGGCTTGGGAAAGACTTCACGCAGGTCCAGCAAAGCGTGGCCCATCTGCGCGACAATCTGCTCGGATCGGTACAGTCGAAAGCCGGCAGCCAGAGCTGAGTTTCTTGAACTGGGTGCCGGCAAGACGGTGTCCGCCCTCGTTGCGCCCCATTCGATTGCGAAAGCCGCGGCTCCCCACTAGGACGCGAGCATGACCGACCGAGCCGATACTGACGCCAGGGTGAAGGCCCTGATCGAGCCGTTCAACAAGAAGGGGGTCGACGTCACCGATGCCACCCGTTTCGCCCAGGATCTCGAGTGGGACAGCCTGACGGTGCTGGACTTCGTCGCCAACGTCGAGGACGAGTTCGACATCCTCATCACCATGAACCAGCAGGCGGAGATCGAGACGGTCGGCCAGCTGGTTGACGCGGTTGGGCAGCTGAAAAAGAGCTAGACGTTACCTTGGTACCATGGTAACGCATTGCCATGCCAAGCATTGAACGAATCCAGACCGGCGTTCGAATCGAGAAGCGGCTGATCAAGGTCATGAAGGCGCTGGCCGAGCGCCTCGACATGCCTCTCGGCGAACTGATCGAGGGGGTCATGCTGCATGCGATGGAGGGACGAGCTCCATTCAGCGAGGCCACCCTGCATGAGATTGCATTGCTCCGGCAGGTCTACGGCCTATCGCTGACAGCTGAGGATTCGCATCGCCTGACCGAGGATGGAGAAGGCCAATGAGTTTCCCGATCGATGAATTTGTCGCCGGCCGGCTGCCCGCGGCTGGGTTCGATCACCGGGCGCATGTCGAGGCGGGCTTTTGCCTGTTGCAGCGCCATGGCTTCGCCGACGCCGCGCATGCCTATACCACGGCGATCACCGCAATGGCGACCGCGGCCGGAGCTCCGGAGAAATTCCATATGACGATCACCGTCGCAATGCTTTCGGCGATTGCCGAACGCATGTCCGACAGTTGCTCGAATTTTGACTCATTTGCCGCACAACACCCTGAACTGTTCGACCGCGCGATATTGTTGCGCCATTATTCCAAGGAACGTTTGCAGTGTCCCCAAGCGCGTCAAACCTTCCTTCTCCCCGACCGCAAGGAGCCCCAGTTCGCATGACCGACCTTTTCTCCAAATTCGATCCCCTGATCGAAACCCGCGAGCAACTGCTGTCGACCGGGGTTACCGACCCGTTTGGGCTGGTGATGGAGAAGGTGGTCTCGCCCACTGTCGCCATCTGCAGCGGACGAGAGACGATCCTGCTCGGCACCTACAATTATATGGGCATGACGTTCGATCCCGATGTTGTGGCGGCGGGCAAGAAGGCGCTCGAGGAATTCGGCTCCGGGACCACCGGCAGCCGCGTCCTCAATGGCACCTATGTCGGCCACAAGGAGGTCGAGGAAGCACTCAAGGACTTTTACGCCATGGACCACGCCATGGTGTTTTCGACCGGTTACCAGGCGAACCTCGGCATCATTTCGACCATGGCCGGCAAGGATGACTACATCATCCTCGACATCGACAGCCACGCATCGATCTATGACGGCTGCGCGCTCGGCAATGCCCAGATCGTGCCCTTCCGCCACAATGACATCGAAGCGCTTGAAAAGCGGCTGAAGCGGCTACCTCCCGAAGCGGGCAAGCTGGTCGTTCTGGAGGGCGTCTATTCCATGCTCGGCGACATTGCGCCCTTGAAGGAAATGGTCGCCGTGTCGAAGGCAGCCGGT
The DNA here is from genome assembly GCA_035494075.1 of Sphingomicrobium sp. Classification (GTDB taxonomy): domain Bacteria; phylum Pseudomonadota; class Alphaproteobacteria; order Sphingomonadales; family Sphingomonadaceae; genus Sphingomicrobium. Next base: position 62,172 of record DATJHF010000015.1, on the reverse strand, counting down.
GCGATGGTGCTGGTCGACGAGGCACATTCGATGGGCTTCATCGGCGAGCATGGCCGCGGAGTTGCCGAGGCCCAGGGCGTGATGGACGAAGTCGACTTCATCATCGGCACCTTCTCCAAGTCCGTCGGCACGGTCGGCGGCTTCTGTGTTTCCAACCACCCCAAATTCGAGATCCTGCGGCTGGTATGCCGGCCCTATGTGTTCACCGCCTCACTCCCGCCGAGCGTGGTCGCGACCGCCGCCACCTCGATCCGCAAGCTGATGCACGGAAAGGACAAGCGCGATCACCTGTGGGAGAATTCGAAGAGATTGCACGGCGGGCTCAAGCAGCTTGGCTTTACGCTCGGGACCGATCAGCCGCAGTCGGCGATCATTGCCGTGATCATGCCCGACCTGGAGCGCGGCGCGGCGATGTGGGAGGCGCTCCTCCACGAAGGCCTCTACGTCAATCTTGCCAGGCCTCCGGCCACCCCCGCTGGAATGACTCTACTGCGCTGTTCGCTCTGTGCCGAACATTCGTCGGAACAGGTAGGCGAAATCCTCGGAATGTTCGAGGCCGCGGGACGGAAGACCGGGGTCATCGGCTGAACCGAGGAACCGATCCCTATTGGGGGTTTCCCGCTGAGAATCGCGCGGTTACACTGACATCATGACGCCAGTGGAAGAACCCAGGTTCGACTGGCGCCGCGGGGGCGCCGCGGCGGTCGCTTTGGTCGCGACCTTGATCCTGCTTGGAATGGTGGTGCTGGTGGCGATCACCAACACAACTCGCGACAAGGCCCTGCAGGCTGAGCGCCATGCTTATGACGTGGCCCTGCTAACCCGCACCGCCGACGCCAGCATCGCTCGCGCCGAAGCGGCGGTCGGCCGGTTCGCGCTCGATCGCGACCCGGAAAAGAGCGGCAGCCGCTACTATGCCCAATGGCGCCTGGCCGAGCAGCAGATTGCCCAGCTGGAACGGTCGGTCGGCAGCGATCCGAAGCAGCGCAAGCGGGTGGAGGAGCTCAAGACGCTGTTCAACGAGCGCGGCCAGCAATTCAGCGACGTCGCCCGCTACAGCCGGGCGAAGCAGAAGGATTACGGGCTTCGCTATTATTACACCATCTCGCTCGCCCAGCCGGGGGAGGAGCGTGACACTGGCTCCAAACTGCGAGCGAAACTGGTCGAAATCGCCGACGCCGAGCGATCCGCGCTGTCCGAGAAGATCGAGGAATCACAATTCTTCTCGGCCGAAGCCGACCGGCTGACCGACTATCTCAGCTGGCTGGGCGTGATCGTCGGCCTGTTCGCGATCTTCATGGGCTACATCGCGGTCCAGGCGTTGCGGCAGAATGTGGCTGCCCGCAAGGAGGCCGAAAGCGAGTTCGAACGCGCCCAGGTCCTCGAGCTGGCAGTACGCGAACGCACCCAGGAGCTGTGGGAAGCGAACCAGGCGTTGAAAGCCGAAGCGATCGAACGCCAGGCGGCCGAAGCACAGCTTCGGCAAGTGCAGAAGATGGAAGCGGTTGGCCAGCTGACCGGCGGCATCGCCCACGACTTCAACAACATGCTGGCGGTGGTAGTCGGCGGCATCGATCTCGCACGCCGCCGCCTCGACGGCCCACGGCGCGAGGTGACGGCCCATCTAACCAATGCGATGGAAGGCGCTACCCGCGCTGCAGCACTGACCCGCCGACTGCTGTCGTTCGCCCGGTCCGAGCCTTTGCTGCCGGAGCGCATTGACACCGCGGTGCTGCTGGGCGGGATGAGCGAGTTGCTCGACCGGACCCTGGGCGAGCGCATCAAGGTCAGCACCAAGCTGGCCGAGGAAGCGTGGCCGGTGTTCGTCGATCCGCACCAGCTCGAGAATGCGATCCTTAACCTTGCGGTCAATGCGCGTGACGCCATGGATGGCACGGGCAAGCTGATCATCCGCACGCGCAACAAGACCATGCAGGGCAACTCCGTCGGCGATATTCGAGGCGGCGAATATCTGGTGATCGAGGTGACCGACACCGGCTGCGGCATGACTCCCGAAGTCCAGGAACGCGCTTTCGAGCCATTCTTCACCACCAAGTCGGTCGGCAAGGGCACCGGTCTGGGACTCAGCCAAATCTTCGGCTTTGCCCACCAGTCCGGCGGCGAGGTCGGCATCGAAAGCCAGCTCGGCAAGGGTACGACCGTTTCGATCTACCTGCCACGCACCGACGCCACGGCCAGCAATGTCCGCACCCATCCGGCAATGCAGGCCAGGGCAGAGGAAGATTTGACTGTCCCCGGCGCTCGCATCCTGCTCGTCGAAGACGATCCGCGGGTCAGGACCGCGACGGTGGGGGCGCTTGAGGATCTCGGCTATGAGCCGATTGCCTGCTCCAGCGGCGCGGAAGCGCTGGCGTTGTTCGACAGCATGGATTTCGACCTGGTCATTTCCGACGTCATCATGCCGGAAATGACGGGGCCGGAAATGGTCCGTGAATTGAAGTCCCGGCGCGGGGAGATCGCAGTCCTGTTCGTCACCGGCTATGTCGGGGAAGGCGAAGGCGACGATCTGGTTGGCTACGACCTGCTGCGAAAGCCCTTCACGGTCAGCACCCTCGCCAGCGCGGTGGCGAGCGCCCTTGCCCGCGGGCCGGGCCATTTGCCGCAAGCCTCAAAGACGGCGGCCAAGGGCTGAGCCCAGCAATCAGGGACTGCTGAAGCCTAGCGGATCGCACCTGATCGGAGGAGCTGAGGCAAGAGGCTGATCGCCGCCAGCAGCGGGTGCCGCTTTTGCCAGGGCTTCAGTTCGATCTTGGTGCCGGCGTGGCGGTTGATCTTCCAGGCAATATATTCGGCCCCGCCAGCATAGGTGGCGCTTGCCTTGGCCAGTCGCAGCATGGACAGCGCCTTGCCCTCGATCTGCCGCCGCAGCCAGCCACCGCCGGGAATCGCCGGATCGATCGCCGCTACGACGGATGGGGAGAATCGCTCGTAGCGCTCCAGGTCGGCGTCGATGACCGAGCCCGCCCTGCCCTTGCGCTCCGCGCGAAGCTCGGCGGAGTAAGTGAGCGAAAATGCCCGCCGCCACCAGTCGAGCACCGGCTCCCCGTCGATCCTTCCGGCGGCCGCCAACAAGGTAGGCGCCGCCCGCGACACCGCCATGATCGCCGAGGTGCGTGCATCCTTGCCGGAACTCCAAACCAGCCGCGATGGCTGGGCGAACCGGGCCCAAACCGAGACGTTGCGGGTTTCAGGGCCGTTGAGCCTGTAGAAATCTCGATCGCTCAACACCGCATATTTGGCGGCCAGACCGTCGTTCTGAAACGGGAAAACATTGGGCGGAATCAGCGCATTCGCCTTGGCCAGCCATGGCTTGTCATAGGCCGACTGATAGTCGGAAACGATCAGGTAGAAATCGAGCATCAGCCCGTCGAGCTGCTTTTCCCGGAGGCAGCTGCCGTAGAACAGGACGGCCCTGCTGGCGCGGCCATGGCGAGCGGCAATTGCCTCGGCCATGGCGGTGACGCGAGGATCCACCGGCTCGCTGAGCTCCGCTTCGACGAGTTCACGCAAAGCTTCGGGCACGGCTTCGCCTCAGGCAGCGAGGCGGACAAACGACAACGGCTGGGCCGGGCGCAACAGGATCGGCTTGCCGATGCCGGCGCGGAAGGTCTCGCCGTCGAGGATGACCTTGCTCGCCTCCCCTTCGATCGCGATTTCGTCGGCTTCATCGACATGAACCCCGTCGAGCTTGGTCCAGCCGAGATCTCCCACCAGGCTGGCCAAGAACGCACGAAGCAGCGTGAAGGGCTTCTGCTCCACAGCAACGAACTTGAGCGGGCCGCTGCCGCCAGAGCCTACCTCGTGGGACAGCAGTAGCCTTTCGAGAGTGGTGACGAACATGAATGAAAAGCGCGCGGTAATCGCCCCTTCGCGGCGGACTTGGATGCTCATCATCTCCGGCTCGGGCGGCAGGAAGCTCGCGCGCAGCCCAAACAACTGCCGCATCACCACTGCGATGGCGGTGATGAAATGGCTGATGCTGTTCGGGAGGCCAAGCGGATAGACCCGTTCCCGGCAGTAAAGCATAATGTCGGCTAGGCCGGCACCGCCCAGGAACATGCCGATGACCGGCGTGATCCCGGTTTCGCCGCCCGACAGGGAAATCAGCTCACGAGCAACCAGATATGGCGAAAGATCGGCCCGAGCGATGCCGAGCAGCTTTTCGAGTGCTTCCACCGGGTCGCCCTGGGCACCGAGATCGAGTGCGATCAAATTGGTCTTGCCGCTCGGCAGGACCGCCACGGGAGGGGTGGTGGTACCGAAGCAACCGCCATTATGCAGCTCGGTCAGCACCGCCTGGACCGTGCCGTCGCCGCCGTTGATCGCAAGCACAGCCGGCTCGATCCGGGCAATGGTCCGCATCGCTTCGCCGATCTGGCTGGCGGCCTCAACTTCATAGTGGAAGATATCGGGGTGCTCGGCGCAGAAGGCGCGGATGCGCGGCAGCTGGGCAAGGTTGCCCGTTGATTTGGGATTGCTGATCAGGGCGATCCTGGGCCGCGACATCAGCTTCCCGCCGGCCCCACACTGAGGCCCTTGATGTAGAGCAGGGTCACGCCGACCCGCGCCGGGCCATTGCCGACGGTGAAGGCAGCCTTGGCGAATGGCGGCTTGGGATTGAACAGGCTGACCTTCGGGTCGCGGGAGTAGCCGCCGCCATCCTGGCGATCGCGCTCGCCGTTCAAATTCAGGTCGTGATGGACCGCGACGGCATATCGGCCTGGTGCCGGAACCGGCAAGCAGACGTCCATCGATCGGCCGGTGACCGGGACTTTGACCTTGCTTATACGGCCGTGCTTGTCGAGCCAGCTACTTGGCCCATAGAGCGAAATCTTCAGCCGGCCCTGCGGCTGCTTGAGGCCGGCTACATGGACCATGACGGACGGGGTTCCGGGGGCACAGGGCGTGGATGCGGCTGCGGCCGACGGGAGGGCGAGCGTGGTCGCCGCCGCCAATATGGCAGCGCCGCCGATCACCAACCGGACCACCGATTTGGACATGCTTTTCCCAACCGCTTCGCTATAGGCACAGACGGCGCCGCACCTTTGCCAATTCCAATGTTTCGGAATCGGCACGGCTCGACGCCCCGGTTGCCATGTCGGCTCGCTTTGCGGCCAAATCATGGTGCCGCGAGGACGAAAAAGTGCTTCGAGGAAATCTGCTTGCAGTTGGTCGATCGCTACCTGGCACGCAATATCGCGGTTCCGCTGATCGGCACGCTGGTGCTGGCGGCGATGCTGCTGGTGCTCGACAAGATGCTGCGGCTGTTCGATTTCGTCATCAATGCCGGCGGGCCGGTGAGCGTGGTCTGGCGAATGCTCGCCAATTTGCTGCCGGAATATTTCTCGCTCGGCATCCCGATCGGCCTGCTGCTGGGGATCATTCTGGCATTCCGCAAGCTGGCGCTGTCGTCGGAACTGGATGCGATGCGCGGGATCGGCATCAGCTATGGCCGGCTGCTGCGCGTGCCCTACGCGTTCGCGGTCGGCCTGCTGTTAGTCAACATCGCCATTGTCGGCTGGGTCGATCCCTATGCGCGCTACCGTTACGAAGGATTGCGCTACGAGCTCAAGTCGGGCGCGCTCGGGGCGTCGATCAAGGTTGGCGAGTTCAACCAGTTCGGCAAGCGCATGACGCTAAGGATCGACGGCAGCGAGCAGAACGGCACCCGGCTGCGGGGAATTTTCACCGCCCTTGACGACAAGTCGGGAACCCGGATTTCGGCGACTGCTGCCGAAGGTCAGTTCCTGTCGACCGACGAACCCGACACGATCATTTTCCGTTTGAAGCATGGACGGTTGGTCCAGGAAGGGCCGAACTTCGCGACGCCCCGCACTCTTTCGTTCAACAGCTATGACCTGCCGATAAACCTGCCCGCCACCGATGCCTTCCGCGGCCGCGGCAACCAGGAAGCGGAACTGGTCCTGCCTGAACTCATCGCCCGGGCCTATGGCGGCGCGGCGCCGGCCAGGAAGGACGAGCTGGCGTCCCGCGCCAACCTTCATTTCCGCTTGGTCGAAATTGCAATGATGCTGATGTTGCCCCTGCTGGGGATCGCGCTGGCAGTTCCGCCGAAGCGCAGCAGCAGCTCGCTCGGCATCTTCATGGGCATCGTGATGGTGGTGACCTATCACAAGATCAACCAATATGCCGAAGGCGCAGGCGGCCAGGGACGGTTGCAGCCCGAACTTGCCCTTTGGCTTCCCTTCCTGGCTTTCGTTGGCCTTATCCTGTGGATGTACCATGTGCTCGCCCATCGCCCGGGAGGCCAGCCGATCGGTGCGCTGGAAGCGGCCTTTGCCAAGCTCGGCAAGGCGGTTCGCAAGGTTACGCCGAAGCGGAAGTTCAAGCGGATTGAGGCGGCTGCATGATCAACCTGGATTTCATGCCGTCGCGCCAGCTGGCGCTCTATGCCGCGCGCCTGTTCCTGACGCGGAGCTTGGCGGTCCTGATCATGCTGGTGCTGGTCCTGATGACGCTCGACCTGCTCGGCGAGTCCGGCAAGATCCTGAAGGTCCCGGGCAACGGCGAAGCGGAATTGCTTAGATACGTCTCGCTGCGGGTGCCGTTGCTGATTTCGCGCTTTCTACCCTTTTCGGTCCTGCTGGGGGCGCTGATCGCCTTTGCCGGTCTTAACCAGCATAGCGAAGTCGTTTCGATGAAGGCGGCCGGCCTTTCGGCTCACCAAATCCTGGCTCCGATGGTGGTTGCCAGCCTCGCCGTGGCGGTGCTTCTGTTTGCCTTCAACGAACTGGTGGTCGTGAAGTCGGCGCGGACGGTGAACGCATGGACCAATTCCGACTACAAGCCGATCCCGCCGTCGAGCGGCATCCTCTCCAACGTTTGGATCCGCGATGGCAACGACGTGGTGCGCGCCCGCATTGTCGTCGGCCAGGGGCCCCAAACCCGGCTGCAAGGCGTCACCATTTATGACCGTGAAGCCGGCGCGCTGGCGCGAGTACTCGACGCAGACCGCGCCGAACAGGTTCCGGGCGGTTGGCGGCTCGACAATGTCCGGGCCTATGACGCCCTGATGAATATCGTCATGAGCAGGCCGCAGGAAATCGCTCTTCGCGGGGTCGAGCCAAGCCGCTTCACGCTGGCGCAGGTCGATCCCAATGAACGGGACTTTGTTTCCCTTCGGCAGGAAATTGCCGCGCTCGAAGCGGCAGGGCGACCGACCGACGAAGCCAGGACCGGATGGTGGCACAAGATCAGCGGGCCGCTTTCAACGATATTGATGCCCTTGCTGGCGGCAACCGCGGCATTCGGGCTGGCCCGTTCGGGGCGTGTGCTGTTGCGCGCGACGATCGGAATGGCGCTGGGGTTCGCTTATTTCGTTGCAGACAATTTCAGCCTGGCACTGGGCAACTATGGCGCCTACCCGCCGTTCCTGGCAGCCTGGGCGCCTTTCCTGCTATTCTTGCTGATTGGCGAGTTCGTCCTGATCCGCCAGGAGGAATAGCTTTCCCTAGCGGCCCTTCCAGCTCGATACGGCGAGCCGTGCCACCAGCGGCGTCAGCCCGCGATAATTGGACCGATAATAGGGCGAATCCTGTTCCAGCGCCGCGGCGATGCGGCGGTGCGCCTCGCCCAGCGCATGGTAGGGCAGGCCCGGCAGCAAATGATGGAGCGCATGAAAACGCAGTCCGACCGGTGCCCATAGCGCAGGAAGCATGCCAGGCGGCGGGACATTGACGCTGTCGAGATATTGCTCGGTGACGCTCATTGGCTCCCCGTCATTTTCCCAAAGGTGCGCAACCAGCGTGCGAATCTGGTTGAGGAACATCACGCCAGAGGAAATGCCGAGAAAGACCAGGAAGGGGCGCAGCGGGATGACGCCGGTGGCGACCAGCGCGAGCAGCGCAATCGCCCATAGGCTCGCAGCCAATTCCTGGATCAGCCAGCGCCGCTTGAAATCGCCGGCCGGAAATGGCCGCCGGAAGCGAGGGTTGATCTGCAGTCCGGAATATTTTGCGACGACCGCTTTGCGCAGCTTCGGCGACAGCAGCGACAAGGGAGCCAGGATGCCGAAGCGGATCAGCATGCCGATCGGCGCGAGCGCCGCAGCGATCAGGAACGCCGGCAGCGTCCACGGGTGCATCAACGCCAGGGGCAGATACTCGGGATCTTCCGCCGTTCCGTAATAGGTCTTGGCATGATGCTGGTTGTGCACGCCTTCGTACATGAACGAGGGGATCAGCAGGGGGATACCGACCAGCGCGTTCCATGCCCAGTAAAAGCCGGGAACCGCATTGGGCTTCACATGGGTGATTTCATGGATGAAGCTGCCAGCCCGATACAGGGCCAGGATTGCAATCAAGCCTGTCAGCAGCGCGATCCAGGTCGATCCGGCAACAACGGTAGCCGCCATCGCGCCATAACCTAGCAGCGCCGAGCCGAGCATGTCCGCCCAGTAGATCGACGGCCGGGCGGTATTGAGGTCGCGAGTCAGGTTTGCGGCGGCCTTGAGCATGGCCTTGTCGTCGGCGTGCGCAGGGTGCACGGCCTCGCCGGCGGGAGCCGGGACGATTTCTCGGTTAAGGGCGACGGTCTTGTTCATGGAGGGATGGCCCACTCGCAGGAGATAGTGGCACCATCGTGGCGGTGGAAGGGCCAAGCCTGGGCTGTCCCCGGGGCCAGCCAGGCCTCGCTCTCGTCGATTAGACGGTTGCTCTTGCTTCTACAGCCTGTAACGGATCGGACATGAGATCAGACATTAGCATCCGGCCGGTGGCGACCAAGGCCGACCGCAAGGCCTTCGTCGATTTCGCGTGGGACGTTTACAAGCAGGATCCCTGCTGGGTCCCGCCGCTGAAGGACGAAGTCCACGGACTGCTCGACCCCAAGAAGAACCCCTGGTTCGGGCATGGCCGGGCGCAGTTGTGGCTAGCCGAGCGCGGCGGAAAAGTCGTCGGGCGCATCAGTGCCCAGGTCGACGAGCTGGTGCAGGTTCATATGGAACCGGGCACCGGCCAGTGGGGCATGTTCGAGGCCCTCGACGGGGAGGCCGCGGCCGCTCTGATCGCGACAGCTGAAGAATGGCTGCGTGGCCAGGGAATGACCTCCGCGCTCGGCCCGATCTCCATTTCCATCTGGGATGAGCCGGGCCTGCTGATCGAGGGTTTCGATGAGCCGCCACTGGTGATGATGGGCCACCATCGCCCGGAATATCGCGCCTGGGTCGAGGCTGCAGGCTATGGCAAGGCCAAGGATCTCTACACGTTCGAGCTGGATATCCGGATCGACATGATCCCCGTGATCGACCGGCTGATCAGGGCCGGCGAGAAGAATTCGCGGATTCAGATCCGCGACGTCGACAAGTCGAAATTCGACCAGGAAGCGGCGATTATCCTCGATATCTTGAACGACGCCTGGTCGGACAATTGGGGGTTCGTGCCGCTGACCGATGCCGAGATCGCCTACGCCGGCAAGAAGCTGAAGCCAATCATCGTCGAGGATTTGGTCAAGATTGCCGAGGTCGATGGCGAGCCGGTCGCCTTCATGATGACCATTCCAGATCTGAACGAAATGATCCGCGACCTGAACGGCACCTTGTTGCCGTTCGGCTGGGCGAAGCTTCTGTGGCGGCTGCGAAAAGTGACCACGCGGAGGGTTCGAGTGCCACTGATGGGCGTGCGCAAGTCGCATCAGGGCGGGCGGATGGCAAGCCAGCTTGCCTTCATGCTGATCGAGTTCACCCGCCGCGTCTGCGTTGACAAATATGGCATCAACTTCGGCGAGTTCGGCTGGGTGCTGGAGGATAATCAGGGAATGATGTCGATCGCCCAGCTCCCGGGCGCCGGGATCAATCATACCTACCGGATTTACCAGAAGGCCCTGTGAGCATGGATATCGATTGGGATCACGCTGTCCTGTTGCCGATCGACATGCAGCGGGGGTTTGATACACCCCAATGGCCCCGCCGCTGGAACGCGCAATCCGACGCCAACGGCCTGGCGTTACTGAAGAAGTGGCGCGAGGCAGGGCGGCCAATCATTCATGTTCGCCATGACTCGGTGGTTGAAGGCTCGACCCTCAATCCTGACAATCCGGGCAACCAGCTCCGGCCGGGCTTCGAGCCGATCGAGGGCGAGCAATTGGTCAGCAAGAGCGTCAACAGCGCTTTCATTGGCACCGACCTGGACTTGAAGCTGAAGCGGCTCGGCGCGCGCCATGTGGTGGCGTTCGGCATTTCAACCGACATGTGCGTATCGACCACGATCCGCACCGGCTCCAACATGGGATGGGACATGGTGCTTGTGGCCGACGCCTGCGACTGTTTCGATCTCCCCGACGGCAAGGGCGGCACAATCCCCGCCGAAACCGTCCAGTCCGCGCACGTCGCGACGCTTGGCTATGAATTCTGCAAAGTCGTGTCGACGAGCGACCTAGTCTAGCTCAATCGCCACCGGAGCGTGGTCGGACGCCTTCTCCTCGCCCCTCGCCCATTTATGCACTTCGGCCCCGCGTAAGCGGTCGGCGGCCTGGGGCGAGCAGAGCAGGTGGTCGATGCGGAAGCCCGCGTCGCGAGGCCAAGCCCCGGCGGTATAGTCCCAAAAGGTGTAGAGCCTCTCCTCGTCGGGATTCAGCGCCCGCAGCGCATCGGTCCAGCCCTGGTTGACGATCCTTCGGAAGGCGGCCTGGCTCTCCGGCTGGAACAAGGCATCGTTGGCCATTGCCCGGCGTGAGAAAGTGTCGCGGTCCTCCGGGATGACATTGAAGTCGCCGGCCAGCACCGCCGGCCTTTCTTCCGCGAGGATGATCGCCGAACGCTCCCGAAGCCGGTCCATCCACCTGAGCTTGTAGTCGAACTTTTCCGTGCCGACCGGATTGCCGTTGGGCAGGTAGATCGAGGCGACGATTAGTCCGTCCACGTCCGCCTCAATATAGCGGCTGTGGGTATCGTCGGGGTCGCCGGGAAGGCCAATCCGGCGGAGTTCGGGCTGCTTGCCCCTGGCAAGGATGCCAACGCCATTGAATCCCTTCTGCCCATGCCACACCGCATGATAGCCGGCGCCTTCGATTTCCCCGATCGGCAGGGAGTCGTCGGCGCACTTCAGCTCCTGCAGGCAGACGATGTCAGGCTGCTCCCGCTCGAGATACTCGAGCAGGCGCGGCATGCGTGCCCGGATGCCGTTGATGTTGAAAGTGACGAGCTTCACCCCGCTTCCCTAGCGAGGCTCAATTGGCAATCAAACGGAAAAGCTTGATCCGCAGCCGCAGCCCGAGGCGGCATTGGGATTGGTCACCTTGAATGAGGCTCCGCCGAGGTCCTCGACATAGTCGACCTCGGATCCCTGGATCAGCTCAAGGCTGACCGGGTCGACCACGAGGCTAACTCCGTCGGTAGTGGCTATTTGGTCGTCCGCTTCGGCTTCGCCAAGCTCGAATTTATAGGTGAAGCCGGCACAACCGCCGCCGTCGACCGACAGACGCAACACGGCGGCCTTGCCTTGCTTGCTGGCGATAAAGGCTACGCGTTTGGCGGCGCTGGACGAAAGGGAAACCATGTTCACGACCCCGAGATAGGGTCGCGGCGGGAAAGCGGCAAGCTTAGCGCTTCGGGCTGCTCGGTCCGCCGAGGGCGACCGCGTCCATCGAATGGGTGCCGGCGCCGTTCTTCTGCATCGCGATCAGATAGTCGTTCGACTTCATGAAGGGGATCGGGTTGACCGCGCTGCCGTCAATCCGGACCTCATAGTGGAGGTGGCTGCCGGTCGAACGGCCGGTCGAGCCCATCCGGGCGATCTGCTGGCCGCGGACGACATGCTGGCCAGGGCTGACGAGGATTGCCGAAAGGTGGCCGTAGCGGGTCTCGATACCGCGGCCATGATCGACCTTGATCAAATTGCCGTAGCCGCCGCTGTTCCAGCCGGCTGCCGTGACGATGCCGTCGGCGGTGGCATAGATGGCGGTTCCGATCGGCGCGGCAAGGTCGATGCCCTGGTGGCGGGCGGCGCCGCCGCGGAACGGGTCGGTGCGGGTGCCATAACCCGAAGTGAATTCGGCGGTGCGGACCGGCTTTTCAGACGGAACCGCGATCGCGCCATCGGCCAGGTTGTCGAGCTTCTTCCAGCTGGTGAACAGCGACTTAAACGTCGGATCAGCCTGGCTCGCGGAATCGAACGGGCCGCCTTGCGCTCCCTTGCCGATCGCGTCGACGTAGCCGAGCTTGGCGATGATTTCCGGATCGACCTTATCGCCGGCGATCATCTCGGCGAGGATCTTCTGGCGTTCTTCGATCTGGTGCACGCGCGCCTCGGTGGCGGCGGCAAGACGGGCAATATCCGAAGAAACGGCCGCCGGAGCGGCCGTCGTGGAAATGGAGGGGGTGATGAACAGCCGGATGGCCGAATAGGTCGACCAGGCAAAAAGCAGCGCCATGACGACGAGCATCGCCATCTGCACCGGCGCCGAGAGGCGCAAGCGGCGAAGATGGTTGCCGTCGTGTACAAACAGGTCGCGGGTTTGGAACAACCTCGTGGTCGCGATTGCTGATTGTGCCATGGCTCCAGCCAACTCCTAAATCACCGTCGCCCGGCGAAACGCCCGGCGCAGAATCCGTTCGGTTATGGAGCTCCCCAGCCCCGCTCACCCAACAAGCGATTGCCCTCGCCTATTGGAAGGGTGACACTGACCCCGACAGGTTAAGCAATTCAACCTCGGGTTCCCCCCTAAGGGGTGAAGCGCAGGCTGGTTGGGACGAACCGTGCGACAACGTTGCGTTAGGTTAACAAATTAACCGGAATTTATCGGGACAAACCCCGAACCGCCGAATCCTTCGCAGGTGCAAAAATACCACTAACTGTCAGGCCCGAAGCAGGCTACATCCTGGGGCGGGCCACGCCGTCCCAACGCGGCGCGTGCTCTCTGCAAGGAGAGTTATGTTGACGAATACCCCGCCTGCGGTGCGCCCGTTGCGCCCGCATTTTTCTTCCGGTCCCTGCGCCAAGCCGCCGGGCTGGACAGCTGATAAAATCGACACCCGAATTCTCGGCCGGTCGCATCGTAGCGGTCTGGGCAAGGAACGGCTCAAGCTGTGCATCGACCTGATGCGCGAGATGCTCGAGCTGCCCGATACGCATCGCATCGGCATCGTTCCGGGTTCCGACACCGGCGCATTCGAAATGGCGATGTGGACGATGCTGGGCGCTCGCCCAATATCCTGCCTCGCCTGGGAGAGCTTCGGCGAGGGCTGGGTGACCGATGCGGTCAAGCAACTGCGGCTCGACCCGACCGTGATCCGCGCCGATTATGGCCAGCTCCCGAACCTCAGCCAAGTCGACTGGTCGAACGATGTGCTGTTCACCTGGAACGGCACCACCAGCGGCGTCCGAGTGCCGGACGGCGACTGGATCGCCCATGACCGCGAAGGCCTGAGCTTTGCCGATGCGACGAGTGCCGTGTTCGCCTACGACCTGCCGTGGGACAAGATCGATGTCGCGACCTTCAGTTGGCAGAAGGTGTTGGGCGGCGAAGGCGGTCATGGGGTGCTGATCCTCGGTCCGCGGGCGGTCGAGCGGCTGGAAAGCTATACGCCCGACCGGCCGCTGCCGAAGATTTTTCGGCTGACCAAGGGCGGCAAGCTGATCGAAGGGATCTTCTCCGGCGAGACAATAAACACGCCGTCGATGCTGGCGGTCGAGGATGCAATCGTCACTCTCGAGTGGGCCAGGTCCATCGGCGGCCACAAGGGCATGATCGCCCGCACCCAGGCCAATGCCGCGGCGCTCGATAGGGTCGTCGCCGCACGCAACTGGCTCGACCATCTGGCGCAGGACCCCGCCAACCGCTCGAAGACGAGCGTCTGCCTGACCGTCGACGGCGCGGATAACGACTTCATCAAGCGCTTTACCAAGCTGCTGGAGGCTGAAGGCGCGGCCTTCGACATCGCCGGATACCGCGACGCGCCGCCGGGCTTGCGCATCTGGTGCGGCGCCACCGTCGACACATCCGACATCGAGGCCCTTGGGCCATGGCTGGACTGGGCCTGGTCTGCCCTTGGGGAGCAATTGTAATGACTGTTCGCGTCCTGATTTCCGACAAGATGGATCCCAAGGCGGCGGCGATCTTCCGGGAGCGCGGGATCGAGGTCGACGAGATCGCCGGCCAAACGCCGGACGAGCTCAAGGCAATCATCGGCAACTATGATGGCCTTGCTATCCGCTCCTCGACCAAGGTCACCAAGGCGCTGCTCGAGGCGGCGGGCAATCTTAAGGTGGTCGGCCGCGCCGGGATCGGGGTCGATAATGTCGACATCCCCGCCGCCACCGCGCGCGGCGTGGTGGTGATGAACACGCCGTTCGGCAATTCCATCACGACAGCCGAGCACGCCATCGCGCTGATGTTCGCGCTCGCCCGCCAGCTGCCTGAGGCCGACGCCTCTACCCAGGCCGGCAAGTGGGAAAAGAACCGCTTCATGGGCGTCGAAGTGACCGGCAAGACGCTCGGCCTTATCGGCTGCGGCAATATCGGTTCGATCGTCGCGACGCGGGCGCTGGGGCTCAGGATGAAAGTGGCGGCCTTCGACCCTTTCCTGACGCCGGAGCGCGCAGTCGAGCTTGGCGTCGAAAAGGTCGAATTGGACGAGCTGCTCAGGCGCGCCGACTTCATCACGCTGCACACGCCGCTCACCGATCAGACCCGCAACATACTGTCGCGCGAGAATTTGGCGAAGACCAAGAAGGGCGTGCGGATCGTGAATTGCGCGCGCGGCGGGCTGATTGACGAGCAGGCGCTGAAGGAAGCGCTCGACAGCGGCCATGTCGCGGGAGCGGCACTGGACGTGTTCGTGACCGAGCCTGCCACTGCCTCGCCGCTGTTCGGGACGCCGAACTTCATCTCCACTCCCCACCTCGGCGCCTCGACCAGCGAGGCGCAGGTCAATGTCGCGATCCAGGTTGCCGAGCAAATGAGCGACTATTTGCTGCTCGGAGGGGTTACCAACGCCGTCAACATGCCCTCGCTGTCGGCCGAGGAGGCACCGCGGTTGAAGCCCTATATGGCGCTGGCCGAAAAGCTGGGGAAGCTGGCCGGCCAGATCCTCGGCGAGGACGTCCGGTCGGTTTCGGTCGAGGTCGAGGGCGCGGCGGCGCAGCTGAACCAGAAGCCGATTACCGGCGCCGTGCTGGCAGGGCTCATGGGCACCTATTCGCAGACCGTGAACATGGTCAACGCGCCCTATCTGGCGAAAGAGCGTGGGCTCGACGTCCGCGAAGTCCGCCACGACCGCGAAGGCGATTATCACACGCTGGTGGCGGTCGAAATCGGTACGTCGAACAGCGTTTGCCGGGTCGCGGGCACACTGTTCGGCAACAAGGCGCCGCGGCTGGTCGAGTTGTTCGGCGTCGAGGTCGAAGCTGAGCTCCAAGGCACGATGATCTACATCGTCAACACCGACACGCCCGGCTTCATCGGCCGGCTCGGGACGGCGCTGGGCGAGGCAGGGATCAATATCGCTACCTTCAACCTCGGCCGCCGCGAGGCGCTGGGCGAGGCGGTCGCGCTGGTCGCGGTCGACGGTGATGTGCCGCCAAACGTGGTGGCCACGCTGGCCAAGCTCGAGGGTGTGCGGGACGTGGTGCCGCTGCGCTTTTAGAGCGGGTTGCCCCAATGGTTCTTGGCGGCCGGCGCAGCGTCACGCCACCCGGCGAGACCTTATGATTCTGTACAGGATCAAGAGGACAATCGCGCCTGCCGTGGCAATCAGGATATTGACGAAATTGCCCCCGCCAATGCCAAGCTGGCTCGCCGCGAATCCGCCGAGCAAACCGCCTGCGATGCCAATCAAGATGGTCACTATAATCCCACCCGGATCATCGCCCGGCATTATCCATTTGGCGAGTATGCCCGCAATCAAACCGACAATGATCCAGCCAAGAATTCCGTATTCCATATTCTGCTCCTTCGGCTTGGTTGGGAAAGCGTCAGCCGGTCTCTAAAGAAATTTGGGCGCCTGCTTGAGCACGGCATTGCAGGCTTGCGACTTCACCTGGCTGGGCACCTTGTTCAGCGAGAATTTTTTCCCCTGACCGCTTACGATATTGCCCGCCTGTCCGGCTGAATATCCACTCGACGAGGTGATGCCGGACTTCTTCATCAGCCCCCCAAGCACGTTGGTGGCATTGCCGCCGCCCAGAACCTTGTTCTTCACGCAGTAGCTTAACACCCCTGCCGCATTTCCGGGGCTGATCGACGAGACGTTCGGCACGCTTTTCATGAGCGACGAAGCTCCCGGAATCGACGGAAGGCTTTGGCCAAATGCTGGCGAGAAGGCGCATGCCAGCAGGATGATCAAAGACGGCGCGGCTGTGCGGTTCGTCATGGGAACCTCCGCCAACGGCGCTAGGGCAATTGGAAAGGCCCAACAATCAGGAGAAACCTCAGTTTTCGGTCGTGCAGTGGCTGCCGGCAACCCCTTACCGCATTGCGGGGCCTAGGGAGTAGCCGCCAGAAAGCTTTCGACCTGCCCCGTGGCGAAATGCCCGGACTCCCCCAGGCCCTTGTTGAGAGAGCCGTGGCTCTCACCGGGCACGACGACGACGGAAGCGCTGGCGCCGCCGCGGTTTAATGCTTCAGCCAGCCCCTTGGACTGTGCCTGGCTGTCCTGGCGCCGCTCGATCGGCAGGATCAGCCAGCGCGCCACATTCGGGGCAGCCGCATTCCGGGTTGGGGATAAAGCCGCCTGGCGCTTGGGATCGCTGCCGAACGCCGCTTCGTACATCGGCTTCACCAAATTCATCTCGGCGCTTGCTTGGGAGGGCACGTCATATCCGGCGCCATCCAGGAGCACGACGCCCTTAATCGCACTCATGGGCACGCCCGCGGTCTGCAAGTAACGCGGGTCCGTCCCGACCAGGGCGACGAGATGCGCGCCGGCGCTGTGACCCATCAGCACGATCCGGTCGGGATCGAGCCCTTCCTTGGCGGCATTGGCGCGGAGCCAGGCGATTGCGCTCGCGACATCGGCTGCCTGCTGCTCGACGGTCGCCTGCGGCACCAGCCGGTAATTGGCACTGGCGAAGGCCCAGCCCCTGGAGTTGGCCCAGCGCGCCTTTTCCGGTGCGGCATGCGCCTTGTCGCCGATCGACCAGCCGCCGCCACGGACGAACAGCAATAGCGGCGCCTTCGTGACACCCACCGGCTTGACCAGGTCGAGCCGCTGCTTGGGGTTGCTGCCATAGGCGTGTTCGACCGTACCGGGGGCGGGCGGATAGGCCGCCGCCGCGCGATCGCCGATCAGCTTGCGGCACGGATCGCTCAATCTCGGCGTGGCGGTCATCAGGCACTGGCGAAAGCTGCCCTCGGCGCCGCGGCACAGCCGGGCGATTTCCTGCCGGCATTCGGCCGGGAGCCGTTCCCGCTGTGAAAGCGCGACGCTGCCAAATGCCGTCGCTCCAAGCAGCGCCACCATCATAAACCGCATTTCAGCCTCCCAAGCTGGACGGGTCGACCATCAATCAATAGGAGGCGCGCTGAACCGGGCCTGACCCGTTCTGGTTAAGGAATTTCGAGTGGGCAACGTCACCGTCATCGGCGCGCAATGGGGCGACGAGGGCAAGGGCAAGATCGTCGACTGGCTGGCAAGCCGGGCCGACATGGTGGTCCGCTTCCAGGGCGGCCACAATGCCGGTCACACGCTGGTCGTCGGCAACGAGACCTACAAGCTGTCGTTGCTTCCCTCCGGCATCGTCCGCGGAACGCCGTCGGTGATCGGCAATGGCGTGGTGCTCGACCCCTGGGCGCTGAAGGCCGAGATCGAGAAGATCGCGGCGCAGGGTCTCAAGATCACGCCGGACGTGCTGATGATCGCCGAGACCTGCCCGCTGATCCTGCCAATTCACCGGGACCTGGATGCGCTGCGCGAGGATGCGTCCGGCGCCGGCAAGATCGGTACGACGCGGCGGGGTATTGGCCCGGCATATGAGGACAAGGTCGGCCGCCGCGCGATCCGCGTTTGCGACCTGGCCCATCTCGACGACTTGGACCCGCTGCTCGACCGCCTCTGCGCCCACCACGACCATCTCCGCGCCGGTTTCGGCCGGGAGCCGGTCGACCGCCAGCGGCTCAAGAACGACCTTGCCGAGATCGCGGATTTCGTCCTTCCCTTTGCCCGCCCGGTTTGGCGCGATCTCGACGAGGCCCGCCGCCGCGGCCGCCGCATCCTGTTCGAGGGCGCGCAGGGCGTGCTGCTAGACGTTGATCATGGCACCTACCCGTTCGTCACTTCGTCCAACACGGTGGCGGGAACGACCGGGTCGGGCAGCGGTATGGGGCCGGGCGCGGCCGGTTTCGTGCTCGGCATCGTCAAGGCTTACACCACCCGGGTAGGTTCCGGCCCTTTCCCCACCGAATTGGACGACGCGGTAGGCCAGCGGCTGGGCGAGCGCGGCCATGAATTCGGCACCGTCACCGGCCGGCAACGACGCTGCGGCTGGTTCGATGCGGTCCTGGTCCGGCAGTCGGTCGCGGTCAGCGGCGTCACCGGCATTGCTCTCACCAAGATCGACGTGCTCGACGGGATGGAGAAGGTGAAGATTTGCACCGGCTACCGGATCGGCGACCAGGTTTATGATTATCTCCCGCCGCATAGCGCGGACCAGGCGCGGGCCGAGCCGATTTACGAGGAAATGGACGGATGGAGCGGGACAACGGCCGGCGCGCGCAGCTGGGCCGACCTTCCCGCCCAGGCGATCAAATATGTCCGCCGTATCGAGGAGCTGATCCGCTGCCCCGTGGCGCTGGTGAGCACGTCGCCCCAGCGCGACGACACGATTTTGGTGAGCGACCCCTTCGCAGGCTAATGCCTGACTTCAAACTCGAGGGCAGCGCCGAGCTCGGCGTCTTCAACCGCCACTTGATCGACCTCCGCTGAAGGAGGGCCTCGGTGCAGCAATTCAATCAGCCTCTGGACCTGCCATTTGTCGCCCTGCAAATGCGCTTCGACGCTGCCGTCATCGGCGTTGCGCACCCAGCCGCAAACCCCCAGAACCTTGGCCTGCTCCGCTGTCCAGGCGCGAAAGAAGACGCCCTGCACCCGCCCGGTCACCCTGACGTGGCGGGCGACGTGGGACATCACACCACCGATATGTCCGGCGCGTCCTCGGCCTTCATGCCCACCACATTGTATCCGGCGTCGACATGGTGGATTTCGCCGGTCACGCCCGCCGCAAGGTCCGAGCACAGGTAGAGCCCTGCCCCGCCGACATCCTCGATCGTGACGTTGCGGCGAAGCGGCGCATTATATTCGTTCCACTTCATAATGTAGCGGAAGTCGCCGATGCCGCTGGCCGCCAGCGTCTTGATCGGTCCCGCGCTGATTGCGTTGACCCTTATTCCGTCCGGCCCGAGATCGGCGGCGAGATATTTGACGCTGGTCTCAAGCGCGGCCTTGGCGACGCCCATCACATTATAATGCGGTATGACCTTCTCCGCGCCATAGTAGGACAAGGTCAGCAGCGAACCGCCCGGCCTCATCATGGCCCGTGCCCGCTGGGCGATCGCGACAAAGCTGTAGACCGAGATGTTCATGGTCAGCAGGAAGTTCTCGAGGCTGGTTTCGACATATTTGCCGCGCAGCTCGTTCTTGTCGGAAAAACCGATGGCGTGGACGACGAAGTCGAGGCCGTCCCAGCGCTTCTGCAATTCGGCAAAAGTACCGTCGAGCATCGCCATGTCGCTGACGTCGCAGTCGACCAGGATGTCACTGCCCAACTGCTCGGCGAGCGGCCGCACCCGCTTCTCCAGCGCCTCGCCCTGATAGCTGAAGGCCAGTTCGGCGCCGTGGTCGCGAAGCTGCCTGGCGATGCCCCAAGCCAGCGAGCGGTCATTGGCAAGCCCCATGATTAGCCCGCGCTTGCCTGTCATGATGCCGCTCATCGGCTATTCCCCTTTTGCCTTGCGGCGCAACGCTGCCGCCTGTTCTTCCTCCGGGGCCGGCTCCTCTACGGGAAGCTCGGCCTCGTACGGCCCCTCGTAATGCTCGCCCCTTACAGCCTTTCCTGCCGGCTCGACTAGGGCTGCGTTAAGCTCGGCGCCGGCCACCACGCCGAGGCCCGCGACGAAGAAGAACAGCAACGCTACCATCACCCCGGCGAGGCTGCCGTAAGTGAGCTCATATCCGCCGAACAATCCAATCACCCAGGGCAGAAGTTCGACGGTCACCAGCCACCAGATGGTTGCAATGAATGCGCCCGGCCATTTGCGGCACTCGATCGTCCGGTAGCGGGCCGGCGTCAGCGCCAGGAAGATGATGTAGAAGGTCGCGAAAAGCGTGAGCGCCGGCGCGA
This sequence comes from Sphingomicrobium sp., assembly GCA_035494075.1. GTDB lineage: Bacteria > Pseudomonadota > Alphaproteobacteria > Sphingomonadales > Sphingomonadaceae > Sphingomicrobium. Next base: position 41,860 of record DATJHF010000015.1, on the reverse strand, counting down.
TCCGGTAGAAGCCGAGCGTGCCCGCCAGCCCCTCCGACGCGGGCAGCTTCGCGATCACGAACTGATGCAACGACGAAAGAACGACGGTCACGGCAAAGGCGCCGAACAACAGCACGACCGATCCCAGGATCAGGGCCATCGCCGAAAGGCGGTACTGCCAGAAACTGGCCGAATATTTGACGCCATAGGCCCGCCGGAGAATGTCGCGAATCGTCTCGATGAAGCTTGCCGCCGTCCACAGGCCGACGGCCGCGCCGAACCATAGCAAGGCGCCATGGCGGCCCTGCAGCACTTCATCTATCGGCCCGGCAAGGACGGCCCGTACGGCCGGCGGCAACCTTCCGAGGATCGTCGCAACCGCTAGCTGCGTATCCTCGGTTAGCCCGAAGAAACGCGCCACGGCTGCCGCCAGGATCATGAAGGGAAACAGCGCCAGCAACGCCAGATAGGCAAGGTTGCCGGCGTGGATGAACCCGTCGTCGTAAATGCCGACCGCGACCCGCTTGGCAACGATCAGCGGCTTGATTTCACGCTTTGCCCGCTCGATTGCCGCCTTGCCAAACCTGGCCCTCAGCCGTGCCAGGCGCTTGCGCCGTTCCTCGGGCGAATAGGGATGAAGTTCCTTCATCGAAAGCGATCAAACGCCAAGTGCTGCGCGCGGGTTGCCGCCGCCGTCCCAGCCTTCAACGAACTGCTGCAACGCCTCGTCATGCGGAGGGACATCGACGGCGAGCTGTATCAGCTGGTCGCCGCGGCTGCCGTCCTTCGCTGTGAAGCCGCGGCCCTTGAGACGCAGCAATTTGCCGGAACTCGATCCCTTGGGAATCGTCACCATGACCGGCCCTTCCGGCGTCGGCACCTTGACCTTGGCGCCCTGCACCGCCTCCTTCAGAGTCACCGGCAGGTTGAGGCGGATATTGTTGGCCTCCCGGACATAGAAGGGATGCGCCGCGATCTCGATGGTGACGATCGCGTCGCCGCGCCCGCCCGGGCCTTCCTGGCCCTGGCCGGTCAGCCGGATCTTGGTGCCGTCCTCGACCCCCTTGGGCAGCTTGAGGTCGATCGTTCGACCTGCTTGCAGCGTGATCCGCTGCTGCTTCAGTGTCGCCGCGTCAACGAAGCTGACCTTGAGCCGGTAGCCGATATCGGCCCCTTTCTGCGGCGGCCGGGCGCGGCCGAAGCCGCCGAACGGACCGCCTCCGCCGGCGCCGCGACGTGAACCGGCGGCCGCTCCAAACAGGCCTTCGAACAGGTCGCTGAGATCGGCGGTGTCGGCCGAAAAACCGCCGGGGAAGCCTTCATATCCGGCGCCGCCGGGGCGCGGGCCAGCCCCGCCCCCGCCGAACCCGCCGCCGAAGGGCATGCGCGGGTTGCCGTCCTCGTCGATTTCGCCCCGATCGTAGCGAGCTCGCTTGTCCTTGTCGGAAAGCAGGTCGTAGGCCCTTGTGACCTGGGCGAAGCGTTCTGCCGCCTTGGGATTGTCCTTGTTGCGGTCAGGATGCAGCTGCTTGGCAAGGCTGCGATAGGCCTTCTTGATCTCGGCCTCGCTCGCCTCACGCTTGATACCCAGCTGCTGGTAAAGATCCATTCCGTTCCCTTCGTACCGCCGCCCCGTTTCGGGTTCGCGCCGCCTCCCGTCAAGCTAGCTGAGCCTCGACAGCGCGAATTACAGCGGGCAAAGGGCCGCGCATGGCTGACGATCCCTTCGCCCTGTTCGACGTATGGTACGCCGAGGCGAAGGCAGTGGAGGTCAACGATCCCAACGCAATGGCGCTGGCGACAGCCACCGCCGACGGAATGCCTTCTGTCAGGATGGTGCTGCTCAAGGGTCATGGGCCGAACGGCTTCACCTTCTATACCCATGCCGACAGCCGGAAGGGCGAGGAGCTCGCGGCAAATCCAAATGCGTCGCTGCTTTTCCACTGGAAGACGCTTCGCCGGCAGGTGCGGCTCGACGGGCCAGTGGAGGAAGTGGGCGCGGACGAGGCAGATGCCTATTTTGCCACCCGGAGCCGGGATTCACAGCTTGGCGCATGGGCGTCGGACCAGTCGCGGCCCCTCGACACCCGATCGACGTTCGAGGCCCGATACGACGAGATGAAGGCGTGGTTCGAGGGGCAGAACGTTACCCGGCCGCCGCGCTGGGTCGGCTTTCGAGTGGTACCCAAGCAAATCGAATTCTGGACGGACCGGGCGCACCGGCTTCACGAACGCCGCCTGTTCGTCCGCGATGGTGACGGCTGGACCGAGGGACTGCTTTATCCATGAGCGGCGCACACCATCATCATGGACATGGCCATCATCACGGCCACGCCGCGGCAGGTACTGACCGCGGCACGCTCACCCAGCGGGCGGCGCTGGCAAGCATTTCGATGGCGCTGTTCCTGGTTGCGGTGAAAACCTATGCGGCGTGGAACACCGGATCGGTGGCGATGCTCGGGTCTCTTGCCGATACGGCCCTCGACCTCGTCGCCAGCCTGATCACCTTCTTCGGTGTGCGGTGGGCGGCAATGCCGGCCGACGAGGAACATCGCTACGGCCATGGCAAGGCCGAGGCACTGGCAGCACTGATCCAGGTCATCCTGATCACCGTCTCGGCCATGGGAATCATCTGGCGCGCCACCGATCGGCTGATGAGCGGTCAACCGACCCAGGGACTGGAACTGGGTATCGGCGTGTCGATCATTGCCATGGTCGCGACCTTCGGCCTGCTCGCCTACCAGCGCTATGTAATCCGCAGGACCGGGTCCGTCGCGATCATGACCGACCATGTCCATTACCAGACAGACGTGCTGCTCAACATCTCGGTGATCGTCGCGCTGCTGCTCGACCAGCTGCTCGGCTGGCGCCTCGCCGATCCCCTGTTCGGTTTCGCCATCGCCGCCTGGCTGATGTACGGCGCGTGGAGCGCAGCCAGCCATTCGGTGGACCAGCTGATGGACCGCGAATGGCCCGACGAGGAGCGAGAGGCCTTCATTTCAGCAGCGCAGGAATATCCGGAGCTGGCCGGCCTCCACGACCTGAGGACCCGCACTTCCGGCGCGCATCGGTTCGTCCAGTTCCATGTTTGGGTCCCGGGCGACTGGACGGTCACTGAGGCTCATGAGCGGATGGATTCGGTCGAGGAGAAGCTGCAGCATCGCTTCCCGGGAACGGAAATCATCATCCACCTCGATCCCGAAGGCCATGTCGATCGGGAGGGCATCCTGCCCAAGCATCTGACGGAGAGCGCGCGATGACCACCCCGCTGCCAATCTTCCAGGTCGATGCCTTCGCCGAGCGGCCATTCACCGGGAATCCGGCGGCGGTGATGCCGCTCACCGACTGGCTGCCGGACGACGTGATGCAGGCCATCGGAGCCGAGAACAACCTCGCCGAAACCGCCTTCACCGTGCCCAGCGATCGTAACGACGCCGATTATGACCTCCGCTGGTTTACGCCAGCGGTCGAGGTCAACCTCTGCGGCCATGCCACCGTTGCGGCGGCGCACATCCTGCTGCACGGCGAGCGGATTCGCTTCTCAACGCGCTCCGGCATCCTCACGGTCACGCGCGACGCCGACGACCCTTCCCTGCTGAAGCTCGACATGCCGGCGGCTCCGCCCGAGCCGGCGGATTTGCCGGAACTGCTCGGCGCGCTGGGTGTGAACGGGGAGACCTTCATTAGCCGCACGGGCAATGGCAATGCGGTTGTCCTGCTATCCGACGAAGGCGCGGTGCGGGCAGTGGCACCGGACTTCCTGGCGCTTCGAAAGCTGCCTTACCTGGTTTCGGTAACGGCGCCGGGCGACCAGCAGGACGTCGCCAGCCGGGTGTTCGCCGCCTATCACGGCATCGACGAGGACCCGGTGACCGGTTCGGCCCATACCGCGCTGGTGCCCTTCTGGGCGGAGCGGCTCGGCCGTAATCGATTCTCGGCCCTGCAGGCGAGCAAGCGGACTGGGCTGATCGACTGCGAGCTAAGGGGCGACCGGGTGATCCTCGGCGGACATGCCGTCACGGTGATCGAGGGCTATTTCCAGGTTTAGCGGGGTAGCCGGTCCGAAAGATGGTCGGCCAGCCGCAGTGCCAATGCCGCAATTGTCAGCGTCGGGTTGGCCCAGCCGCTAGTGGTGAAAATTGAGCTGCCTGCGACATAGAGATTGGCATAGCCATGAACGCGGCAATCGGCATCTACGACGCCTTTAGCCGGATCGTCGCTCATCCTTGTTCCGCCCATCTGGTGATAATTGGCAATCGGATGGTTGCCGACTGTCAGGTCGACCGGCCATTCCGGTCCAGGTTCGTCCAGCCAACCGCTGGGAACGACTGAGCCCAGGCCAAGCCGGCGAAACTCCGAATCAATGACCTGCGCCATGACCTTGGCCGTGTGCTTGTCGATCTCGGTCATGCGCCAATCGAGGTCGGCCCGCGGCTGTCCCAAGGCATCGCGCTCGGACGACAGCAAGACGCGGCTGTCGGGATTGGGCGCCTGCTCGCCCCGAGTAATGACATAGAGGCCGGTGAGGCCGGCACGAGCCCGGACTTTTTCGACGGAGTTGCGAACCTCGCGATGAATCCATGCCCTGACGCCGCGATAGAGTTGGTCGAGTTTCCGGCCGCGACGAGTTGGCGCGACCGCGTGCACCATTCGATGGTAGATTTTGTTACCCAGCGCCACGCCGCGGGCCGGATCGCGCTGCAGCTTGAAGGTGACGATGCTGTTGAGCGCCTGGTGCTCGCGCTGCGCGTCGTCGCCCAGCCTGAGCGCCGGCGCAAGCGGCGGCCCGGCGCGCATGAATCGCTTCTGGAACAAGGCCCAGATGTCATATGGTCGATCGGTTCTGATCCTGGCGATGCGGCCAGCGGGATGTTCCATGAAGCAACGCCCGACCTGATCGGTCCGATTGCCGACGCCGTGCGGCTCCACATCATTTGACGAGAGCAGCAGGCGAGAATTCTCAATTGCGCCGCAGGCCAGCACATAGTGGCTGGCCCGAACCTTGCGCACCTCCCCGTCGAGTGGCCTCACTTCGACATGATCGATCGAGGCGGCATTTTCCGCGGCCTGAAGCTTGACCACATTGGCATGCAACAAGACCCGCAGCCTGGGCGAAGCGAACATGTCGCCGGCGCGCGAAGCGGTGAATCGCTCGCTGACTTCGTCGAAGCGCCACAGCTTGGCGTCGAGCTGCCCCTGCTGAAAGCCTGGGTCCGCCAAACCAAGTTCTTCCCAGACACGTTGCTCGTAGTTGAAATTGCCAATTTCGAAGAGCTTGTGGGCCTCCCGATAATAGGGATCCAGCTCTGCGCGGCCGATCGGCCAGCCACTGTGCGGCACCCAGTCCCGTTTGATGAAATCGATCGGGTCCATCAGCGCACAGCGGCCGCCCCATATGGCTACCGTCCCACCGAAGAAGCGCAGCCTGGAATGGTCCAGCTCGTAATAGTGCATGCCGATGTTGGCGCCCCGATAGAGCGCCTGCGTCGCCTCCTCATAATCCAGCCCGCCGCTTTCAAGCAGGCAGACGGAAAGGCCCTGCCGAACCAGTCGGCGAGCAAGCGTGATCCCGGCGGCGCCGGCGCCGACGATGCAGATGTCTGACGGCGCATCGGCCGCGCCCGGTTCTTCCCGCAAATCGATGAGCATGGTGGCGTTGCGCGAAGCTAGGCAGCCTTGCGCCTTCCCTCCGTCCTTGTCTGTTGCCACCAGCAGCTGAACATTGCGATCGCGTAGAGAGTGCGGCCGTGATTGGCGAGGCTGGCGTCATGTTCCCGGAACAGTTGCTCAACCGCGTCGGGACGCAGGTAGCCACTTTGCCGGGCCCCGCTGTCGTTCCACGCCCCTCTTGCGAAACGGCTGAAGTCCCCGCGGAACCATTCGGCGAACGGAATCTGGAAGCCGCGCTTGCGCTTGCCGAGGAGATTCGCAGGCAGCCAGGGCGCCATCGCCTCGCGCAGGACGAGCTTGCCCCTCCCGCCGCGCCGCTTCATCTTCATCGGCATCGTCAGGCTCCAGTCAACGAAGTCATGCGACAGGAACGGCACGCGCGCCTCTAGCGAATGGGCCATGCTGCCTCGATCGAGCCTGTTGAGCAGGGACCCCGGCATGTGGACTGTGAGGTCGGCAAGCATGAATTGTTCCAACGGGTCGAGCTCGTGGACGCCGTCGAAGTCGAAATACTCTTCCTCAAGCCGCTTGAACGAGTTCGGGCCCTCGAAACGATTCCAGAAGGAGGGCTCGTACAACCTCTCCCGAACTCGGGGAGTGGATATCTGGGTCGCGGCGAAGAAGCGCTGGAAGCTATTGTCGAGCAACGCTGCATCGCGAAACCTGCGAATGTCCTGGATGCGGTAATTCCACCCTGGCGATCCGTTGAGCGGCAGGTCGTCGATCAGGGTCGATAAAGGTCCGATCGCCTTGAACAATGGCTTGAACCGGGCCGCCAAAGCCGCCGTTCGCTGGCGCTTATAGCCACCGAAGACCTCGTCGGAGCCCTCCCCGCACAACACAACCTTGACCTGCTCCGCCGCGAAACGCGAGAGATGCCAGATCGGAATGGCTGCCGTCGCAGCGCAGGGCTCATCGAAGCTGGACTGCACCATCGGCAACAGATCGCCTGCGGCCACTGGCTCCAGCGGCAAGACATGATGTTCTGCCCCAAGATGCCTGGCGATAGCGGCCGCCTCCGCAGTCTCGTCGATCGCCGTCGACGGGAACCCGATCGTGAACGCTTTCACCGGCGCCTGCGTGACCTCGCGCATCGCCGCCGTGATCGCGCTCGAATCGACCCCGCCGGAAAGGAAGGAGCCGACCGTCACATCGGCAAGCATGTGACGTTTGACGGTGCGCAGCACTCGCGCCCGAGTCTCCTCGACCCATTCCTCTGTCGATAGCGACCAATTGGGCGTGAATTTCGGTTTCCAGAATCTGTTCAGCTCCATTCCACCGGGGTCGATTCGGAGGAAATGGCCGGGCTCAAGGCTGTGGGCCTGTTCGAAGATCGAACGCGTGGGCTGGACGTGACCGAAGCTGAAGAAGTCATGCACCGCCCGGTCATCGATAGCCCATTCATGATTGGGCAGAGTTCGAAGCGCGCGGATCTCCGACGCAAACGCGATGCCGCCTCTCTGCTTGGTCAGGTAGAGCGGCTTGATGCCAAGAGGATCGCGCGCCAGCGTGAGCCTGCGCGCTTTGCGGTCCCAAACGGCTGCCGCGAACATACCCTCGAATTTCAACCACGCATCGTCACCCCATTCGGCGAAGGCGGCCAGCAAGGTTTCCGTATCGCTGTGTGTTCGGAAGGCAACGCCGGCTCGCTCGAGGTCCGCTCGCACGTCGAGGTGATTGTACAGTTCGCCGTTGAATATGATGGCATGACGGCCATCGGGGGTGAACATCGGCTGATGCCCGCCCTGAATGTCGATGATGCTGAGGCGTCGCATGCCGAAGCCAAAATCGCCGTCGACGAAATAGCCGCAATCGTCCGGCCCGCGCGAAACAATTGCGTCGCACATCTGCTCCACAATTGCTTTCGACACAGGCTTGCTGCCGCGCCTGTACCAGCCAGCTATGCCGCACATGTCATTGCCCCGGCACTTTCCCCCTTAGGCCCCCAAAGGCGCCTACGGCGTCATTGATGAGACTTTTGTCGACGGCCCGCAAGGAATTGCGTGAAGCTAGGCTGCAGCGGCCTTTTCCGTCTCCGCCGCTTGGGTCGTGACGATGCTCCCGCCGCCCAGCAGCCGCTCGCCCTCATAGAACACTGCCGACTGGCCCGGCGCGACGCCAAATTCGGGGGAGGCGAAGGCCAGCTTTTCGCCATCCCATGCGCCGGCCACGGGCCGGGCGAGGCTGCGCACCTTGGCTTCCACCCGGGACTGGCCCTCGGCCAGCCAGTTGATTGCCTCGACCCTGGCGGCCGAGACTGCCAGCGCCCGGCGCGGACCGACCACTAGTCGTCGCTCTTCCGGCTCGATTCGCACCACGTAGAGCGGTTCGGGCTGGCCGCCGATCTCGATACCGCGGCGCTGACCGATGGTGAAGTGAACGACGCCCTGGTGCTCGCCAAGCACCTCTCCCTCGAGGCTCACAATCTCGCCCGGCGCGGCGGTTTCGGGCCTCAGCCGCTTGACCAGGCCGGCATAGTCGCCGTCGGGAACGAAACAGATGTCCTGGCTGTCGGGCTTGTCGGCCACGATCAGTCCCGCTTCAGCGGCAAGCTTTCGGGTTTCGCTCTTGGGCAGGTCGCCCAGTGGAAAGCGCAGATAGTCCAGCTGGTCGCGCGTGGTGCCGTATAGGAAATAGCTCTGGTCGCGGGCCGGGTCGCGGCCCTTCCATAGTTCCACCCTGCCCTCACGCTCGACGCGGCGAACATAATGCCCGGTCGCCAGGCAGTCCGCGCCAAGGTCCCGCGCGAAAGCAATCAGGTCGGTGAACTTCACGCCCTGGTTGCAAAGCGAACAAGGCACCGGGGTGCGGCCCTGCGCATATTCGTCGGCGAACTTGTCGATGACGCCGGTGCGGAACCGGCTTTCATAGTCCAGGACGTAATGGGCAATGCCGAGCCGGTCGCAGACGGTCTTGGCATCGTAAATGTCTTGCCCGGCGCAGCAACTGCCGGAGCGCTTCGCCGCCTCACCATGGTCATAGAGCTGCAAAGTGACCCCAATCACCTCCGCCCCGGTCTTGGCGGCGAGCGAGGCCACGACGCTGCTGTCGACGCCACCCGACATGGCAACGACGATTCGGGCATCGGCGGCTGGCCGGCCAATCTGAAAATCAATGGTCATGGGGGCGTTCGATCAGGTGCGTCTTTACTCGAAATTCACCCTGTTGGGCTAGAGCGGGCTCTCCCATTCGGGGGCGAGGGACGGTTCTTTGGCGCGATTCGACGGCAATCTTAAGGCAGCAGGGGAGGCGAAGCTCGACGTCGACGAGCTTCTTTCGGCCCTCGCTTCCGCCTCGAATCTGGGCCGCGAGGAGCGGCAGGACGCAATTGCCTGTTTTCTCTCGGTCAGCGAGGGGTGGAAGGACGCCAGGGCGACCCTCAAGGGTACTTTTGCGACCATGCCGAGACCGTCATGGTTAACGGGCGATAAGGATTGATGAAGTTGAAGGTTACCGTTGTGTTTCAGACCTTCTCAACGGCCTTCGGTTAAAAGCTGGCTATCGACAGAAGTTTAACGTGACTGAGGTTTAGTAGATGCTCGAGAATCAGAAAATTCGTCCCGCGCAGGTGATTGGACCGCTTGGCGAACCGCTGACGCTCGACTCGCTTCCGCCGGCTTCGACGACCCGCTGGGTCGTGCGGCGCAAGGCCGAAGTGGTCGCCGCCGTCGCCGGTGGGTTGCTGACCGTCGACGAAGCCTGCCAGCGATACACGCTGAGCCTCGAGGAATTCACTGGCTGGCAACGCGCGGTCGATCGCAGCGGCATGCCAGGCCTCCGGGTCACGCGCATCAAGCATTACCGCGATCAGTACGAGCGCCAGCAGCGCTACTGATAGGTCCGTCCCCAGTAGGACCAGAAACTAAGGCCCCGCCCGCAAGGCGGGGCCTTTTTCATGATCATTTCGCTTGCGACACTAGACATGGGTGTTGCTTTGCCGGAACAACATGCCTGCATCGTGCGTCCTGATGCCGCGAGGCGCTCCGCTTGAAGGGAGCGGCCCAACAGGAGGAACGAAGATGGTTGGCTTTCTCGTTTGGCTTATCGTCGGTGGTGTTTGCGGCTGGTTGGCCAGCATGATTATGCGCACTGACGCCCAACAAGGCATACTGATGAACATCATAGTCGGAATCGTCGGCGCGGCGATCGCCGGCCTGATTCTCGGCAAGGGCAATATCAACCAGGGCTTTACCCTTGAGACCTTCCTTTGGTCGCTGCTTGGCGCGGTGATCTTGCTGGCGGTCGTCAACCTGGTCCGCCGCGGCAGCGTTCGATAGCCCGGTCATAATCGGTACAATCGGGCCGCCGGGGCGATCCGGCGGCCCTTTTCATGTCAGCGCAGCTCGAAGCTCATCGAAATGCTGACTTGCAATTGCTGTGTGCCAGGGTCAATTTTCGTATCGGCTGCCTGGACACGCTCGGCCATCATCACCATCGGCATCGGCGGCGGCACAGCATAGCCGCCGCTCTCGCTGACCGACAGCAAGCGAACCACCTGCATTCCCAGCGCGCGGGCGTAGAGCTGGGCCCTCGCCCTGCCATTGGCGATGGCTTTGGCCCGGGCCTCGTCTAGCGCCGCTTCCGGCTTGTCGATGGTAAGGTTTGGCCCATTGATCGTGTTGGCGCCCTCGGCCACCAGCGCGTCGAGAATGGCACCCGTTCGCTTTAGATCGCGAAATTTGACGTTGACCGTGTTGGACGCTCGATAGCCTGTGAGGCGCGGCGGGCGGTTCTGGTCGTACTGATATTCCGGATTGAGGTTGATCGACGACGTCTGGATGTCCTTGTCGTCGATGCCTGCCCGCCGCAACGCCGCGCGGACTCGATCCATTTTGGCCGCATTGTCTTCAATCGCCGCAGTTGCGGTCGGCAGCAACGTCTGGACGCCGGCCGAGATGATGGCGAGATCGGGAACGCGGGTCACTTCTCCGGTCGCGCTGATATCCAGCCGGGTGCCGGCCAGCACCGGGACGGCGGTCACGGCCTGCTGGGCCGGAAGGCTCGCAGGGATCGCTGAGGTGCCCAGCGCCAGGGCAATCAACAGGGTGTTACGCATCGGTCCTCCACTACTGAAAAGGCCACCGCCGCAAGCTGAACCAGCGGCGATGGCCTCAATATGAACGGTCACTGGCGCTAGCCTCGACGGCTGAGCACCAAGCGATAGATGAGCAGGAGCAGGAAGGCGCCGACGATGGCGGCAATGAAACCCGCGGCCTCGCCTTCATCGTACCAGCCGACGGCCTTGCCCAGGAATCCCGCGACCAGGGCGCCGGCGATTCCGAGTAGAATGGTGATCAGGCATCCGCCTGGGTCCTTGCCCGGCATGAGCAGCTTGGCGATGCCGCCCGCGAGCAGGCCGATGACGATCCACCCTAGGATCCCGTAGTTTTCGATCATCCCTTTCTACCTCCCTGTGGTAAATGGCGCATCCACCTTGCAGCACGCTCGTTTCAGCATTGCAACAACGCGCGTCTGTGTAAGGGGTGCCGCCGTTCGTAGAAAAAGCCTTTCCACCGGCGATACGGGCGGTGCAGTTGCATGCGGTGACTTATTTGCGTAATACAGCAGTAGCAGCTTGGGTTGCTGATGCTCATTACGAATGGTTGGAAGAATGCGGCCTATGAATCGGGAGTCCAGTTTCGCGAGCTCTGACACGCTGGTGGTCATCGACCGCTCGCAGCGCAGGCGGAACATCATCATCGCGGCCATTGCCGCGATCGCGATCCTCGTCGCCGCCTTTTACTTCATTTCCAGCGGCAAGAGCGAGAAAACGGCCGGCGGTCAAGGCGCAGGCCAGGGCGGCAACATCCCGACGGTGACGGTCATCGTCCCGGGCCGCAGCCAGGTTGCGCGGATCGTCACCGCGTCCGGCCCGCTCGCCGCGCACCGCGACCAGCCGGTCGGCGTCGCCGGCGAGGGCGGAATGGTTCGCGCCGTGCTGGTCGATGCGGGCACGTGGGTCAGGCAGGGCCAGGTCCTGGCAACGGTCGACCGGTCGGTCCAGTCACAGAATGCCGCGCAGTTGGCCGCGCAGATCCAGGTCGCGCGCGCCGACGCCGCCTTGGCCCAGAATGAATATGAGCGCAGCCAGGCCCTGGTGGGCCGCGGTTTCGTGTCGAAGGCGGACCTCGATCGCAAGAAAGCCGCCCGCGATGCCGCGTTCGCGCGAATTCGCGTGGCCGAGGCCAACCTGAACTCGATGCGCGCTCAGATCGGCCGGCTTGATATCCGGGCGCCGAAGAGCGGGCTGATCCTGGCACGCAACGTCGAAGTCGGACAGGTCGTCAGCGCCGGCTCGGGCGCGCTGTTCCGCCTGGCGGAAGGCGGCGAAATGGAAATGCGCGCGCAGATGTCGCAGCAGGACCTGGCGTTCATCCACGTCGGAATGCCGGTATCGGTCACGCCGACCGGTAACGACGGCAGCTTTGCCGGGCGGGTATGGCAGGTGGCGCCGGTGATCGACCCCCAGAGCCGGCAGGGCGAAGTGCGGATCTCTGTCCCTTACAACGTGGCGATCCGGCCGGGCGGCTTTGCCGAGGCCAAGATAGAAGCAGGCTCGACCACTGCGCCGCTGCTGCCGCAGAGCGCGGTGCTCAGCGATGAGCAAGGCAATTATGTCTACGTCATCACGGCCAAGAATTTGGTCGAGCGGCGCAACGTCAAGGTCGGTTCGGTCAGCGATCAGGGCGTGACGGTGACCGAGGGCATTACGGGACAGGAGTCGGTAGTGCTTTCGGCTGGGCCGTTCCTCAATCCCGGCCAAAAAGTCGCCCCCCGCCGCCAGGCGGCACGCTGAACCGCTGTACGGGCTTAACGAAGGCGAGTTGACATGAATTTCCGGAACATCTCGGCCTGGTGCATCCGCAACCCGGTTCCGCCGATCGTCCTGTTTATCGGCGTGATGCTGGCAGGGATCATCGCCTTCATGGGTATGGAGGTGAACAACAACCCGGACATCGACTTCCCGGCTGCGCAGATCACGATCGCACAACCGGGCGCGGCTCCAACCGAGATGGAAAATCAGATCACGCAGAAGGTCGAGGCGGCGGTCCGCTCGGTCAACGGCGTTGACGAGATCAACAGCTCCGTCCGCGAAGGCAACAGCAACACCTTCGTCCAGTTCAAGATCGGCACGCCGACCGACCGCGCGGTCAACGATGTCCGCGATGCGATCGCCCAGATTCGTGGCGACCTGCCCGACGGCATCCTCGAGCCGCAGATCAGCCGCGTGGACATCGCTGGCGACCCGATCCTGTACGTCGCGGCCGAAACCACCGACATGAGCCTGGAAGAGCTCAGCTGGTACGTCGACAATTTCGTTTCGCGGCGGTTGCTTGGCGTGTCTGGGGTCGCTGCCGTATCGCGTGAAGGCGGCGTCGACCGGCAGATCCGGGTGCTCCTCGATCCGGCAGCTTTGCAAACCCAGGGCATCACGGCCGCTCAGGTCAACGCCCAGCTTCGCCAGACCAATCTCAATGCCGCCGGCGGGCGGGCCGAGATAGCGGGATCCGAACAGTCGGTTCGGGTGCTCGGCAACGCGCATACGGCTTATGACCTGTCGCAAACCGAAATCGTCGTTCCCGGCGGACGAATGGTCAAACTGGCCGACATCGCCGAGGTGAAGGACGCCTATTCGGAACAGCGGACCATCGCCAAGTTCGATGGCCGGCAGGTGATCAGCTTCAACGTCCAGCGTTCCAAGGGCTCGTCGGAAGTCACGACCTATGACGAAGCTTGGAAGGAGCTGAAGAAGATCGAGAAGGAGGATCCGCGGATCCATTTCCGCGAGACCTTCAACGCCGTCGAATACACCAAGCAGCAATATACGTCCGCGATGGAAGGCCTGTGGGAAGGCGCCATCCTCGCCGTTCTCGTCGTCTTCCTGTTCCTTCGCGACATCCGGGCGACCGCAATCTCCGCGCTGGCCATTCCGCTGTCGGCAATCCCCGCCTTCTGGTTCCTCGACATGCTGGGAATCACCTTGAACGGCCTGTCGCTGCTCGCGCTGAGCCTGGTGGCCGGCGTGCTGGTCGACGACGCAATCGTCGAGATTGAAAACATCGTCAGGCACATGCGCATGGGCAAGTCGGCCTGGCAGGCGGCGATCGACGCCGCTGACGAGATCGGCCTTGCCGTGCTGGCGACGACCATGTCGATCGTCGCGGTGTTCCTGCCGGTTGCGCTGATGCCCGGCATCTCTGGCCAGTTCTTCAAGAGCTTCGGCTACACGGTCGTTGTCGCGGTCCTGATGAGCCTATTCGTCGCCCGGATGATCACGCCGCTGATCGCCGCCTACTTCCTGAAGGCGCACGGCGTGCAGGCGCACGCTTCGGGCAAGGCGATGGACAGCTATCTGGCCACGCTGAAGTGGAGCCTAAACACGTCGAAGGCCGACGCGGTTCGGGCCGCGCATCCCAATGTCCACGCCCGCTGGTTCTATTATCTTGTCGGCGCACTGTTCGTCCTGTTGCTTGCGGCGGCTTTCGTCGGCGGCATGGGTGCGAGCTGGTGGCTTCTTGCCAAGGTTATCCCTTACGCCCTGGTGATCCTGCCGATTGCGACCGTGGCCGGCGTCGCCGCGACCTACGGGCTGTACAAGCTGCTCGACCTCCTGGTCGGCTTCGGCGGCGGCCAGTTCGAGCGTTGGCATGAGGGACGGCTCAAGGCCTGGCTGGCCGATCACCGCGTGTGGATGGTTGGAGCAGGCTTTGGCGCCCTGCTGCTTCAGGGCGTGCTCGTCTCCCAACTCGGCATGCAGTTCCAGCCGCCGCTCAACTTCGATTTCTCCCAGGTTCGGGTGAATATGGCCCCCGGCTCGACTCTCCAGCAAACCGAGGCGAAGGTTGCCGAGGCTTCGGCGCTGGTCCGGAAGGACCCCGACGTCGAGAGCGTTTTCGAGCGGGTGTTCGTCGGCTCGGGCAATCTCAATATTGTCCTCAAGAAGGACCGGAAGAAGACCAGCACCGAGTTTGAGCGGTCGCTGACACCGGCCCTGACCTCCATTCCGGACGCCCAGGTCAATTTCCAGAGCCAGTCCGGCGGCGGCGGCGGACGCGACATCACCTTGTTCCTTGGCAGCGACAATCCCGAACTGCTGTTCGCGACGGCCAACAAGATCCGCGACGAAATGATGACGCTACCCGAACTGCGCGCCCCGCGCGTGCAAGGCGACCTGGCGCGGCCTGAAATCACCGTGAAGCCGCGCTTCGACCTTGCCGCCGACCTGGGCGTCACGACCGCGGCGCTGAGCCAGACCATCCGCATCGCGACGATCGGCGATATCGCCCAGAACAGCGCCAAATTCTCGCTTGCCGACAGGCAGGTGCCGATCACGGTGTCGATCTCGGAGAATGCCCGGCGCGACCTGTCGACCATCGAAAATCTGCCGGTGCCGACCTCCCGGGGCGGATCGGTGCCGCTGAAGGCAGTCGCCGACATAGGATTCGGGTCCGGCCCGACCACGGTCCAGCGCACCAACCAGATCCGCCGCACACTGGTCGGCGCCGACTTGGCGCCCGGCCTGGTGTCCAGCGATGCGTGGAAGAAGATCAACGAGCTGCCTACCGTCAAGCATCTGCCGCAGGGCGTGCAGAAACTGAACCTGGGCGACCAGAAGTGGCAGGGCGAGCTGGTCTATTATTTCATCATCGCGCTGGTTTCGGGCATCCTGCTGGTGTTCGCGGTGCTGGTGCTGCTCTACCGCCGGTTCCTTGCTCCCTTGGTCAATATGGGATCGCTGTTGCTGGCCCCGCTTGGTGCGGCCATCTTCTTGAAGGTCGCGGGCCAGCCGGTGTCGCTTCCGGTGCTGATCGGCGTCCTGATGCTGTTCGGTATCGTCGCCAAGAACTCGATCCTGCTGGTCGACTTCGCGGTCGAGATGATGAACCACGGCATGCCCAAGGATGAGGCGATCTATGAGGCCGGGCACAAGCGCGCCCAGCCGATCGTCATGACCACCGTGGCGATGGTCGCCGGCATGCTGCCGATCGCCCTGTCGCTGACCGGCGACGGGAGCTGGCGGGCGCCGATGGGCATGACGGTGATCGGCGGCCTCATCTTCTCGACAATGCTGACCCTGTTGCTGGTCCCGGCCTATTATTCGCTCGCAATCGACATCGAGGGTTGGATCGCCGCGCGCTTCCGCCGGCTGGTCGACAATGGCGAGATCCATGGCGGGCAGGCCGGTCACGGCGGAACGGCGCCACTCCCGGCGGAGTGACATCCCCGCCTAGCGGGCTAGAGTGGCGGGAATGACCGCGCCGCCGACCTCCCCTGCCCCTGCGCGCTTCAATCCGGCGCAGCAGGGCGCCACGGGCATGAAGGTGGCGGCAACCGGCCTGCTGGTCGTGATGGCCGCAGTGTTCCTCGTAACTCGGCAGTTCCAGTCCGCTTATCCGTGGATCGGCTACGTGAAGGCGTTTGCCGAGGCGGCAATGGTCGGCGGCCTGGCCGATTGGTTCGCGGTCACTGCCCTGTTCCGCCATCCGCTCGGGCTGCCGATTCCGCACACCGCCATCATCCCGCGCAACAAGGACCGGATCGGCCAGGCGCTGGCCAATTTCCTCAAGGAGAATTTCCTGGTCGCGCCGGTCGTTGCGCGGCGTATGCGCAACATCGACCTGGCCGGGGCGGTCGGCCGCTTCCTCCAGGCGCCGCATGGCCAGGAGACCCGTATTCGGCAGGGCGCCAGCCGGCTGATCGCCGACCTGTTCGAGAGCCTTGATGACGAGCGGCTGGGAGGGCTGGTCAAGAGCTCGATCGCCAACCGGATCCGCAAAATGGAGGTTTCGCCGCTACTTGGCGCCGCCCTGGCCAGCGCGATCAATGAGGACCGGCATGTGCCGATGCTGGAGGCCGCGATCCGCTGGACCGCGCGCGCGCTCGACGCCAACGAGGGGCTGATCCGGGAGATGGTGCACAAGCGGGCCAATTGGGTGCTAAAGCTGGCCGGGCTCGACGCCAAGCTGGCCGATGCCATTGTCGATGGCTTGAGGAAACTCACCGCCGACATGCACACCGACCCGGCCCACCCGGTGCGGATCAAGATCGAGCAGGCGCTCGCCGACCTTGCCAACGACCTGCAAACCAAGCCGGAAACGCGCGAACGGGTCGAGGCAATGAAGGTCGAGCTGCTCGACAACAAGTCGGTGTCGCTGTGGCTGGACGCGCTGTGGCAGCGCGCCCGGGAGGCAATGATCCGCTCGGCCCGCAATCCAGACGCGGCGCTGGCCGGCAAGCTTGGCGAGATCCTCCAGTCGATGGGCCATAGCCTGGACGAGGACCCGAGGATGAAGTCGGCCATCAACATGTTTGCCCGCCGCGCGGTGGCCGGGATGGCCGCCAGCTACGGCTCTTCGATCGTCAAGCTGGTCAGCGAGACGGTGCGCCGCTGGGACGCGCAGACGATCACCAACCGGCTTGAGGCGGCAGTTGGCCGCGACCTCCAATATATCCGGATCAATGGGACGCTGGTCGGCGGGCTGGTTGGGCTCAGCCTGCACGCGCTGGACGCGCTTTGACCATCGAGATCCGGGAGGCTCGCGGGGATGATGGCCAGGCAATCGCCGCGCTGATATCCGACCTTGGCCACATAATGACTGCCGATGGTGTCCGGGACAGGATCAATTCTGATCTGACCGGGGGTCCCCAGCTTGTCGCGACTGATGGGGGCCGGGTAGTCGGGCTGTGCGGCCTCCATATCATGACAGTGATCCACCGCCCCAGGCCGGTCGGTCGGATTACCATCCTGGAAGTGGCCGAGCAGCTTCGCGGCCAGGGAGTTGGACGTGCGCTAGTCGCCGAGGCCGAGCGCCGGCTGCGCGAGGCCGGCTGCGGCATGATCGAGCTGACCAGCAACGAAAGGCTGGTCGATGCGCATCGATTTTACCTGCGGCTGGGGTTCGACCACACCAGCAAGCGCTTCGCCAAGCTGCTCTAGCCCGCTGAAACACGTTCGATGGTCGCCCCGACCGCGCTCAACTTCTCTTCCAGCCGCTCATAGCCGCGGTCGAGGTGGTAGACGCGCAGCACCTCGGTCTCGCCTTCGGAAGCAAGGCCGGCCAGGACCAGGCTCATCGATGCGCGAAGGTCGGTTGCCATGACCTGGGCGCCGGTCAGCGGGCTGCCGCCCTTGACGATCGCCGAGCGCCCATGAACCTCGATGTCGGCGCCCATCCGGCGCAGCTCGGGCACGTGCATGTAGCGATTCTCGAAGATCGTTTCCTCGAGGAAGCTCTGGCCTTCCGCCACCGCGAGCATCGCCATGAACTGGGCCTGCATGTCGGTCGGGAAGCCCGGATACGGTGCGGTCGAAATCGCCAGGGGCCGCAGCGGCTGGTGAGCCGAGACTTTCATTCCACCTTCGGTAAATTCGATTGCCAGGCCCGCCGCGGCAAGGCCGTTGGTGATCGCCAGCATGTCTTCCGGGCGAGCGCCGACCAATTCGATCGAACCGCCGGTAATCCCCGCGGCGCAGGCGTAGCTACCGGCTTCAATCCGGTCCGGCATCACCTCGTAAGTGCAGCCGTGAAGGCCCTCGACGCCGTCGATGATCAGGTGCGACGAACCGATACCTTCGATCTTGGCGCCCATGGTCACGAGCAGGTTGCAGAGGTCGACGATTTCCGGCTCTCGGGCGGCATTGAACAATTGGGTGCGGCCGGTCGCCAGCACCGCCGCCATCAACGCATTTTCGGTGGCTCCGACCGAAACCACCGGGAAACTGAAATCGCCGCCGGGCAGGCGCCCGTTGGGCGCGGTCGCCTTCACATAGCCGGCAGCCAGTTCGATCTCGGCGCCCATGCACTCGAGAGCTTTCAAATGCAGGTCGATCGGCCGGTCGCCGATCGCGCATCCGCCAGGCAGTGAAACGGTGGATTCCCCGCATCGCGCCAGCATCGGCCCAAGCACCAGGATCGAGGCACGCATCTTTCGCACCATGTCGTAGGGCGCGACGGTCGAAGCGATCTCTTTCGCCTCAAGCGTCATTTTGCGCCCGACCTCGCCCTTCTTGACGCCCGCGACCGAGGTCGACACGCCGAGCTGGTTCATGAGGTGCGAGAAATTATCGACGTCGGCCAGCCTCGGAAGGTTTGCAAGCGTCAGCTTCTCATCGGTCAGCAGCGCACAGGGCAAAAGCGCCAATGCGCTATTCTTGGCGCCCGAGATCGGGATCTTGCCTTCGAGGCGCTTGCCACCGGTGATGCGAATGGAGTCCATCGCCGCGCTTTAGCGGCTTCTTACGCCTTCTCAAGCGTGCACTGGAGCGGGTGCTGGTTCTCGCGGGCGAAATCGATCACCTGGGAAACCTTGGTTTCTGCGACCTCGTAGGTGAACACGCCACAGACGGCGACGCCCTGCTGATGCACCTGCAGCATGACCCGGGTCGCATCTTCGAGGTCCATGGTGAAATAGCGCTGCAGGACCAGGACCACGAACTCCATCGGAGTGTAATCGTCGTTAAGCATCAGCACTTTGTAGTTGCTGGGCTTTTTCGTCTTTGGCCGGGTGCGCGTGACAACGCCGTGCTCGATCTCGTCAAGCCCGTCGCCTTGTCCCGGTTCGTCACCGGCCATCAGAATCGGATCGTCAATCATCGTGGCCCTAAAATATGGCAACCCGGCAACGCCCTGCAAGGAGGCTCGCTCCATCTGTCCCGAAAAGAAAAACGGCCGCCCCCCGTTAAGGGGACGGCCGTGAACAGGGTTGCCTAATCAAAGAGGGGGAGAGGTTAGGCAACCAGAGAGTTGATGCGCTCGGCGTTCAGGCTGGCGCGGGTCTGCAGCGGCTCAACCGCCTCACCCGCCAGCTTGACGACGCGCTCGGTCAGCTTCGACGTCTCGGCGACGAAGCGATCGAACGACGCGCGGGCCAGTTCCGACTGGATCTGGAAGAACTCGGCCGGCGACTTCGCCTCGGCCAGGGTCTTCACGGCGTCCGAAGCCTGCTCGATGCCGTCACGGCCCGAAGCAATGGCATCCTGGCCGATCGCCTTGGCGCCACCGGCATAGATGCGGCCGGCTTCGACCAGCGCTTCGACATTCGCCTTGGCGAGCTCGGCGAGCTCCTCGGCGGTCTTCTGCGACTTGGCGGCGAGCTTCTGGCCGCGCTCGTTGGCGTCGGCGAACAGCGCCTGGGCCTTGTCGGTGCCCGGAATCTGGAAACCAGCGAACAGCTGATTGAAATCATAGGTCATGGTCTTATTCCCTTCGATCTTGTTGACGCGGGCGGCCGGGGCCGCCTTGCGGGCGCGCTTGACCTTCTTGGCGGCGCGCTTGTTTACTTGCTTGACGGCTTCGACGACCTTGGCCGGTGCCTTGCGGACGCGACGGGCAGCCTTCTTGGCGGCGGGCTTGGCCTTCGTTACGGCGACCTTGGCAGGCGCCCGAACGATCTCGGCTTTCTCCGCGACCGGCTTCACCGGGGCAGCGACGGCCTCAACAACCGCTTCAACTTTTTCTTCGACTTTGGTCTCGTCAGCCACGTCAAAACTCCTTTGCTGCGGTGCAACATAGTGCAGTGCGGCAAGGCTTTCAAGCGTTTTTTGTGCACTGCACAATATCAACGTTTCCGCGGCGCGCTTGACGGACGCTATGCCCCAAGGCAAGTGCGGCCATGGCCGATCAGACCATCCAACATCATCGCCTCCGCAGGGGCCTCCTCATCGTTCTCTCCTCGCCCTCGGGCGCGGGCAAGTCCACCATCAGCCGGATGCTGCTGGAAGCCGATTCCAATATCACCATGTCGGTCAGTGCCACGACACGGCCTATGCGGCCGGGTGAGGTCGAGGGTGTGGACTATCACTTCGTCGACGCGCCCGAGTTCAATCGGCTGATCGAGGCGGACGAATTCGCCGAGTGGGCCTATGTCTTCGACCACCTCTACGGCAGCCCCAAGGAACCGATCAAGGAAGCGCTGAAGGACGGCCGCGACACGCTGTTCGATATCGACTGGCAGGGCACCCAGCAGCTGGAATATGCGTTCCGCACCGACCTGGTGCGCATTTTCATCCTGCCGCCTTCGATGAAGGAGCTGGAACGGCGCCTTCACGAGCGCGGTACCGACAGCGAGGAGATCATCGCCGGGCGGATGCGGCGGGCTTCGTCCGAAATCGGCCACTGGGCGGAATATGATTATGTCCTGATCAACGAGGACATGGACAAGTGCCTGGACGACGTCCGGGCGATTATCGCAGCCGAGCGGCTGCGGCGCGAGCGCCAGCCCTACCTGCTGGGATTTGTGCGGGAACTGGTCGCGCGCCCTAACTGAGCAGCGCCAGGAATCGCGCGCCTGAAAGGAAATCGCTTCGCCGAGCGTCGAGCGCAGCCCGCGCTTCCGGATCGTCGCCCCATTGTTCCAGCTGCCAGCGCTCGTCGAGGCTGACGGCTTCCCAGGCATCCTCCGCCGGCATCATTTCCTCCAGTACAGCCAGCCCGGCGACGAGCGACCCGCCAATCGTCACCAGCGGCGCCAGGCCGGCAAGGCGGAATGCATCGAGCGTCGCCACTGCATGACCGAGCTTGCGCACCGTCTCGTCGGGCTGCGGCACGTGCATCACGCCGGAGACGCAGGTGAAATCGACATCGTAGCGCCGGCGGGCCCAGCCGAGCAGCGCATCCCAGCTTTCCGCCTGGCGCTCGACCAGTGCGTCAGGCCCCTCGGCACGGTAACAGGTAAGGTCGCTTTCGCCGTAGCGAGCGATCCCGCCGGCAAAGCCATCCTTGTCAGGCGCCACCCGGTCGATCGCCGCATTGGCGAGGCCGGTCAGCGGCATGGTCCGCGGATCGACGGTTTCGCCGCATTCATTCCACTCGGCGGCGATCGCGGCGGCCAGCGCCCCTGTCGGCACTCTAAGGTCGGCGCGGGCCGGGGACTTCACCGCCCTGCCATCGAGCGTGATGCCGAACTCTTCACCCGCCTCGACCACCTCGGCCGACTTCCAGAAGCGCCTCACCGGTCTTTCCGCTCCCATCCGCGCTTCAGGATCCGCGGCGCAATCATCGCGTCCAGCGCTCCCATTACGGCGAGGAGGCCGCCGAGCAACTTATTGCCGCCCGGCTGGAGCAGGTCGGAGAAGGCAATCGCAATGCCTGCGAGGAACGTCACCAGCCCAACCAGCCGGATCGCCAGGAATATCCGGAAGCGCCGCTTCCAGAGCTCGTCATCGCTCATCGTTTCATCTCCGCGATGGCGGCAACGATATCATCGCGGCCGGCGCCCTGCTGGCCCTCGATCGTCGCTGCCAGGTCATCGGCCGCCTTATGCTGGTTGAACTTGCGAGTGCCCCGAATCTCGACCGGATCGACTTCAAATCCGATGATCGCCTTGGTCATCGCCTCGAACTTGTCAGTCTCCATTTTTGCCCGGGTCCAGGGCTGGGCCGGGGAAAGTTGCTGTTCGAACCGTTCGCTGAGACCGTCGAGAAGATCGGTCAACTCCTCATCGGAAAGTTGCCGGGCGTCGCCCTCGATCTCGACGGTTTCATAGTGCCAGGTCGGCACCTGGTTGTCGGACGCATACCAATTGGCGCTCTGGTACGCGTCGCGTCCGGCAAGGCTGATCAACAGGCGCTGCCCCGCGACATGGTCGGCGATGCGATTGCGGCGAGCGACATGGAACCAGATTCTCCAATCGCCCGTCACCAGGATCGGCGCATGGACTACAAACAGCCCTTCCCCAGACGCTGTAAAGATGTGCGCGAAGCTTCGCTTTGCAGCGAAGCGCAGCATTTCGTCGCGGTCCGTCCAGTCGAACACCTTGTTCGGGTGCATCAGCTCTTCCGCCTCGGGCGCCTCGCCGGCTTGGCGGGCTGGTTGCCGCGGGCCCGCCGCTCGCCCTTGCGGGCTTTGCGCGCGGACTTTGCCGCGGCCGCCACCCTCCTCGCCTTCGTCTCGGGCGACTTTGCCGGGTCCGGATTGTCCAGCGGCAACCTGTCCCCCGCCATCGGATCGAAACCGAGCATCGTCAGCGTTTCCGCAAAATGGGGCGGCAGTTCCGCCTGATAGTCGATCGGCTTGCCATCGAGCCCGTCGATCTTGAGGCGGCGCGCGTGAAGATGGAGCTTGCGGCTGATCCCGCCGGTGAGGAAGGCGTCGGCCCCGCCATATTTCGCATCGCCGACGATCGGATGGCCGATCGCCGCCATATGAGCCCGAAGCTGGTGGGTGCGGCCGGTGAGCGGCTGCAACTCGACCCAGGCCGCACGATTCCCGGCCCGGTCGATCAGTCGGTAACGGGTCTTGGCTGGAAGGCCGTTTTCCTCGTCGACATGCATTTTCTCGCCGCCCGTCCCGGGCTGCTTGGCGAGCGGGGCGTCGATCAGCCCCTCCTCCAGCGAGGGGACGCCGGCAATGATCGCCCAATAGACCTTGCGAGCGGTACGGCCCGCGAAAGCCTTGGTGAAATGTGCCGCTGCCCTGGCCGACCGGGCGACCAGCAAGACGCCGCTTGTGTCCTTGTCGAGCCGATGGACCAGCTTGGGGCGCTGGCCATGATCGTCGGCCAGGCCGTCGAGCAGGCGATCGAGGTGCTGGACCGTCTTGGTCCCGCCCTGAGTGGCCAGGCCGGGCGGCTTGTCGAGCATGATCCAGTCGCGGCCCTTGGCCAGCACCATGTCCTGGACATACGCCGCCTCGTCCTCGGTTAGCGGCTCGACGATCCGTTTCGGCCGCGCCCCCGGCCCCTCCGCAGGGGCGGCCTCGGCCGGCGGGATCCGCAGGCTTTGTCCTGTTTCCAGCCGGTCGCCGGGCGCCGCGCGCTTGCCGTCGACCCGTAGCTGGCCGGTGCGGGCCCAGCGCGAGACGGTGTTGAAGCTGATGTCGGGCAGGTTGCGCTTGAACCAGCGGTCGAGGCGGATGCCGTCATCATCCTCACCCACGGTGAAGGTCCGCACATTATCGCTGGAGGGCTGGGCCATGGCCGCCCCTTAGCCGGAAGCGTCCGCGTTCGCCATTGCCCAATAATCGAAGGTCTTCTGCTGAAGCTGACGAATGAACCTGGCAGCTTTGGGTCCCTCCCAAGGCCCTTCATAGCCATGCGCCCGGCCGCCGCCCGCAACCCACCAGCCCTGGCCGGGCAATCCGTCCGACTGACGAACGACCAGCACCGCCAGCTCGGGCTCGGCTCGCGCCGCGGCTTCTTCGTCGACCGCCCCCAGCGTCTTGCACAACGCCCGCATCTTGGGCCGCGAGAAGCCGTAGCCAAGATGCTCGAGCAACTGCGAATAGCTAAGGGCATGACCGGCTGCCGCGGCCGCGACCAGATGGGCGCGTACCTCCTGCGGACTCCCCAAAAACCCGGCTGGGCTACTCATTCCTTGGGCTGGTCGGGGACGGGCGTCAGTTCGAACACCAGCAGCTGCGAACCCGATTGCGGATAAGGGATCACCAGCCGCCAGCGGAAATTTCCGATGCGCTCGAAGACGCCCGCCATGTCGCGCTTGGGATCGTCGCCGTAGTTGAGCACTTCCTCTTCATTGCCGAGCCCCAGGCTGCCGAGGAAGATCAGGCGGTTGGGATTGTCATCTTCCCACATCCGGCCGGCAGGGCGCTGGCTGCCCGTCAGCTTGATGATCGTGAACATGTGCCGGTCGACGCCGACATGGCAGAAGAAGGGCTTGAACTTCTCAAAGACCGGCGCCTTGGGCTTTTCGCGGCCAAGCTTCAGCATCCGGCAATTGTAGATTCCTGGGGTGGGTGCAGGCCGCGGCAGGCCTGCATCGGGATCGAGCAGCTTGCCCTCCGCCTTCATTTCGCCGCTGGCGCCCGCAGCCCGGACCTCGGCGAGGCCGGCCGCCCAGCCAGTCGCGACCCGGCGGATGCGATTGATGTCGGCGGCGCTGGCCTGGGCCTGCCAAATGTCGGCGCGGGTCGGCGGCGCCGCGACCACCACCGGCTGTGGCTTTACCTCCTTGCCGGGCAAGGTGCACCCGGCAAGTCCGAGCGCAACCAGCAACATGGCAGACCGAATGGGCCTCAAGACGCGACTCCGAAAAATGCGAACCCCGGTACCCGCTAGGGTGACAAAGGCGGGCAGTGGTTTCAACTAAGGATAAGTTCACCAAATCGAATAAGCGCCTGATTTGATCGATTGATCAGTCATGTTCGATTGACTGGACTGGTGCACCCGCTAGGCGCTTGTCGCAAGTGAACGCGCCCCTTTCCGATCAAGACGCCGCCGACGCACGAGCCCGCGCCGGGCTGCTGTTTGGCCTGGCAGCCTACGGCCTGTGGGGCGTCATGCCGATCTATTTCAAGCTGTTGAAGGCCGTCCCGTCCGTCGACATCGTCGCGCACCGGATTGTCTGGTCGCTGGTCGTACTGGCGCTGCTGGCGACGCTCGCCAGGGCCTGGGACCAGATCGGCGCCGCCGTCCGCAGCCCGAAAACGCTGGCGATGCTGTTTTTGACGGCGCTGCTGATCGGCACCAACTGGCTTCTCTACGTCTATGCCATCAACAGCGGCCACATCCTTGCCGGTAGCCTTGGCTATTATTTGAACCCGCTGGCCAACATTCTGCTCGGCCGGTTCATCCTCAAGGAGCGGCTGACGAAGCTCCAATGGGCGGCCGTCGCGATTGCCGCGGCCGGAATAGCCGTGCTCGCAGCCGGAGCGCTCGGCACCTTGTGGATCAGCCTGACCCTTTGCTTCAGCTTCGCGACCTACGGTCTCTTACGGAAAATCATCCACGTTGAATCGCTGGCGGGGCTGACGGTGGAAACCGCCCTCCTGTTCCCGGTGGCGCTCGGCTGGCTGCTGATCGGCGGCGCGGAGGGCCGGCCGATGTTCGGCGTGGGGGGGCAGGAAACGGCGTTGCTGGTTGCGGCAGGCGTGGTTTCGACGGTGCCGCTGCTGTGCTTCACCGCGGCAGCCCGCCGGCTGGCCTACTCGACTGTCGGCATTCTCCAGTTCCTCGCCCCAACGCTGCAGTTCCTGCTCGCCGTCGCCATCTATGACGAGCCCTTCTCCTGGGCGCATGGCGTGGCGTTCGGCTGCATCTGGACGGCGCTGGCCCTCTACCTGGGGTCCATGATCCGCGACCGGCGCGCTAGCCAGCAACGCGAATGCAGCGAAATGGCGGAAGCCTGAATTTTTGAAATCTTCGGGATGATGCTAAGCCCGCGCTCGCAAATTTGGGGGCACCGCATGCTCAATTTCGTCTCGCTGATCATCGGCATCGTGGCGCTGGTCTGCGCTGCAATCGCGTTCGTGCCCCTGCTCGGATGGGCCAACTGGCTGATCATACCGCTGGCCGTGATTGGCGCCGGCGTCGGCCAGATGTCCGGCAGCAGCGCCGGCCGCAACCTCAACCTTTTCGTTATCCTGATCGGTATCGTTCGGCTGATGCTTGGAGGAGGGATCTTTTGAACCGCGACCCGCGCGTCGACGCCTATATCGCCGAGGCTGCACCGTTCGCCCAGCCGATCCTCAAGCATGTGCGCGAGCGTGTCCACGCGGTTGCGCCCGAGGCCGAGGAAACGTTGAAGTGGAGCATGCCGAGCTTCACCATCGACGGCAAAATCCTGATGGGGATGGCGGCGTTCAAGGCGCATGCAACCATCGCCTTCTGGCGAGGCCAGGAAATGGGCCTCGACGTTTCCAAGGACGCCATGGGCCAGCTCGGCAAGCTGACGTCGCTCGAAGCTTTGCCTCCCGACGGTCAGCTCGATGCGCTGATCCGCAAGGGCGCCGAGCTTGCCCGTACGGCTCCTGCGCCGCGCAAGGTCAAGCATGAGCCGAAGCCGCCGGCCGAGCTGCATCCCGAATTCGCCGAGGCACTCGATGCCAATCCCAAGGCGAAGGCGGCGCTCGACGGCTTCCCTCCTTCGGCGAGGCGCGAATATCTCGACTGGGTGGCGGAAGCCAAGCAGGACGCAACCCGCGCCAAGCGCATCGCCGATGCGGTGGAATGGCTCAGCGAAGGCAAGCGCCGTCACTGGAAGTATGAAAACTGCTGATGCGGGGGGCATGAGCGGTATTCATGCCCTAAACGAGCGCGAAATCCTCAGCTCCGGCCGGAAGCGCGCCTCGAAGGCTCATCGCGTCCGGACATAGCGCCCCGGAGCATCCTCGATCGGCTTGAGCTTGCCTTCGCCGGGAACGCGCGCGCCCTTAGCCTTAACCTTCTTGGGCCCCTGTCCATTCAGCCACTGGATCCAGTCGGGCCACCAGCTGCCCTTATGCTCGGTCGAATAGGCGATGAACTCCTGCAGCGTGGTCGCCGGTTCGTCGCTGGTCCAATATTGATATTTGTTCGCTGCCGGCGGGTTCACCACGCCCGCGATATGTCCGGAACCGGCGAGGATGAACCGCTTCGGCCCCTTTAGGACCCGCGTCAGCTTCCACACGCTTGGCGCCGGCGCAATATGGTCCTCGCGCCCGGCCTGGATATAGGCTGGCGTTTCGATGCTGCCGAGGTCGATCGGCACGCCTTTCACCTCAAGCCCGCCCGGCTTCATCATCAGATTCTGCCGGTAAAGCCGTTCCAGATAGTCGCGGTGCCACTCGCCCGGCAGGTTGGTGACATCGCCGTTCCAGTGGAGCAGGTCGAACGGAGTCGGGTCGTTGCCCATCAGGTAATTGTTGACGACGTAATTCCAAATAAGGTCCTTACCCCGCAGCAGGTTGAAGGTCGCGGCCATCACCCGCCCGTCGAGCACACCGGTTTCGGCGGTGAGCTGCTTCAGCGTCGCCAGCGTATCGTCGCCGACGAACATCTTGAGGTCGCCGGGGTCCTCGAAGTCGATCTGGGCGGTGAAGAAAGTCGCGCTCGCGACCTTCTCTGCTTCTCCCTTGCCGGCGAGATAGGCCAGCGTCGCGGCCATCGTCGTACCGGCTACGCAATAGCCGATGGTATGGACCTTTTCGACGCCAAGCAGGTCGCGGATGACGTCGATCGCCTCCTCCTGCGCTGAGACATAGTCGTCCATGCCGATGTCGCGAATGCTTTCGTCGGCCGATTTCCAGCTGACCATGAACAGGGTGACGCCCTGGTCGACCGTCCATTTGACGAAACTTTTCTCGGGCGTGAGGTCGAGGATGTAGAAACGGTTTATCCATGGCGGGAAGACGACCAGCGGCGTTTCCAGCACCTCGTCGGTCGACGGCGCATATTGGATCAGCTGGAACAGCTTGGTCTCATAGACCACCTTGCCGGGCGTGACCGCCAGGTTGCGGCCCAGTTCGAACGCGCCTTCGGGGCTCTGCGTCACCTGGCCGCGGGTGATGTCGGCCAGCATATTCTTGAGCCCCGCGAGCAAATTCTCGCCCTTGGTCTCGACCGTCCGCTTCATCACATCGGGGTTGGTGGCCATGAAATTGGCCGGGCTCATCGCCTCGACGAAGCCCTTGGTGGCGAAGCGCAGCCGGTCGCGCGCAGCGTCGTCGAGCCCCTCGATCTCCTCGACCGTCCCGAGCAGCTTGTCACTGATCGCCAGATAGCTCTGCCGCACGGTGTCGAAAATCGGATTGTCCCGCCATTCCGGTGAGGCGAAACGGCGGTCCTTCTTTTCGCCGGCCGCGCTGTACTGGCCGAGCATCTGGCTCCACGCTTCCATGCCTTTCGACCAGGCTTCGGCTCCGGCTGTCATCCAGGCCATCGGATCGTTGGTCGCGTGCGCCACCGGCAATCCGAAGCCCGGCATCGACTTGCCCTGCGCCAGATTGTCGGCCCAGGCCTCCATGATCATCTGGTTGGCACGCGCCATGACCAGCGCCCAATGCTGCCAGTCCTCAAGGCTTGGAATGGTGGTGGTCGTATCGTCGGTCATGGCCGTCCTCATACTCGCCATTGCGACTGAACGCGATGCAATCCATAGGCGAAACGAAATGCAGCCCCCAACGCTCCTCCCCGACGCGCTCGTCATGCTCGACTATGTCGGCATTGCCGTATTTGCCGTGTCGGGCGCGCTGCTTGCGGCCGAGAAGAAGCAGACCCTGGTCACCTTCATCTTCTTCGCGGTGGTCACCGGCGTCGGCGGCGGGACGATCCGCGACCTGCTGATCGGCGCGCCGGTGTTCTGGGTTCACACCAACGCCACGCTACTGATCTGCATCGGCGCTGCACTCGGCGTCTGGTTCCTGTCGCGCAAGGTGATCGCTGACCGGGCCCTGCTGTGGTTCGACGCGGTCGGCCTGGCTGCATACGCCACCTATGGCGCGTCGAAGGCGCTCAACTATGGCGTGGCCCCGGTCCCGGCCTTCGCCATGGGCGTGATTACCGCCTGCGTCGGCGGCATAATCCGCGACGTGCTGGCGGGCGAGCCGTCGATCCTGATGCGGCCGGAGCTATACGTCACCGCCGCCGCCCTCGCTTCGGGCCTGTTCGTGATCCTGGCCCTGTTCGGCGCACCTCCGGCCCTGGCGGCGCTCGTCGCCGGGTTGGCGGCATTCTCGCTTCGTGGCGCAGCCATCGCCCGGGGCCTGTCGCTGCCCGCATACGACAGATAGCCCCTTTCGCAGCGCAGCATGAATTGCCATGCTGGATGCATGTCCGACGATTTCTACCGCATCCAGCGCCTGCCGCCTTACGTCTTCGCCGAAGTCAATGCGATGAAGGCCACGGCGCGGGCGCGGGGCGAGGACATCGTCGACCTCGGCATGGGCAATCCGGATGGCGCGCCTCCGAGGCACGTCATCGACAAGTTGGCCGAGGTGGCCGCCAAGCCGACTGCACACCGCTATTCGGCCTCCAAGGGCATCGTCGGACTGCGGAAAGCCCAGGCGGGCTATTACCAGCGCCGCTTCGGGGTCGAACTGGATCCCGACCGCGA
Organism: Sphingomicrobium sp.; assembly: GCA_035494075.1. GTDB lineage: Bacteria > Pseudomonadota > Alphaproteobacteria > Sphingomonadales > Sphingomonadaceae > Sphingomicrobium. The sequence goes on along the minus strand of DATJHF010000015.1, from coordinate 12,444 downwards.
GGTGATCGTCACGCTCGGTTCGAAGGAGGGCCTGGCCAACCTCGCCCAGGCGATCACCGCCCCGGGAGACGTCGTCCTTACCCCCAATCCGAGCTACCCGATCCACCATTTCGGCTTCATCATCGCCGGAGCCGCGATCCGCTCGATCCCCGCAGTGCCCGGCCCGGACTTCTTCGAGCGGCTGGAAAGGGCGATGCGCTACACCGTCCCGCGCCCCAAGGTGCTGGTCATTGGCTATCCCTCCAACCCAACCGCCCAGACCGTCAATCTCGCATTCTACGAGCAACTGGTCGCCTTCGCCCGCGAGGCCGGCCTGTGGGTCATTTCAGACCTCGCCTATGCCGAGATCTACTTCGGGGATGTACCCACTCCCTCGATCCTGCAGGTGCCGGGCGCCAAGGAGGTGGCGGTCGAGTTCACGTCCATGTCAAAGACCTATTCGATGGCCGGCTGGCGGATGGGCTTCGCGGTCGGCAATGAAAAGCTGATCGGCGCGCTGACCCGGGTGAAGAGCTACCTCGATTATGGCGCCTTCACGCCGATCCAGGCCGCAGCGGTCGCCGCGCTCAACGGACCGCAGGATTGCGTCGAAGCCAATCGCCAACTCTACAAGAAGCGCCGGGACGTGATGGTCGAAAGCTTTGGTCGGGCGGGCTGGGACATTCCAGTTCCGATGGCCAGCATGTTCGCCTGGGCGCCGATCCCCGAGGCATTCCGGCATCTCGGCAGCATGGAATTTTCCAAGCGTCTCCTGACCGAAGCCCATGTCGCGGTCGCGCCAGGCGTGGGTTTCGGCGAAGAAGGCGAAGGCTTCGTCCGGCTCGCCCTGGTCGAAAACGAGCAGCGCCTTCGCCAGGCCGCGCGCGGCGTGAAGAAGCTCCTGGCTTCGGCCTAAACGCCCATGATCGCGTGGGCGGTCGCGTGCCACCATGGCGTATCCCACGCCGTGTGCACGAAGATCGCGAAGGGCAGGTTGACGGCCAGCCAGATCCAGTAGGCCTCATGGACCCGCCGGTTGCGGATCACGTCCCACAGGATCATCGGCGTGACCATGGCAAGCGTGTAGAGATCCGGCGTGACGGGACTCATCGGCATGGTCGTCGGAAGCCAAGTGATCCGGTCGACGCTGGCCGGGATCGCCATCACCGTCGCCAGGATCATCATCCGCTTGTGCATGCCCGCGTTCGTTCCGCGCGCCTTCAATCCGATCGCCAGGAACAACGGAAACAGGATGCCGATCCGCATTTGCAGCAGCAGGATGTCGTCCAGCACCGGCAATCGCGCCTGCAACTGCTCGCGAATGCCCGGCGGAGCATGCTGCGAGCCCTGCCACACCTGGTGATATATGGTTGGCGCCAGGATGAACCCGACGATCACCAGCGCCGGGGCCAGGATCATCCCCAATATGCCCACCCGCATGTGCAGGTCGCGCCTTCCGGTCGCCATCAGCCAGGTCTGGGTGAACAGCAGCAGCAGGAACGAGCCCATCAGCACGGCATGAAAATGCAGCACGATCGGGAACGGCGGCCGCTCGCCAGCCTGGACCGCCGCAATCTTGCCCAGCGAGTCCGGAATGAATCCGGCTAGCGTGACGACGATGAAGCTCGCCGCGGTAAAAACGTAAATCCATCGATCGATGGCGTGAGCGCGCGGCGTCCCCGACAAGACATCGTCGACTCGTCCGGAACCGCCAAATCCTTCTGCTATCGTCGCCATTGCCACCCCCTGCTCGTCGACGGGGGAGCCTTAGCACAGGTGCATGTCGTCACGCACGGTTAACCAAAGTGAGGGTTATCGGCCAACCGAGCCGATGGAACGTTCGAATGCCTGGTCGGTTAAACGCCGAACGCTTGCGCCTAGCGCTTGGCTCATGCACTTGAAAGGCAAGCATTTTTGTGAGTTGGGGATGGGCATGATCAGGATTCGTACGCTTTTGACAATCGGCGCGCTGGCAGCGCTTGCCGGTTGTTCCGTAAACCCGCCGCCGCCGACGCAGCCGCGCATCGCGCAGCCGGAATTCGTTCCGCCACAGACCAATTATCGGTGGACCAACGGCTTCTCAGCCTCCGGCTTCGAGGCGATGCACAAGATGATCGGTCGAACGACCCTTCGCGCCGCCGAATTCCATTGGGCGCCGATGATCCCCAATGAAGGCGATGTTGCCATCACCATCGATACGGCCAACCAGATCGCCTTCGTGTTTAAGGGTTCGCAGCTGATCGGCGTGACCAACATCTCGACCGGCAAGAAGGGCCACCCGACCCCGCTGGGCTTCTGGACGATCAACTGGAAGCGGCCGATGTACCGGTCGAAGAAGTATGACAACGCGCCGATGCCGTTCATGCAGAACATCGACGACAAGGGCATCGCCATGCACGGCGGGGTGACCCCCGGCTATCCGGCCAGCCACGGCTGCATCCGTTTGCCGATGGCCTTCGCCAAGCAGCTCTACACGCTGACCAAGCCCGGCGACAAAGTGGTGATCGAAGGCTGAAGTCTCGCCAACCGGGGCGCGCTAAGGCATAGCTCCCGGCGTGACCGAAAGTTCGATCCTTCCCCACACGCCTGACCTGCGTTACCTGGCGCAGATCATCCAGCTGGCCGTCGCGCCGGTGTTTCTGCTGGCCGGACTCGGCGCCTTCCTCAATGTCTGCGCGGGGCGGCTGGCCCGCATCGTCGACCGCATGCGTAAGCTCGAGCCGCGGATTCTCGACAGCCGGGGCGGGGAGCATGACCGGATGCTCGATGAAGTGCGGCTGCTCGACCGCCGCAGCCGGATCGTCAGCAACGCAATCTTCACCACCGTCCTGGCGGCCTTGCTGATCTCGGCGGTAGTCATCCTGCTGTTCCTCGCCTTCCTCACCGGTTACCGCTTCGGCAACGCGATCGCGCTGCTGTTCATTGCCGCCATGGCCTGCACCGGCGCCGGTTTCGCGATTTTCCTCCACGAAACCCGCCTTGGCATCCGCGCCATCCAGGTCCGCGCCCATATTCTCGACCATCAGGCCGAGGCCGACGACTAGCCGGTTGCGCGCCGGGCGGCGCAATCCTATCGGCAGCGCATCGGTTCATTGTTCCCGGAAAGCTTCGTACATCATGGTCAGCGCCAGCCACGTCCTCGATCGCGTACTCGTCCTCGAAATGGTCCGGGTGACCGAGGCTGCTGCAATCGCCGCTTCGAAGTGGATCGGGCGCGGCGACAATGACTCCGCCGACGCCGCCGCGGTGGAGGCGATGCGCGCTGCGCTGAACGAGCTGCCGATGGACGGCACCGTGGTGATCGGCGAAGGCGAGCGCGACGAGGCGCCGATGCTCTACATTGGCGAGAAGGTTGGAAGCGCCCAGGGAGACGGTCCCGCGATCGACATCGCCCTCGACCCGCTGGAAGGCACGAGCATCACCGCCAAGGCCGGCCCCAACGCGCTCGCGGTGCTTGCAATCGCCGAGCAGGGCTGCCTGCTGAATGCGCCCGACACCTATATGGACAAGATCGCGATCGGCCCTGGATTTCCCCAGGGCACGATCAGCCTCGCCAAATCCGTCACCGAAAATGTCCGCGCCCTGGCGGCCGCCAAGAATGTGCTGCCGAGCGAGATTACCGCCTGCGTGCTCGACCGCCCGCGCCACGAAGCGATCATTGCCGAGCTTCGGGCGCTCGGCTGCGGCATCAAGCTGATTCCCGATGGCGACGTCGCCGGAGTGATCGCGACCACGGACCCCGATACCGGGGTAGATATTTATCTCGGCAGCGGCGGCGCCCCGGAAGGCGTCCTTGCGGCGGCGGCGCTGCGCTGCGTCGGCGGCCAGATGCAGGGGCGGCTCATCTTCCGCAACGATGACGAGCGCGGGCGCGCCCACCGCTGGGGGATCACCGACCTCGACCGCATCTATTCGATGGAAGACATGGCCAAGGGCGACTGCATCTTCGCCGCGACCGGCGTGACGGACGGCTCGCTGCTCAATGGGGTCAAGCGCCGCAAAAACGGCTGCGTCACCACCGAAAGCATCGTCATGCGCGCCAGCACCGGAACCGTACGCCGCGTTTCCACCGAATATCACAAGCCCCTCTGAACCAGCTTGTGAGCCGCAGTCCGCGCTGTATCATCGGCGCATGACAGCATATGCCATTCCGGCCGACCTGCAGCCGGTCGAACCCGCCTACCGCAGCGCCTTGCGCGTCCGGGCCGCAATTTTCTGGGTGCCGCTGTTCATTGCCTCGCTGGTTCTCGACCGCAATGTGCTGGCTGACACGCCGTTCCGCATCCTGCTGCCCCTGCTGGTCGGCGCGATCGCCTTGGCCGCCATCTTCGTGGTTCCCAGCCGCACCTACCGCCGTCTCGGCTATGCCATTGACGGGCGGCTGCTGCGCACTGTGCGCGGCTGGATGTTCCACACCGACACCGTGGTCCCGTTCGTCCGTGTCCAGCATATCGATGTAATTCGCGGTCCGGTCGACAAGCTGTTCGGCACGGCCAGCCTGGTTGTTCATACTGCCGGCACTCATAATAGCGTCGTCGTCCTGCCGGGCCTTGCGCCGGAGCGCGCCGCCGAGATCCGCGACGAGATCCGCGCAGAAATCCGCGCTGACGCCGAATGAGCGAGGCGATCGCCCTTGGCGGGACCCAGGACCGGCTCGGGCCGCCGGAGCGGCTCCATCCGCTCTACCTGCTGACCGGGCTCGGCCAATCCTTGAAAAGCGCCTGGGGGTTCTTGGCCGGCGGCGCAGTGATCGCTGCACAGGGCAACATGACCCTCGCCATCGTGCTGGTGGCCGGTTCGATTCTGCTGTCGCTGGGCCGGTTGGTCCTTCGATGGCTGAAGCTCGAATATCGGGTCGGATCGGACGAGATCCGCATCGACAGCGGCTTCCTCCATCGTACCAGCCGCGCGATCCCATTCGACCGGGTGACCGACGTCGACTTGGAACAGGGTCCGCTGCAGCGCCTGCTCGGCCTTGCCAAGGTAAAGCTGGAAACCGGCGCGTCGGCCGGCAGCAAGGAAGAGGAAGGCGTCCTCCATACCATTTCACTGGCCCGTGCCGAGGCGCTGCGCGAGCACATCCGCGCCCGCAAGGGACTCGCCTCAGCTCCTGTTCCAGCCGCGGTTGCCGAGGCGGGAGCCGGCAGCATCTATGCGATGGACACGCAGCGCGTCCTGACTGCCGGCCTGTTCAATTTCTCGCTGGCCGTCATCGCCGGCTTGTTCGGCGCAACACAGACGATCGGCCAACCCTGGGGCATCGATCCGTTCCAGCGAAGCTTCTGGCTGGACTTGCTTGCCCGGTCCGAACCGCTTGAGCGTCTGATCCTGGCGCACCAGATGGTGGCGATCGTTGCAGGCTCGACCCTCCTGGTCTTGCTCGGCATCGGCACGGGACTGATCCGCACGGTGCTTCGAGAATATGGCTTTCGCCTCGATCGGACAGGGACCGGCTTCAGGCGCCGGCGCGGCTTGCTGACGCTGACCGACGTCACCATCCCGGCAAGGCGAGCCCAAGCCGCCATCCTCGGCAGCGGCGCAATCCGCCGGCATTTCGGCTGGTGGGAGCTTAAGCTTCAAAGCCTTTCCCAGGACGGTGGTAAGGGCGATCATGTCGTGGCGCCGCTGGCGCGTGAGGAAGAGGCGGCGACGATCCTGTCTTCCCTCGGATGGCGCACCGGCCCGGCCGAGGGGACTTGGCGGCCGGTGTCCAAGGCCTATGTCACATCACAGCTGCTGGCCCTGGTGCCGGTAGCCATCGCCACCATTGCCGCCCTGATCGCTGTTGGCCCGATTGGCCTTCTCGGCATTCCCGTCGCCGTGGCCATCGTCGCCCTTCGCTGGGCCTCCTGGCGGAATACGCGCTTTGCATTGGACGGAGGGGCGCTATTTGTAGAAACCGGCTGGTGGCGCCACCGCCGCAACATCGTCCCGGCTCGCAAGATCCAAAGCGTCGACCTCAACGAAAGCTGGTGGAGCCGGCTGTTCGGCATCTGCAGCCTCCGGCTGGGCGTGGCGGGCGGCAGCGGCTTTTCCAATCACCATGTGCCGGCGCTCACTCGCCCCCAAGCCGAGGCGCTGCGCGCGGAGTTGCTGGCATGAGCCCGTTTGCGTGCGGGGTGGAGCGAAGCCTGGCCGGCCAGCCATGGCGCTGGCGCCGCGCCGGCGGCGACGAGCTTGGCCGCGACCTGGTCGATCAGCTGCTGCTGGCGCGCGGGATCGAGGAATCGGACCTTGCCCGCCACCGCGCTCCAACCATTCGCGACTTCCTGCCCAACCCGTCCGAATTCAAGGACATGGACAAGGCGGCCAAGCGCCTCGCCGACGCAATCGAAGCCGCCGAGACGATTGCCGTCTTCGGCGATTATGACGTCGACGGCGCAACTTCGGCCGCCCTGCTGACCATCGTGCTGCGCCGCCTCGGCGTCGAACCGCTGATCTACATCCCCGATCGGCTGATGGAAGGCTACGGCCCATCCGGCGCGGCGTTGGTGGAATTGCAGCGGCGCGGAGCCACTCTCGCGATTACGGTCGACTGCGGCGCCCAGGCGTTCGACGCACTCCAGGAGGCGGCCGACGCCGGCCTGGACGTCATCGTCTGCGATCACCATCAGTGCGCGACCAGCCTTCCGACCGCATTTGCGCTGATTAACCCCAATCGGCTCGACGAGGGCGAGATCGGCGCGGCGCACGGCCATGTCGCCGCCGTCGGCATGGCCTTCCTGCTCGGCGTCGCATTGCTTCGAGAGTTGCGCCAGCGCGGGCGATTTGCAGAGGCGCCGGAGCCGAAGATCATCGACCTGCTCGATATTGTCGCACTTGGTACGGTGGCCGACGTCGCGCGCCTTAAGACACTCAATCGGGCGTTCGTGACGCAGGGCCTGAAGGTCATGGCCGAACGGCAGAATATCGGGCTCGTTGCACTCGCCGAAGCAGCTCGCCTCGTGAAGCCGCCGACCGCCCGCGACCTTGGCTTCGCGCTTGGCCCGAGGATCAATGCCGGCGGGCGGGTGGGCAAGTCCGACCTAGGTGTGCGGCTCCTGACCGCGACCGACCCCGAAGAGGCACGAACCATCGCCGCGGAACTCGACCGGCTGAACGAGGAGCGCCGGGCGATCGAGATGCTGGTAACCGAGCAGGCAAGCGAGGCCGCCGAAGCCCAGGCCAACGCGCCGCTGATCCTGGTTTCGGGACACGGCTGGCACCCGGGCGTGATCGGGATCGTCGCCAGCCGCCTCAAGGAGCGGCACGGCCGCCCGGCGATCGTCATCGCCGAGGATGACGACGGGACCGGCAAGGGCTCCGGCCGGTCGATCTCGGGCGTCGACATGGGCGCCGCCGTACTGGCCGCCAAGGACAGCGGGCTGCTCCTCGCGGGAGGCGGCCATGCCATGGCGGCAGGCCTCACCGTCGCTCCAGGGGGAATCGAGCAATTGCGCGCCTTCCTCCACCAACGGATGGCGGCGGACGTCGAGGCCGCCCGGGAGGGCCGCGCCTTGCTGCTCGACGCCTTGCTCGCTCCCGGCGGAGTGGCTGCCAGCCTGTGCGACGCGCTCGACGATGCGGGGCCCTATGGTGCCGGCTGGCCCGCGCCGCGCGTGGCGGCCGGCCCGGCAAGGCTGATGCGGCCCGGGATCGTCGGCAATGGCCATGTCCGTGCGATTGCCTGCGGCGATGACGGCAAATCTTTCAAGCTGATCGCCTTCCGCGCCGCGGATACGGAATTGGGTCAGGCCTTGCTGTCTTCGCCCGCCGACAAGCGGTGGTGGCTGGCCGGCACGATCAAGCGCGACGACTGGAATGGCGGCAATGCGGCGGAAATGCACCTGGAGGATGCCGCCCCGGCTTGACCGAATCTCAACCATCCCCTAGGCGCGCCACGCACCACGGCAAGTGGCCCCTTCGTCTAGCGGTTAGGACGCGGCCCTTTCACGGCTGAAACACGGGTTCGATTCCCGTAGGGGTCACCAAAAATTCCATGCGTTCCGGGGCGAAAGCCGATTTTTGGCGACAATTCAGAGCCTCAGCCGCCCCATGCCAGGCTCGCTGCCGGCAGGCCCTTTGAAGCGTGAGCCGGTCCGTGGCCGCCCCCTCCAATAGTGAGTTCATCCTATTGTAGTGCGCAAACTGCGGTCTTTGCTGCGCACCTTCACTGCCGACCCTCCAGGCCCGGTGCGACTTTCCGGCAAACCCGACAATTCCGTCGTTGAGTTCGCACGTTTTCGCCAACGCTACATGGTCGGCGATTCAAAAGCTGGCGCCGGGCGCAAATATCCTGGGGCCCGAAATCAGGCCCGGGCGCAAGGTAAGGAGTCCATTCTTTGTCACGCCACTTGTCGTCCAAAGTGGACGAGCGGATCCTGCGCATTTTGGAGCAGGATGCTCGGCAACCGGTCGTGGCAATTGCAAAGGCGATCAATCTGTCGAGAAGCGCGGTTCAGGCCAGGATCGATCGTTTGGAGCTGGAGGGAGTGATTTCCCAATATACGATCGTTCGTGGCGCAGCGAACAGAAAGGCGGCCGTCAGGGCGCTGTGCTCCATAAAACTAATATCGCAGACCGATTCAAATCAGATTATCCGGAATATATCTCGATTGCCCGAGGTATATAATATTTGGATGGTTACCGGTTCATCGGTCGATGCCATCGCGCTAATCGAAACATCTAGCTTGGACGATCTTGGAAATTTCAGATTCCTTCTGGAAAAGACACAAGGAATCGCGGAGATTACGACGTCGGTCCTGCTGAGATCCTATCCATAAGCATCTCGCCGACCTGCCGTAGCCAGGTCCGATTTGATGCAGGCTTTATCCTACAGCCTTAGCCAACCCACCGCGATGCTTGCCGCCAGAGCGGCCATGCTCGCCCCAAGCGCGATAGCCGCGGCGGCGCCCTTGCTCCGCGCGTAAGTCAGGGTCACCCCAAGCTTGACGAACATGTTGGCGAGGATCGTCCCGCCGAGCGCCAGTGCCGCCAGCGCCGCGGCGATCGCTTGAGGCGGCAGGCCGCCGGCAGTGACGATCGCCGCATCGACGTCCATCGACCCCATGATCAGCAGCAGCACGGCGATGCCTTGCTCTCCGAACCGCCCCTGGGCCCAGCGCGCCACGACCGCCGCAGCGGCGACGAACAGGAGGAAGCCGAGCGCCGGCAACAAGGCAATCGGATTGCCGGGCGGGCTCGGTCCCTCGCAGCTCGGCGCCTTTCGATAGAGCCACCAGCCGGCCGCCCAGGCAACCAGCAGCGGCGGCGCAACCACCAGGACGAACGGCCAAATTATTCGCGGCGCGATGATTGCCACCAACACGATCACGCGCAGGTACATGACGGCGGTTGCGAGCGCGATTCCGGCCGCCTCGGCCCCGCCGGCTTCGTTAGACCCCAGCCGCTGGGCGAGCGACTGGGTCACCGCCGTCGAGCTATAGGCCCCGCCGATCAATGCAGTGGAGATGGTACCGCGCCGCGCGCCGAAAATGCGGTTGGCGACATAGGCCATGAACGAGAAGCCGGTGACCAGCACCACCACCCACCACAGCTTCCACGGATTCCATGCGCCATAAGGGCCCATCGGCTGGTTGGGCAGGAACGGCAGCACCCCGAGCGCGATCACCGCGAAGCGGGCCAATGCCTTGACGTCATGCTCGTCGAGTTTTGCGACAAAGCCATGCAGTTCCTCGCGCATGGCGAGCACGAGCACTGCAACGGCGGCAGCGGCGACAGCAAGCCCGGCGCTGCCCGACCCCGCCAGGAAGGCGATCGCCAGCGTAGCAAGCGCGGCGACCGGGGTGGTCGCATCCGGCTTCTCCTGCAGCCGTTTGTAATAGCCGGCGACCAGGAGCGCGGCCGCCCCTGCGGCGATGCTGCCGGCGGCCAGCGCCTGTCCTTTGGCGCCAAGCAAACCGCCAAGCCCACCGGCCAGGCCCAGCAAGGTGAAGGTGCGGACGCCCGCAACCCGGGTTCCGTCGCGACGCCGGCGCTGGGTCCAGCCGCGTTCGATTCCGATCAGCAGCCCGGCGGCGACGGCGGCTCCCAAACGCAGCGCCTCGTCCGCCCAGTCGATCATCCGCGCAGTTTCTCCGCATGCCAGCGGATATGATCCGCCATGAATGTCGAGATGAAGTAATAGCTATGGTCATAGCCAGGGTGCCGGCGCAGCGTCAGCCGGATGCCCGCCCCGGCGCAGGCTTGCTCCAGCAGTTCCGGCCTGAGCTCGCGCTCGAGAAAGGGGTCATCCTCGCCGACGTCGACCAACAGCGCGTCGAGCCTCGCACCATCCTCGATCAGCGCGACCGCGTCATGGGCGCGCCAGGCCAGGCGATCGGTGCCAAGATAATTGCCGAGCGCCTTCTCTCCCCATGGCACCTGGCTTGGAGCGACGATCGGCGCGAAGGCCGACACCGACCGGAACCAGCCGGGATGACGCAAGGCGACGGTCAGCGCTCCGTGACCGCCCATCGAATGGCCAGTGATCCCCTGCCGGTCCATATCGACCGGGAAATGCTCGGCAATCAGCGCCGGCAGTTCCGCGGTCACATAGCTCCACATGCGATAATTTGCCGACCAAGGGTCTTCGGTCGCATCGACGTAGAACCCCGCGCCCAGCCCGAAATCCCAGGACCCTTCGCCATCATCGGGCACTTCCTCGCCGCGCGGAGAGGTGTCGGGCGCCACAAATACGATTCCCGCCTCCGCGCAGGCGGCACGAAACTCGCCCTTCTCGGTGACATTGGCGTGGGTGCAGGTGAGGCCGGACAGATACCAAAGCACCGGCAGCTTCGCGTCCGGCTCATGCTCGGGCACGAACAGGCTGAACACCATGTCAGTGCCGGTGCTGGACGAAGCATGGCGATAGACGCCCTGCGTTCCGCCATGGCTCTTCGTTTCGCTGACCGTTTCGAGCGTCATTGCTGGGGTCGATACAGGCCGCACAGCTTGTTGCCGTCGGGATCGCGAAGGTAGGCGAGGTAAAGCTTCCCGAACGCATTTTCGCGATAGCCGGGCGGGTCTTCGCACGACTGGCCGCCCGCCGCACAACCGGCCGAATGCCAGGCGTCGACCTCTTCCGGGCTATCGAAGGCGAACCCGATCGTGCCGCCGTTGGCATGAGTCGCGGGTTCGCCGTTGATCGGGTTCGACACCATCAGCACCGCGCCGCGCCGGCCATAGCTGAGCCGCCCCTTGTCGTCGGTCTTGGCTTCCTTGCCGAACAGCGCGTCGTAGAAACGCTTCGATCGCGGCAGGTCATTCGATCCGACCATCACATGGCTGAACATTCCAACTATCTCCTAATAGACCACCACGCTCCTGATGCTCTCCCCCGCATGCATCAGGTCGAAGCCCTTGTTGATCTCTTCGAGGCTAAGGACATGGGTGATCATCGGGTCGATTGCGATCTTCCCGTCCATGTACCAGTCGACGATCTTGGGAACGTCGGTGCGGCCTTTCGCACCGCCGAACGCCGTGCCCCGCCAATTGCGGCCGGTGACCAGCTGGAACGGCCGCGTAGCGATTTCCTTGCCGGCCTCGGCGACACCGATGATGATGCTCGTGCCCCAGCCGCGGTGGCAGCATTCCAGCGCCGTCCTCATCACCTCGGTGTTGCCGGTGGCGTCGAACGTATAGTCGGCTCCGCCGTCGGTCAGTTCGACCACCTTGGCGACGATGTCCTCGCGTGACATGCCCTTGGTATTGAGGAAGTCGGTCATGCCGAACTTCTTGCCCCATTCCTCGCGCGCCGGGTTGATGTCGACGCCGATAATGCGGTTGGCGCCGACCATCTTGGCGCCCTGGATGACATTGAGGCCGATGCCGCCGAGCCCGAACACTACGACATTGGCGCCCGGCTCGACCTTGGCCGTCTTGACCACCGCGCCGACGCCGGTGGTGACCCCGCAGCCGATGTAGCAGCTGGTCTTGAACGGCGCGTCCTCGCGGATCTTCGCGACCGCGATCTCCGGCAGCACGGTGAAGTTCGAAAAGGTCGAACAGCCCATGTAGTGAAAGATGGTCTGCCCCTTGTAGCTGAACCGGCTGGTCCCGTCGGGCATCAGCCCCTTGCCCTGGGTCGCTCGGATCGCGGTGCAAAGATTGGTCTTGCCGCTGAGGCACGACTTACATTGGCGGCATTCGGGCGTGTACAGCGGGATCACATGGTCGCCCGGCTTGACGCTGGTGACGCCAGGCCCGACTTCACGCACCACGCCTGCGCCTTCATGGCCTAGGATCGAGGGGAAGATGCCCTCGCTGTCGTAGCCGTCGAGCGTATAGGCGTCGGTATGACAGATGCCGGTCGCCATGATCTCGACCAGCACTTCGCCCGCCTTGGGCCCTTCAAGGTCGAGCTCGACGATCTCGAGCGGCTTCTTCGCTTCGAAAGCGACAGCGGCGCGGGTCTTCATTATTGCTCCTCCCTGCTTTGCGCGTCGCTCCTTGCCACCTATGGCGGCATCGGCCAAGCAGGGAAAA
>DATJHF010000014.1:0-68584 GCA_035494075.1 Sphingomicrobium sp. | reverse complement strand
TTTTGTGGCTGGTGAGCCCTGCTGGATTCGAACCAGCGACCTACTGATTAAAAGTCAGTTGCTCTACCGACTGAGCTAAGGGCCCACAGCCGTGCGAGGCCGTTAGCTTGCCCGTCGCCGCTTGCCAAGGCGCGACGCGAGATGGCGAGGAGTCAGGCCGCCAATCAACCGCCATGCGGGAGCGACAGCGGATAGCGGCGTTACGACGAAATCCCGCTCTGCAAGGCGAGGGTGGGGAATTGTCAGGGAGCGAGATGCTAGCCGCGGCCCATCCCATGCGACTAGGTCGAGGTCCAAAACCCGCTGCCCCCAGCGCTTGCCGGGCCGGCGGCCAAATTCGCGTTCGATGGACTTGAGCCCGCTCAGCATGTCCCGGGGCTCGAGTTCACTTTCGACCAACGCAACCGCATTGGCGAAATCGCGGCCTGCGCCGCCGACGGCCTTGTTGAGGATGATCGGGGAGGCATCGAACAGGTCAAATTCGGCATCCAACCGAGCAATGGCCGCCTCGACCACGCCTGCCGGACGGCCATGCCGGACGTGGCGGCGATTGGAGCCGAGGGCGATGGCGTAGAGGTGCGTTGCGTCGCTCACCGGGGTCCGCCTAGGCTAGCAGCATGGCTTGCGCCAGCCCCGCCGATCTCTCGCCGATCCCGGCCGCCGAAGCCCCGCGCGATTGCCTCCGCTGCCCACGGCTGGTTGCCCTTCGCCGCGAGCTTCGGGCGGCGCACGCCGATTGGTGGAACGCGCCGGTGCCGGCATTCGGCGACCCGAATGCGTGGCTGGCGATTGTCGGCCTTGCGCCCGGCATGCGCGGCGCCAATCGCACGGGCAGGCCCTTTACCGGCGATGCGGCGGGCGAGCTTCTCTACGAAACCTTGTCCAAGTTCGGGCTGGCTGCGGGCAGCTATGGCGCGAGCCGTGACGACGGACTTCGCCTCAAGAGTGCAATCATTCTCAACACGGTGAAATGCCTTCCGCCGCAGAACCGGATTTTACCCTCTGAGGAGGCCAATTGCCGGCCATATCTGAAGGCTGCGATCGATGGCCTCACAGGACTCACCACCTTCATTGCGTTGGGCAAGGTCGCGCATGATGGCATTTGCCGCTGTTTTGGGTGGTCGCCCATCCGCCTGAAATTCGGACATGGCGCAATCCACGAACTTCCAGGTGGCCGCACGCTGTTCGATAGCTATCATTGCAGCCGGTACAACCAGAACACCGGCCGTCTCGATCGGACGATGTTCGAGGCAGTGTTCGAAAGGGCAGTGCAATTGCATGGATGAGATCCGCACTGATCGGCTCCTGCTGCGGCGAGCAAGACCGGATGATGCCGCCGCCATGCACCGGATCATGAGCAATCCGGTCGCCATGCGTTACTGGTCGACACCTCCGCATGCCGAAATCGACCAGACCGAGCGCTGGATCGCCTCCATGGTTGAGGACGATCCGATTATCCGCGACGATTTCATCGTCACCCTTGGCGGCGTCTTGATCGGCAAGCTTGGCGCCTGGAGGCTTCCGGAAATCGGCTTCCTGATCGATCCGGCGCGGTGGGGGCACGGCTATGCGATCGAAGCGCTTGCCGCGTACATCGATCGCCGCCGGACCCTTGGCTCGACCGAACTCACCGCCGACGTCGATCCGCGGAACATCGCGTCGCTCAGGCTGCTCGATCGCTGCGGCTTTGTCGAAACCCACCGCGCGAAGGGGACCTGGCAAGTCGGCGACGAACTCTGCGACAGCGTCTATTTGCGGCTCAACATCTCTCAAGAATGAAACATGAGGTTTTCATGCGCTTATCATCGAAGGTCCTGATGGCGCTCGCCGCGGTGTGGGCCATGCCAGCAGCCGCTGAGGTCGATTATTCGGGCCAACTCACCCAGGGCGACGCAGTCCTTAAGGATTTTGCCTTCTCCGACGGCGAGAAGCTGGCCGCGCTCAATATCCATTATGCCACGCTTGGGACGCCTCACCGCGACAAGGCGGGGAAAATCGACAATGCCGTAATGGTGCTTCATGGCACCGGCGGAAGCGGGAAGCAGTTTCTCCAGCCCCAATTCGCCCAGGAGCTTTACGGGCCCGGACAACCCCTCGACCTTAGCCGCTTCTATGTGATCCTGCCTGATGGCATCGGGCACGGCCAATCCTCCAAGCCGAGCGACGGCTTGAGGATGCGCTTTCCAAAATATGATTATGCGGACATGGTCGAAGCGCAGCGTCGCCTGCTGGTAGAGCATCTGGGCGTCCAGAAGCTTCGCCTGCTGATGGGCACTTCGATGGGGTGCATGCACGGCTTCGTATGGGGGGAGGCACATCCCGATTTCATCCAGGCGATGATGCCGATGGCGTGCTTGCCCGTCCGGATTGCCGGCCATAACCGGATGTGGCGCAAGGCGGCGATCGAGGGGATCAAGCAGGACCCGGCGTGGGCGGAAGGCAATTATTCCAGTGAGCCGATCCAGGGCCTGCGTACTGCAGTCAGCCTGTTGCAGGTCGCTGGTTTCGCGCCGCTTTATTTGCAGAAAGCCTATTCGACGCCCGACGCAGCCGACGCTTACATCGTCGATCGCATTGCCAAGGACATGCCGACGCGGGACGCCAACGACCTCATTTACCAGCTGAGCGCGTCTTACGATTACGATCCGTCGGCCTCGCTGGAGCGGATCAAGGTGCCGATGACATGGGTCAATTCGAGCGACGATTTCATCAACCCCTGGGATTATGGGATCGTTGAACAAGCCGCGGCGCGGTTGCCCAACGCCCGCTACGTGCTCATCAAGGCCACCGCCGAGACGCGCGGCCATGGGACCCACACTTGGGCCAGATTCTGGAAGAATGAGCTGGTTGACCTGCTTAAGCGGAGCCAGGGTCGCTGATCGCGCCTAGGGCGCCGGCTCGACCGATGAGACATGGTTGAGTGCGATCACCCATTTGCCGCCGCGCTTGCGCATCAGCCGGGTGTTGATCCCGTCCTGTGCGCCTGACGGACGTTCCAGCGTGTAGCGGCTGATCAGTTGCGCCGCGTCGGGAGCAAGTATCTCGATGCGGATATCGAAGAAGTGTAGCTTGCCGCGCCGCTCGGGTGATCCGCCATAATCGCGGATGTAATGGTCGAGCGTTCCCTGCCAGCCTTGCTGGAATCGGCCTTTCGAGACGAACACCACGTCGGGGTCGGCGAAGCCATCCATATAACCGCGGAAATCACCACGGTTCCACGCGGCCTCCATATTCGCGATAACGTCGAGGATCGCCTGCTTTTCGGCCAGTTCGGATGCTGCCGGCGGCGCAGCTGGCGGTGCGGGCGAGCAGGCAGCTACGCAGAAGACCAGTGGCCCTGCGAGCCGGATATCAGGCATCTTCGACCAGCCGTCCATAAAGGTCCGGGCGCCGGTCCCTGAAGAAACCGAAAGCCGCGCGGTGCTTCTTCGCGGCCGCTAGGTCGAGCGTGGCCACCAGGACGCCTGTATCCTCGGCGCCGAATTCGGCCAGCATGTCGCCACGCTCATCGCAGATGAAGCTGTGGCCATAGAAGCGCTGGCCGCTCTCCGTGCCGATGCGGTTGGCAGCGACCACCGGCACAACGTTGCTGACTGCATGGCCGACCATTGCCCGCCGCCACAGCCGCGACGTATCGAGATCGGGGTCGTGCGGCTCGCTGCCGATCGCCGTCGGATAGAGGAGGATGTCCGCGCCCATCAGCATCATCGCCCGGGCGGTCTCTGGATACCATTGATCCCAGCACACGCCGACGCCGAGCGTGGCATGGTGCGGACCGTTCCACACCTTGAATCCGGTGTTGCCGGGCCGGAAATAGAATTTCTCCTCATAACCGGGTCCGTCGGGAATGTGGCTCTTCCGATAGACTCCCGCGACCTTCCCATCAGGCCCGATCATCGCCAGCGAATTATAATGGTGCGGGCCGTCCGCCTCGAAGAAACTGGTGGGGATCCAGACTTTTAGCTCCTTCGCCAGCTCCTGCATCGCCAGCACGGATGGGTGCTCGGCCGTTGGGCGGGCGTCGGCGAACAGCGTCTCGTCCTCCACGCGGCAAAAGTAGGGGCCTTCGAACAGCTCGGGCGGAAGGACCACTTCGGCCCCCTTGGCATGTGCCTCACGCACCAGGTCCGCAACGTTCCGGATGTTGGCGACGGTGTCTTCGCCAAACGCGAGCTGCAGTGCGGCGACTGTGATCTTGGTCATCTAGGGAACCTGCTGTGAAATACAGTGGAAGCTGCCACCGCCGGTCAGGATATGGTCGGCACGCAGCCCGATCGCAACGCGCCCAGGAAACAGCGCCTGGATTGCCTCGACGGCCGCAGCATCGTTGGCAGCGCCATAAAGCGGCACCACCACCGTCGCGTTGCCGATGTAGAAGTTCATGTAGCTGGCCGGGATGATTTCGCCGTCCCGCTCGACCAGGCCGGGCGAGGGGATTGCGACGACCTCGAGATCGGCATCAAGCAACGCCTCGGCGGCGTCGGCATAGACGGCGGCGTTGGGATCGTCAGTCACGGCTTCGGGAACGGCGACCCGGTTCGGGCCAACGAACCGGGCGAGGTTGTCGACATGGCCGTCGGTGTGATCGTTGAGCAGGCCATCGCCGAGCCAGACGACCTTCGTTGCCCCGAGATCCTTTTTCAGCCGCGCCTCGATTTCCTGCTTGCCGAGCTCCGGGTTGCGGTTGGGGTTGAGCAGGCATTGCTCGGTAGTGAGGAAGGTGCCGCTGCCGTCACCGTCAATCGCGCCGCCTTCCAGGATCCAGTCGGACCGAGAGCAGGGAAGGGCGGCCTCAGCCGCGAGGCGCTGGCCGATCGTGTCGTCGCCGGGCAGGTCGTATTTGCCGCCCCAGCCATTGAAGCCGAAATCTATCCCGCGGCGGTCCTTGCCGGAACCGAGGACGATGGCCGCGGTATCTCGTAGCCAAATGTCACCGAACGGCTCGATGATCACCTTGGCGAAGGGAGCCAGGCGACGCGCTTCTGAAGCGGCAGTCTCGTCCGCCGCTACCAGCCAGACGGCCTCGCCCTTGCCTTCGGCATCAACCGCTTGGGCGAAGGCGGCGACTTCCGCCTGGGCCGGCGCTAGGTCGCCTTCCCACAAGTCGGCGGCACTTGGGAATCCGATCCAGACGGCGGCATGCGGGGCCCATTCGGGGAGGGGAGGCGTGGTCATCGCGCGGCGCGATACCAGCGCATCCAAATTGCGCCAAGTCGGGCTTGCATCCTCACAAGCGCTCGGCATGATGGCTTTGCATTATTGTCGGGGGATTAGTTCATGAGTTTGAGATTGTTCGTCGCCGCCAGCCTGCTGGCGGGAACGGCTACTGTTGCGGCTGCGCAGGCGGCGCCACTTGCTGACGATGCGAAAGCGTTCGGGACCAGGGAGGCAGCGACCCAGGTCGCGATTTCGCCGTCAGGCAATAAGGTCGTGATGCTGGTCGCCGGACCGGGGAGAACGACTGTCGCCAAAGTGTTTGATTTGACGACAGGGGCGGCGACGACGCCGATTACGGCGCCAGGCGATCCCGAAACTCTTTATTGGTGTCAGTTCGCGACCGATACACAGCTCGTCTGCCAATATGGCGGAAACCTCAACATGACCGGCCAGATCATCGGCTTCACGCGGCTGATCACGGTCGGAGTTGACGGCAAGGGTCTCAAGCAGCTCGGCCAGAAGCAAAGCTTCTATGACAACGGCCTGCGGCAATTCGACGGCAAGATTCTCGACTGGCTTCCGGGCGATTCCGGCTCGGTCCTGATGGCTCGCGAATATGTGCCCGAGGCAGGTCGTACCGGCAGCAATATCGTGCGCAATCGCGAAGGCATCGGCGTCGACAGGATCGATCTCGCTTCGCTGAAGAGCAGTGGGATCGAGCCGCCCGATCGCTCTGCATCCGGCTATATGACTGACGGGCACGGCAACGTGCGCCTCAGAATTCGTGAGAAGGCGACCAATGACGGAACGCTCATCGGCGTTACCAGCTTTGCCTATCGCGTTCCAGGCTCGCGCGAATGGAAGCAGCTGGGCGAGTATGATTCACGCGCTGATACGGGCATTTTTCCGCTTGGCATTGAGGCAGAAAGCAACTCGGTCTTTGTGCTGCAGAAGCTGAACGGGCGCGATGCGCTCTACCGCGTCTCACTGGATGGTTCTGCTTCATCGAGCTTGGTCGCGAAAAATGATTCCGTCGACATCGCCGATATCTCTCGCTTCGGCCGCGGCCAGAAGGTCATCGGCTACAGCTATGCCGACGATCGCACCCGCACGGTCTATTTCGATCCCGAATTCCAGCGACTGGCTAGCTCGCTGGGAAAGGCGCTTCCATCCTCGCCGCTGATCAACTTCAGCGGAGCGAGCTCTGATGGCAATTCGCTGCTCATCTTTGCCGGATCGGACACCAATCCGGGGACTTACTATTTCCTCGATCGCAAGACCCGGGAAATGAGCGAGCTGGCGAATGTTCGGCCGCAGCTCAAGAATAAGGTGCTGAGCCCGGTCAAGGCGGTTACTTACAAGTCGCGGGATGGCGCGACCATACCGGCCTATGTGACAATTCCTGCCGGCAGCAGCGGGAAGGGGATGCCGGCCGTTGTGCTTCCCCACGGCGGGCCGAGCGCACGCGATGAATGGGGATTCGACTGGCTCGCGCAATTCCTTGCCGCTCGCGGCTATGTCGTGATCCAGCCCAACTATCGCGGATCAGCCGGCTACGGCGATGAATTCCAGAACGAGAATGCCTACCGCAATTGGAAAACGGCAATGGCGGACATTACCGATTCTGCTCGGTACCTGATCGACTCCGGAATAGCCGTCAAAGACCGGGTGGCGATCGTCGGTTGGTCTTACGGCGGCTATGCCGCCCTCCAGTCGGCGGAGACCGATCCCGACCTATTCAAGGCGGTCGTCGCAATCGCCCCAGTAACGGACCTCGATCTTCGCAAGCGCCAAGCAGAAGGCTTCACCAATGCGGCATTGGTCAAGGAGATGGTCGGGTCGGGCGAAAATGTCCGGAATGGGTCGCCGGCACGCAACGCTGAAGCGATCAATGCACCCGTACTGCTGGTCCACGGCGACCTCGATTCCAATGTCGTCATCGAGCACAGCCAGAAAATGGCTGGAGCGTTGAAGGCTGCGGGCAAGCCGGTGGAACTCCTGTCCTACAAGGGGCTCGATCACTATCTCAATGATAGCAATGCGCGCATTGAGATGCTGACCAAGATGGGTGAATTGCTCGATCGTACGATCGGCCATTAGGGCAAACAAAAAGGGCGGCTCCGTGGGGAGCCGCCCTTTGCTGTTCCGGCCGATCCCGAAGAATTAGCGCGAATAGAATTCGATGACCAGGTTCGGTTCCATGCGGACCGGGTAGGGCACCTCGTCAAGCGTCGGGACGCGGGTGAACTGCGCCTTCGAGTTGCCGTCCGGGGCGACATAGTCGGGAATGTCACGCTCGGCCAGGCTCTGTGCCTCCATCACCAGCGCCATTTCCTGCGCCTTGGACCCGAGCTCGATCACGTCGCCGACGTCGATCCGGCGCGAAGCGATGTTGCACTTGATGCCGTTGACACGAATGTGGCCGTGGCTGACCAGCTGCCGCGCGGCCCAGATCGTCGGAGCGAACTTGGCGCGATACACAACCATGTCGAGCCGGCGCTCGAGCAGGCCGATCAGGTTCTGCGAAGCGTCGCCCTTCATCCGGCTCGCTTCGACGTAGGTTCGCTTGAACTGCTTCTCGGTGACGTCGCCGTAATAGCCCTTCAGCTTCTGCTTGGCGCGCAGCTGGATGCCGAAGTCCGACATCTTGCTCTTGCGGCGCTGGCCGTGCTGTCCGGGACCATATTCGCGGCGGTTGACCGGGCTCTTCGGGCGACCGAAAACGTTCTCGCCCATCCGGCGGTCGAGCTTATACTTGGCGCTGCTGCGCTTCGACATGATGATACTCCAATTGCGTTTTCCAAATTCCCCGGAGCCGCTCTGCTAATCTACCAGAAGGAGGCAGGGCCACCGCTTCACCGGGGGTGCGGGGCCAATTGCGAGCCGCGCGCCTAGCTGGGACCGCCAGAAACGTCAAGCTTTGCAAGGGCGAGGCGCTTTTGGCATGGCGCTCTGATGACCGACAAAATTCTCGATCCTGACGATTGCACCACCATGACCGAAGTCCGCGCCGGCGTTGACGATGTCGACCGGCGCATCGTCACCCTGTTGCGGCGGCGCTTCGGCTATATGGACGCGGCAGCTCGCATCAAGCCCGACCGCTCGGCGGTCCGGGACGAATGGCGCAAGGCCGATGTGCTGGCCAAGGTGGATGCGTCGGCGGCCGACCTGGGTGTCGACCGCCAACTCGCGGCACGGCTGTATGAGGATTTGATCGAAACCTCGATCGCCCATGAGCTCGAGGTTTTCGACCGTACGCGAGGCTGAACGCCGCGCGCTTTTACTTGGTGACGTCGCCCAGTCCGCGCATTTCGCCGGTGTCGCGCGCCTTCCACTGAGCAGCCGTGAGGCAAATCTTCTTCGAGCCGAGGCGCGATTCGGTCGCTCCTTCGCGCTTGCAGATCTTTCTCTCTTCCTTCGGCGCCTCGGCGACAGTTGCCTCGGCCGGCGGAACGGCAGCGGCAGGGGTTTCGGACGCGAGCAACAGCACGCTCAAAAGGGTGATCATCGTTGGTTTCCTGTGAGTTACGCTTGGGAACGGCGCGTATTAAGCAAATGACTTTGATGATTTGAAGCAGTTATTTCAGTTTTTCGACGAACGGTGTTCGGAAAGGGCGCGAATGACCCCGCGCAGCGCCTGGATCTCGCGGTTCGACCATTGCGCCTTGGTCAGGATGGTCCGAAGCGTGGTTTTGGTGGCCTGGACGCGGTCGGGTGGATAGAAATAGCCGGCTTCCTCGAGGGATCCTTCCAGCTGGCCGATCAGCCCTTCCAGGTCGGCCATCGCTGCCGGCGCTTCCATTTCCTTGGCGGTCGGCTGGCTGAGCTCAATGCCGCGCGACCATTCATAGGCGAGAAGGATTACGGCCTGGGCGAGGTTGAGGCTACCGAAGGCGGGATTGATCGGCACCGTGACGATGCGGTTGGCCAACGCCACGTCCTCCGTTTCCAGTCCCGACCGCTCGGGACCGAACAGGATCGCGGTGTTACCGCTGTTTGCGTATATGTCCCGCGCCATTTCCTCGGGTGCCGACACCGGAATTACCAGGTCGCGGCGACGGACGGTCGATGCATAGACAAGGCTGCAATCGGCGATTGCCTCGGCGGTCGTTTGGTAGACCTTGGCTCCTTCCAGGACTGCATCGGCGCCGCTCGCCGCGGGTCCGGCCTCGGGATTGGGCCAGCCGTCGCGCGGGGCGACCAGCCGCATCTCGGTGAGGCCAAAGTTGAGCATCGCCCGGGCCGCCTTGCCGATGTTTTGGCCGAGTTGGGGGCGGACGAGAACGATGACCGGCGGCGAGGCGCTCATAGCAGCTTGTTGTGACCGGGCGGGATCGCTTCCTTCTCGACCCGCTCGGCGATTTCGGCGAAGTCGCCCGGCTCGCTGAAGTCCTTGTAAATACTGGCGAACCTTATGTAGGCGACATGGTCGAGCGCCTTCAGTCCAGCCATTACCGCCTCACCGATGCGAGCTGACGTGACCTCGTCGCCCAGCGTTTCCATCTGCCGCTGCACGCCGCTGATCAGCTGGTCGACCTTGGCCGGGTCGATGTCGCGTTTGCGGCAGCTGTGGCTGATTGCCCGCTCCAGCTTGGCCCGGTCGAACGGCTCGCGCTTGCCATCCTTCTTGACCACGGTGAGATCGCGGATGTGGACGCGCTCGAAGGTTGTGAAGCGAGCCCCGCAGCCTTCGCACTGCCGCCGCCGTCGGATTGCCGCGCCGTCCTCGGACGGGCGGCTATCCTTCACCTGGCTGTCTTCATGGGCACAGAATGGACAGCGCAATGTCTAACCTTCGTAGATCGGGAAGCGGGCACAGAGCGTGCGCACCCGCTCGCCGACCGCCTGTTCGACCGCGCCATTATTGTCGACGCCGTTCTTCTGCAGTCCGTCGAGCACGTCGGCGACCATGTCGGCGATGTCGCGGAATTCCTCCTCGCCGAAGCCGCGCGTGGTGCCGGCGGGCGAGCCGACCCGAATGCCGCTGGTCTTGACCGGCGGCAGCGGGTCGAACGGCACGCCGTTCTTGTTGCAGGTGATGCCGGCATGCTCGAGGCTCTGGTCGGCGTCCGCGCCGGTCACGCCGAGCGGGCGAAGATCGACTAGCGCCAAATGCGTATCCGTGCCGCCCGCGACCAAATCGGCGCCGCGTTCCTTCAGCCGATTGGCTAGCGTCTGGGCGTTCCTGATCACCGCCTTGGCATAGGTTTTGAAGCCTGGCTCCAACGCCTCGCCGAAGGCGACCGCCTTGGCGGCTATGACATGCATCAGCGGGCCACCCTGCAGCCCCGGGAACACCGCCGAATTGACCTTCTTGGCAATCGCTTCGTCATCGGTCAGCACCATGCCGCCGC
Source organism: Sphingomicrobium sp. (assembly GCA_035494075.1). Taxonomy (GTDB): domain Bacteria; phylum Pseudomonadota; class Alphaproteobacteria; order Sphingomonadales; family Sphingomonadaceae; genus Sphingomicrobium. The sequence continues at coordinate 58,073 of DATJHF010000014.1, read as the reverse complement.
GCGGGCCACGCAGCGTCTTGTGAGTGGTGGTGGTGACCACATGGGCGTGACCGAACGGCGTCGGATGCTCGCCCGCCGCTACCAGTCCGGCGAAATGAGCCATGTCGACGAACAGCAGCGCTCCGACTTCGTCGCAGATGGCGCGGAACAGGGCGAAATCGAGGTGCCGGGGATAGGCCGAACCGCCGGCGATGATCAGCTTGGGCTGATGCTCCTTCGCCAGCCTCTCCAACTCATCGAAATCGACTAGATGATCGTCCGGTCGGACGCCGTACTGAACGGCATTGAACCATTTGCCAGACTGGGCGGGAGGTGCACCGTGAGTCAGGTGGCCGCCCGCCGCAAGGCTCATCCCCATGATGGTATCGCCGGGCTTCAACAGCGCCATCATCACCGCACCATTGGCCTGTGCGCCGCTGTGCGGCTGGACGTTGGCGAAGCCGCAATTGAACAGCTGCTTGGCGCGCTCGATCGCCAGCGTCTCGACCGAGTCCGACGGTCCGCAGCCCTGGTAGTAGCGGCGGCCGGGATAACCTTCGGCATATTTGTTGGTGAGGACCGAGCCCTGTGCCTCCAGCACCGCGCGGCTGACGATATTCTCCGAAGCGATCAGCTCGATCTGATTCTGCTCCCGCTCCAACTCAGCCTTAATCGCCGCGGCGACCTTCGGATCGGCGTCGGCCAGCCGCTCGGTAAAAAAGCCCAAAGGCTGCACGTGAGTAAGATCCGGCGCGGTTGCCATCGAATGCGTTCCCTGCGTCTTCCAAAATGGTTGCCGGCCTTCCTAGGACAACCACCCGAGATTCGCCACCTCAATGGGACGTGCTGGTCAGAAAGCGCGCGCAAGGAAAAACCCCCGACCGTGTGGATCGGTCGAGGGCTCTCAGATCAGCTATAGTCGGCCAACCATTTCGGTTGCGTAGCGGCCATTGGTTAATACAGAGTCCAGTTCGCGTCATGGATTGAACTGCAATTGATGAATTGGCTACGCGACGGCTTGGGCTGTCGAAAGGCCTGTCGGCTTGATTGATCCTCGTAAGCGGCGCGCCCAACTTTCAACTGTAAAGTAGGACAGGCACGCCAGCGCCAAAGACAGCGAAAAGGTAAGCGTGAACTCCGCCCAATAGCTGCCGACGCCCCGGACGATACGGGAAATGGGGTAATGCCAAAGATATAGGCCGTAGGAGATCTTACCAAGACCGACCAAATACCGCGTAGCTAAGAAGCGCATCGATCCGGGGTTGCTGACAATTGCGCCAATTATGAGTGCTGCAATCAGCTCAGTGACGGTGATGGCAAGTTCAGGCGCGCCGATCTGCGCGTACATTGACAGGGCCGCAAGGAGGCCAAAAGCGGCAGCCGCGTGAATAGGACGAATGGAAAGCCGGCCTTCGCGCACGAGGAAGTACAGGATCGCGCCTAACACCAGGCCAGTGCCGTGAGTGGCAGGGCCATAGTATCGCGCAACCCAGTCGTCGGTGGTGAACCGCAACACTGTCAGGCCCAGCCAGACCGCTCCCAGGATCAAGACCGGCCGCTTCACTCTCGCAATGAGGATCAGCGTGGCAGGCCAGATCAGGTAGAATTGCTCTTCTGCCGCCAACGACCAAGTATGGGTGATCATGACCGGGATATGGGCGATCACAATCGCGAAATTGCTGAGGTAGAATCCGGCAATCAGAGCGTCGCGCAGATGCGGATATCCCGGCAGGAAAATAGGAGCCACCGCAACATAGGCGGCCAGGAAGACGATCAGGGCCGGAAACAAGCGAATGCATCGCCGCCAGTAGAACTGGCCATAGCGGATTCGTCCCGTTTTCTCCCGCTCCTCCACCAGGATTGAAGTGATTAGGAACGCGCTGAGAACGAAGAATATATCGCAGCCGATCCACCCTCCCTCGAATGGCCCATCGGGATTCGAGTGAAAGAGAATGACCAGCAGGACTGCAATCGCGCGTAGCCCGTCGAGTTCGGGCACATAGCGTCTTGCTGAAGATGGTGGCTCGCTCGCCGTTGTCACCGACGGAGATGGATACGCGACGCTCATGCGGCGGTGGCTAGCTCGGACACGCCTAAGTATTGGTAAATGAACGCGGGAAGGAATTAGTTTGGGTAGGCTTCCCTGCGCGCGACTCTTTCGAAATTCCCTGCATTTATTGAATTAGCAGCCCAAAAAGAAATGGCCGGTATTTTTCCGATCATGCTGACCAGGCCATAAGCCACTATTCGCCGGCGGTTCAACAAGGGGCGCTTGTCGCTCACCCGGCTCGTATTGGCCGAGGTTCACTGAGTACAGGTAAAGAACCCAGTAAGGGCTTCAATTCGTACGTTCGAATTTCCGGAAAGATTCGGATGGTTTACTAATCCATAGCCGAGGTCACTCCGGCTTAGGGCTCAGTCGCTTTCCTGCAGCAGGCTGGAAAGCTGGTCGACGCGGCGCTGGTGGCGGCCGCCGGCGAAATCGGTGTCGAGGAATACTGCCGCGCAGGCCCTGGCCATGTCGCTGCCGATCAGCCGCGCGCCAAGCGCCAGCACATTGGCGTCGTTATGCTCGCGGGCCAACTGGGCCGACAGCGGATCGGAAACGCGGGCGCAGCGGCACCCAGGGTTGCGATTGACCGCGATCGAGATGCCGATGCCGGAACCGCAGACGACGATGCCGCGCTCGGCCTCTCCGCTTGCGACGACGTTGGCCAAACGCGCGCCATATTCGGGATAATCGACGCTCTCCGGCCCGTTGGTGCCGAGGTCCGTGACTTCATGCCCGGCTTCGCGCAGCCAGGCTGCAAGCTGGTCTTTCAGCAGGTAACCGGCGTGGTCGGCGGCAAGGGCGATGCGCATAGAGGTGACCTAGGACATGCAGCCAAGATTCGCCAGCCTTCAGGCGGCTTTGCGCAGCTCCAGTTCGAGCCGGTCCCAGATTTCGACCAGCGCCGCAGTCAGTTCCTCCATCATCGCCTCGCTGTGGGTCGGGCCCGGAGTGAAACGAAGCCGTTCCGTGCCGCGCGGCACGGTCGGGAAGTTGATCGGCTGGACGTAGAGGCCGTACTCGGCGAGCAGTATATCGCTGATCCGCTTCGCCTTGACCGGGCAGCCGACCAGCAGCGGGACGATGTGCGTCACGCTGTCCATCACCGGCAGGCCGGCATCGCGGAACTTGGCCTTGAGCATCGCCGCGCCCGCCTGCTGGGAGGCACGCTCCTCCTGCGAGGCCTTGAGGTGGCGGACGCTGGCGAGAGCACCGGCGACCAGCACCGGCGACAGCGACGTGGTGAAGATGAAGCCGGGCGCATAGCTGCGGATGCAGTCGATGATGTTCTTGTCGGCGGAAACATATCCGCCCATCACACCGAATGCCTTGCCCAGCGTCCCTTCGATCAGGGTGACGCGATGAGCAACGCCGTCGCGCTCGCTGATCCCGCCGCCATGTGCTCCGTACATTCCGACTGCATGGACCTCGTCGAGGTAGGTGATCGCACCGTATTTGTCGGCAAGGTCGCAGATTTCGGCGATCGGGGCGATGTCGCCGTCCATCGAATAGACGCTCTCGAAGGCGATCAGCTTGGGCGTCTCGGCCGGCGCTTCCTCGAGCAACTGCTCGAGGTGCTCAAGATCGTTGTGCCGGAACACCCGCTTCTCGCAACCCGAGCTGCGAATGCCGGCGATCATCGAGGCGTGATTGAGCTCATCCGAGAAGATGATGCAGCCGGGTAGCAGCTTGCCGAGCGTCGACAGCGCCGCTTCGTTCGACACATAGCCTGAGGTAAACAGCAGCGACGCTTCCTTGCCGTGGAGGCCGGCAAGCTCAGCCTCCAGCTGGATATGGTAATGGGTATTCCCGCCGATGTTGCGGGTGCCGCCCGATCCGGCGCCGACACTGTGCAGCGCCTCCTCCATTGCCTCGACCACAGCCGGATGCTGGCCCATCCCGAGATAGTCGTTTGAACACCACACGGTGATCGGCTTGGGGCCGTTGTGGCCATGGAAGCAGTGGGCGTTGGGGAAGGAGCCCTTGGTGCGCAAGATATCGATGAAGACGCGATACCGGCCTTCGTCATGGAGGCGATCGATCGCCGCCTTGAAGATGCTGTCGTAGTCCAAGCTTGGGTCCTCGCTCCCGCGCCCATTATCGCCATGGCGCGGCGAAGGCCATTGAGAACGACTCGCAATAGGGTGGATTAAAGCTGCTGGAGATCGGTGAGTCCGAATTGGGCAAGCGCCGGCGCCAAATCGGTGGGCGCGGGGCCGGTGAAGACAGCAATGCCCGCGTAGGGGTCCCCAGGCCATTCCTGGCCTCCGGTGAGATATGCGATGCGCCGTGCTATGCCGGGACCACCGTCGACTTGGGCAATCGCCGGGAAGGTGGTGGCAATCTCATCGGCGAGCAACGGGAAGTGGGTACAGGCTAGCACCATCACATCCATCTTCTCGCCATCGGGGTGGAGCACCATTGGCGCAATGGCATCGTGCACGGCTTGGATAGAGATGGGCTCGCCCGCCAGCTTGGCCTCCGCCAGCTCGACCAGGTCGGGACTTCCGTAGCGGATCACCGTGCAATCGGCGGCGAAGCGCTCAGCGAGATCGTCCACGTACGGCTGGCGGACCGTCGCCTCGGTCCCAAGCATACCGATCACCCTGCTTTTCGACAATTCCGCGGCCGGCTTGATCGCCGGGACCGTGCCGACCACCGGGATATCGAGCGCTGCGCGGGCATGGTCGAGCGCGATGGTCGAGGCGGTATTGCAGGCGATGACTGCCAGACGCGGCCGGAACCGTTCGACCAACCGGCCGAGCAAGGCGGGGACGCGTGTCGCCAGCTCCGCTTCGGACCGCTTTCCGTAGGGAAAGCCGGCGCTGTCCGCGGCATAGACAATCGGCGCAGTCGGCAGCAGCTGGCGCGTCGGCCCCAGCACGCTGAGACCGCCAACGCCCGAATCAAAAAAGAGGAGGGGAGCGGCGGGGTCCATCGGCGGATGAGCTAGGGTGAAGCCCGCCGCCAAGCAACATTGCAGCACCCAAACGATCTGCTAGGCATCGCAAAATGGATGTCGGAACGATCGTTGCGCTGGTGGTCGGCTATCTTCTCGGATCGATCCCGTTCGGCCTTTTGCTGACCCGTTGGACCGGCAAGGGCGATATCCGCGAGATTGGATCGGGGAACATCGGGGCCACCAACGTACTCCGGACGGGCTCCAGGGGATTGGCGGCGGCGACGCTCTTGCTCGACGCACTGAAGGGCGCTGTCGCGGTTTTGATCGCCCAGCGGTTCTGGCCCGATGCCGTCAATTTCGCGGCGGCGGGCGCACTCGTCGGCCACCTTTATCCGGTGTGGTTGCGGTTCAAGGGCGGCAAAGGCGTGGCCACCTTGCTCGGCATCTTAACTCCGCTCTTCTGGCAGGCAGCGGCGGTCTACGTCATCGTTTGGTTCGGCCTGTTGCTGATCCTGCGTATCAGTTCGGTTTCTGGCATGCTCGCCGCGGCCAGCGCCCCGGTCACGGCCGCCGTGCTCAATGAACAGACATTGTTTCCCATGCTGCTCGGCTTCGCGTTGCTGGTGATCTGGCAACATCGAGAAAATATTCGTCGCCTCGTGAGGGGCGAAGAGCCGCGCGTGGGAAAGAAAGATTGACTGCTCCGCACGACCTCATCGACCGGCTGCGGCTGATCCGCACTCCGGGAATCGGCCCAATCGCCTACCGCCAATTGCTGGTGCGGTTCGGCAGCGCCGAAGCGGCGCTAGCGGCGGTTCCCGATCTCGCCCGGCGTGGCGGTGGAAAGGCGCCCGCTGTTTGCCCTCGCGATAGGGCAGCGCGTGAAATCGAGACGGTCCAGAAGCTCGGCGCACGCTATTTGTCGGTCGGGCAGGGCCTATACCCGCCAAGCCTGGCCGAAGTTGACGGCTCGCCACCATTGTTGACGGCCAAGGGGGATCTCAGGCTATTGGACAGACCAATGGTGGCGATCGTCGGCGCTCGCAATGCCAGCGCCGCCGCCTGCCGCTTCGCCCGTGGACTCGCGCATGACCTCGGAAAAGAAGGCATTGCGGTGGTTTCCGGCCTTGCGCGAGGAATCGACAGCGCGGCGCACGACGGATCGCTCGACAGCGGCACGATCGCCGTCATCGCCGGCGGCATCGACACTTATTATCCCCCGGAAAACCAACCCCGCCAGGATGACATCGCTGCCCGTGGCCTGCTGATCGCCGAAATGCCTCCCGGCACCGAACCCCGCGCCCGCCACTTTCCCTACAGGAACAGGATCATCGCCGGCCTCGCCGCCGGAACTGTCGTCATTGAAGCCGCTCCTCAGTCCGGTTCGCTGATTACTGCCCGGCTTGCAGCCGACGCGGGGCGCGAGGTGATGGCAGTGCCCGGCTCTCCCCTCGATCCGCGCGCCCAGGGTTGCAATCAGCTAATCCGCGACGGCGCAACGCTGGTCCAAACTGCCGCCGATGTTATCGAGGCAATCAGCCAAATGAATGGCAAGGTCGCCAGCCCGTCTCGGGAATTCGATCCACAAACGTTTGTGGCTGCAAAGGCCGAGCCTGAGATTCGCCTGCGCGTCGAGGATTTGCTTGGCCCTTCGCCCGTTCCGGTCGACGAGGTCATTCGACTGTCAGGTGCCGATCCAGGCGAGGTCCAGCTTTTGCTTCTTGAGCTTGACCTCGCCGGCCGGCTCGACCGCCATGCCGGGAACAGGGTCAGCCTCAGCGGCGCTTGACGCGCCTGAATCACCGGCCCGACAATCGCGCGTACGTACGTAAAGGAATCCATCGCCTTGAAGCTTGTTGTCGTTGAATCGCCCGCCAAGGCGAAGACCATCGAAAAATATCTGGGCCCCGGCCACAAGGTACTGGCAAGCTACGGCCATGTCCGTGACTTACCCGCCAAGGACGGTTCGGTGCGGCCCGACGAGGGCTTCGCCATGGATTGGGAGAGCTATCCCGATAAGGCCAAGCAGCTCAAAGCGATCACCGATGCGGCCAAGGGAGCCGACGCGCTGATCCTCGCCACCGATCCAGACCGGGAAGGTGAGGCGATCAGCTGGCACGTCCAGGAGGTGTTGAAGAAGCGGAAGGCGTTGCCGGCCAAGGTCGACCGCGTCACCTTCAACGCAATTACCAAATCGGCGGTGACTGAGGCCATGGCGCGCCCGCGCGGGCTCGATGAGGACCTGATCGACGCCTACAAGGCGCGCCGCGCCTTGGATTATCTGGTTGGTTTCACCCTTTCGCCAATCCTATGGCGCAAGCTTCCAGGCGCCAAGTCGGCTGGCCGCGTGCAGTCGGTCGCGCTGCGCCTGATCGTCGACCGCGAACGCGAGATCGAGATCTTCAAAGCGCAGGAATATTGGCAGGTTTCTGCCAATTTCGAAAGCGATGGCACGCCATTTATCGCGCGGTTGGTGGCGCTTGATGGTCAGAAGATCGATCGCCTCAGCATCGGCGACAAGGGCTCCGCCGATGCCGCCAATAAAGTCGTCGAGGACGGGCGTTTCACCGTTTCCTCGGTCGAGACCAAGCCGCTAAGCAAGAACCCGCCACCGCCCTTCACGACTTCCACGCTGCAGCAGGAGGCCGCGCGTAAGCTGGGCTTTTCCGCCAGCCACACGATGCGGCTGGCCCAATCCCTCTACGAGGACGGTCTCATCACTTATATGCGGACCGACGGTGTGCAGATGGCCGGCGAGGCGATCAGTGCCGCGCGGCGAGCGATTGCAGACCGCTATGACGCCGGCTACCTGCCCGACAAGCCGCGCCAATACAGCAGCAAGGCCAAGAATGCGCAGGAAGCGCATGAGGCAATCCGCCCGACCGACTTCAGCCAGGACCGAGCCGGCTCCGGCGACCATGGCCGCCTTTATCAGCTGATTTTCAACCGCGCGCTGGCCAGCCAGATGGCTTCGGCGCGGCTGGAACGCACCACGGTCGAGCTGACGGACGGTGCCGGGCGGGCAACCCTGCGCGCGACAGGCCAGGTCACGCTCTTCCCCGGCTTCATGGCGCTGTACGATGAGGGACGTGACGACGTGACCGACGAAGAGGCGGCGCGGATGCCGCAGCTCCGTTCAGGCGATGCGCCGGTCAAGACCGGGGTCGAGGCGACCCAGCACTCTACCCAGCCGCCGCCGCGTTATTCGGAAGCCAGCCTGGTCAAGCGGCTGGAGGAACTCGGGATCGGCCGCCCTTCCACCTATGCAGCTACGCTGCAGACGCTGAAGGACCGCGAATATGTCCGGCTCGAGAAAAACCGCTTCATTCCCGAGGAGAGCGGGCGGCTGGTGACTGCGTTCCTAGAGCGCTTCTTCGAACGCTACGTCAGCTTTGATTACACAGCCGAGCTGGAAGAGGAGCTGGACGACGTGTCGGGCGGTCGGCTTGGCTGGCTCAAGCTGCTCGACGACTTCTGGCGGGACTTCAAGCCCAAGGCTGGCGAAGTCATGGAACAGAAGCCGTCGGACGTGACGGCGGCGCTGGATGACTTCCTTTCGCCCTGGCTGTTCCCGGACAAGGGCGACGGCAGCGATCCTCGGCTGTGCCCGCTGTGCGGCACGGGCCAGCTCGGCCTTCGCGGTGGGCGATATGGCGCGTTCGTCGCCTGCTCCAACTACCCTGAGTGCAAATATACCCGTCGCTTCGGCCAGGGAGAGGAAGCGGCCAGCGAAGGGCCGGCCGAGGTCGGCAATGGTATCGTGCTGAAGAATGGGCGCTTCGGGCCATACCTTGAGCGCGACGGCACGCGTGCTTCTTTGCCGAAGGACGTGCCTCAGGGTGACCTGACGCTGGAGATGGCGGAGAAACTCCTAAGCCTGCCGCGTGAAATCGGTCCGCATCCCGAGACGGGCAAGCAGATTACCGCATCCATCGGCCGCTATGGCCCGTACCTGGCTCATGACGGTAAATATGCGAAGCTGGCCTCATCCGCTGAGGTATTCGATACGGGCATGAACGCAGCGGTAGTGAAGCTGGGAGAGGCAGCCGCTGCAAAGGGCGAGCGTAGCGGGTCGCGCGAACCGATCGCGGTGCTCGGGGCGCACCCGGACTCCGGCAAGGAGATCAAGGTCATGGCGGGCCGATACGGCCCCTACGTCAGCGATGGTACGACCCACGCAACCTTGCCCAAGAGCGCAGAGCCTTCGGCAGTGACGCTGGATGAAGCGGCTGCGCTCATCGATGCCAAAGCAGCCAAGGGCCCAACCAAGGTCCGCCGTAAGGCTCCCGCGCGCAAAGCTAAGAAGAAGTAGTCCCGCAGCCCTTGCAGGCTGGATCCGCCGCAATGCGGATGCTGCGCCAGTTGAGGCTCAATCCATCGAACAGGTGCAGCGTTCCGGCGGCGTCGGGGCCGATACCCACGATTGCTCGGATTGCGAGCAGCGCGGCGAAATTGCCGACCGTTCCTGTCAGCGCACCAAGCACGCCAAGCTCTGCGCACGTGTCGCAATCGTCGGCGTCGAACGCATCGCCTACGAAACAGCGATAGCAGGGGCGTCCGCGGAACAATGCGACCTGTCCCTGGAATTGCTGCGCGGCGGCTGAAACCAGCGGGATGCCGAGCCTGACGGCCGCATCGCTGACAATAAGGCGGGTCGCGAAATTGTCGGTCCCGTCGAGGATCAGGTCATGGCCAGACAAGATTGCGTCGGCGTTGTCCGCTTCGATACGGTCGGCAACCACGCGGCATTCGATGTGCGTATTGCGTTTGCCGACGAAGCGCGCCGCTAAGTCGGCCTTGCGCTCTCCCACCTGATTGGCGGCGTAGAGCGGCTGGCGTTGAAGGTTGGAAAGCTCGACACGGTCGTCGTCGATAATCGTGAGACGGCCAACGCCAACACCGGTCAGAGCTGGGATCGCACCCGCACCGATGCCGCCAGCACCCACTACCGCGACGCTTGCGGATTTCAGTCGCAGCTGCCCAGCGCCGCCGACCTGGGGAAGGACGATGTGCCGCGCGTAGCGGTCGAGTTCCTCGTCAGAGAGAGCCATGGCCGCCGGTTGAGCCGAAACCGCCGGCCCCGCGCGCGGTTTCGCACAGCTCTTCGACCTCATCCCATAGAGCCAGCGTCACAGCAGCTGGAACAAGTTGGGCAATGCGCTCACCGCGACGGATCGGGAAAGGTTCGGCGCCATGGTTGATCATGATGACCTTAAGCTCGCCGCGGTAGTCGCTGTCGATCGTCCCCGGTGTGTTGGGGACCGTGATGCCGTGCTTGAGTGCAAGGCCCGAGCGAGGGCGGACCTGGATCTCATAGCCTTCAGGAATGGCGACCTTGAATCCGGTCGCTACCGCGTGCCGCTGGCCGGGCATCAAATCCAGATTCTCAGCCGCAACCACGTCCATTCCGGCCGCTCCATGGGTCGCATAGCTTGGCAGGGGCAGGCCTTCGCCATGGGGAAGGCGGGTGAGGCGGATGCTTATGGTCACTTAAGTTCCTCTGCGATGCGATTGATCAGGTGGTAGGCAACATCTTCCTTGGCCGCCTCGGGCCAATCCTCGACACCGCTGTCGGTAACGAGATGGATTCGATTGTGGCTACCCCCCATGACGTCTCCCGAAACGTCATTCGCGACAATCCAATCGGCCTTCTTGGAAACAAGCTTGGATTGGGCGTTGGCGACAACGTCCTGCGTTTCGGCGGCGAAGCCGATCAGTAACCGAGGCCGGTCTGGGCGTTCGCCGAGCAGGGCAAGGATGTCTGGATTGGGTGCGAACTTGAGCTGGGGAGGCCCGGCGGATTTCTTCAGCTTTGACGCCGCCTCCTCGACCCGCCAGTCGGCGACGGCGGCGACCAGCACGGCAACGTCGGCGGGCAGGGCCTGTTCGACCGCATCGGCCATTTGCTGGGCGGTTTCGACGTCGATCCGGGCTACCCCGCCTGGAGTCGGCAGTGATACTGGGCCAGCAATCAGCGTTACCCTAGCGCCGGCCTGGGCCGCTGCTGCGGCGATTGCGAAGCCCTGCTTTCCGGAGGAACGGTTGGCGATCACACGGACTGGGTCGATCGGCTCATGGGTCGGCCCGGCAGTGACGAGGATGTGCTTGCCAGCAAGCGGCCCGCGTCCGGCCGCTTCAAGTTTAACTCGTTGGCCGACCATCGACTTAATGCGCTGGTAGATATCAATGGGCTCGGGCAATCGTCCCGGGCCATATTCGCCGCAGGCCATTGGTCCTTCGTCAGGTTCGAGCACGGTGATGCCGTCCGCCTTGAGCTGCTCGATGTTCCGCTTGGTTGCCGCGTGCTGCCACATGCGCACGTTCATCGCCGGGGCGATCACCACCGGCTTGTCGGTCGCCAGCAACAATGTGGTCGCGAGGTCATTGGCCTCGCCGCCCGCCATCCGCGCAATGAGGTCGGCGGTTGCAGGGGCGACCAGCACAAGATCGGCAGCGCGGCTTAGCTGGATATGGCCCATCTCGGCCTCGTCCTTGAGGTCCCAAAGCGAGGTGTAGACTGGGCTTTCGGCCAGCGCGGCCAGGCTCATTGGCGTGACAAAGTGGGAACCGCCCTCGGTCAGCACCGGGGTAACCTCATGCCCTTCCTTGCGGAGCAGGCGGATCAGCTCGGCCGCCTTGTAGGCGGCAATGCCGCCGCCGACGATGAGGAGAATGCGGCTCATTTGGCTGGATATGGGCTTCAGCGGCCCGTCTTCGCAAGGTCGGCCGCCTCATCCTCGATGATCGCTGGCGGAACGATACCGGAGGCAAGGATCGCCGCGAAGGCATCGCTGAACACAAACGGGCGATGCTCGATCTCGGCGCGATGGGAAGCGACCGCCAGGAGGTGGTCAAGCTCCATCTTGCCGACGATGTAGCTCGGTCCGTAGCCAGGTTGGCGGAGGTAGAGCAATTGCTCGAATCCAACCAAGCGGCTTGATGCGTCCGACCAGTAGCGTGGGGTCCACTCAGCGTGAAACTTGCCGGCTTCCGCCAGGCCGATTTCATTGGCCTGCACGCGAAGCGATGCCAGGCCCCGTGCCGCCCGGTTGGCGAGCATGATCCACACCAATTCCCTGCCATGCGGAATATCGTCGTAAAGTCCCGCCTGCATCACCAACTCTTCCATCGCGGTGGCGAAGCCTTCTGAGCGGTCTTCGTAAATGTTGAATAGTGGCGGCAACTGCCGGACTGGGCTTGGGTGCGGCTCGTGGCGCAGCCGGGCGAGTTCGATCCAGTGATATTGGTGGCTCGACAGCGGTAGCGGGTCGAGCGCTGTGACATGAGTGAAGAAATTGCGCTGCGCAGGGGGCGTGTAGGTACTGGTCTGCCCGTTGAGCGCATCGCGATAATAAGGCCGGTCGGCGATGAAGCCGGCTCCGGTCAGCAAGGCATAGAGCTTGGCCTGGCGCTGCTCGGCCATGGCACGATAGGCTGCCGGGTCGCTGATCTCGACGATCGGTGGCGCGGCGCGGCTGCGCACCTCCTCCAGTCGTAGGGACGCTAGCGACCGATCGAGCTCGCGCTGCAACAGCACCTTCTGGGCGTCGAAGTCATAGGGGCTGAGCAGGACATGGCTCAGGTACCAGTTGTAATTGTCCTTGCCGACGCCAGACGGGCCAGTGCGGCGCGGTGCCTCAGCCTTGATCCAGGCGGCGAATTGCTCGGTCGCTAGCCGTGCGTCATGGACCGCCTTGCGCAGCGCTGGACTGGCGCCGGTGAGGCTGGCCGGGCGTTTACCGCCGAGATCGTTCATCACCAGTTTGCCGGCTTCGAGTTGGGCCAATACCTCAGCCTGCTCGTTAAATGCGCGGTCGCCATATGCCCACAGGTCATGGGCCTGGCTCCCAGCCAGGTTAGTCCGCGCGTCGGCAAGCATCGCCGGGACGCCGCCCAGCAACTTGGTTAGCTGCGCGTCATTCGCGCGGGAAAGCGGGTAGGTGAAGTTGTGAAGGTCGATGTTGGGTTCGGCCGAGGGCCCCTCATGAGCGGGAACGTCGCTCATCTCTGCGAATATGGTCTGATAGTAGCCCGGATCGCGCGCCCACGGGCGCAGCACCCGGTGGAAAAAATCGAAGCCGTTCATCTCGGCCTCGACCAGCCGGTAATCGCCGATTTGGGGCGCAGTCCAACCCGTCCGGTCGATTGCCGCCAGGCGCTGGCGGAATTCCGGGAGGCGCGCCGCCTTGGCGGCCATGGCGGCGGCGCTGTAGTCGGGCCGGCCGTTATGGATCTCAGGGTGGTTGAAGGCCCGCCAGTCGGCGAACAGCTGCACCAATTGGCTGTGGGCGGATCCACTGGGAGCGGCAACAGCGGGGGATTGAGGCCACACCGCCGTGATCGGAGCGGCAACCGCCACAACGGCGGCCACGCAAAGGGCAATACGGCTCATGCTGGAGCTCCTTGTCGAGTTGTGCGGCGAACTGCCGCTGCCAAATCAGAGATCGCTTTGGGCACGAACACCAGCCCGGCGAAGGACAGGGGCGCTGCAATCAGCGCCCAATAGAATGTGTCGGTCCGTGCGAGCAGCGCAATCATCGCGCCATAGCCGGCCAGAAGTATGGCCACTCTAAGGGCCCAACCGGCGCGCAACGATGCCCAGCCGAAAAGTGATAGAATTAGAAGCGCCGACGCTATTACGGCCGGAAGGCGAATGCCGATCGTCACCTTGGCAATGCTCTTCAGCGCGAATTGAAGCCCCAGCATCGACGACCAGCCTGGGGATGGGGGGTCATTGGGTAACACCACCTGGCCGACCCAATGGGCGTGGAGGGCCAGGTAGACTGCGAACACCGCGACGACGCCTATCCATGCGGCCGCCTCTCGCCAGCGCTTCTCAACTACTGCGAGCCCGCCCATCGCCAGGATCATTGGGAGAGCGAGCTCGCGGACCATCAGTGCTGCGCCGCCGGCCAGCACCGCGGGCCAGAAGCGCTCCGGCCGGTAGACGGCGATCATCAGTGCCAGAAGCAGCGCCGCCCAGCTTTCGTGGAACAGGCCGGTCTGTGGTTGGAGCAGCCCGCCAAGGCCCCCCGCGATCAAGACCATGGCGCCAGCCAGCAACGGTCGCGGCAGGCAAGCCCGCAGCCTGATCCACCAGGCGGCCATCAGTCCCAGGGACAACAACCAGAAGAGAATAACCATCGCTCGCTCGCCAAACGCCGCGTAGATCGACGCATGGGTCGGCAGGCGGAAGGTAAAGAAGGGCTTCAATGGATAGTTGCCCTTGCGGAGTTCATCGGCGGTGGCCCGATAATAGCTCTCGCCGCCGCGCACGCGGGTGATGATGTCGCGGTACAGTTGGAGGTCGCTGTGTTGCGCTTGTGATGTCCGCACCTTGGGCGCGGGCCCTGAGGCCGGCGACCAGCAAGCGACGGCCAACAGTCCAAGCAGAGCCGCGATCATGGCCAGCGCAGGACCTCGGGACCAGCCTTGAAATCGTGTCTGGAAGGCCCCCCAATTCATCGGTCAGCTCACCAGCCAATAAGTTAAAGCCGCGGCAACACTGGCCGACCCCAAGGCAATAGCCAGCGGCGTCATCCATCCTTTGCCTTCGATCATCGCGACATTGGCGAGCGGCGGCGGCGGAGGCGCAGCGCCTGCCGGCGGATAGGCGGCGTCGATCCGGCGAATGAGGTCGGGGATCAACTTGAGCGCGCGGACGGTGTCGACAATGCGATCGGCGTAATAGGCCTCCGGGCCAAGCTCGGTTCTCAGCCAGTCCTTGAGGAATGGCTCGGCCGCCTCCCACATGTTGATGTCGGGATCGAGGGTCGTGGCGACGCCTTCCTCCATTACCATCGTCTTTTGCAGAAGCAGCAGATGCGGCTGGGTCTGCATGTCGAAGTCGCGAGTGATCGAGAACAGGCCTTCGAGCATCCGGCCGATGCTGATGTCCTTGACCGGCAGGCCACGGATCGGCTCGCCGACCGCGCGCAGCGCCGTGGCAAACTCGTCGACATTGTGGTGCGGCGGAACATATTGCGCTTCGAAATGGATCTCGGCGACGCGGTCGTAATTGCCGGTGATCAGGCCGTAGAGGATTTCGGCCAACCATAGCCGTGCCTTGCGGTCGATACGGCCCATGATGCCGAAATCGATCGCCGCGATACGGCCGTCACTCAATGCGAACAAATTGCCCTGGTGGAGATCGGCGTGGAAATAGCCGTCGACCACCGCTTGGCGGAGGAAGGCGCGGACCAGGATCGTGGCGAGCGTCTTGGGATCATGGCCAGCGGCGATCAGCTCATCGCGTTTCGACAGCTTGATGCCGTCGAGCCATTCGAGCGTCAGCACCCGTCGAGCTGTCCTGCTCCAGTCAATTTCCGGGACGTGGAAGCCCGGCTCGGCAACCATATTGTCGCGAAGTTCGGAGGCGGATGCTGCCTCGCGCTGGAGGTCCAGTTCCCGCCGGGTCCACTGCTTGAAATGGGCGATGACCAGGCGCGGCCGCAGCCGCTCGGCCTCGCCGCCGAGCAGCTCGACATGGGCTGCTGCCCATTCATAGGTTTCGATCGCCCGGGCCAGCTCTTCCTCGATGCCGGGGCGGAGCACTTTCACCGCAACCTCGCGGCCCTCGGTCGTGACGGCATGATGCACCTGCGCGATTGACGCGGCACCAACCGCTTCTTCATCGAACTCGCTAAACAAACTGGAAAGCGGTGCTTCCAGCGCCCGCTCGATCGCGGCTCTGATGGCCAGGAAGGGTTCAGGCGGCAAATCATCCTGGAGCTGCAGGAGGTTCGCCGCCGCGGCCTCGCCAACCAGATCCGGTCGGGTCGAAAGGGCCTGGCCGAGCTTGATCGCAGCTGGCCCGATCTCCTGCAATGCGGCGGCATAGTCCGGCGTCGCCGGCATCGTCATTCCGAAGCGGGCAACGCGGCACAGGCGGCGGACGTTGGGCGGAGTCAGCGGATCGCGCTCGATCCCCTGAAGCGCGCCGTGACGAGCCAGCGTCCTGCCCCATTTGAGTAGGCGCCACAGATGAGTCGCGGCAGTCGTCAACCGAAGAGGCTCCAATCGGAGCCGACGAGATCGGTGAGCGAAGCCATCAAATCTTCCAGCCGCCCCAGATCGCAACCAGGCCGCCGAGAATTGGCTCGACGCTGGTCGACTTGAAGCCAGCATCGCCGATCATCCCCCGAAACGCTTCCATTCGCGGGAAGCGGCGGATTGACTCGACCAGGTAGCGATAGCTTTCCTCGTCATTGGCCACCGCCTTCCCGATCCGGGGAATCACATGTTCGGAGTAGCGATCGTAAATCTCGCCGAACCCGGGCCATTCGCTGGTTGAGAATTCCAGGATGAAAAGGCGCCCCCCGCGCTTCAGGACACGATGCGCCTCGCGTAGAGCCGCCGGAATGCCGGTGACGTTCCTTATGCCGAAAGCAATGGTGTAGGCGTGGAATTGGGCGTCGGCGAAGGAAAGCTGCTCGGCATTCTCGACTTGCCAGCTAAGGCCGTCGATGCCCTGCTTCCTGGCTCGTTCCATCCCGACTGCGAGCATGTCGGCATTGATGTCGCTGACCGTGACCTGGGCGCCCTTGGCAGCCATGCGGAAGGCAATGTCGCCGGTGCCACCGGCCATGTCGAGGATCCGCTCGCCGGGGCGCGGCTTCACCTTGGCGACGAAACGGTTCTTCCACAGCCGGTGCATGCCACCCGACATCAAGTCGTTCATCAGGTCATAGCTGCGTGCAACTGATGTGAAGACCCCGCCGACCCGGCGGGTTTTTTCGTCAGGAGTGACCAGTTCGTCGCCGAAATTGACCTTGTCCATGCCCGCGCACTAGCAGGGAGATGAAGGGCGGGGAACGCCCGAGTTTAGCCAAAGGATGCTCCTTGCCCGAACTGCCTGAAGTCGAAACCACGGTTCGGGGACTCGAGCATGTGCTGAAAGGCCGTCGAATTCGGCGGCTGGAAGCGAGGCGGGCCGATTTGCGGCGGGCCTTTCCCAAGGATCTGGGTCAGCGCCTAACCGGTGCGCTCGTCACGTCGCTGGGCCGGCGTGCCAAATATGGCCTGATCAACACTGACCGCGGTGACACTATGGTGTTCCACCTGGGCATGTCCGGCGCCTGGCGGATCGACCCGCATGAGATAGGAAAGCACGACCACCTCCTCCTTGAGACAGACGAGGGGAGGCGGCTTCACCTGCGCGATCCCCGTCGCTTCGGGTCGGTTGACCTGGTCCCAACCGCAGCGTTGGCCGAATGGCCGGCGTTCAAGGCCTTGGGCCCGGAACCGCTTGACGGGAGAATTGATGGGCGATGGCTGAGGGAGCGCTTCGATGGGCGAACGGCGGCGGTCAAACTGCTCCTACTTGACCAGGGGATCGTGGCCGGGTTGGGTAATATCTATGCATGTGAAGCGCTGTTCCGCGCTCGGATCGACCCGCGCAAGACGGCGGGGAAGGTGAGCAGGGTCAAGCTGGATGCGCTGGCCAGGGCGATTCCAGCAGTACTCGACGATGCTATCCGCGCCGGCGGCTCGACCCTGAAGGATTTCGCCGCTCCCGACGGCGAACTTGGCTATTTCTCAAAACAGTTCGATGTTTATGATCGCGAAGGGGAGCCATGTCGCGGCTGCGCCGGCAAAGTAAGACGAATCGTCCAGGGAGGCCGTTCGACCTTCTTCTGCCCTTCGTGCCAGCGCTAGTTGACGATTCGCCCCCTCGACGCTAGGGGGAGCGCCACGCCGGTGCGGCCCCATGGGCGCGCGCCGCTTTTATTTGGAAATATAAGGACTTTTCGATGGCGAACACGCCGCAAGCCAAGAAGCGCATCCGCCGCAACGCCAACCGTGCCGCGATCAATGGTGCCCGCGTCAGCCGCATCCGGACCTTCATCAAGGCCGTCGAGTCGGCGATTGCTTCGGGCAAGAAGGACGACGCTGCGGAAGCGTTGAAGAAGGCCCAGCCGGAACTGGCGCGCGGGGTCGCGCGGGGCGTCATGCACAAGAACACCGCGTCTCGGAAGTTCTCGCGCCTGACCAAGCGGGTCGCTTCGCTCGGTTAATTTTTGATTTACGTTAGGTTTCGGGACGGGCCGTCGGACTTACCGGCGGCCCGTTTCATTTCAGTGACTGAAAAAAGTCTAGGGATTCCCGCGATTCGCAAAATCCCGTTTTGGACCGATCGCCGCTGTATGGCTTAAAACAGCCATTTTCTGTGGGATTTGGCGGCTTCCCTCTGTCAAGCCGGTTTATTTCACATTGATGAAAATTCGGCACTTGAATCACGCGCGCCAGACTCTCAAAACGAACTTTCCGGCGGCGAATCCGCACCGGGGGGCTAGAGACTGAGGATGCTTTCGGTGTCGCGAATCGCATCGCGCACGACGGTTTCTCATGTCCGGCCAAGTTACGAGTTAGGGAGGGCGCGCGCCAGTGCAGGGCAGTCGGGAAAATCTGTGTGTCTCCGATGCCGCCACGGTGCCAGCGCCACTCGAAGCCGCCTGGGAAACCATTCGCACCGGTCTGCGCCGGGACTGCGGCGCTCGCACCTTCGACGGATGGTTGAAGCCGGCTGAACTTGGCTCGTTCGACGGGGACGCCGGCGAGCTCGAAATCATCATGCCCAGCCAGTTCATGGCGGACTGGGTGCAAAGCCACTTCGGCGAGCGGTTGGCCCTTGCCTGGCGCAATGTGCTGCCGATCGTTCGCGACGTTCGAATCATCGCAAGTCCCGACGGTCCCAAGCCGGCGCCGCTGCTGGTGCTGGAGGACATCCCTGCTGCGCCGGCGGCCGCCGCGGAACGCGATCCGTCAGCACCGAACTTTGATGCACGCTACCGCTTCGACACTTTTGTCGTCGGCAAGGCCAACGAGGTTGCCGCAACGGCGGCCAGGACCCTGGCAACTGCCGACAGCGTCGCGTTCAATCCGCTGTTCATCCATGGCGGAACCGGTAGGGGCAAGACCCACCTTCTGCACGCGATCGGACAGGCATTCCTCGAGCGCCGGCCGATGGCCCGCGTGGTGTCGATGTCGGCCGAAAAATTCATGGTCGAGTTCATCCGGGCGCTGAAGGAAAACGACACGATCGGCTTCAAGAGCCGGCTACGCTCGGCGGACCTTCTTCTGATCGACGATGTTCAGTTCATTGCCGGCAAGGATTCCACTCAGGAGGAATTCTTCCACACCATGAACGAGATCATCACCGCCAACCGGCGGTTGGTGATCACCTCTGATCGGGCGCCGCAGGACCTGGACGGTATCGCGCCACGGATTCTTTCGCGGCTGAGCTGGGGCCTGGTCGCCGACATCAATCCGGCTGATTACGAGCTCCGCCTCAATATCATCGACGCCAAGCTGGCGGCGCTGCCCGGCGTCGAAATGCCGCGCGGGGTAGTCGAGTTTCTTGCCCGCCGGATCACAAGCTCGATCCGCGAGCTGGAAGGTGCGCTCAACCGCATCGCGGCCTATGCCATGATGACCGGACGAGCCATCGACGTTGCGTTCGTTGAGGAAGTGCTGGCCAATGTGCTGCGTGCCAACCAGCGGCGAATTTCGATCGACGAAATCCAGACGCAGGTCGCCGAACATTATCGTATTCGCAAGGCCGAGATGACCTCTGCCCGGCGAGCACGCGAGGTCGCCCGGCCCCGGCAGGTCGCCATGTATCTGTCGAAGCAGCTGACTCCAAAGTCGCTGCCGGACATCGGGCGCCGTTTTGGCGGCCGCGACCACACGACGGTGATCCATGCGGTCAAGCAGATCGAACGGCTTCGCGCCGCGGACTCCGAGCTTGATGCGGATATCCGGTTGCTTACGCGCCAGCTGGAGGGCTGATCTGGGGGGTAAAAGGAGCGCCTGAAGGCGCCAGGAGGAAGAGGTCCAGTCCCCAACTGGTCGAGGGCCCGCCTAGGCGACTAGGCGGGCCCCACTTGTTTCCCGCGTCGCTCAATAGGATCGAGCGGCGGTTTCCTTGCCTTCAGGGGGTACCGTGATCTTGACCGTCTCACCCGAATTTCCGGGGAAGCCGGTAAACATCGCCTCAACCAGGCTCGGCACGGTCTTGTTGAGCGCGGCAGACCGGGATCGCGCCATCGCCTTGCCTTCGAACAGCGCGATATTGTCCACCTTGCGCCGAATGTTGAGATCCAGCTGAGTGATGTAATAGGTGTAGCTTCGGACATCGTTGTAGAAGCCGCCGCCATACCAGAAGGGGTCGTTCCACCCCCAGTAATAGCCGCGGCCCCAGCCCCGCCCGTATCCCCCGAATCCATGACCCCAGTAGCCGGAGCCGTATCCGAAGTGCGACGGGTAGCTGACGATTTCGGTCTGCGGCTCGCTGACGCCATAGCCGATGTTGACGACCAAAGTGGATTGGGCGAGCGTTGGCGCTCGGCTGTAGCCAATAGACTGAAGGTTCTGGGCGACCTGTTCAGCATAGCCGGAGAATTCCAGCCCGCCCTGATCAGCCGGGTTCATCGGCATGATATAGAAGCTCTGACCTTGCGGTGCAGGCATGGCCTGAAAGCGGGATACTTCGGTTCTTAGGCCGGTCGCGCAGGCCGAAAGAGCGAGTGCGGAAATGCCAAGCAGCGCTGCCGCGGCGAGTCTGTAAATACGCATAATCAGCCACCCATCTGATGAGACTCTCGCTGTTTCGTCCCAGCAAAGGTCTATGACAATAGGTACTTATACCATGAAACGTGCTGAATAGGCGATGAAGCGCGCAAGTCGGGTTTACGACGCAACTAGCGGCGGAGACCAACCGCCCGATATGCCTCCGCCAGCGTCGGCGCGGCGAGCGCCGCGGCCTTTTCGGCACCGGCATCCAGGATGGCATCGAGCGCAGCTTCGTCGCGACGCAGCTCCATTAGCCGTTCGCGCAACGGCGCCAGGAGGGCAATCGCGGCATCGGCGAGCGCCGGCTTGAATGCTCCAAACCCCTGGCCCGCGAACTGTTTCAGCACACCCTCGGTCGTGTCGCCGGTCATCTCCGCGTAAATGCCGACCAGGTTCTTTGCTTCCGGCCGTCCTTCGAGCCCGACCGGGTCGTCCGGCAGCGGCTCCGGGTCGGTCTTCGCCTTGCGGATTTTCTGCGCGATCAAGTCGTCGCTGTCCGTGAGGTGGATGCGGCTTTGCTCGGAAGGATCCGACTTCGACATTTTCGCCGTGCCGTCGCGCAACGACATGACCCGCGCCGCGGTGCCGCCGCCGATGAACGGTTCGGGCGGAATGAACAGCTCAACCTCGAAGTCATTGTTGAACTTGAGCGCTATGTCGCGCGCCAGTTCGATATGCTGCTTCTGGTCCTCGCCGACCGGAACATGGGTGGCCTGGTAGACCAGGACGTCGGCGGCCTGCAGCACCGGATAATCGAACAACGCGACCGATGCGCCCTCGCGGTTCTTGCCGGCCTTGTCCTTCCATTGGGTCATTCGGTTGAGCCAGCCCATGCGGGCGGTGCCGTTGAGGATCCAGCAAAGCTCGGCGTGCGCGGGGACCGCACTTTGCGCGAACAGGGTCGACTTCGCTGGATCGATCCCGCTGGCGATCAAGGCGGCGGCCATCTCGCGCACATTGCCGCGAAGCGTTGCAGGCTCGATGTCGACGGTCAGCGCGTGAAGGTCGGCAAGGAAAAACAGGCAATCGGCCTCGTCCTGCATCCTCACCCAGCGCAGGATCGCACCGAGCAGGTTGCCGAGATGCAGGTCACCGGTCGGCTGGATGCCCGATACGACACGCATGGCCTTGCTCATACTGAATCACTCCCGCGTTTGCCGCGCCGGCGCAGCAGCGCCTGGATGTCCTCCTTGTCCATGCCGCCAAGGAACCACGCGGCAGGAAAATAGACGGCCATGCCGCCACCGACCAACGTGATGACGCCGACCAGCCGATGACCGGCCGAGCCGGTGAACCAGCCCGGGATGGCCATCTTGATTGCGTAGAGCGCGGCGACCATCAGCGCGCCCGCCAGCAGCTGGCGGCCGATCCTGCTCGCCAGCCACGCCTCGATGCGGAAATGACCGCGACGATGGAGGACCGTGTACAGCATCAGGCAGTTGAGCCAGGAGCAGATGGCGATGGCTGCCGCGAGGCCTGCGATCTTGAACGGCGGGATGAGCAGGAAGTTGAGCACCACCGTCGCAACCAGCACGATGCAGGCGATCTTGACGGGGGTTGCCGTATCCTGGCGCGCGTAAAAGCCGGGGGTCAGCACCTTGACCAGCACATAAGCCGGAAGGCCCAGCACGATGATCGACAGGGTGAGGGCGGTGAGATGCGCGTCTTCCGCTGTGAATCGGCCACCCTGGAATAATGCGGACGCCAGGGGACCCGCGCTCACAGCCAGCGCCAGCGCGGCGGGCAGGCAGAGCAGCATGGCAAGCTCGGCCGCCTGACCCTGGACCCGGGCCGCCTTGTCGGGTTCGTTGGCGCCGACGTGCCTGCTGACCTGAGGCAGGATGGCCGTGCCAAGCGCGGCGCCGATCACCCCCAGCGGCAGCTGGTTCAAGCGATCGGCATAGTTGAAGTAGCTCAGAGCGCCGGTGCCAATGCGCGCCAGGAAGAATGTGTCGATGAAAGCGCTGATCTGATAGACGCCCGCGCCCAGCGTCGCTGGAATGACGACGCGGATGAATTGCCGGACTCCGGGAGTCATGCGCGGCCGGCGCAGTTTCAGAACGATACCGGCGCGCTTGCAGGCGATGAGCAGAAGGCCAAGTTGCAGCACGCCGCCCATCGTCACAGCCAGCGACAAGGCGATGGCGGTCGTTTTGCCGCCGACCGGGACGAAAATCAGCGCCGACAACATCGCGAGATTGAGCAGGGCAGGTGCAAACGCGGCCGCGGTGAACCGCGCCAGGCTATTGAGGATGCCCGAAAACAGCGAAACCAGGCTGATCAGCAACAGATAGGGAAAGGTGATCTGCGTCAGAAATGTCGCAAGACTGAGCTTCTCGCCATGATATCCAGAGATCAGGAACACGAACGGCCCCATGATGATCTCGAAGACCAGGGTGAAGATGATCAGCGTCGGAACGAACACTGCCAGCACTTCCTCGGAGAAATGCTTGGCCCGGACCTCGCCGTCTTCACCCTGGAGCCGCTGGGCATAGAGCGGCACGAACCCCGCCGAGAAAGCGCCTTCGCCGAACAGCCGGCGAAAAGTGTTGGGAAGCCGGAAAGCGACGAAGAATGCGTCAGCCTGCCAGCTTGCCCCCATCACGCGGCTCATCAGCATTTCGCGGGCAAAGCCCGCAATCCGGCTGACCAGGGTCAGGCCGCCAATCGTGCCTGTCGTCTTGACGAGGTTCATGCGCGGCCTGGCAATTGATCAGGCGTGGCCGACCGGCGGTTCGCCGTTGCCGCCCGGTTGACCTTCCACCTGCTGCTGCCCTTCAGCCTGCGCCATGTAAGCACTGGCAAAATCGATCGGATCGAGCAGCACGGGCGGGAAGCCGAGATTCTGGACGGCTTCCGCTACGATCTGCCTCGCGAACGGGAACAGCAGGCGAGGGGCTTCGACCAGCAGGAACGGCGGCAGCGCCTCTTCCGGGATGTTGCGGAATCCGAACAGGCCGGCATAGCTCAGGTCGACGATGAAATGGGTGCCGCTGTCCGACTTGGCGTTCACTTCGATCTTCAGCACGATTTCATGGACGTCTTCGCCGACCTTGCCGCCGGTGATCCCGAACTGGACGTCCAGCGAAGGCTGGCTCTGCCATTGAAATACCTGCGGCGCCGACGGACTCTCGACCGACAAGTCCTTGATATACTGGGCGATGGTGCTCGCCTGCGGCTGTTCCCCGCCGCCTTGGCCATTGCCCTCGGGCGCGGGAGTGATCGGGTCCTGGTCGGCCATGAACTTTCCTTAAGAGAATTTGCTTAAATGATGTCGGGTGGAGCTGGCCGTTTTGGGCCTGTTCCGGCTGGCCGAGCGACTAGCAGCCGCGCCTTTGCGGTGCAATGCCGAGCCCATGCGTTGGAGCGCCCTTTGAATATGTGCGTTGTCGGGACTATGTTGTCCGCAATAAAGAAGTTCGAACGGAATCGTCATTGACTGCAATCGTCATCCTTGCGCTCGTCGCACTGTTCATCGGCCTCAGGCTGTACAGCGTGCTGGGCGAGCGCACCGGCCATGAACAACCGATCCTGAAGCCCGCCGATCCCGAGGCGGATGCGCGCATGGAACCTCGTCCCGCCGCGCGCGCCGCTGCCCCAGCCATGCCCAGTGAGCCGGACGATCTGGCTTACCTGCCTACCGCCGGACCGGGCGTTCGGGCTCTGCTCGCCGCCGACCCAAGCTTCGACGTGGCCCGCTTCCTGGAAGGCAGCAAGAGTGCCTACCGCCTGATCCTCGAGGCTTTCTGGAAGGGCGACATCGAGGCGATGCGACCCTATGTCGACACCCATGTTTTCGAAACCTTTGCCGCTGCAGTCGAGCAGAGGACCAAGGATGGCCTGACACTCGACAACCGATTGGTTGCGATCGACCAGGCGCTGGTCGCCGGCGCCGAAATCGAGCGGAGCGTGGCGCTGGTCACCGTCCGGTTCGAAGCGGATATCGCGGCCGTGACGCGCAATTCAGCCGGCGAGGTAGTTGCCGGTTCTCTTTCGGACGCCATTCAAACGCGCGACCGCTGGACATTCCGCCGGGATATCAGCTCGCGCGATCCCAACTGGCTGCTGGTCGAAACCGACGAGGAAGAGTGAGGCCGCTCGCACGCGGCCTGGCGCTGGGCTTGACCCTGCTGGTGGCAGCGTGCGCCACGCGCGCGCCGGCGCCGCCAACCGCGTCGCCTCCCGCGCCTGCTCCAACGCCGGCTCCGGCTCCAACGCCTCCGCCGCCACCTGCCACCGCTCGCGAGGCCGGCGTTGCGCTTGCCTCGCCAGCCTCACTGAACCCAGCAGATGCGGAGCGCGCGCTGACCGCTTTCAGATCCAGCTGTCCGGTATTGGTCCGGCGCCAGGACCAGAGCGGCCTGACCAGCGGCGCCGACTGGCAGCCGCTTTGTACCGAGGCGGCCGGCCTTCCTGCCGCCAACGCAGTATCCTTCTTCCGCGACCGTTTCGAATGGGTGCGGGTTGGAACCGGTGAGGCATTCGCCACCGGCTATTACGAGCCCGAAATATATGGTTCGCGGACCCAGGCGCCTGGCTATGAGGTTCCGATCTACGCAAAGCCGGACGACCTCGTCCGCTGCACCAAGCCAGACGGAACGACGGGCCGCGGCAGGATCGACGACACGGGCACCTGCGTCCTTTATTTCACCCGTGCCGAAATCGAAGACGGAGCGCTGGCCGGCCGCGGGTTGGAACTCGGCTGGGCGGCCGACCCTATCGAACTGTTCTTCCTCGAGATTCAGGGTTCGGGCAGGATCAAGTTGCCCGATGGCCAGGTCATGCGTGTGGGCTACGCCGACCAGAATGGCCGCGACTATGTGGCGATCGGGCGGCTCTTGCGCGATCGCGGCATCCTTCCGCCCGGCGGTGCGAACATGGATTCCATCGTGTCGTGGATGCGCGCCCAGCCAGATGGCGGAAAATCGCTGATGCGCGAGAACCTCAGTTATATCTTCTTCAAGGAATTGACCGGTCCGGGCCCGATGGGCGCACTCAATGTCGCGGTCGCGGCTCGATCTTCTGTCGCAGCGGATCCCAAGTTCGTACCGCTGGGCGCACCGATATTCCTGTCGCTCGATCGAGCTGAAGCGTCAGGCCTGTGGGTTGCCCAGGACACCGGCGGGGCCATCAAGGGAGCCAATCGCTTCGATACTTTCTGGGGCGCAGGCGAAGAGGCCAGGCGAACCGCGGGCGGCATGTCCGCCAAGGGCCAGGCCCTTATCCTGCTACCCAAGGGTACGGTGGCTCGTGCGCAGCCTGTCCCCTGAGGAAGCCGAGCTTTGGGCCAAGGTCACCGCAACGATCAGGCCGCTGTCGCGCGAGCCGGTCGAGGCTCCCGCCAATGTGCGGCCTGTCCCGGCGGCCGTGGCAGTCGCTCCGCGGGGCAGAATCCCGCGGCCGACACCGGACAAGCTATCCGCGAAACGGGCCGCTACCCCGCAAGCCGCAACGCTCGATGGCAGTTGGGACCGACGTCTTGGTTCGGGCCGGATCGAGCCCGACCGGATGCTTGATCTGCATGGCCATAGTCTCGACCGCGCATGGCAGGCGATCGACCGCGGACTAGAGCAGTCGATTGCCGCTGGGGACAGGGTCCTTTTGCTGATCACGGGGCACCAGCGCCATGGCGAGCCGCCGCTGGAACGTGGCCGGATTCGCGCTGCGGTGCACGACTGGCTGGCGGCTTCCCGTCATGCCTCGCGCATCGCGGCAGTGAGGGGCGCTCACCGTCGCCATGGGGGCGGTGGAAGCCTCTATATTATTCTGCGGAAAAAGTGACAATTTCTACCGTTTCTTAACCTCAACTGTTTAGGCCGGATTTCCTGAACTCCCGCTATGCGCACGCGGGCGGCAAGGGGCAGGCACGATTTCCACGGTAAAGGACGGAACGGCACAAAAGATCAGCAACGCCCTGTTGTCGGGCGCGGCTGGCATTGCCTCGTTCCTGTTTTCGATGATGGCGTTCCTCTACATCACGCGATTTAACGAGCAGGTGCTTGCCTCAATTGGAGCCGGCGTTTTCTGCCTCCTGATCAGCTACATCGCGTCCGAGCGGCCCAACAGTGAAAGCGCCCGGGCACTGAACGCGCTTGGAGATCGCCTGCTGGCGGTCGAACAGGGCGACCTGACAAGTCCGACGCCGAAGATCGTTCGCGAATGCATGCCAAAGCTGGCAACCGCCGTGGACAGCCTGTTTGCCGAAGTCCGGGCTTCAATCGAAAACGCCCATGCGCTGGGCATGTACGATCCAGTGACTTCGCTGCCCAATCGCCTGCACTTTCGCGCCGAGGCGGACAAAATGCTCGCGGCCCGTGCCGAAGCGACCAAGGCCGCGATGCTGTTCGTCGACCTCGACCGGTTCAAGAACGTCAACGACAGTCTCGGCCATGCCCGAGGCGACCAGTTGCTGATCATGGTCGCCAACCGGCTTCGCGTGGTCGTCACCGCCGAGCTCGGCGAGGGTATGGCCCAACGGCCGCTTCTCGCCCGCCTGGCAGGTGATGAATTCACGATCTTCTTCCCCGACATCGAAGAGCCGGCCGATGCCGAGCGCGTCGCACGTCGAATTGCGCTGGCAATTTCCGAGCCGTTCGAGCTTCACGGCCACAGCATCGACATCGGCGCCTCGGTCGGCGTTGCACTCAGCCCCGATCACGGCACCGGGATCGAAGCGCTGATGCGCGCCGCCGACATCGCCATGTACCGCGCCAAAAACTCGGGCGGCGGGCGTTATTGCCTGTTCAGCGAGGAACTGGCCGACGAGCATCAGCGCAAAATCGAGACGGAGGCTGCACTAAGCGAAGCCGTGCAGCGGGGCGAGTTCGTGCTGGCGCTGCAGCCCCAGTTGAGCTTCGCCACGGGCGAAGTAAGCGGCGCCGAGGCGCTCCTGCGCTGGAACCATCCGCGGGAGGGCATGCGCTCGCCCGCCACCTTCATCCCGATTGCAGAACAGACCGGAATCATTGCCGACATCGGCGACTGGGTGATTGCGGAAGTGGCCTCGATGCTGGCCGAATGGCATGCCCAGGGCATCAAGCGTCGCCTGGCCTTCAACGTCAGCCCACGCCAACTCGATCGTGCCGACTTCTTCCAGCGGTTGAGGGGCAGCTTCAGCGATGCCGGCGTGCCGCTTTCGCTAGTCGAGCTGGAGTTCACGGAATCGGCCGCGATGGAATGTTCGGAGACGGTGCTGGCGGAAATAGCCGCGCTGCGCCGCGATGGTGCGTCGATTGCAATCGACGATTTCGGAACCGGCTATTCCAATATCGCTCGCCTGCGCGACATGCCGCTCGACCGCGTCAAGCTGGACCCGTCGCTGATCGTTGATATCGAGAGCAGCGAGAAGGCCCGCGTGGTCGTGCAGGCGGTGATCCAGCTGGTCAAGGGCGTCGGAGCGGAGGTTGTGGCCGAAGCGGTCGAGAATGTCGCGCAGGCTGACATCCTTCGCGCGATGGGCTGCGAAACCGTCCAAGGCTTTGTCTTCGCCCAGCCGATGTTCGAGGAAGAATATCTGAGCTGGACCCGCAACGCCGACCGCGGCTCGCGCAGCGTCGCCTAACCGAACACTTTCTGCAGTACCCTTTGATAGATCCGGCAGAGGGCGTGGATGTCCTCGACCCGCGCATGCTCGCCAACCTTGTGCATGGTCGCATTGGGCAAGCCGAAGTCGACCACCGGGCAAAGCTGGATGAGAAAGCGGCCGTCCGAAGTGCCGCCGCTGGTCGAGAGCTCGGTGTCGATGCCCGTTTCCTCGCGGATCGCGGATACGACCACATCGTAGAGCTCGCCAGGAGGAGTCAGGAATGCCTCGCCCGAGATGCGGGCGCGAACCGTCGAGCCCGGCGCCTCGCGTTCCGCGATCTCCTCGACCATCTTCACCAGGTCGGCGCCGCGCTGGAGATTGTTGAAGCGGATGTTGAGCTGCGCCGTGGCTGAAGCCGGGATGACGTTGCTCGCCTGGGTCGGAGTGGAAACAGCAGTGGTTTCCAGATTCGATGGTGGGAAGGCGTCCGTGCCGTCGTCGAGGTGAAGCGCCTCGAGCGCCGTAACTACCTTTGCAAGCTTGGGAATAGGATTGTCGGCGCGGTGCGGATAGGCGACATGGCCCTGCGTGCCCGGAACGTCGATCCACATGTTGACCGAGCCGCGTCGACCGATCTTGATCGTATCGCCGAGCCGGTCGACCGAG
The DNA here is from genome assembly GCA_035494075.1 of Sphingomicrobium sp. Lineage (GTDB taxonomy): Bacteria > Pseudomonadota > Alphaproteobacteria > Sphingomonadales > Sphingomonadaceae > Sphingomicrobium. The sequence goes on along the minus strand of DATJHF010000014.1, from coordinate 29,378 downwards.
GTCGGCTCGCCGATCAGGATCATGTCGGGCCGGATGCCACGCTCGCCCAGCCAGTCGATGATCCGAGGCGTGCCGTAGGTGGCATAGCCTTCCTCGTCGCCGGTGATGAGGAAGGAGAGGGTGCCGCTTTCCTGCGGCACTGCCGCCGCCGCCGCCGCGAAGGCGGCGATGGCGCTCTTCATGTCATTGGCGCCGCGGCCGGTCAGCACGCCGTCCTCGACGACCGGCTCGAACGGATCGCTGGCCCACCCTTCGCCTGGCGGTACCACGTCCAGGTGGCCGGCAAAGCCGAAATGGGGCGCGCCCGAGCCGCGCATCGCGACCATATTCTCGGTCGGGCCATCGGGCGCTTCGCCCATCACCCAGCGATGAACCTCGAAGCCATTGGCCTGCAGCGCAGCTTCGAGAACATCGAATACCTCGCCGCGAGCAGGGGTGATGCTGGGGCAGGCGATCAGCGCCTTGGCAAGCTCGACGGGGTCGATGGACGAGGTCATTGCCATGGCGTAGCAAGGCATTTGCCATGCCGAAAGTCGATCTTGAGCCAATCGCCCCGTCGAACGCCACCGGTTATCCCGACCCGTTCCACAAGGAAATGCAGGGCCGATGGTGGAAAAGGATTGCCCCGCTCGCCGGGCTCACCGAGCTCGGCGCCAGCCATGTGACGCTGGAGCCGGGCGGATGGTCGAGCCATCGGCATTGGCATGACGGCGAAGACGAGATGGTCGTCATGCTCGCCGGAACGGCGGTGCTGGTCGAGGATGACGGCGAATCCGAAGTCGGGCCGGGCGACATTTTGGCCTGGGCAAAAGGCAGCACCAACGGCCACCATTTGATCAACCGATCGGACGCGCCTTGCACCTTCGTGGCGATCAGCGCGGGTCCCAGAACCGGCGGAGGCTATAGCGACATCGACATGGTCTTTACCGACGACGGCCGTTTTTGCCGGCGCGACGGAACGGAATATCCGAAGCGCGGCTAGGCTGCCGGCGCGGACTCATATTCCTCGATCACCCAGGGCTCCTCCTGGGCCAGCTCGATCCATTCGACCACGTCGGCGCGGTGGAGGACGGCCTCCATATAGGCCGCGGCGAAAGGCGGCACGCGAACGCCATAGGTGACGAACCGCGTCACCACCGGCGCAAACATGATGTCGACCGCACTCCAGTTGCAGAACAGATATTCGCATGTCCCACCGAAACGGGCGCGGGCCTGGGCCCACAGGTTGAGGATCCGGTCGATGTCCGCCTCGACTTCGGGCGACAGGTCGATCGAACCGAAGTTGCGGCGCACGTTGAACGGCAATTCGCGGCGAAGGGCGGAAAAGCCCGAATGCATCTCGGCAGCCATCGATCTGGCCATTCCTCGCGCCGCCTCGTCTTCGGGCCAAAAGCGGTCCCGGCCGACCTTGTCGGCGCAATATTCGATGATCGCCAGGCTGTCCCAAATAACGGTGTCGCCGTCCCACAGGATCGGCACCTTGCCGAGCGAAGGCGCGAATTCGTCGCCCTCGCGGCGCTGTTCCCAGACCTCGTCGAACAGCGGGACAACCAGTTCCTCAAAGTCGAAACCAGCATGCTTCAGGGCCAGCCAGCCACGCATCGACCAGCTCGAATAGGCGCGATTGCCGATAATCAGCTTCATGGCGTGGTTCGTTTCAAATCTCGGCCGCCTCCAGGATTGCGGTTCTTAACTCGGCGATACCCTCTCCGGTTTCGCTGGAGGTCGGCAGGATGAGCGGATGGGCGGCAGGATGCCTGGCTGCTTCAAGCCTGACTCCCTCGATGGTCTTGGCCAGTTCGGTCGGCTTGATCTTGTCGGCCTTAGTCAGGACGAGGTGGTAGCTGACGGCTGCCTCATCGAGCATTTTCATAACGTCCCGGTCGACATCCTTGAGGCCGTGCCGCGCATCGACGAGGACCAGCGCGCGCTTCAGCACCTGCCGCCCGCGCAGAAAGTCGTTGATCAGGAAGCGCCAGCGCTTGACCATGTCCTTTGGCGCCTCGGCGAAGCCGTATCCGGGCATGTCGACCAGCCGGAACGCCAGTGGCTGTCCGACGTCGAAATAGTTGAGCTCTTGCGTACGCCCCGGGGTGTTCGACGCGCGGGCCAGCTTATTGCGGTTGGTGACCGCGTTGATCAGCGAGCTTTTGCCAACGTTTGACCGTCCGGCGAATGCGATCTCAGGCACCGTCGGCGAAGGCAGATGCTCCAGCTTCGGTGCCGACTTCAAAAATTCGATCGGCCCGGCAAAGAGCTTGCGCGCACGCTCGGCGATGTCGGGCTGGTCGTCCATCGGGCTCAGGTCTTTACCGGATGAGTGTCGGCGAGGTGCAGGTGGTAGCGCTTATAGAGCCACCATTGTTGGGCGATCGTCAGCGTGTTCGACATCACCCAATAGAGCTGCAGCCCGGCAGCGAACGGCGCCATCACGAACATCAGTACCCAGGGCATGAAGCCAAAGATCTGCTGCTGCACCGGGTCCATCTGCTGCGGATTGAGCTTGAACTGGATAAACATCGTGATGCCCAGCAGCACTGCCAGCACGGACAGGCCAAGAATTGGCGGAAACCATGTCCAGCCGAAATTGTGCGCGACCGTCAGGAGGCTGGCCGGGTCCGGCGCCGACAGATCCTTGATCCATAGCGCAAATGGCTGGTGGCGCATTTCGACACTGATCGTGAGGACCTTGTACAGGGCATAAAATACCGGGATTTGCAGGAGGATCGGCAGGCAACCCGCGGCCGGATTGATCTTCTCTTCCTGGTAGAGCTTGAGCATTTCCTGTTGCAGGCGCGGCTTGTCGTCCTTGTAGCGCTCCTGCAGCGCCTTCATCTTCGGCTGGATCTTGCGCATGCCGGCCATTGACCGGAATTGCTTGTCGGCGATCGGGAACATCAGGCCGCGAACGATCAGCGTCAGGCAGATGATCGCGACGCCGAAGTTGCCGATGGTGTTGTTGAGCCACAGCAGCAACCTGAAGATCGGGACCATGAACCAGACGAACCAGCCCCAGTCGATCGCCTTGCTGAGCGAGGGGATGCCTTCGTCATATTGCCGCAGGTGGTCATACTCCTTGGCGCCTGAGAACAGCCGGGTTTCGGTGCTTACAGCCTGGCCCGGAGCAACCACGAACGGCGCCCCGGCATAGTCGGCTTGGTAGGCGCCCGATGGGGTCCGCTTGAAGCTGGCCTCGATCGGCGCGCCGTTCGCAGGAGCAAGTGCCGTCAGCCAATATTTGTCGGTGAACCCGAGCCAGCCGCCGCGGCTGTCGAGAGTGACACCGGACTTGTCCTCGTCGAGCGTATCCCATTTGACGTCATACTCGGCTTTGTCGCCAAGAAAGCTGATCGGACCGACATGGTTGGTCCAGGTCGAGGGATCCTTGCTTTTCTCCGACCTGCTGGCGAGGCCATAGCTATGGACGGCAATTGCGCCGGTGCCGCCGTTAACGACCCTCTGCTTGATCGTGAAAAGATAATTGTCATCGACCGAGATGGTCTGCTCGAAGCGCTGGCCGGTCGGATTGGTCCAGCTGAGGGTAACCGGCTTGCCGGGCACCAGGGCAGGGGCGCTCGAGGTCCAGACGCTGTTGGCATCGGGCGTCGCAACGCCTTCGCCGGTCCAGCCGAACTGGGCAAAATAGCTGTCCTTCGCGCCGGCCGGCGACAGCAGCCGCACCGGCGGCGAATCCTTGGCGATGGTTTCGCGCTGCTTGACCAGCACCAGGTCGTCAAACCGTGCTCCCTTGAGGTTGATCGAGCCGGCGAGGCTTGGCGTCTCGATCCTGACGCGCGGGGTTTCGCCCAGCACAACGGAACGCTCGCGAACCGGTTGCGGCGCCTGGGTGGCGGGACCAGCCGACGGCTGAGGCACGGGCTTTGCCTTGCCGTCTTGCACCTGCTGGGTCTGCGGCTTGGGAGCCGGCAAGAATTTCTCGGACAATAGCCCCCAACTGAGCAGCACCAGGGCGCTCAGCACGATCGCGAGGAGCATGTTGCGATTATCGTTCACTAGTGACTGTCCTTGAAATTCAGGGGACGGGATCAAATCCCTGTCCGCCCCATGGATGGCAACGGAATATTCGCTTGAGGGCAAGCCAGCCCCCTTTGAGCGCGCCATAGCGTTGCAGCGCGGTAATTGCATAGGCCGAACAGCTTGGCTGGAATCGGCAGCTCGGCGGCAGAATGCGGCTCGGGCCCTTCTGCCATGCCTTCGCCATCAGGATGAGGGCGTCGGCGATCATGCTGTTGCAAGTTTCTTGAGTGCGCGCTTCAGCTCCGAAGCGAGGCTGGCATAGTCGCGCTCGATCCCGCCTTCGCGCCCGATCAGGACATGGTCGGCGCCGGCGATGCCATGATCGGGCAGCGTTTCGCGAGCGAGGGCGCGTAGGCGGCGCTTCATCCTGTTGCGAACGACCGCGTTGCCGACCTTCTTGGTGACAGTGAAGCCGACGCGCATGGTAGAATCGTCATCGCCGCGAGGGCGGACGAGCAGCACGAAACCGGGCATGGGGGCGCGCTTGCCGCGGTTTGCGGCGAGGAAGTCCGAGCGCTTGCGGATCGTGACTAGGCGCTGAGCTTCTTGCGGCCGCGGGCGCGGCGCGCGTTCAGCACCTTGCGGCCGCCGACCGTCGCCATGCGGCTGCGGAACCCGTGCCGCCGCTTGCGGACCAGATTGCTCGGCTGGAAAGTGCGCTTCATCGCTCATGCCTTCAAAGTTCGAATGAAAAGGGCCGCCGAAGCGGCCGTTGTTGGGGGCGCGGATAATCGTGAGGGGCGTCAAAGTCAACGCTGATCGGCGATTTGATCCGGTTCGCTGGCGGCTTCCTGTTCCTTGCGCAGCGCTTCCCGCCTCCGGGCGCTCTGGCGGCGCAATCCCCAATCGGCCCATCGACCGATCTTCGGCTGCTTGCGCTTGAGATCGACATAACGCCGCTTAGCCCACATGCTGGTTCTCAAAACCAGGGCGAGGCCGGCCGCGAACACGAATATGCCGCCCGGGCCGGGCAGCGCGCCGACCGGAATCGAAGCGATCATCAGCAAGATGCCGAGCACGAAAATGCTCCATTCGACCACCGGATGGTCGATAAAGGTCCGCCATTGGTCGCGACTGATCATGGGCCGGATGTGGGCAACAATTGGGACGAGACAAGGGCGCTTGCCTACCGTTTCGGATGCGTTAGGTTCGCGTCGCCGAGCTAGGGGGACGTTTGCGTCAGTGTTGTGTGCGCAGCGCGGAAGGTGGCCGCTGATGGTCGCCACCGTCGCCACTGTTGCCTACCTCGGGCTTGAGGCTCGATCGGTCGAAGTCCAGGTCCAGTTATCGGCCGGACTCCCGCGATTTACGATCGTCGGCCTCCCCGACAATGCCGTCCGCGAAAGCCGGGAGCGTGTTCGCGCTGCCCTTAGCGCGATCGGCCTCGCATTTCCGCCGAAGGTGATCACGGTCAATCTCTCGCCGGCCGACTTGCCCAAGGAAGGGTCGCACTTCGACCTCCCGATCGCGCTATGCTTGCTGGCTGCGATTGGCGCGACCGATGCCGAGAGCCTGTCGCATTATGTCGCGGTAGGAGAGCTAGGTCTCGACGGGCGCATTACGCCTTCGCCGGGAGTCTTGCTCGCCGCTCTCCATGCAAGCGGGCAGGGAATGGGCCTGATTTGCCCCGCCGCCCAAGGCTCAGAGGCTGCCTGGGCCGGCAATATCGAAATATTGGCGGCGCCCGATCTCCTGGCATTGCTGGCCCACTTCAAGGGCAGCCAGGTTCTGCGTCCGCCCGAACCGGGTGAGGCCGAGCCGGCGATCGGTGGTCCCGACCTGAAGCATGTCAAGGGACAGGAAGTGGCCAAGCGCGCGCTGGAGATTGCAGCGGCGGGTGGCCACAACCTGCTGATGAGCGGCCCGCCGGGATCGGGCAAATCGCTGCTAGCGGCCTGTTTGCCGGGAATCCTTCCGCCGCTCGAGCCGTCTGAAGCACTTGAAGTGTCGATGGTCGCCAGTGTCGCCGGTGAACTGGAAGGCGGCCGGTTGCGCCGTCGCCGTCCGTTTCGAACGCCGCACCATTCGGCATCGATGCCGGCGCTGGTCGGCGGCGGACTAAAGGTGCGCCCCGGCGAGATCAGCCTGGCCCATCTAGGCGTGCTGTTCCTCGACGAATTGCCGGAGTTCCAGCGGGCGGTGCTCGATTCCTTGAGGCAACCGCTTGAGACGGGAACGGTCAGCGTCGCCCGGGCGAACATGCATGTCACTTTTCCTGCGCGGGTGCAGATGGTCGCGGCGATGAACCCCTGCCGTTGCGGCCATCTGGGCGATCCGGCACTGGCCTGCGCCCGTGCGCCCCGCTGTGCCGCCGACTATCAGGCCAAGGTGTCGGGGCCGTTGCTTGACCGCATCGACCTGCATGTCGAGGTGCAGGGGGTCAGTGCTGCCGATTTGACGCTCCCGCCTCCCGCCGAGGGAAGCGATGAAGTGGCCAAACGGGTCGCGGCGGCGCGCCAGCTGCAGTCACGGCGATTCAACGGCAATGGAGTGAGGACCAATGCGGAGGCCGACGGCGAGCTGCTCGACGCGATTGCCACTCCGGACGAGCCGGGCCGCAAGCTGCTCGCCGATGCGGCGGCGGCGATGCGGCTGAGCGCGCGCGGCTTCCACCGCGTCCTTCGCGTCGCTCGCACCATTGCCGACCTGGCGGGCGCGGAGACTGTCGGCAGGATCCATGTTGCCGAGGCGCTCAGCTACCGCCGCCAGGCGCCGCGGAACTAGCCGCCAGGTTTTGGCCGCGCCCTTTGCATTTCAAACAATTGTTAAGCGTGGCTTTGTAGCGACTGCCCGGCCGAACGTTGCTTTCTAGGAGTCGGGCATGCAGCCGTTGGATTGGGCGTTGCTACCCTATAGCCGCTATTTTGATTTCTCTGGCCGCTCGTCGCGGGCCGAGTATTGGTATTTTACCGCCCTGATGTGGTTCGTGAACCTCCTGATCCTGCTCGCCCAGCAGCTATTGGGGGAGGCCGTCGAGGGAGTATTGATGCTCGTCAATGCGCTCTTCGGGCTGGGGTCGTTCATTCCCTCGATATCGGTCACGGTGCGCCGGCTGCATGACATCAACCGTAGCGGCTTCGTGTTTCTGGGATATGGCGTCGGCATCTGCGCCGTGGCGGGGCTGGTCCCGGTTGCCGCAGTCATTGGGTCCCTTGCGGCCGGTCTTTTGATTCTCGGGGTAGTGGTGCTTTTCGTCAAATTTCTGATCCTGACGGTCACCGAAGGAGATCGCGGACCCAATTCTTATGGCTCCAACCCCTATGGCCTTACTTACGGCTACTGACGCGCCTCAAAATGGATCGGGCGGCTGAGGATTGCCAAGCAGGTTAGCGGCGCTAGGCTCGCCGACACCCAAGAAACAGGGGAGGGGAAATGTCACCGATCGATTGGGCCAAGCGGCCGTTGCAAAAATATGCCGAGTTCAACGGCCGCGCTTCGCGGCCGGAGCTGTGGTGGTTCGTCCTGCTGACCGTGGTCGCGTCGGTCGTCGCGATGATCCTCGATAGCCTGATCGGCACGGACAAAATGGTCGGCCCGTACGGGCTTTTCACGCTTCTGCTATTGGCGGCGACACTGGTTCCATCATTGGCCGTGCAGACCAGGCGCTTGCACGACACTGACCGGTCGGGGCTTTGGCTGGTCGGCTTCTACATTCCCTACTTCATCTACCTCTACCTGGTGGTCGGTGCGATGAAGGCGGTGGAAGACATCCAAGCCACGGGCGAAGTTCCGACCAATGGCGGGTCCATGGTGATGATGGGCCTCGTCGGTTTGGTCGTGCTGGTCGTCGCCGTCATCCTGATCATATTCTTCGTGAAGCGCGGGACGACCGGCGACAATCGCTATGGGCCGGATCCTTATGCCGGGGGTGCGGCGGCCTGACCCTTAGAAGCGGCGGGGTGGTTGCCCAGCCGTTTGCTCTCGGCTAGCAGCGTCCGCGCTGTGCCCCCGTGGCGGAATTGGTAGACGCGCTCGACTCAAAATCGAGTTCCGCAAGGAGTGTCCGTTCGACTCGGACCGGGGGCACCAGCATCAAGAGGGCCAGCGCGGGGCGCTCCCTTTTTGATGCTCAATTCTTGCATCGGTCCGCCGTCGCAACATCTGGCGGCCCTCCCAATGTTGGTTAAGATGGCGCCATGGACGCGCGCGCAGGCCAACGAAGTGATTCGCTTTCACCCGATATGGAGGCGCTGCAGGTAAAGCGCGTCCGGTTGCTTGCGTCGCTGACCCTCATGGCCGGCGTTGGCCTGTTGCTTGCCCTGCCATTCGCGCTTCGGGCGGGCGCCGAGTTCTTCCTTCCGGTGACCGCGGCCCTGGTGGTCGCAATCGCCCTGGTGCCAATGCTGGAATGGTTCGAACGGCGAGGCGTGCCGTCAAAGCTGTCTTCCCTGCTTTGCGTGCTGGTGTTCCTGGCGATCGCCATTTTCGCCATGGCCGCGATCGTCATCCCGGCGATCGATTGGGTGGTGCTGATCCCGCAGCGGATCGACCGGGTGACTTCGGCGCTGGCACCGCTGATCGATCTCTATTCCAACCTCGAAAAGTTCATCGACAAAACGGCTGCCCGAATTTCGATCGAGGCGAGCCATGCGCGCACGGTTCGGGTCGAGACACCCAATTCCATGCTGGGGCTCATCACCGCGTCCGCGCCGCATGCGTTCGTGCAGCTCTTCTTCTCCCTGCTCGTGATCTATTTTTTCCTCGCCGGCTGGACAGGCATGCGCAAGCGCACGATCGTCAGCCGCGGCAGTTTCGAAGGCGCGCTGACCACTGCCCGCGTGATCCAGCAAACCGTCGACGCGACTTCGACCTACATCGGCACGATTACCGTCATCAACGTCTGCCTTGGTGCAGTCACCGCTTCCATCCTGTGGGCGCTGGGCATGGATTCGCCGGTGATGTGGGGCGGCATCGTCGCGGTGCTCAACTATATCCCTTACCTTGGGCCGATTGCGGCGGCGGTACTCCTGGCCCTCGGCGGATTGATGACCTTCGTCGATCCGTGGGCAGCCATGCTGCCGCCGGTAATCTTCATTTCGCTGCACCTCATCGAAGCCAATGTGATTACGCCCTTGATCGTCGGGCATCGCCTGACCATCAATCCGCTCCTCATCCTTGTTTCCTTGTCTTTCTGGGCCTGGGTGTGGGGCACGACCGGGGCGTTGCTGGCCGTTCCGCTGCTGATTATTTTCAAGACGATTTTCGCGGCGGCGGGCACCCCGGACATCGCCGGCTTCCTGTTCGAAGACGGTACGTTGACCCATGTCGGCGAAGAGGAAGAAAAAGACGACTGAGCTTGTTGACAGGGTGGGACGGCTCTCCTAGTTGCGCCGCCTCAGCCAAAGCGCGGGTGTAGCTCAGTTGGTTAGAGCGCCGGCCTGTCACGCCGGAGGTCGCGGGTTCGAGCCCCGTCACTCGCGCCATTTCTGTTTAATTGGAAACGCTCGATCCCGCCTCTGGCGGTCGGTTTATTGCGCGGCCGCTGTCGGTGTCGCGCTGGGCGGCGTAGCCTTCTCGACCGCGTTCCCCGCCCCCTCCGGACTGCGCCCAAAAGGGCGCTCGCCCTGGGGAGTTCCACCATCCAGCGCGAACTTTAGATTGTCCGAGGCGGCGACACGCTGGACATAGGGGGTCACCTTGACCTTGTTGGCGACTTCGCGCGCTTCAGGGGTGAACAGCAGCCGCACCCGGCCGTCCTTGCCCTCGATCACCTTGGCGCCGGCAGCTTGGAGCTTCTCGACCGCCGTCAGCTCCGGCTTCAGCGGCGTAACCGTATGCGGAGCATTCAAGGCCGCGAGGCGCAGGGCGGCAGGACTGCCTTCGGTGCCGGTCCAGCGATCGTTGAACGCGGCCGGCTGGCCCCAGCCGCCCGGCCAGCGGTAGAAGATATGGGCGCCTTCGACGCTGGTCTTGACCAGGCTCGACGCCCAATAGGGCACGACATAGTTGGCATGGTAGTGGGTCGCGAGGCCAACCGGAGCGAATACTGCGCCCTTCAAGGCCTCGTCCGCCACCTTGCGCGCCCGGTTCCACAGATCGGGCATCGGCGCTTGGGCCATCGATCCGTCACAGGTGAAGGTAAACTGGCAGCCGGTCGGCCGCGTCGAGCCCTCATAGACGACACCGCAGACGCTGTTTGGGAAAGCCGGATGGCGCACCCGGTTGAGGACCACCTGGGCGACCGCGCGCTGGCCCTCGGTCGGTTCCTGCGCCGCTTCATAATAGATTGCGCTGGTCAGACACTCCAGAGCTCGCGCCCGGGCGTCGCCCGACGACTTGCTGATGTTGAAGGGCGTTGCAGCGGGGTTGGGCCCGCTGGCCAGCGGGATTTTGGCGTTAAGCGCCAATGCCGCGTCTGGCGGCAGGTCGCGGATCTGGTTGGGAAGCGGCTTCGCCAGCGGGATCGCGGGCGCCGCGGCCTCCGGCTCGCCTCCAAAGGAGGGAAATGCCGGCGTCGCGCCGCTTACTCCGGCTAGCGCCAGCAGTGCAGCACCAAGGATCCCAACCGCGACGGTCTCACGCGGATGGGTGCGCCAGGGCCTCGCGGGCTGGAAGGGCAGAACCAGGTTCATGGGAGGCGGTGATCTGGTAGCCCAATACAGCAAATTCAATGAAACGTCGATGAACCGCCCAAATCAGGGCACGGACGGCGGATTCTGGGCGCGAAATCGACCAGTTTCCATCCAACGGAGCAGGGGTTTCAGCGGAAAAATCCAGACAATTCCGGCAAAGATGTAGAAAATCGACTGCAGCCAGATCGGCCACCCGCCGACCACGCCGGATAGCGAGGCAATCGCCACCGCCCACAGCGCGATCAGCGCAAGAATGGCGAAGATGCCGGCCGGTTTGCGCCAGCTTGGTTCGGCCCTCACCGGAACATCTCCAGGCCCGCCGGCGACGCGAATCCATCAAGCGGCACATCCCAATTGTCCCGCGGGATCTCGCCGTCCAGCTTCTGCACCTGCCAGCCTACGCCGATCAGCAAGGCGCCATGCTCGCGCAGCTTGCCCAGCACGCGGTCGTAATGGCCCTTGCCCTGGCCAAGCCTGGTCCCATGGGCATCGATTGCCACCAGCGGCACCAGCACAAGGTCGGGAAAGACTTCGGTCGCATCCAGCGGTGGCTGGAAACAGGCCCAGGGGCCGGCTTCGGTCGGTTCGCCCGCCAGGAAGCGAAAATTGCTCTGGTGATCGGAAAATGCCGGATAAGCGACGATTCCTCCGCTCTTCCCGGCGATCTCCATCGCGGGCAGCGGGCTGATTTCGCTGGGCAGGGGGCAATATCCGCCCGTTATGCGCGACATGGCGAGCAGCGGCTTGAGCTGGTCGGCAAGAGCTTGCGCCAGCGCGTCGCGTTGGTCCCGATCCAGCGATTCGATGTACTCCCGCCGCCGTTCACGCGCCTCCCGGCGGAGCGTGACCTTGTCGGCCGGAAGAGAGGGATGTGACGGGACCACCATGGCCGTTTGCCGGAAATCCTCTGACGCCACAAACGTCAGGTGGGAACCATGTGCACCGGACCACGGTCCGGACAGGGACAGTCCCCTAGGATATTTAATCGCCTCAGGGATTTTCGTGGCCACGTACCGGGCAGTACCCGTCCGCCCCTATCTAGGCGTCCGCGCCCGATCTCTCAAGGGCGTCGGCCAATGATTCGAGCCGTTCGGCAAGACGGTTCGTCCGATTGATCAGTTCTTCGTCCGGGCCCTTGGGAATCTCGAATTCCTTCCCATCGACGATCTGGTCCGCCAGCAGCAGGGCGGCAAACAGCAGCTGGCGCGATTCGCTCAGCGTGCCGAGCCCGGCCAGCGCTTCCCGGCTTTTCTGGTCGACCAGCGCACCGGCCCGGCGAAGCGTCTCCTCTTCGCCATTGCGGCAAGCGACCTTGTAGGGACGGCCGGCAATGGTCAGTTCCACCTCAGCCATGTGTGGCCTCCCGGATAATCACGTCGAGTTCGGCAAGCGCATCCGCCACCTTCGCGCGCAGCCCCTCCTCCCTGCCTGAATGCATGGTGCCGCGTTCGATCGCGCGCTCGATGCGAAGCAAGGCGCGCTCGGCCCGATCCATGGCTTCTTCCAAGGGAGTATTGCTCATGGTTGAGAAGGCGTAGCAGAATGGGAGCAGGCCGCAAGAAGGTCGCGAGGTTGACGCCACGCCAAGTCATGACAATAGGCACCAAACCATCGGCCAGCCGAATCCCCCGCCGCGGCCGAGCCATGGAGAATTCATGCCCACTCAACGCCGACTCGCCAACGCTATCCGTGCCCTGGCGATGGATGCGGTCGAAGCCGCGAACAGCGGCCATCCGGGCATGCCGATGGGCATGGCCGATGCCGCAACCGCCCTGTTCACACGTCATCTGAAGTATGATCCGGCGGATCCGCATTGGCCGGATCGCGACCGTTTCGTGCTGTCGGCCGGCCACGGGTCGATGCTGATCTATTCGCTGTTGCACCTCACCGGCTACGCGCGGCCGACGATCGAGGACATCGAGAATTTCCGCCAGCTGCACAGCCCCTGCGCCGGTCATCCGGAAAGCTTTGAGCTGGCCGGGATAGAGACGACCACCGGCCCGTTGGGACAGGGCGTAGCCGCCGCGGTTGGGATGGCAATCGCCGAGCGGCACCTCAACGCCGTCTACGGCGACGACTTAGTCGACCATCGCACTTTCGTCATCGCCGGTGACGGTTGCCTGATGGAAGGCGTCAATCATGAAGCGGCAGGCCTCGCCGGCCACTTGAAGCTTGGCCGGCTGATCGTGCTATGGGACGACAACAAGATCACTATCGACGGATCGACTGAACTCAGCCGCAATGAGGATGTGATCGCCCGCTACGACGCGATGGGCTGGCATACCTGCGAATGCGACGGGCTGGATTCGGCCAAGGTTTCGAAGGCGATCGACCAGGCCGTGGCCGACCCGCGACCATCCCTCATCCGCTGCAAGACCATCATCGGCTATGGCGCTCCCCATAAGCAGGGCACCGCCGCCACCCACGGCTCGCCATTAGGCGCTGAAGAAGTTGCCGCGGCCCGCAAGGAGCTTGGCTGGGACGTTCCGCCGTTCGAAATTCCTGACGATGTCGCCAAAGCGTGGCGCGAGGCCGGGGCCCGCGGCGGCAAGGACCGCGCCGAATGGCTGCAGCGGCTGGCGGGAAGCGGCAAGGCCGACGAGTTCAACGACCGCATGGCCGGGAAGCTCGATAACGGCTGGCTGAAGCCCTATCTGGACACGCTGCTCGCCGATCCCCCCAAGGTCGCGACCCGCAAGGCGTCGGAAATGGCGCTGGAAGCGATCAACGCCGCAATCCCGGCGACGATCGGCGGCTCGGCCGATTTGACCGGTTCCAACAACACCAAGACCAAGGCGATGCAGACGCTCGACGCCACCAATTATGGCGGGCGTTACATTTATTTCGGAATCCGCGAGTTCGGCATGGCCGCGGCGATGAACGGCATGGCCCAGCACGGCGGCGTGCTGCCGTACGGCGGCACCTTCCTGGTCTTCTCCGACTACAGCCGCGGCGCCATCCGGCTGGGCGCGCTAGCCGGAGCCAAGGTGATCCATGTCATGACCCATGACTCGATCGGCCTCGGCGAGGACGGGCCGACCCACCAACCGATCGAGCACCTCCAGGCGCTCCGCGCCATGCCCGGCCTGCATGTCTATCGCCCGGCCGACGCGGTTGAGACGGCTGAATGCTGGCATGCCGCCCTTGCCCACGAAGGGCCGAGCCTGCTGGCCTTGTCGCGCCAGAATTTGTCCCCGGTGCGGACCAAGGCGATGGGCGAAAACCTCTGCGCCAAGGGTGCTTATCGGCTCAAGGCCGCCGAGGCATCGCGCAAGGTGATCCTGATGGCCACCGGGTCCGAGGTCGAAATCGCGCTCGGCGTCGCGGCCAGGCTGGAAGGCGAAGGCATTGGCGCCGACGTCGTCTCCATGCCTTGTACCGAGGCGTTCGACGCGCAGCCGGCCAGTTATCGCGAGGATTTGCTGCCGGACGTCTCCAATCGCGAGATATTACGAGTATCGATCGAGGCGGGCACGACCTTCGGCTGGGAGCGCTATACGGGCCTCCACGGTCTTCGCATCGGCATCGACCGGTTTGGCGCGTCGGCGCCGGCCCCCGACCTCTACGAATTTTTCGGGCTTACCGTGCCCAAGATCACGGGCCGAGTGCTCGACCACATCAAAGTTAGGGAAATTGCATGACCAAAGTCGCCATCAATGGTTTCGGCCGCATCGGCCGCCTCGTCGCCCGCGCCATCCTTGAGCGCGACGACCACGGCCTCGAGCTGGTCGCAATCAATGACCTGGCCGACGCCAAGTCCAACGCAATGCTGTTCAAGCGCGACAGCGTCCACGGGGCTTTCCCGGGTGATGTCAGCTCGGACGGCGACGCGATGGTCGTCAACGGCAAGCGGATCAAGGTGACCGCCGAGCGCGATCCGGCCAAGCTGCCGCACAAGGACCTGGGCGTCGACGTGGCGCTCGAGTGCACCGGCTTCTTCACCGATCGCGAGGGCGGGCAGAAGCATCTCGACGCCGGCGCCAAGCGCGTGCTGATTTCGGCTCCGGCCAAAGGCGCCGACCTCACCGTCGTCTATGGCGTGAACCACGACAAGCTGACCGCGGAACACACCATCGTGTCCAATGCGAGCTGCACCACCAATTGCCTGGCGCCGGTGGCCAAGGTCCTGAACGACTTGGTCGGCATCGAGCGCGGCCTGATGACCACCATTCACGCCTACACCAACGACCAGAAGATCCTCGACCAGATCCATTCGGACATGCGCCGTGCTCGCGCCGCCGGCATGTCGATGATCCCGACCACCACCGGCGCTGCCCGTGCGGTCGGCGAGGTGCTGCCGGAATTGAAGGGCAAGCTGGACGGCTCGGCGGTGCGGGTACCGACGCCGAACGTCAGCCTGATCGACCTGACCTTCACGCCCGGCCGCGATACGAGCAAGGAAGAGATCAACGCTGCGCTCAAGGCGGCGTCGGAGAACGGGCCGCTGGCCGGCATCCTCGACTATAGCGACGAGCCTCTGGTTTCGATCGATTACAACGGCGCTTCGGCCAGCTCGACCATTGATAGCCTTGAAACAGCGGTGATCGAGGGCAAGCTGGTCCGCGTGGTCAGCTGGTACGACAATGAGTGGGGCTTCTCCAACCGCATGGTCGACACCGCCGGCGCAATCGCCAAGCTGATCTGAGCCGATGGCGGCCTTCAAGACGCTCGATGACCTGCCGGATGACCTGACCGGCAAGAAGGTGCTGGTCCGCGTCGACCTCAACGTGCCGATGGATGGCGCCAAGGTTACCGACGACACGCGGCTTCGGGCGATGCTTCCGACCGTGCTGGAGCTAAGTGACAAGGGCGCGATCGTCCTGCTGCTGTCGCATTTCGGGCGGCCCAAGGGCGAAATTCGGCCCGACATGTCGACTGCGCAGTTGGTCCGCCCGTTGGCAGAACTAAGTGGCCGATCGGTCCGCTTCATCGAGGACTGCCAGGGTCCGCAGGCGCAGCGCGGCATTGCGACGATGCTGCCCGGAAACATCGGGATACTCGAGAACACCCGTTTCCATGCAGGGGAAGAGAAGAACGATCCGCAGCTGGCCAAGGGCATGGCGGCGCTTGGCGACTATTATGTCAACGACGGCTTCTCCGTGTCGCACCGCGCCCATGCCTCGACCGAGGGCGTAGCGCATTTGCTGCCGTCATTCGCCGGCCGGGCGATGGAAGCTGAACTGGCCGCGCTCGAAAAGGCGCTCGGCAGTCCCGAGCATCCCGTCGCGGCGGTGGTCGGTGGGGCCAAGGTGTCGACCAAGCTCGCCGTGCTCGGAAACCTGGTTGGAAAAGTCGATCATTTGATCATCGGTGGCGGCATGGCCAACACCTTCCTTGCCGCGCGCGGGGTCGATGTCGGCAAGTCGCTGGCGGAGAAGGATCTGATCGGCGAGGCGGAGAGCATTTTCGAGCGCGCCGAGGCCGCGGGCTGCACGATCCACCTGCCTTACGATGTGGTAGTGGCAAAGGAGTTCGCTCCCAATCCCCCGAGCTTGCGCACCGTAAACGTGCACGAGGTCGCGGCCGACGAGATGATCCTCGACGTCGGTCCTGCGGCGGTCGAGGCGCTGGCGGACGCTCTCAAGACTTGCCGCACGCTGGTGTGGAACGGACCCCTGGGCGCATTCGAGATCCCGCCATTCGACGCGGCGACAGTCGCGCTGGCCCAAACGGCCGCGGCGCTGACCCAGGACGGCAGCCTGGTATCGGTGGCGGGCGGCGGCGATACCGTCGCCGCGCTCAATCACGCCGGCGTCGCCTCAGACTTCACCTTTGTGTCGACGGCTGGGGGCGCCTTCCTCGAATGGATGGAAGGCCGCACCCTTCCTGGTGTTGCAGCGCTTACGATCGACCGTGTCTGAACTTTTGAAATTATTCGCGACCCCGGTGGTCGTCGACGAGGTACCCGGCGCCGAACAGATTAACGCGGCACTCGAACCGGCGATTCTTGCCCAGCGCGCAGCGAATCCGGGAGTCCGGCTTTCCAACCGAGGCGGATGGCAATCCAAGCGCGATTTTCCGCAATGGGCAGGCGATGCCGGCAGACGAATAATTGAACATGCTCTCCAGCTTGCCAGCTCTCACACGTCCACGGCGCTCGGCGGTCCATTGCGTTGGACGTACGACGTGTGGGCGAACGCCAACGAACCTGGAGGATTCAATTTTCCCCACGTCCATGGCGGGACGTTTTGGTCAGCGGTTTATTATGTTCGCGTCAGTGACGGTAATGGAGGTCAATTGGTCCTCCACGACCCGCGGATGCCCGGCCTGCGCATGCATGCTCCCAATTTGCGATTTAAAGATGCGGGCGAGGAGTTGCTCGTCAAGATCGCGCCCAGCGAAGGGCGTATGGTCCTGTTTCCCGGTTGGCTGTCACACAGTGTCGAGCCTTGGGAAGGGAGTGGTACCCGGATATCCGTTGCATTGAACATTCGCGCTGTTGCGCGTGAAAGCCAACACGCGTTGAGGGATTAAGGCTGGGGCTGGCGGAGTAGCGGGACCAGCATCTGGTTGAGCCGCTCCACTCCCAGCAGTCCCGATTGGGCAAATCGAAGCTTGCCGTAGCGATCGACGACATAGGTTGTCGGCAGGCGATCGAGCGGTTCGAACGGCCCTCGAATACGCGACAGAGGCCTCACGCCCTTGCCCTTAAACGCCTCTCTCAATTGGCCATCGGTCAATTCCTCGGCGGGAATGACCAGCACCTGCAGTCCCAGGTTCCGGCGCTGCCGGTAATAATAGTCGAGCATCGCCACCTGCACGTCGCAAGCCCCGCAGTCGCTCGTCCAATAGGTTAGCACCACCACCTGGCCACGCAGATCGCCGATGGTGAGCGATTGGCCGTTGGCGGTGGTGAAGGTCGAGCTGGCTACGGAGGTGCCTGGGGCAGGTGGTTTGGCAAAGGCTGCGCCCGCCACGAGGATCGGCGCTGCGGCAAGGATCAAGCTACGAATGAAAATGGCCAGTCTCCCCCCTGACGACGCGAGGCTGCGCGGATCAAATGCGCCAGTCAAGCGGCCGGTTGCGAGTCCGCCATGCTGAGTTTAGAGCGCGCCGCAGATCCATTCAGCATCCTTTTCTGCAGGGGACCCCATGAACGCCACCGTGACCGCCAACCGTCATGACGAAATGCTCCGCAAGATCAAGCAAGGGCAGGGCTTTATCGCCGCACTCGACCAGAGCGGCGGTTCGACTCCAAAGGCGCTCAAGGGCTACGGCATCGAAGAGGGCGCCTGGTCGAACGACGAGGAGATGTTCGCCCTGATCCACAAAATGCGCTCTCGCATCATAACCTCGCCCAGTTTCGGCAACGGCAAGGTGATCGGCGCAATCCTGTTCGAACGGACGATGGACGGCACCGTCGACGGCAAGCCGACTCCGCAGGCCCTAATCGACCAGGGCGTGGTGCCCTTCATCAAGATCGACAAGGGCCTTGAGGATGACGCCGACGGCGTCCAGCTGATGAAGCCGATGCCCGAGCTCGATGCGCTGCTGACCAAGGCCAGGGGCCTGGGCGTGTTCGGAACCAAGGAGCGCTCGGTCATCAACCTCGCCAACGCCGAGGGAATTGCCGCCGTCGTCGCCCAGCAGTTCGACGTCGCGCGCCAGGTGCTGGCCCACGATATGGTGCCGATCATCGAGCCCGAAGTGAACATCAAGAGCCCCGAGCGCGATGCCGCCGACCGCATCCTGCTGGCCGAAATCCTCAAGAACCTCGACGCGATCCCCGACGGGCAGCGTGTGATGCTGAAGCTGTCGCTGCCGGTCGAGGCCGGGCTGTTCCAGCCGCTGGTCGACCATCCCAAGGTGCTTCGGGTGGTCGCCCTATCCGGAGGGTTCAGCCGCGCGGATGCCTGTGTCGAGCTGGGCAAGAATCCGGGTATGATCGCCAGCTTCAGCCGAGCGCTGCTGTCGGATCTGCGCGCGCACCAAACCGACGAGGAATTCGACCGCACGCTGGGCACGGCAATTGACGAGATTTATTCCGCGTCGGTGGCTTAAAGGCCGCCGTCGAACCGGAACGTAAAGCGGTAGGAGCGGGGGTCGATTGCGGCCCCCGCTTTCTTTTGGGGGACCGCGGAAACGAGGGTCAGCGCTCCGTCGGCGATATGCTGGGGCTTGCCAAGCTCGAGGTCGCGAGTCACCTGCCAGCTGCCCCCCATCACTTCACTGCGCACCACCAGCCGGCCAGCCCATACGCATTGGACATCAGCCGGGCAGCGGCTGTCCTCCAGCACTTGCAAGGGCCGCACACGGACGCCGTTGGCATAAGCAACCTGCCCTATCGCGGCAGTCGGGCCGGCATTGGCCGGCGGAATGGTCGAGCATGCCGAGAGTGCAACGCTCGCAACAAGGACAAGTGCTTTCATTGGACGAAGTCTCTCCGTTCGCTAATGAGCGGCCCATGAATGAGAACGACGTCGATCTGAGCGCGTTCCCGCCTCCGGCGCGGACCGATCCCTGCCAGCTTTACCTGATCAGCCCGCAAGAGGTCGGCGGGATCTTCCCCGATCGCCTCCGGGCGGCGCTGGCAGGCGGGCCGGTCGCAGCGTTCCAGCTGCGCGTCAAAGGGGGCGACCAGCATAAGTTGGCACGCCTCGCCGAACCGCTGCAGCGCATCTGCGCCGATGCCGGCGTCGCCTTCATCGTCAACGACAGCGTCAGCCTGGCCAAGCGGCTGGACGCCGACGGTGTTCACCTCGGCCAGTCCGACGGCGATCCGCGCGAGGCCCGCGCCATTCTCGGTCCATCGAAGCAGATCGGCGTCACCTGCCACGCCAGCCGTCACCTGGCGATGGAGGCGGGCGAGGCGGGGGCCGACTATGTCGCATTCGGGGCATTTTACGACACCATGACCAAGCCGAGCGAGCACCGGCCGGATCCGGCGATCCTCAGCTGGTGGGCGTCGCTGTTCGAAATGCCCTGCGTCGCCATAGGCGGGATCACGCCCGACAATGCCGCGCCGCTGGTAACCGCGGGCGCCGACTTCATTGCAGTGTGCAGCGCGGTGTGGGGCAGGGATGATCCGGCCGGCGAAGTTGCGAAGTTTGCCGCCCTGTTCGCGGCATAGGACGAAACAAAGCCGGGCTGGACCGCGTTCCTTGGTGAAAATCCAAGGAGAACCATTGTGCCGCGTACCCCGATCACCGCGATCCTGTCGCTTTCCCTCATCGTCGCGGCCAGCGCTTCCGGCCAGTCCAAACCCGCCAAGCCTTGGGTCCCGCCCGGCACGCCGGGCAGCCCAATCGACGGTACAGTGTTCCACGCACAGGTATTGCTTGGCGCGGCAGGATTCTCGACTGGCGTGATCGATGGCAAGGACGGCATGTCGTTCAAGGCTGCGGTCCGCGGTTTCCAGGAGTCCCGCGGCCTCGACGTTACCGGCAAGCTCGACGGACCGACGCGCCGCGCGCTGCTCGAGCAGAACCGGCCCTCGACCGTCAGTGTGAAGCTGGACCGCGTCGATATCGGCGGCAATTATGTCTACCCCTATCCGAAGAAGCCGGAGGCGCAGGCCAAGCTCAAATGGGCGGGCTATCGCAACATGCTGGAAGAGGTTGCCGAGCGCTATCACACCACGCCCGACACGATCGTGGCGCTCAACGGTCCCACCGCGCTGATCGGCCCGGGCCAGACGCTGCGGCTTCCCAACGTGCTGCCGGCCAGCACGGAATATCAGGGCTCGCCGCTGACGCCCGAATATAAGGCCTGGTTCGTAAAGCTGAACGTCGACGCCACCGAGCCGCAGGGCGATCATATCGTCGTCGACAAGAGCGAAGGCCTGCTCAAGGTGATGGACAAGGAAGACCGGTTAGTCGCCCAATTCCCCGTAACCACTGGATCGGGCCATGACCCGCTGCCGATTGGCGAATGGAAGATTCCGACATTTTCCTACCTGCCGCCGTTCCATTACCAGCCCGACCTGTTCTGGGATGTCGATGACAGCAAGGACGAGAAAATGCTGCCCGCCGGCCCCAACGGTCTGGTCGGCGTTGCCTGGCTCGATCTCAGCAAGGAGCATTACGGCATCCATGGGACGCCGGAGCCCCAGACCATTGGCCGGACCGAAAGCCATGGCTGCATCCGAATGACGAATTGGGACGTGCTCAGGCTGTCGCGGATGGTGAAGCCCGGCGTCAAGGCGGTGTTCCAGGCCTGATGGGAAAGGTCGTCACCCGGCTTGGCTGGATCGTCGTGATCGCGGTGCTGCTGGGCGCTCTGACCATCTTCGCCTACAACATCGGTTACGGCGCCGGGCAGGGCGAGATCATGGTCGCCGGCGACAAGCAGATTGTTGACGAGAAGGGCGCACCGTCGGTGACTGTGGCGGAAGGCGTGGTGGTCGGCCCGACCGGCCTCGCCATCCCAGTGGCGGGCGTGAAGCCCGACCAACTGGTCGACACCTATACCCAGGCTCGGGCCGGGGGGCAGCGGACTCACGACGCGATCGACATCATGGCCGCCGAGGGAACCCCGGTGATCGCAGCGGCGCCCGGCCGAATTGAAAAGCTCTTCTTCTCAAATGGCGGCGGCGGGGTCACGGCCTATGTGCGATCCGACGATGGGCGCTGGATCTATTATTATGCACATCTCCTCAGCTACGCGCCCGGGCTTGCCGAGGGGCAGCAGATCGAGCGCGGTTCGCCGATCGGCCTTGTCGGCCATACCGGCAACGCCAATCCGGCCGGCCCGCACCTGCATTTCGCGATATTCCGGATGAACCCGGGCGAACGCTGGTGGCAGGGGACCGCGATCAATCCCTATCCGCTGCTTGCCGGAAAGCCTCCAAGAGGCTAGGGGCCGCGCCAGATTGGGCGGTCCGCCGCCCGCGGCTCTTTTTCATCTCTCTGGCATATAGGCGATCACAATGAAGATCAGCGGCGTCGACATTCGTCCCGGCAACATCATCGAATATGAAGGCGGCATTTGGCGCGCCGTGAAAATCCAGCACACCCAGCCCGGCAAGGGCGGCGCCTATATGCAGGTTGAGCTGAAGAACCTCATCGACGGCCGCAAGAACAATGTCCGCTTCCGTTCGGCCGAGACGGTCGAGCGCGTCCGGCTCGACACCAAGGACTTCCAGTTCCTCTACCATGACGGCGACCAGCTCGTGTTCATGGACAAGGACAATTACGAGCAGGTCCAGCTGCCCGAGGATTTGATCGGCGAGCCCGCGGCCTTCCTGCAGGACGGCATGGACGTGGTGATGGAGCTTCACGAAGAGCGGCCAATCAGCGTCCAGCTGCCCGACACGGTCGAAGCGACGATCGTCGAGGCCGACGCCGTGGTGAAGGGCCAGACGGCCAGCTCCAGCTACAAGCCGGCAATGCTCGACAATGGCGTGCGCGTGATGGTCCCCCCGCACATCAGCGCCGGCACCAAGATCGTCGTCGACGTGTACGAGCAGACCTACGTCCGGCGCGCGGACTAATGGTTTCCCATTCCGGCCTGATCACCGTCATGACCCGCGCCGCCCGAAAGGCGGCGCCCCGGCTTCGTCGCGATTATAACGAAGTCGAGCAGCTGCAGGTGTCGAAAAAGGGGCCGGCCGACTTCGTGTCGATGGCCGACAAGCGCGCCGAGCAGACCATCTTGGACGAGCTTAAGAATGCTCGGCCCGACTGGGGAATCATTAGCGAAGAGACAGGCGAGATTGCCGGCGATCCTTCAAAGCCGCGCTGGATCGTCGACCCGCTCGATGGCACGACCAACTTCCTCCATGGCGTGCCGCACTTCTCGATTTCGATCGCGGTCGAGGAACCATTGCCGGGAGGCAAGACCGGCATCAGTCACGGCCTGGTCTACCAGCCGCTGACCGACGAGACATTCTGGGCCGAAAAGGGTCGGGGAGCCTGGCTCAACGAACGCCGGTTGCGCGTTTCCGCGCGCCGTAACCTCGACGAAGCGCTGGTCGGAACCGGCATTCCCCATTTCGGCCGTGGCGACGTTGCCCGCTGGTCGCGGATTTTCGGCGCCATCGCGCCCGAAGTTTCCGGTATTCGCCGCCTCGGCTCGGCCGCGCTCGACCTCGCATGGGTCGCGGCGGGGCGGTACGATGGCTTCTGGGAAGACGATCTCGATATCTGGGACACAGCCGCCGGCGTGCTGCTGGTCAAGGAAGCCGGTGGCTTCATCAGCGATTATCGCGGACAGGACCGGATGGCCGAACGCCGCGAATATCTGGCGGCCAGCGGCGAACTGCACAGCAGGCTGCACAAGCTGCTGGCGGGAGCGCTTCGGTGATCCTTGCTGCCGTCGTGGTGCTGGGCCTGGCCGTCCAGCCGACGACGGTCCTCACCATCGATCCCAGCCATCGCTTGGTCGAAGGCGTCGCGACCGACGGCGCTACGATTTTCGTGTCGAGCGTACTCGACCGGCAAATTTTGGCGTGCGCCAAAAGCTGCCGAACAATCGCGACCCTGCCCGAGGGGCTGCATCCGCTTGGAATCGCCTTTGACTGGGGCCGCAAGCTGCTGTGGATCGCCGCGGATTGCCCGGAGATCGCCGGAATTGCGAATTGCGAACGCGGTGCGCTGGTCGCGATCAACCGAAGCGGCAAAGTCAGAGGCCGGTTCGCCCCGGCGAAAGATTCGTTCCACCCGGGCGACGTGTTTGCATCGCAGAGCGGGATATTCGTCAGCGACAGCCAAAACGGCCTGATATGGTCCCTTCTGCCGCGCCGGCCCGGCCTTCGGACGGTTAACCGCCCGGGCGACGGCAAAAGTGCGCAGGGAACGGCGCTGACGCCATCCGGCCTCGAGCTAATCGTCGCCGACTATGCCCGAGGGATCGGGCGCATCGATCTCAAGACAAAGGCGACCACCTGGCTTCCGCGGCAGGATGGCAAGCCGTCAGTCGGGATCGATGGGTTGGTACGGTGCGGCAGCAACTACGTCGGGATTTACAATGGCGGTGCGGCGCCCGCCCGCGCCTGGCTAATCCGGATGCGGCCGGGAGGTATTGAGCGGACCGAGCTGGTCGATGGCCTGACGCTCACTGATCCGACGCAGGCCGCATTTGACGGCAAGAGGCTGCTGCTGGTGTCGGATTCCGGATGGGAACGCGTCGGCAAAAGGGAAGCGACGCGGCGCACGGGGGCGCAGATCATCGCCATTCCGGCCGGCAAGGATTGCAAGCCACTCTAATTCACCTTCTTGCGAGTCATTCTCACCGTTTCTGGCGCTTGCCCGCTCTAACCGAGCGTCCTAAAGCGCCGCCAACCCAGTAACCCCCGGGAGCCCTCCTTTGGCAAATGTCGCCGCCGGATATCTGCCGATCCTCTTGTTCCTCGCCATCGCGCTCGCGCTGTCGACGGCGTTTGTCGTGCTGCCGATGCTGGTCAGCCGGCTGACCGGCACGCACAAGCCGGACGCGGAAAAACTGAGCGAATATGAGTGCGGCTTTCCCGCCTTCGACGACAGCCGCGCCCAGTTCGACGTTCGCTTCTACCTGGTCGCGATCCTGTTCATCGTATTCGACCTCGAAGCGGCATTCCTCTACCCGTGGGCGGTCAGCCTGATGGGAACCGGCTGGGTCGGCTGGATCGCGATGATGATTTTCCTCGTCGAGCTTGCCCTTGGCCTTGCCTATGCCTGGAAGAAGGGAGCGCTCGAATGGGAGTGATGCTTAGCCCCGGGCGCAACCCCAACATCACCGAGGAAGAAGTCGCGCGCGCCGCCGGGCTGGTGCCCGGAAGTGTCGAGGAAACCAAATTCCTCGAGATGCGCAAGGAGCTGGACGAGAAGGGCTTCCTCGTCACCACGACCGAGGATCTGTTCACCTGGGCGCGCACCGGCTCCCTGTGGTGGATGACCTTCGGCCTCGCCTGCTGCGCGGTCGAGATGATTCACGTCAACATGCCGCGCTACGACCTCGAGCGCTTCGGCGCCGCGCCGCGCGCCAGCCCGCGCCAGTCGGACGTGATGATCGTCGCCGGCACGCTGTGCAACAAGATGGCAAGCGCCCTGCGCAAGGTGTACGACCAGATGTCGGAGCCGCGGTATGTCATCTCGATGGGCAGCTGCGCCAATGGTGGCGGCTATTATCACTACAGCTACTCGGTGGTGCGCGGATGCGACCGGATCGTGCCGGTTGACATCTATGTTCCCGGCTGTCCTCCGACTGCCGAGGCACTGCTCTACGGCATCATGCAATTGCAGCGGAAGATCCGTCGCGAAGGGACGATCGACCGGTGAGGATGCCAGCACCCGTGATCCGGGCCCGCGAGGGCTTCGTTGATGCTTATCGCGCGGCTATCGGCGATGCGTTCGTGGCCTCGCGCGACCATGTCGATGAGCTGACCGTCACCGTCAAACGCGATGCGCTGGTCGATGCCTGCCGCATCGCTCGTGACAAGTTCGGCTACCAGCAGCTGATGGAGATCGCCGGGGTCGACTATCCCGAGCGGCCCGAGCGGTTCGAGGTCAATTACCACCTGCTGTCTGTCACCGAGAACCACCGTTTCCGGATCAAGGTCACGACCGATGAGGATACGCCGGTGCCGAGCGTTACCGGCCTTTGGCCGGTTGCCGGCTGGCTCGAGCGCGAGGTGTTCGACCTTTACGGCGTGACTTTCGCCGGCAATGCAGACCTTCGCCGTATCCTCACCGATTATGGGTTCGAGGGCTATCCGCTGCGCAAGGACTTCCCGCAGACCGGCTATGTCGAGCTGCGCTACTCCGAGGCAGAGAAGCGGGTGGTGTACGAGCCGGTCGAGCTGCCGCAGGATTTCCGCAATTTCGACTTCCTGATGCCGTGGGAGGGCGCCGAGTATCGTTTGCCGGGCGACGAGAAGGCTGTCGGCCAGGCGCCAGGTGCGCCGAGCCCGGCTCCGGCTCCAAGCGCGGCCCCGAAGGTCGATGCCAAGGCGCCTCCGGCACAGCCCAAGACCACTGACGCCGCCGACAAGACAGGTGCGGGCGCGAAGACCAACAAGGCCGCGGCGAGGAAAAGCAAGGCGGCGCCCAAGGCCAAGGGCGAAGGCCAGCCCAAGGGCAAGAAGTCATGAGCGAAACCCTCGACATCATGGTCGGCGCGCCGAACCAGCAGGCCGGTCCCAAGCCGACCGCCGGCGACGATACGATCAGCAATTACACGATCAACTTCGGCCCGCAGCACCCGGCTGCGCACGGCGTCCTCCGCCTGATCATGGAGCTGGACGGGGAGATCGTCGAGCGGGTCGATCCGCACATCGGCCTGCTCCATCGCGGCACCGAGAAGCTGATTGAATATCGCACCTACGCCCAGGCGCTGCCGTACTTCGACCGGCTCGATTACTGCTCGCCGATGTGCATGGAGCACTCGTACGTGCTGGCCGTCGAGAAGCTGATGGGCCTCGAGGTGCCGCTGCGCGCCCAATATATCCGCGTGCTGATGGCGGAACTGACCCGCATCTCCAACCATATGCTGAACCTCGGCAGCCACATCATGGACGTCGGCGCGATGACGCCGAACCTGTGGCTGTTCGAAGTGCGCGAGGACACTCTCCAATTCTACGAGCGCGTGTCGGGCGCCAGGATGCACGCCAACTACTTCCGCGTCGGCGGCGTCCACCAGGACATTCCCGAAAGCGTGCTGGCCGACATGGGCACCTGGCTCGACACGCGCATGCACCTGTTCGAGGACGCGATCAGCCTGGTCGCCGACAACCGCATCTTCAAGCAGCGCAATGTCGACATCGGCATCGTCAACAAGGAAGATTCGCTGGCCTGGGGCTTCTCCGGGCCGATGATCCGCGCCGCCGGCATCGCCTGGGACCTGCGCAAATCGCAGCCCTACGAGGTCTATGACCGGATGGAGTTCGACATTCCGGTCGGCACCCGCGGCGACTGCTACGACCGCTTCATGGTCCGGGTCGAGGAAGTGCGGCAGTCGGCCAAGATCATGCGCCAGTGCCTCAAGGAAATGCCGTCAGGCCCGATCGGCACGCTCGACCGCAAGGTGTTCCCGCCCAAGCGCGCCGAGATGAAGCAGTCGATGGAGGCCCTCATCCATCACTTCAAGCTCTACACCGAGGGCTATCACGTCCCGGCCGGCGAGGTTTACGTCGCGACCGAAAGTCCCAAGGGTGAATTCGGCGTCTACCTGGTCGCGGACGGCACCAACAAACCCTATCGCTGCAAGATCCGCCCGACCGGCTTCTCGCACCTCCAGGCGATGGATTTCATGATGAAAGGCCACATGCTCGCCGACACCACCGCGGTCTTGAGCGCCATCGACGTCGTGTTCGGGGAGGTCGACCGCTAATGGCCGAACGCGCTTTCGCCCCTGACACGCCCGAGCTTCGCGCCGAGTGGGGCGGCTTTGCCTGGGACCCGGCCAACGCCAAGGCCGCGGCAGAGATCGTCGCCCGCTATCCGGCGGGCCGGCAGGCTTCGGCCTCGATCCCGTTCCTCGACCTCGCCCAGCGCCAGGTCGGGGCGATGACCGGGACCCAGGGCTGGCTGCCGATCCCGGTGATCGAATTCGTCGCGCGGGAGCTCGACATGCCGCCGGTCAGGGTGATGGAGGTCGCCAGCTTCTACACCATGTTCAATCTCGCCCCGGTCGGCAAATTCCACGTCCAGGTGTGCGGCACCACGCCCTGCATGCTGCGTGGGTCGGACGATGTGCTGTCGGCCTGCTACAAGCGCGGGCTCAAGAAGGGCCGCACCACCGACGACGGCATGTTCACGCTGACCGAGGTCGAATGCCTCGGCGCCTGCGCGAATGCGCCGATGGTCCAGATCAACGACGACAATTACGAGGACCTCACAGAGGACAGCATGAAGGCGATCCTCGACGCGCTGGCCAGCGGCCTGAAGCCCAAGATCGGCCCGCAAGTCGATCGCCAGACAAGCTGCCCGGAAGGCGGCCCGACCACGCTCAAGAAGATGGCCGAGCGCAACTACGACTATCGGGGGCAATGGTAATGGGCCTGATCATCGGCATCATCATCGCGATCCTGCTTTTGGGACTGTTGTTCAAGCTGCTCAAGATCGCGATCATCCTCGCCCTGGTGGTCGGCGGGTTCATGCTCGTGCAGCAGAAGTTCGGCGGGAAGCAGCTGAAATGAGCGGCATCACTTCCCTCACCGACAAGGACCGGATCTTCACCAACCTCTACGGCTTCCAGGGCGCGGACCTGAAGTCGAGCCAAGCGCGCGGCGACTGGGACAAGACCGCCGACTTGATGAAGCAGGGCCAGGACGAGATCATCGAGGTCGTCAAGGCGTCTGGCCTGCGCGGCCGCGGCGGGGCCGGTTTCCCGACCGGCATGAAGTGGAGCTTCATGCCCAAGCAGCCGACCGCCGGCCGGCCCAACTTCCTGGTGATCAACGCCGACGAATCCGAGCCGGGCAGCTGCAAGGACCGCGAAATCCTCCGCCACGACCCGCACAAGCTGGTCGAAGGCGCGCTGATCGCCGGCTTCGCCATGCGCTGCCGCGCCGCCTACATCTACGTCCGCGGCGAATTCATCGTCGAGACCGAGGCGCTGCGTAAAGCGGTCGCTGAGGCCTATGACGCCGGCCTGCTCGGCAAGAATGCCGCCGGTTCCGGTTACGACTTCGACGTGTTCGTCCATCGTGGCGCGGGTGCGTACATCTGCGGCGAAGAGACGGCGATGCTCGAAAGCCTGGAGGGCAAGAAGGGCCTGCCGCGCCTCAAGCCGCCGTTCCCGGCCGGGGCCGGCCTCTACGGCTGCCCGACCACGGTCAACAATGTCGAGAGCATCGCGGTCGTCCCGACCATCCTCCGCCGCGGCGCGGCCTGGTTCGCCGGCTTCGGGCGGGAGAAGAACGAAGGCACCAAGCTGTTCCAGATCAGCGGCCATGTGAACTGCCCGTGCGTGGTCGAGGAAGCCATGTCGATCCCGTTCCGCGAGCTGATCGACAAGCATGCCGGTGGTATCCGCGGCGGCTGGGACAACCTCCTCGCCGTGATCCCCGGCGGTTCGTCGGTGCCGCTGGTTCCTGCCGAGCAGATCATGGACGCGCCGATGGACTTCGACGGGCTGAAGGACCTCGGCTCCGGTCTCGGCACCGCGGCCGTCATCGTCATGGACAAGTCGACCGACATCGTCCGCGCGATCAGCCGCATCAGCTATTTCTACAAGCATGAGAGTTGCGGCCAGTGCACCCCGTGCCGTGAAGGCACCGGCTGGATGTGGCGGACGATGGAGCGCCTCCGCGAAGGCGATGCGCACACCTCGACCATCGACAAGCTCTACGACGTCACCAAGCAGGTCGAAGGGCATACAATCTGCGCGCTGGGAGACGCCGCCGCCTGGCCGATCCAGGGCCTGATCCGCCATTTCCGCCCCGAGCTCGAGCGCCGCATCGCCGAGCGCGAAGGCCATGTCGCTGAGGCTGCCGAATAATGCCTAAAGTCACCGTCGACGGCGTTGAAATCGAGGTCCCCCAGGGCGCGACCGTGCTGCAGGCGTGCGAGCTGGCCGGCAAGGAGATTCCGCGCTTCTGCTACCACGAGCGGCTGTCGATTGCCGGCAATTGCCGCATGTGCCTGGTCGAGGTCGCGCCGGGGCCGCCCAAGCCGCAGGCGAGCTGCGCGCTGCCCGCCGCCGAGGGCCAGGCGATCAAGACCGACACGCCGATGGTCAAGAAGGCGCGCGAAGGGGTGATGGAGTTCCTGCTCATCAACCACCCGCTCGACTGCCCGATCTGCGACCAGGGCGGCGAATGCGACCTGCAGGACCAGGCGATGGCCTATGGCCGCGGCCATTCGCGCTACGAAGAGAATAAGCGGGCGGTCGACGACAAATATTTCGGGC
>DATJHF010000013.1:0-83427 GCA_035494075.1 Sphingomicrobium sp. | reverse complement strand
ATGCCTGGGCCAGCCGGGACTGGTCGATCAGTCCGTCATAATAGTTGACGCCGCGGCTGATCGTGACCTGCCCATTGTTGGCAATCGAGACAATCGCGGCTTCATTGAGACTGCGCTGGTACGTCTGCCGGGCGATATATTCCTCAAATTGAGGACTGGTGATCGGATATTGCGGCAGCGCTCCGGAAAGGTCCCCAGACATGGCAACCGCCTCGGCACCCACACGATTGACCTCGCTGTTGTAGGTCGATTGCGCCAGCTGAACGGTATTCTCCAACATTCCCCGCGCGCGGTCGGAAAACCAGAATTCCAGCCCCGACTGCAGCAGCAGGGATGCGAAGATGGCAACGATCACCGTCGGCACTGCGGCGATCACCGAGAAGAGCGCGACCAGTCGCGTATGTAGCTGGCCGGTGCCGATCGCCCGGGCCACCGCCCGCGCTCGGGCGATCTTGCGCGACAGCAGGACCATCAGCGCAATCGACGGAACGAGGTTGGCGATTAGCAGCAGGGCGATCTGCAGCGGCGACAGCATCGATCCGGGCGCCGCCTCGCGGGTCAGCATGACATAGCTGAGCACCAGCATGCCGGCGAGCAGGGCTCCGCTCGCAACCGTCGCCCAATCGTAGATTCGACCGCTCTCTTTCTCGCGGGCGAGCCAGCGAGGCAAAGGCCTTCTTTTCAGATCGGATTCGACGGTCTGCACATCCATTCCAGGCTGGGCCTAGCATGGACGCGTTGCATAAAAAACACAGTTTCTGGTTAGGCTGCAGTTCTCGCGAGCCAGGGCGAATAGAAGTCCTGCAGCATCTGCGTCACGACCTTCGGATCGTCCTGCGTATTGACCCGGTTTCGGAACTCGGCCGAGCCGGCCAGCCCCTTGGTGTACCAACCGATATGCTTGCGGGCGAGGTTGACGCCGGTCTGGACGCCGTAAAGCGATTGCATGGCGTCATACTGCTCGAGGATCAGGTCGAGCTGGTCGTCCATCGACGGATCCGGCTTGTGCCCGTCATGCGCCAGATCGGCCATCACCTGGCCGAGCAACCACGGTTTGCCATAGGACCCGCGACCGATCATCACCCCGTCCGCGCCGGACTGGGCGAGAGCCGTACGCGCGTCTTCAAGGCTGCAGATATCGCCGTTGACGATCACCGGAAGCGACGTCGCCTGCTTGACCGCGCTGACGAAAGCCCAGTCGGCCGAACCCTTGTACATCTGGCAGCGCGTGCGGCCGTGGACGGTGATCATCCTGATGCCGAGGTCCTCGGCAATGCGCGCCAGTTCGGGCGCGTTGAGGCTGCCATGGTCCCAGCCCATGCGCATCTTCAGCGTCACGGGCACCTTCACCGCCTTGACGGTCGCATCGATGATCGAGGCAGCGAGCGGCAGGTCGCGCATCAGCGCCGACCCGGCATCACCATTGACCACCTTCTTGACCGGGCAGCCCATGTTGATGTCGATGATCGCGGCACCGCGCTGCTCGTTGAGCCTTGCCGCCTCGGCCATCTCATTGGGGGTGCAGCCGGCCAGCTGCAGCGACACCGGCTCCTCGCTCGGGTCCCACGCCGCCTTTTGCATTGACTGGCGGGTTTCGCGGATCATGGCCTGGCTGGCGATCATCTCGCTGACCGTGAGGCCCGCACCGTAGCGCTTGACGATCTTGCGGAACGGCAGGTCGGTGACGCCCGTCATCGGCGCCAAAATCACGGGCGCGTCGATGGTCACCGGACCGACGTGGATGGGCTTTACCAGGCTCATGGGAGGGCGCGCCTTTACAGGAAGGGCCGGATGCGGGCAAGGCGCCGCTTATGACGGTCACCGCCCTCATTGTCGCCGCCGGATCGGGAAGCCGGATGGGCGGTGAGTTGCCGAAGCAATATCAGCCGCTTGCCGGCAAGACGGTGCTTTCGCATGCGGTCGACGCTTTGACGTCACACCCGGCGATCGACGCGGTCCGGGTGGTCATCGGCGAAGGCCAGGAGCAACTCGCCCGGCAGGCGCTGGATGGCCGCGAGGTGGGCGCCTTGATCATCGGCGGAGCGGAGCGCTCGGACAGCGTCCGGGCCGGCCTGGATGCGATCGAGGGCGATATCGTCCTGGTCCATGACGCCGCCCGCCCCTTTTGCCCGCATGACGTCATCGATCGTCTGCTGGCCGGGCTGGAAGGCTCCGGCGGCGCCGTTCCGGTGCTGCCGGTGGCCGACACATTGGCCAGGGCCGACGGTCTGCTGGGCGAGCCGATCGACCGCGACCATGCGGTTCGATTGCAAACCCCGCAAGCTTTTCGGCTCAAGGACCTGAGGGAAGCCTATGCCAGGTGGAGCGGCGGCAACCCTACCGACGAGGCGACGGTCGCCCGGACGGCGGGCCTTGGAGTCGCGACGGTCGAAGGCGACGCAATGCTGGAAAAGCTGACTTCGCCCGCTGACTGGGCCCGGGCGGAAGCGGTGCAATCGTCACGGCTCATCAGCCGCACCGGCATGGGCTTTGACGTTCATGCCTTTGCCGGCGAGGGCCCAGTGAAGATCGGCGGGATCGAGATCGCCCATCACCGCGGCCTCGCCGGCCATAGCGATGCCGACGTCGTGCTGCACTCGATCACCGACGCGTTGCTCGGAGCGGCCGGGCTGGGCGACATCGGCCAGCATTTTCCGCCGTCCGATCCGCAGTGGAAGGGCGCGGACAGCAGCATTTTCCTTGGACACGCCGCAAAGCTGGTCCGGCAGGCGGGCGGGATCATCGATTTTGTCGACTGCACGGTGATTTGCGAGGAGCCGAAGATCGGGCCGCATCGGGACGCCGCCCGGGCGCGTATCGCGGTAATTCTGGATATCAGCCTCACTCAAGTCAGCCTAAAGGCAACCACAACCGAACGACTTGGTTTTGCCGGGAGGGGCGAGGGAATTGCCGCCCAGGCGGTCGCAACGGTTCGAATGGCGCAAGGATAATGATGGCTGATCATTTGCTTCCCGATGATTTGGTGGCCAAGGCCCGCGAAGTAGTGGAGGCCAATCGCCGCGCCGGGCGCCGGGTGGCGGTCGCCGAAAGCTGCACCGGCGGGCTGGTCAGCGCCGCCATCACCGAGATCCCCGGATCGTCGGAAATGTTCGAATCCGGCTATGTTACCTATTCGAACGAAGCCAAGATGTCGGAGCTCAACGTCTGCCTCGACGTGGTCGAAACCTTCGGAGCGGTCAGCGTCGCCACCGCCTGGGCGATGGCCCAGGGAGCGCTCGAGGCCTCGGGCGCCGATGTCGCCGTTGCCATCACCGGTATCGCCGGCCCTGACGGGGGGACCGAGCAGAAGCCGGTCGGGACGGTGGTCTTCGCCCGGGCCGAGCGAAAGGCAGGTCCGGACAAGATCGTCGCCGACCAGAAGCTGTTCGACGCTTCGGAAGGCCGGTCCGGGATCCGCCGTCAGGCGGCGCTCTGCGCGCTTGACCTGTTGATGCCGTAGAGCTGCTCGGCGCGCTTTTCGAAGGCGCCGGTCATTCGCCGCAAGGCCCGATCGAACATCTGGCCGGCGAGCGTTTCGAAAATGCGCGACTTGAAGGCGAAATCGACCGAGAAGTAGACGTTCGTGCCGCCCTGGGGAGCAGGTTCGAAACGCCATTCATTCTTCAGATATTTTAGCGGGCCCTCGATATAGTCGACGCAGATATGGCCGGGCCGCTCCTTGGTCACCCGGCTGGTAAACCGCTCCTTGAAGGCATTGAAACCGACGATCAGGTCGGCGACCATCTCGGTTTCGCTGTCCGAACGGATGCGGACCGCGCTGACCCATGGCAGAAACTCGTCATAGCTGCCGACGTCGGCGACCATGCCGAACAGCTGGTCCGGCGTATAAGGCAGGTAACGCGTCTCACTGTGCCGGGGCATTTAGGCGGGTGTGCCCCCCGCCCTCGCCAGCTGCGCGTTGCGGGCATCGCGCATCTTCTGGAAATCGTCACCGGCATGGTAGCTGGAACGGGTCAGCGGCGATGCCGCGACCAGCAGAAAGCCCTTCGCCCTGGCGATCGACGCATAGGCCTTGAACGCGTCGGGTGTGACGAACTCCTGGACCGTGGCATGCTTCGGAGTCGGCTGGAGATATTGGCCCATGGTGAGGAAGTCGATCCCGGCGGAGCGCATGTCGTCCATCACCTGGTGGACTTCCAGCCGCTCCTCGCCGAGGCCGACCATCACGCCCGACTTGGTGAAGATCGAGGGATCGAGCTTCTTGACCTGTTCGAGCAGGCGCAGCGAGGCATAGTAGCGCGCGCCGGGGCGGATCGTCGGATAGAGCCTTGGGACGGTTTCGAGGTTGTGGTTGTATACGTCGGGACGAGCAGCGACGATCGCTTCGACCGCCGCCTCATGCTTGTTGCGGAAGTCCGGGGTCAGGATCTCGATGGTGGTGTTCGGCGTCTCGCGGCGGAGCGCCTCGATCACCTTGACGAACTGCGACGCCCCGCCGTCGGGCAGGTCGTCGCGGTCGACCGAGGTCACCACGATATGCTCGAGGCCGAGCTTGGCCGCGGCGATGGCGACATGCTCGGGCTCCAGCGGGTCGACGGCGCGCGGCATGCCGGTCTTGACGTTGCAGAAGGCGCAGGCCCGGGTGCAGGTGTCGCCCAGGATCATCACCGTCGCATGCTTCTTGGTCCAGCATTCGCCGATGTTCGGACAGGCCGCTTCCTCGCACACCGTGGCGAGATTCAGGGAGCGCATCAGCTTGCGGGTCTCGTGATAGCCTTCGCTGACAGGCGCCTTGACCCGGATCCAGTCGGGCTTGCGCTGGCGGGATGGCCCTTGGGCTGGCACGGGGAGCGGAGCGTTCATGCCGGGCCAGATAGCGATTTGGTCCCCGACTTGCCACCCCTCGCCCGCCCGATTAACCCCCGCGCCAGTTCAGAAAGGGTTTCGCGTATGCAAGGGTTCGGCAACCTGCTGGAAGGCTATCGGCGATTTCGCGCCAACCGGTTCGAAACCGAACGGGGCCGCTGGCAAGAGCTGGCAGAAGGACAGTCGCCACGCGCGGTCGTCATCGCCTGCAGCGACAGCCGGGCCGATCCGGCAACGATCTTCGACACCAACCCCGGCGAAATCTTCGTCGTGCGCAATGTCGCCAACCTGGTGCCCCCGTTCGAAACCGGCGGAGGACGCCACGGCGTGTCGGCCGCGCTGGAGT
This sequence comes from Sphingomicrobium sp., assembly GCA_035494075.1. Lineage (GTDB taxonomy): Bacteria > Pseudomonadota > Alphaproteobacteria > Sphingomonadales > Sphingomonadaceae > Sphingomicrobium. Next base: position 78,254 of record DATJHF010000013.1, on the reverse strand, counting down.
TCGCGGTCACCCAGCTCAACATTCCCGAGATATTGGTGATGGGGCATGAGCGCTGCGGCGGCATCAGCGCCGCGCTGACCGGCAAGTTCAAGGGCGCGGCCGCCGGCGAAGGCGGGTTCGTGTCGACCTGGATGAGCCAGGTCGAAGGCCCCGCCCAGGCGATCGCCCGCGATCATGGCACCGGCGAGGATGCTCACCGGATGCTGGAAGAGGTTGCGATCCGCCAGAGCCTGGCCAACCTTCGCACCTTCCCGTTCGTGGCGGCCCGCGAAAAAAATGGCACCCTGAAGCTACTCGGGTGCCATTTTTCCATTCGCGATGGCGAATTATGGTTGCTCAACGAAGCGGACGATACCTTCCGCCCCGTCTAAGCGATTGCCGCTAAGCTGTTAGCACCTAGCGTTATAATCGTAGATCGGATTGCCATACTGATCGACGTAATAGCAATAGCCGCGGGTATCGCGGTAATATTGCCGGCCCTTGATCACGGCGCCAGCGACGCCGCCAAGAACTGCACCGACCACGGCGCCGGTCACCGGGTTCACGCCCGGAACCACCGCGCCGACCACCGCGCCCGTGGCGCCGCCGATAGCCGCGCCGGTCGCTACCCGACGGCCCTGCGAGTCATATTGATAGCCACCGTTGTAGCCGTAAGGGTCGGTGGCACAGCCGGACACGGCGATGCTGCTTGCTATTACAGACGCAAAAACTAGACGTTTCATGACAACATCCTCCAAAAACTCATTCCGCCCTTTGTAAGTATGTAAGCGTATAGACGCCGATTTCGTTCCGACCCCGTTGCAACATGAACGCCAGATAAACAGGCCGAAAGACTCGATGACCGACCGTAACGAATACGCCGAATCCGAGCTGAACATCGCCTTGCTGATCGACGCCGACAATGCATCGCCGGAACATCTCGACGAGGTGCTGCTGGTCCTTGGCGAGCTGGGCACGATCAATATCCGGCGCGCATACGGCAATTGGGCCAAGACCAGCCTCAAGGGCTGGGGCGCGCTTACCGGCCTGCATTCGATCGTGCCGATGCAGCAATTCGACGTGGTCAAGGGCAAGAGCTCGACCGACATGCGGATGACCATCGACGCGATGGACCTGCTCTACCGCGGCCATGTCGACGGGTTCGGGATCATGTCGTCGGATTCGGACTTCCTGCCGCTTGCCCAGCGGATTCGCGAAGACGGGCTGCCGGTCTATGGCTTCGGCACGGCCAAGACGCCGATGAGCTTCCAGCAGGCCTGCACGCGTTTCTTCGACGTAGCCGCGCTGAAGGCGGCGGAGGCGGAAGCGCTCGAGCAGCCAATCGTCGGCGAAGGGCAGCGGCCGGTGGACACCGAGCTGCTGCAGGTGCTCGGCAACGCCTTCAAGGCTTCCAAGCGCGACGACGAAGGCTATGCAGCGCTGAGCGAAATGGGCCAGCGGGCCAAGGCCGTGTCGAGCTTCGCCGTCCGCAACTATGGCTTCAACCGGCTGTCGGACCTGATCAAGGCCTTGCCCAATTTCGGCACAAAGGTGGGCGACGACGGGCGGATGATGGTCAAGCGGCTGCGCTAGCCGCTGTTGCGGCTGCGACACGGGGAGAAGTTTTCCCAAAAGGGCGGAACCCCTTCGTGCCGACGAGGTTAAGTGGTTCAAATCAAATGCCCCAACCGCCCATGACCCTCGTTCCCACTGCCCAAGAATTCCTCGACCTGACGCTGGACGCGCTCGATGAGGGCGACGGCCGGTTCCGGCCGCTGCTGGATGCTTTGCCGGTGCCTGTCTATCTGACCGACGCTGACGGGCTGGTGACCTACTGGAATGAGGCATGCATAGATTTCGCCGGCCGCGAGCCCGAATTGGGCCAGGATCGATGGTGCGTCACCTGGCAAATCCACACCACCGACGACGAACTCCTGCCCCATGACCGCTGCCCGATGGCCGTTGCCGTCAAGGAACAGCGCGAAGTTCGCGGTGAAGTGGCCATCGCCATGCGCCCGGACGGCAGCCGCAAGGCCTTTGCCCCCTACCCCACTCCTCTGTTCGCCGAGGACGGCGAACTCAAGGGGGCGGTCAATCTCCTGATCGACGTCAGCGAAGAGCAGGCCGACGCGCTCGAACAGCAGGCGGAGCGCTGCCATCGCCTGGCGGCAGCAGTCAGCGACCGCCATACGGGCGAACTGCTGCGCGGCATGGCAAAAGGCTATGAGCGAAACGCGGCGGCGCTGCGTCGCGCTTGATTACAATCTCCTAACCAAGCAGCAACGGCGGGCCACCTCAACGGGAGCCGACCAATGAAAGGCCGTTACGCACCGCAAGCGCTGAGCCTGCTCAGGATCGTCACTGCATTGCTGTTCCTGCAGCATGCCACCGGCAAGCTGTTCGGCTTTCCACCGCTCGGCATGAATCCACCGCCGCTGTCGCTCTACTGGATCGCCGGGGTGATCGAGCTGTTCGGCAGCCTTCTGCTGCTTGCGGGTTTCCTGTCGCGGCCGGTCGCGTTCATTCTCTCCGGCGAGATGGCGGTCGCCTATTGGATGGTCCACGCCCCGCAATCGACCTTCCCACTGCTCAACAAGGGCGAAGGGGCGATCCTGTTCTGCTTCATCTTCCTGCTGATCGCCGCGGCCGGCCCAGGCCCGTGGAGCATCGATGCGTCACGCCGTAAAATTGTCGTCAAGACCGAGGATGAGACCGGCGAGCCGCTGCCGGAAGGCTGATCAAAGGATTTCCAGCTCGAAGCTGACCTCGTCGCCGGAAGCGATGCCCGCCCGGCAACGCACCTCCTTTTTGACCGGCAGGATGTAGCCGCCCGATTTCTGCGGGAAGACCGAGGTACGCCAGGCGGTGTCCCCGATGCGGGCTTCGACCCGCACCGAGCCGAAGCCGCCGCGGCGAGCCAGGCTCTCTGCACGGATTTCACCGGACTGTTCCTCGGGCACAGTCAGGAAATGCCAGCTCGCGCTTTCGCCGCTCCACAGCCAGAGGGGGCTGGTGACGCGGATCATTTCTTCGGCTTCCAGTCGTAACCTGGAATTTTCACGCCGGCGGCACTGCTGTCGATCAGGATGGCGAGCCGCTTGGCGCGGGTCTCAGGCCTCTTGGCCGACGTCACCCAGTGGAGCGCAACCTTGCGGTAACCCGGCGGGCGTTTCTCCCAGTCGCCCCAGGCCTTCTTGTTCTTGCGAAATAGCGCCTCGTCCGACGGGTCCAGCGCGGCAAGCTTGCGCTCATAGGAATAGAGGCCGCTCTTATGCTTGTTTTCCTCATAGGCACGCTCGCCTGCAGCGGTCATCTGGCCGGCGGCCTTAAGCGCATTGAACCGCTCGACATTGACCTTGCTCCAGATGCTTCCCTTTCGCCGCGGGGTGAAGCGGATGGTGTAGGCGCCGTCGCACAGCGACCTGCGGACTCCGTCGATCCAACCGAAGCACAAGGCCTAGTCGCGGGCCTGCGGCCAGTCGATCGACGGCTTGCCGCTGCCCTTCTTCCAGAAACCGACCAGCAGCGCGGGCGCGGTTTCGTGATTGGCCTTCAGCCAGCGGCGGAATTCGGCTTCGGTCGGGAAGTAGGTGGGTTGCTGGGCCATCACCCAATGCATTAGCAAAGCCGCATGCATGACGTCGCTATCGAACTGCCCGGTCGGCCGGGCTCGCTCGCTCGCTTTGGCGAGGCGCTGGGCGCCGCTGGAGTCAGCCTTGAGGGAGGCGGCGTCTTTACCGTCGATGGCGTCGGCTACGCCCATTTCCTGGTTGAGGACGGCGAAGCCGCCCGGACCGCCCTCGATCTGGCGGGTCTCGGCATGGCCACCGTTCGCCCGGTGCTGATCCGCCGCCTGAAGCAGGACGTGCCGGGTCAGCTCGGCGCCATCGGACGCGCCCTTGCGGACGCGGGCGTGAACATCGAGACCCAATATAGCGATCACGCCAACCGCCTGATCCTGGTGGTTGACGACATGGAGGCTGCCGAGCGGGCGACAGGCGACTGGGCCGCCTGACCCGCCCCTACCTGGTCAGCTTCCGATAGGTCGTCCGATGCGGCCGGGTGGCTTCCTCACCCAGACGGCGGACCTTGTCTTCCTCATAGGCCTCGAAGTTTCCTTCGAACCATTCGACGTGGCTGTCGCCCTCGAACGCGAGGATGTGGGTTGCCAGGCGGTCAAGGAAGAAACGGTCGTGGCTGATCACCACGGCGCAGCCCGCGAAATTCTCGATCGCCTCCTCGAGCGCGCCCAGGGTTTCGACATCGAGGTCGTTGGTCGGCTCGTCGAGCAGCAGCACGTTGCCGCCGCGTTTCAGCATCTTGGCGATGTTGACGCGGTTGCGCTCCCCGCCTGACAGCTTGCCGACGTTCTTCTGCTGGTCCTGGCCCTTGAAGTTGAAGGCGCCGACATAGGCCCGGGTCGACTGGTCGTGACCGTTGACCTTCATATAATCGAGGCCGTCCGAGATCTCCTGCCAGACATTGTTCTTGTCGTTGAGGTGATCGCGGCTCTGGTCGACATAGCCGAGGTGGACGGTCGGCCCGATGTCGATCTTACCCGAATCCGGCTGTTCCTGGCCGGTCAGCAGCTTGAACAGGGTCGACTTGCCCGCGCCGTTGGGGCCGATCACCCCGACAATACCTCCCGGCGGCAGGGTGAAGGACAAGTCTTCGAACAATAGCTTGTCGCCATAGGCCTTGGAGATGCCCTCGACCTCGATGACCTTGCCGCCGAGGCGTTCGGGCACCTGGATGAGGATTTCCGCTTTCCCGGGAACATGCTTTTCCTGCGCGGCGACCAGCTGGTCGAACTTGGCGATACGCGCCTTCGACTTGGTTTGACGGGCCTTGGCGCCCTGCCGGATCCATTCGAGCTCGTGCCGGATTGCCGTCTGGCGGCCGCTTTCCTCTCGCTCTTCCTGCTCGAGGCGCTTGGCCTTCTTCTCGAGATAGGTCGAGTAATTGCCCTCGTAGGGGAAATATTTCCCGCGATCGATTTCGAGGATCCAGCTCACCACATTGTCGAGGAAGTAGCGGTCGTGGGTGATCATCAGCACCGCGCCGGGATATTCCTTGAGATGACTCTCAAGCCATTGGACGCTCTCGGCGTCGAGGTGGTTGGTTGGCTCGTCCAGCAGCAGGATCGACGGCTTCTGGAGCAGGAGGCGGGTCAGGGCGATGCGGCGCTTCTCGCCGCCCGAAAGATTCTCAACCGACCAGTCGGAAGGCGGGCAGCGCAGCGCCTCCATCGCGACCTCGAGCTGGTTGTCGAGCGTCCAACCGTCGACCGCATCGATCTTCTCCTGGAGCTCCCCCATTTCCGCCATCAGCGCGTCGAAATCGGTATCGTCCTTGGGGTCGCCCATCTCCGCCGAAATGGCGTTGAAGCGATCGACCATGTCGGCCACCTCGCGCGCCCCGTCCTTGACGTTCTCCAGCACATTCCTGCTGGCGTCGAGGTGCGGCTCCTGCGGCAGATAGCCGACCGTGACATTCTCGCCCGGCCAGGCCTCGCCCTGGAAGTCCTTGTCGATGCCGGACATGATCTTCATCAGCGTCGACTTGCCGGCGCCGTTGGGGCCGACGATGCCGATCTTGGCGCCGTGGTAGAATTGCAGGTTGATGTGGTTCAGCACCGGCTTTTGCGCGCCGGGGAAGGACTTCGTCATGTCCTTCATCACATATGCATACTGGGCGGCCATGGGGTCGCAATGTCCTTCGAATGGGGGAATTCGACCGCGCAGATAAGACGCGGAAGGCCCGGCGTCTAGTCGCGCCCCACCATGTCGACCGCATCGGCGAAGCGGTAATCGCGGAACTGCTCGCGAAGCGTCTTCTTCGAAAGCTTGCCGGTGGCGGTATGCGGCAATGAATCGACGAATTCGATCGCGTCGGGCAGCCACCATTTGGCGACGAGGCGGGTCAGATGTTCTCGAACCTCGGCGGCGCAGACTTCCATCCCGTCAACCTTGACGCAGACCAGCAGCGGCCGCTCGTCCCACTTGGGATGGGGAATGCCGATCGCGGCGGCCTCCAGCACGCCGGGGCAGCCGATCGCGGCATTTTCAAGCTCGATCGAGCTGATCCACTCGCCGCCCGACTTGATCACATCCTTGGACCGGTCGGTGATCTGCAGCGTCCCGTCAGGATGGATGGCGGCGACATCGCCGGTGTCGAACCATTGGTCGGCGTCGGTCGCGTCCTCGGTTTCCTTGAAATAGCGCTTCACCACCCAGGGGCCGCGCGCCTGCAAGCGGCCTGACGTCACGCCATCGCGGGGCAGTTGGTGGCCGTCCTCATCGACGATCCGAAGCTCGACGTTGAACAGCGACCGCCCTTGCTTGGCGACATAGTCCATCTGCTCTTCGTCGCTCATCCTGTCCCAGTTGGACGGCGGCGCGCCGATGGTGCCGATCGGCGACATTTCGGTCATTCCCCAAGCGTGGCCGACCTGGATGCCACGGTCGCGAAACCACTTGATCATCGCCCGCGGCGCTGCCGAGCCGCCGATGGTCACGATCTTGAGGTCGCCCAGATCCTCGCCGGTCCGCATGATATGCTCAATCATTCCGAGCCAGATGGTCGGGACGCCGGCGCTGTGGCTGACCTTTTCGTCGCGGAACAGGTCGCACATCCGGTCGGGGCGATAATCGGCCGACAAGATCAGCTTGGCCCCGGTCATCGGCGCCGCCCAGGGAATGCCCCAGGCATTGGCATGGAACATCGGCACGATCGGGAGGACCACCGAGCGGGCGCTCAAATCGAAACAGTCTGGCGCGACCTCGGCCATGGCATGGAGCAGGCTAGAGCGATGTTCGTAGAGCACCCCCTTCGGATTGCCGGTCGTGCCTGAGGTGTAGCAAAGGCCGCAGGGGTCGCGCTCGTCGCCGTCGACCCATTGGTAGTCCCCGTCATGCGGCTCCAGCCAGTCGGTGAAACCGGTGTCGCCGGTCCAGCCCGCCGGCGGATCGAAGCAGACATATTTCTCGATGGTCTTCCACTTGGGCTTCATCCGCTCGACCACCGGCGCCCAGACATGGTCATAAAGCAGGACGCGGTCCTCGGCGTGGTTGGCGATATATTCGAGCTGCTCGTCGAACAGGCGCGGATTGATAGTGTGGAGCACTCCGCCCATGCCGATCGCGCCATACCAGCTGGTGAGGTGATGGCTGTGGTTCATGGCCAGGGTCGCGACCCGGTCGCCGGGCTTGATTCCGAGCGCTTCCAACGCCTGAGCCATGCGGCGGGCGTCGTAGGCGACATTGCGCCAGTTGGTGCGGGTGATGGTGCCGTCAGCCCATGCCGAGACGATTTCGCCCTCGGCATGTTCGCGCTCGGCATGATCGACCAGGCGCATCACGCGCAACGGCCAGTCCTGCATTGCCCCAAGTCGCAATTCGCGAACTCCCTCTTCCTGACGCTACCACAGCATGGCTGCGGATCGTCCAGCAGACAAGCCGTTCGCGGTGTTGAGCGCAAGCGACCGGGATTTGCGAAACCGCGACAGTTAGAAAGGCAGCTTGAATCCCGGCGGGAGCGGCAATCCCGACGTCATCGCTTGCATTTGCTCGCCCGCCACGGCGTCGGCCCTGGCGCGCGCGTCATTGATCGCGGCTGCGATCAAGTCCTCGAGCATCGACTTTTCATCGGGCACAAGCAGGCTGTCGTCGATCGAGACGCCGAGGATGCGGCCTTTGGCGGTGGCCTTGATCTTGACCAGACCGCCGCCCGACACGCCCTCCACCTCGACCTTCTCGAGATTTTCCTGGGCCTGGGCCAATTGCGCCTGTGCGGCTTCGGCCATTTTCATGATTTCATCGAGGCTGGGCATTCTCAGGCTTCTTTCCGTTCGATCGATTCGAGGGTTGCGTCGGGAAACTCATCAAGCAGCGCGCGGACATTTGGTTCCTCAAGCACGGCGGCCCGCATCTTCTCTTCGGCCATGACTTCCTGCTGCTGCAACGAGGGCAAGCCGCCTTCGTCGGTAAGACGAACCTGCCAATTCTGGCCGGTTGCCTGCTTCGCGGCGGCGGCAAGTTCGCGCGGGAAATCCGGTCCCAGCGGCTTCAACGGCTTGAGCACCAGCTCGCCGGGTTCAAAGCTGACCAGTCCGACATGGTCACGCAGCTGGACTCCGAGCAACTGCTTTCCCTGCTGCTCGACCGCCTCGACCAGCGAGGCGAAATCGGTGGGCAGGCTGGATCGGGGCTCGGCCGGAGGCCTTGCGGCCGGGGCCGATGGCGCGGCCGCGGCAATGCCGCCGTTGGCCAGCATCGCCGCCAGCGCCGACGGATCAGGCATGTCGGCGGCATGGATCAGCCGCAACAACGCCATGGTCGCGGCTTCGTGCGGATCGGGGGCAATGCGGACATCCTCGAGGCCCTTCAGGAGCAGCTGCCACAGGCGATGAAGGCTGCCCCAGCTCAACCGGGCGGCGAGATCGGCGCTATGCTCCCGCTCTTCGGCGGACTGCAGCGGGTCGCTCTTGGCCCCGGCTTTTGACCGAGTCACTGCGTGCATGGATTCCATCAGGCCGCGCAGCAGCGAGCCAGGCTCGATCCCCAGCGCATGCGCTTCGTCAAGTTGCTCAAGCGTCGCGGCAAGGTCGCCGCCGAGCAATGTCTCGAGCAGCCGGCGGATGCGGCCGCGGTCGGCTTGCCCCAGCATGTCGCGCACCTGGTCGGCCGTGACCTTGCCTTCGGCGTGGGCGATCGCCTGGTCGAGGATCGACAGGCCGTCGCGGGCCGAACCCTCCGCAGCGCGGGCAATGGCGTGCAGCGCTTCCGGCTCGACCTCGACATTCTCCGCCGCCGCGACCCAAGCGAAATGCTCGGCCAGCTTCTCCGCCGGGATGCGGCGCAGGTCGAATCGCTGGCAGCGCGACAGGACGGTGACCGGCACCTTGCCCACCTCGGTGGTCGCGAACAGGAACTTCACATGCGCCGGCGGCTCCTCAAGCGTCTTCAAGAGCGCATTGAACGCGCTCTTCGACAGCATGTGGACTTCGTCGATGATGTAGATCTTGTAGCGCGCCGAAACGCTGGCATAGCGCACCGCCTCGATGATCTCGCGGACGTCGTCGACCCCGGTGTGGGAAGCCGCGTCCATTTCGATCACGTCGATATGGCGGCCCTCGGCAATGGCCCGGCACGGCTCGCACACGCCGCAGGGATCGATGGTCGGACCGCCCTCCCCGTCCGGGCCGACGCAGTTCAGCGCCTTGGCGACAAGCCGCGCGGTCGAGGTCTTGCCGACGCCGCGCACACCGGTCAGCAGGAAGGCATGGGCGATGCGGCCGCGCTCGATCGCATTGCCCAGCGTCTTCACCATCGCATCCTGGCCGATCAGCTCGGCGAAGGTCTGCGGGCGGTATTTGCGGGCGAGGACGCGGTAGTGCGCCTCGTCGGCCGGCCTTTCAGGCTGTTCGGGAAGGTCGAGCCCCAGGCCCGGCGATTCGTCATCCATGGCGACGGTTTAGAGCGCTCAATCGGGCTTTGCGAGGCGCGATAGTAACGCTTGCATCAGGCCGCCCATGTCCCCATATGGCCCGCGGAAGTCGGCGGACGGCGCTGTCGCCAACCTGGTCAGATCCGGAAGGAAGCAGCCACAACGATTTCGTGCCGGGTCGTCGGCTTCCACCTCTCCCACATCTGCACTTCCCCCTTCATCGGCCGTTCACGCTGTGCGACGGAGTGTGCCTCATGCCAATTCCCGCACTGATTTTCCCGATCCTCATCGCCGCCGCTGCGGCCGAGGACGTGCCGATCATCGTCAAGGCATATCCATGGGCGCCGTTCATCAGCCCGATGGGAGAGCCGTTTCGCGCTCCCGCAACCGGCGAGGCCCCGATCGCGCGCTGGTTCGTCCAGGCCGACCGCAACCGGGACGGCGTTCTGACGCAAGATGAAATGCAGGCGGACGCGGACCGCTTCTTCGCAAGGCTCGACAGCGATCATGACGGCCAGATCATTCCCGACGAGATCAAGGCCTATGAGTATGAAATCGCGCCCGAAGTCCAGGTGAACTCGAATTGGAAAAGGCCGCGCGGCGAGGTTGCTCCGGAGCCGAAGCGAGGGCGCGATCGCCCTCCCGGCTACGATTGGGGGCGGGGGCCGGGCGACCAGCATGACGGATATCGGACCGACAGCTTGCAGGGCGCGGCCCGGTACGGGCTGCTCAATATGCCGCAACCGGTGATGAGCGCCGACGCGGATTTCAACCGAGCCGTCACGCTAACCGAATTCAGGCAGGCCGCATCATACCGGTTCAAGCTCCTCGACCAGGGCGGCCAGGGCCGCATCACGCTGGCGGAACTTGAGGATCGCCTCCCTACCCGACCCAAGGGCAAGCGCGCCAAGCCTCACAAGGACGCGCTCGATACCCGGGTCGGCCTGCCGCTGCCGAAGGACGACTAGCGGTCGAGATTATAAGCCCCGCCGGGCATCTGCACGGTCAGCGTGCCCAACTCCTCGGTCAGCTGGATTTGGCAAGCGAGCCGCGAGGTCGGCCGCACCTGCCAGGCAAGGTCGAGCAGGTCGTCCTCCTCCTCGCTGGCCGGCGGCAGGCGCCCGAAATCTTCCTTGGCGACTACCACATGGCAAGTCGAACACGCCATCTGGCCCTCGCAGGCTCCCTCGAGCGGCTGTCCCTCCTGCTGGGCGAGATCGAGCAAATTGGTGCCGGCCGGGGCTTCGACCTCATGGTCGAGGGTACCGTCGGCCTTCAGGAACCGCACCTTGATCATGGATTCCGGTGTCATGCCGGCAGGTGCGATTGTTCGTGCGCTGCCTCGTTGATCCGGCGGCAGGCCGAGGCGAGTTCCTCTTCGCCGGTATAACGGCCGAAGCCAAGACGGATCGAGCTGCGCGCTTCGCGATCGGTAAGACCAAGCGCGCGCAGGACGTGGCTTGGGCGGCCGGATCCGCTGGCGCAGGCCGAGCCAAGCGAAAAGGCAATGTTGCGCATGTCGGAAATCAATCGCGCCCCGTCCAGGCCCTCGCGACGGAGGTTGAGATTGCCATGATAACGCTCGCTCGCGCTTCCGTTGAGTAACCAGCCTTGCCCGAATGTTGCGAGCGCAAGTTCAGATAGTTTCTCAACATGGACGGAATCAGCCTCGCGCCGTTCGGCCGCAAGCCGGGCCGCTTCGCCCATGCCGACGCAAAGCGCGGGTGACAGCGTTCCCGAGCGCAGCCCCTGCTCCTGCCCGCCGCCATGGAGCAAAGGCTCCGGCTCCGCGCCAGCGCGCATCCACAGGCCGCCAACGCCCTTCGGGCCGTGGATCTTGTGACCGGATATGGCGATGAGGTCCGGTCCGTCGGGAACCGGCAGCCGGCCGAAGCCTTGCACCGCATCGCACAGCATGCGCGCGCCGGCGCGGTGGGCCATTTGCGCCAACTCCGCCACGGGCTGGATTACGCCGATTTCGTTGTTCACCAGCATAACCGCGACGAGCGCGGTAGACTGGTCGATGACCGCCTCGGCCATATCGAGATCGACCAGGCCATTAGCGCCGACCTGGAGACGGACAACCTCGATCCCCTTCCCTTCCAGCCATTCGGCGGTGTCGAGCACCGCGGCGTGCTCGGTCGCGACGGTCACCAGCTTGCGGCGGCTGTTGTCCTCGAGCGTCCCCTTGATCGCCCAGTTGAGCGCCTCGGTGGCACCTGAGGTGAAAGCGAAGCGCCCGCCGGGAAGGCCTAGCGCCCGATCGATCTGGTCGCGCGCCACCTCGATCGCCGCGGCTGCTTCCCGGCCCCACTTGGACGGACTGTGCGGATTGGCGAATTTCTCCTCGACCCAGGGCCGCATCGCCGCAGCGACCTCAGGGGCCAGCGGAGTTGTCGCCTGATAGTCGAGGTAGATCATGCGGCCTTCTGTCTTGAGGCGATCCGCTGCCACTCAGCGAGGAAGGCGTCTACCTCGGCCTCGGTCGTATGCGGGCCGAAGCTGATGCGCAGGAAGCCGTTGGCGATCTCCTGGGGCACGCCCATGGCCGCCAGCACGGCACTTTCCTTCATTTTGCCCGACGAGCAAGCGCTGCCGGCCGAGACGGCAATGCCCGCAAGATCGAACTGGACCAGCAGCGACGCGCTCGAAGCGCCGGGCAGAGACACTGCGCCGATCGTCGGCAACCGCGAGCTGCCTTCACCGATCACCACGCCGCCTGCCGCTTTGACGCCCTCGTCGAGACGCGTGCGCAGGGCAGCGATCCGATCCATGTCGTAGGGTCGGGCGGCCAACGCCGCAGCGAAGGCCAGCGCGCTCGGAGCATCCTGCGTCCCGCGGCGATACCCCTTCTCCTGCCCGCCGACCGGTTCGAGCGTTCCAAGGTCCTTGACCAGCAGCGCGCCGAACCCGGGCGTCGCGCCAAGCTTGTGGGCCGAGAGGGCAATGAAATCGGCATCGGGCAGCGGATATTTGCTGGCGCTCTGCGCGCAGTCGGCCAGAAGCAGCGAACCCGCCTCACGGACCTTCGGCGCAAGGCGATCAAGCGGTTGGAGGATCCCGGTTTCGTTGTTGACCATCTGGATCGCGACAAGCGCCGGGCCCTCCGCCAGGATCGCGTCGAGTTCCGCTTCATTGATCAGCCCGTCGGAACCGACCGGAATGACCTTGGAGCCCGGCCCCATTGCATGGGGCAGGATGGCATGCTCGGTAGCGCCATGGGCTCGGCCCGGGATTCGGGCGCGGGCTGCGACCATCTCGATCGACTCACTGGCGCCGCTTGTGAAAATGACGTCATGACGCCAGCCCAGCACGTCGGCGACGGTCGTCCGCGCCTCCTCCAGCAAGGCGCGCGACGCCCGCCCCTCGGCATGCGGCGAGCTGGGATTGGCCCAGGCGTCGTAGCCACGGGCCAGCGCCGCCCGCGCTTCGGGCAGGACATTGGTCGTAGCGGCGTGATCGAGAAATATTCGGTTCGCGGAGTCGGTCATTGAAACGGTTGGAATCCTGCCGTTGCCAGAGATTGCGCCAGCCCTATATAGGAGCCGCCGCCGCGGTGCATCCCTTCCGCGGTTTTTCAGTTCTTACAACAGGCGAAGCGAGCACCCATGCCCGAAGTGATTTTTCCCGGACCCGAAGGCCGTCTGGAGGGCCGCTTCAGCCCCGGGCCGCGTCCGCGCGCGCCGGTGGCGATGATCCTGCACAGCCACCCGCAGGCCGGCGGGACGATGAACAACAAGATCGTCCAGCTCCTCTACAAGGATTTCGTCCGCCGCGGGTTCGCCACGCTGCGCTTCAATTTCCGCGGGGTCGGCAAGAGCCAGGGCACATTCGATAACGGCATCGGCGAGCTCAGCGACGCCGCATCGGCCCTCGACTGGGTGCAGCAGATCCATCCCGAGGCCGAGCAGACCTGGGTGGCGGGCGTCAGCTTCGGCGCCTGGATCGGCATGCAGCTCCTGATGCGCCGTCCGGAGATCCGCGGCTTCATCTCGATCGCGCCCCCGGCGAACATGTATGATTTCAGCTTCCTCGCACCCTGCCCGGCCAGCGGCATTATCATCCAGGGCGAGGCCGACGAGGTGGTAACCCCGGGTGCGGTCCAGAAGCTGGTCGACAAGCTCAGGACCCAGCGGCACATCACCATCGCCCATGACACCATCCCGGGCGCCAATCACTTCTTCGCGAACGAGCTCGACCTGTTGATGAAGAGCGTCGACGGATACCTCGACTATCGCCTCGACCCGAGCTGCCCGATCCGGTGAGCTAGAGCGTCCAGATCAGGACGTTGCCGACGAAGATGATGCCGCAGGCGATCATCAGCAGGCCGCGCTGGCGCTCTTCGGGCTTCAGCGCCAGTTTCACTCCGAAAACCAGCAGAAGCACGGCCGCGGTCATGGTGATGGCGAGCAGGGCGGAGGCGAGCGTTCCCAACTGTCGGCCTTTCACGGCTTCTTAACCCTATCGGCCCATGCTTCGGACCATGCGCGATGTCCAGCAGCAACAGGTACGCCTCGAAGAGGCGTTCGAGCGGATCGAGGAAACGATCCTGCCCTGCATCGCCATGATGCTCGACACGCTGCTCGACGCCTCGGCAAATCTGGCCGAGCTCGATCCCAAGGCGCTGATCGCCGAACTGCAGACGCTGGCTGCCGAGCTCGAAGAGCTGACGCGGGCCGTCGAGCTGAATTCGCCGGCTCATGTCGAGCCTGGCGAATATCGCGTCGCCAACGCCTAGGCGACCAGCCGCGCGTGAAGCGCGGGGTCGATGTTCCCGCCCGAAACCAGCGCCACCGTCTCCGGGACGATCTCGGCCTTTCCAGCCAGCAGCGCGGCCATCGAGACGGCCGCGCCGGGCTCGACGACCAAGCCATGCTCCTGCCAGGCCCAGCGGACGGCGGCGATCGTTTCCTCTTCGCTGACGGCGAGACCATGGGCGCCGCGTGCGCGCAAGATGCCGAAGGTGATCGGCGACACCTTGAGAGTCTGGATCGCATCGCAGAGGGTTGGCGGCGGATTGGGACCGACCAGTACGATCTCGCCTTGCTCAAGCGAGCGCTTCATATCGTCCCAGCCTTCCGGCTCGACCGGAATCACCTCGGCTTCGGGGCAGGCAAGCGCGATGCCGGACGTGAGGCCCCCGCCGCCGCAGTTGACCAGGATTTTGGCTGGTGGCGCAGCGCCGGCCTCAGCCAGCTGCTCCAGGATTTCCAGGCCCACCGTGCCCTGGCCGGCAACGATGTGGGGATCGTCGTAACTCGGCACGACAATCGATCCCCGTTCCGCCGCAATCCTCGCTGCAATTTCTTCCCGGCTTTCCGTGGCGCGGTCGAAGAACACGATTTCGGCGCCCTGGGCGCGCGTTCCTTCGACTTTAAGCTGTGGCGCGTCAGCCGGCATGACAATGACTGCAGCAATTCCGAGCCGTTTAGCGGCAATCGCCACACCCTGGGCATGATTGCCCGAGGAAAAGGCAACGACTCCCCGTTTCCGCTCCTCATCATCAAGCAGCGTCAGCCGATTGGTCGCACCGCGCAATTTGAACGACCCCCCGGTCTGCAGGCACTCGCATTTGAGCCAGACGCGGGCCCCGCGAATCCGCGCCTCGATCAACGGCGTTCGTTCAACAGCGCCGCGGATCCGCTCGGCGGCTGCAAGAACGTCATTAGCAGTGACTTGTGGACAACACTCCAAGTGCTTGACCTCCTTGGCTTTTCGGCGAACCGTTTCGTGAAAGAGATTAACGTCCCCCAGCGGGTCCAAAAAATCTTTACATGGGGGTCCCCCAACCATATATCGCGCCTCCGCTGCCCCATGGGACTTCCAACCGCAAGGCAGCTTTGTCTCGAACTACCAGTTGGAGGTCCCTTGAGTTGCACAAGCATCATAGCGCGCTGGGGCTAGCTACCGCCCTCCGACCGGTTCAACCGGTCACGCTCCTTCGTCCGCATGCCGCACAGCGTGCCGCCCGCTTCTTTGCCGAGAAGTTTCCGGGCAAGTCGCTCTATGCGGTGAAGGCCAATCCCTCGCCAGCCCTGCTCAAGGTGCTGTGGGGCGCAGGCGTCACTCATTATGACGTTGCCTCCCTGGGCGAGGTGAAGCTGGTCGCGGAAACGCTGCCCGAAGCCGTCCAGTGCTTCATGCATCCGGTCAAGGCCGAGGAAGCGATCGCCGAGGCCTATTTCGACTATGGCGTAAAGACCTTCAGCCTCGACACGATCGAGGAGCTGGAGAAGATCGTACGCGCCACCAAGGGTGCGACCGATCTCAACCTGCTGGTCCGCCTGCGCGTTTCATCCGATCATTCGAAGCTCAGCCTTGCCTCCAAGTTCGGCGCCGAGCCGCACGAGGTGAAGGCGCTGCTGATGGCCGCCCGCCAGGCGTCCGACGCGCTTGGGCTCTGCTTCCATGTCGGCAGCCAGGCGATGAGCCCGGCGGCCTATGGCGAAGCGATGGAACGCGTTCGCGACGCGATCGTCGAGGCTGCGGTCACCGTCGACATCGTCGATGTCGGCGGCGGCTTCCCTAGCTGGTATCCGGGCATGGAGCCTCCCGCCCTCGAAACCTATTTCGAAGTCATCCACCGCGCATTCGAAGAGCTGCCGATCAGCTATTCGGCCGAACTGTGGTGCGAGCCGGGCCGTGCGCTTTGCGCCGAATATGCAAGCGTGCTGGTGCGCGTCGAAAAGCGCCGTGGGAGCGAGCTCTACATCAACGACGGCGCCTATGGCGCGCTGTTCGATGCGGCTCACATCGGCTGGCGCTACCCGGTCAAGCTGGTCCGTGACGAGGAATCGAACGCCAAGACCATGGCATTCAGCTTCTACGGACCGACCTGCGACGACCTCGACCATATGGCAGGGCCGTTCGAACTGCCTGCCGACGTCAAGGCCGGCGACTATATCGAGGTCGGCATGCTTGGCGCCTATGGCTGCGCCATGCGCACCGGCTTCAACGGCTTCGGGGTCGAGGATCATGTGATCGTTGCCGACGAGCCGATGGCTTCGCTCTACACCGACGTTCCGGAACGCAGGCGTACGTCGAACGTCATCACGCTGTAAGGCTTTCCTTTCAATCGTGAACCTCGCTTAACGGCGGGGTTCGCGCTTGCTTTTCTGACTGTCGCGAGTAGCGGGGTCCCGCTTCTCGAATATAAGGTATTGATCCCATGACCACCGAGACGCTGAACAAGGTCCAGGACACGGAAGCCCTGGTCAACGACACCCGCAAGGCGGAGCTGCTGAAGAGCGAGGTCGAGCATATCGACATCACCAGCTTCGACGCGCGTCCGATCGTTGAGGCGATGGGCAAGATGAGCTTCACCAGCCGCGACCTCGCTCGGGCCGCCGGCATCTACAACCAGATGCTGGCCGACCCCGGTTGCTCGGTATGGCTGGTGATTGCCGGATCGACTTCGGCGGGCGGCTGCATGGACCTTTATGCCGAGCTGGTACGCAACAACATGGTCGACGCGATCGTCGCCACCGGCGCCGCCATCGTCGACATGGATTTCTTCGAAGCGCTTGGTCACAAGCATTACCAGGCGCTCGAAATCCCCGACGACGATACGCTGCGCTCGCTGTACATCGACCGCATCTACGACACCTACATCGACGAGGTGGCGCTGCAGGATTGCGACCATACGATCGGCCAGATCGCCGACAGCCTGGAGCCGCGTCCCTATTCCTCTCGCGCCTTCATCCGCGAAATGGGCAAATGGCTGAGCGAAGGCAACGGCAAGAAGGATAATAGCCTGGTCAAGCTCGCCTACGAGCATGACGTGCCGATCTTCTGCCCGGCCTTCACCGACAGCTCGGCCGGGTTCGGGCTGGTCAAGCACCAGGTCGACGCGATGAAGCGCGGCGGACACTGGATGACGCTCGACAGCATCGCCGACTTCCGCGAACTGACCGACATCAAGATCGCTGCCGGGACTACCGGCCTGCTGATGATCGGGGGCGGCGTTCCCAAGAATTTCGCGCAGGACACGGTGGTCTGCGCCGAGATCCTCGGCCACGACGATGTCGAGGTCCACAAATATGCCGTGCAGATCACCGTCGCCGATGTCCGCGACGGCGCCTGCAGCAGCTCGACGCTCCAGGAAGCGGCCAGCTGGGGCAAGGTTTCCACCGCGCTTGAGCAGATGGTCTATGCCGAGGCAACCTCGGTGCTGCCCTTGCTGGCCAGCGACGCCTACCACCGCGGCCACTGGCGCAACCGCGAGAAGCGCCGCTTCGCCAAGCTGTTCGAATAGGTCGCACTGAGCCGCCGTCATTAGCGGCTTCGCAACACATTGCGGCTAGCCGACCTCTTCGAGAGGTCTCATGGTTGCCCGTACTCCTGTTCAGTCCCGATGGTGGCGCTTTTTCGCGCTAGCATGTGTGGCGATTGCCGCACCAACTCTGCTTAAGGCGCATTCTGGGACTGAGTGGCTGAGATCAGTTATGACGGCCATCGCCCTTTTTGGGCTGGTTGGTTATGCCTTCGGGTTCAGGGTGGGGCCACGAATGCTTTGGGCAGCTTTCGCTGCAGTCTTCTGTACAGCGGCGACGGTGAAGTTTGGGAGAGTTGTGGCGTCGGGAACCCATCCCCCGGCAGCAATCGCCCTGGGAGTTACCATCTTTGCCTTGCTCAGCCTGGCGCTGTTTCGCCATGCGGAATTGGTGAGCGGCGGTCGTAATGCTCTTGCGAGCGGGCCGGCGGAACCCCTTTTCCCGTCGCGCGCGGAACAATGGCGCATCGTTCAACAACGGATGGCTGAAGCTCGGTCAGCAATGGCGCAGCCCATGTCGGCGGCAATGCGGCAAGAAGCAATGTCCTTCGGGCAGTCACGACAGCTGGGCCAGGAGCAGCATCAACGGGCGATAACTATACTGTTCGTCGGAACAATCCTGTTGCAGGCGGGACTCACGTTCTTCCTCGGCAGGAACGAAGCGATCGTCATTCCAGCAACCGCGCTTGGTATCGGCTGTGCAACGACGACATATTTGTCAGCAGAAGTAATCCTTAAAGCGCAAGCCCAGCTGGCAAAAACGTGGAAGGCTGGGCTGCTTTTGCTAGCGCTTACGATCGGCCTGTTCGTGGTTCGCGATCAAACGGCAGTCCGGCTGTGGCTGGTGCAAGTGATCCTCTTGGACACGACGGCAATGGTCGTCGGAAACTTGCTGGTGTCGAGCACCTATGCGCTAGCTCGCCGAAGTTAGAGCGCGAGTTGCCATCCGAAACGAACTAACGCACCCTCTCCCGGGCAATATGGGGAGGGTTTCATGAGCTATAGTCCGATACTCGTGCCGGTGGTGGCGCTGGTCGCTTGGACCCTGGTCGTCATGCTGTGGATGCTGGTTTCGCGGATGCGCGAGTTCCGGCGGCTGGGCGTTACGTTCACCAATATTCCAGCGGGCGCTCGCGGCGCGGACCTGGAGGGCAAGGCCGATCCAAGGGCCCAATGGAAATCCCACAATTACAATCATTTGATGGAACAACCTACGATCTTCTATGCGATCGCGATTACGCTAGCGCTGATGGATTTCGGGGGAGGCATCAACTATTGGCTGGCTTGGGGCTATGTCAGCCTTCGCGTCATCCACAGTCTCATCCAATGCACCGTCAATACGGTCCGCTACCGGTTGGCGATCTTCGCTTTGGCTTCGTTCTGCCTGCTGGGCCTTACGGTCCACGCCGCGGCGCGGATCCTGCACGATTGCCTCGGCTGGCACCTGATGCACTAGCGGCTGAAGGCGGCAGCCAGTTCGACATGGGTCGACCAGCGGAACTGGCCGACCGGGCGCGCCCAGTCGAACCGGTAACCGCCCGCGGCCAATATCTCGGCATCACGGGCGAAAGTCGCAGGATTGCAGCTGACATAGGAAATGCGCGGAACGGATGATGCCGCGAGCTCCCTAACCTGCTCCTGCGCACCGGCGCGCGGCGGATCGAGCACGACCGCGTCAAATGCGGCCAGCTCCTTGGCGTCATAGGGCCGCCGGTAGAGGTCGCGATGCTCGGCCTGGAGCGGCCGCCCGGCGCGCGCGGCGGCGGACTTGAGGGCCAGCACCGCGTCGCGCGACGCTTCTGCCGCAGTGACCTGTCCGTCCAGCGCCAGTGCAAAGGTCCCTAGCCCGGCGAACAGGTCGCCAATGCGCGCCGCGCCTGCAACGCCTTCGCGAACCGCCGCAATAAGCGCCGCTTCCCCATCTTCGGTAGCCTGAAGGAAGGCCCCCAATGGCAGCGCGACCGGAACGCCGCCGAGCGAAACGGTCACAGGCTGCGGCTCGTAGCGCGGCTCGGCCCCGAAGCCCTCGTCAATGCCGAGACGCGCCAGCCTGTTCTTTTCGCAAAAGAGCGTCAGCGCTTCGAGGGCATCGAGACCCGCGACAGCGACGCCCTTCATCAGCACATCGACGCCCTGGTCGGCCAAGGTGAAATGCACTTCGCCGGCCCGCTTGGGGGCGAGAATGGTGGAAAACAGGCCGCGAAGCGGCTGCAGCAGATCGAACAGCCGCGGATGGAGGATATGGCACTCCAGCATGTCGACGATGCGGTTGCTGCCCGCCTCGTTGAAGCCGACCAGAACCGTGCCGCCAGCTCTCAAAGCCCTGAGCGTCGCTCGGCGCCGGGTGCGCGGCGGCGACAGGTGCGGAGGCCTGATCTCGGTCGCCAGGCCGTGCTGGGCCAGCGCGCCAGCCACGCGCGACGTGCAATAGTCCGCATAGGCGGCATCCGTCAGGTGCTGCAGCTGGCAGCCGCCGCATTGGGGAAAATGACGGCACGGCGGTTGCTGGTGGCCGGGACCATGTTCGAGCGTGCCGTCATCGAGCAACGCGTCGCCGGGTACGGCGAATGGGACGTGACGGCCGCTGGCGGTAACGCCGTCGCCTCGCGCGGCGATTCGGACGATTCCTTCGCTCACAGGACAGACGGGATCGCCGCGACGAGATCGTCGGCGATCATGTGCGGCCCCGCCGCCTCCGCAGCGCGGCCATGCAGCCAGACCCCTGCGCAAGCGGCATCGAACGCTTCGAGCCCCCTTGCGCGCATCGATGCAATCATTCCGGCGAGAACATCGCCCGTACCGGCGCTCGCCAGCCAGGCGGGCGACGGAGGCGCAAAGCCGAGGCGGCCGTCGGGAGCGGCAACCAGCGTGTCCGGTCCCTTGTAGACAATGATCGATTGGGACCGGCGCGCTGCCCCAAGCGCCCGTTCCGCCTTGGACCCCTCGATCGCCCCGAAAAGCTTGCGGAACTCGCCTTCGTGCGGGGTAAGGATGACGTCATGGCCATGAAGGCGCTCCGGCTCCCCGACCAGGCCGATGCCGTCGGCGTCGATGACGATCGGCTTTGTGGCGGTCAGGGCGAGGGTCAGGACGGGCGGCGCGTCACCGAGGCCCGGACCGACGAGGATACAGCCGATCCGATTGTCCTGGAGCTCCGCGCCGCCAGTCTGGACAATCGAAGACGGCAAGTTGGTGATCGGCAAGGAAGTGGAAACGCGGACATAGCCTGCCCCGCTCTTTGCTGCGGCGCTTGCGGCCAGGGCGATTGCGCCCGGCATCTGGCCGGCGAGGCAGTGGACCAGGCCGCGATCATATTTGTGCCCCTGGGGATCGAGCGGCGGCATGGCTGGCCGTTCGATCTCGAACCACTGCGTATCCGCATCGATGCCGATATCGGCCAGGGCGAGGCGCCCCATGCCGGCCATTGCCGGCATCAGCCGGTGGCTGGGCTTCAGCGCGCCGAAGGTGACCGTGAGATCATAATTGCCGATCGGCGACAACAAGGCGCCATTGTCCGTGGCGACGCCGCTCGGCAGGTCGCAAGCCACCGCCACCAGTGCCCTGTCGATGAGATACAAAAGACGTTGGAACACATTGGCTTCCAGCCCGCGGCTAAGGCCAGTTCCGAACAGGCAATCGACCAGGATCGGCGCTTCAGATGCAGCGTCAAACGCCTCGACCGGGCCATTCCATTGCGCCCTTGCCCATTGCGCAGCGTCGGCGGACGGCTCGGCCAGTGCAGCGACCCTCACCTCATAGCCGGCCTTTTGAAGGTGGCGCGCGGCGACATAGCCGTCGCCGCCGTTGTTGCCTGGCCCGCACAGGATCAGCGTTTCGCGCGGGCCTGCGTAGAGCCGCACCGCTTCGGCCAATCCCCTCCCGGCCCGCTCCATCAGCGTTGTTTCGAGGGTGCCGCCTTTGATTACCGCCGCTTCGGCGGCGCGCATCTGTCCGGCGGTAAGGATCGGGCGGCCCATGCCGCGCCCTATCGCAGAAAAGTCGCCAAATGCCACCATTCCGCTGGGCAGGCCGCCGCAGCCGAGTCACGCTGCTCCTCTCTGTCGAACAAAGCGAAGCTAGTCGCGCCGCTGCCGGACATGCGAACGAAATTGGCCCCGGCCTGGCCGGTTAGCCAAACCAGGACGTTTTCAATCTGCGGCGCCAAGCTCTTCGCCGCGCCTTCCAAGTCATTCCGTCCGCTCCGCCAGTCGCCCAAGCCCCCGCGATCGATCCCGTCCCAAGCAGCGAAGACGGCCGCTGTCGGCAATTGAACCCCGGGATTGACCAGCAAGACCGGAGTACCCGCAATCGTGGCGTCATCGAGCAGCTGCAGCTTGTCGCCTGCCCCCTCGCCCCGCGCGGCAAGGCTGAGCAAACAGGCGGGAACGTCCGACCCTAGTGCCGGAGCAACCTGGCCAGCGTGGGCCGGATCGATTTTCCATACGCTGGTGAGCAAGCGCAGCGCCGCTGCGGCATCGGCCGAACCACCGCCAATTCCCGAGGCAAGCGGAAGCTTCTTGTTCAGGATCAATCGCGCGCCCGCCCCGACCCCCGACGCGTCGCGAAGGGCCCGGGCGGCCGCCATCACCAGATTGTCGTTATTCGACAGGCCTTGGAAAAAGGGGCCGATAATCTCGAGGCTGAGATCGTCCGCGGGTTCGCCCTGCAGCTCATCGCCATCGGTGCAGAAGGCAAACACCGTTTCCAGCGCGTGCCGTCCGTCGGGAAGCTTGCCGCGGACATGAAGCGCCAGGTTGAGCTTGGCCGGCGCCGGCTCCGACAGCCGCATCAGGGGGCGGCGGTGGCGGGGGTCAGCCCGGATTCCAGCTTGGCTTCGAGCCTCGTCTTGGCCTTGGCTTCGGCGGTGATGAGAGCGGCCTGCCACGAGAAGCGCGCCTCGATCCGGCGGCCCGAGCTGTAGAGTGCGTCGCCGAGATGCTCATGGATTTCCGACTGCGATGGATCTCCAGCCGCGGCCTTGGTCAGGGTGGTGATTGCCTCCGGCAGCCGGCCGCGCTTGTAGAGGGCCCAGCCAAGCGAATCCGTGATCGACGCGTCGTCAGGACGCAACGAGCTCGCCTTGCGGATCATCGCTTCGGCGGCGTCAAGATCCTCGCCCCGCTCCAGCTTGCCATAACCGAGGAAGTTGAGCAGCAGCGGGTTTTCCGGCTCCAGCTTCATTGCCGTTTCCAGATCGGTCTTGGCCTCGTTCCATCTGTTGGCCTGCTCGAGGCTGGCGGCGCGGAACAGGTAAAGCGTCCACAAGGAGTCGCTACCGCCTTTTTTCGAGCGGGCGATGGCTTCGCCATAAGCCGCGGCGGCTTCGGCATGCCTATCCATGTCGCCCAGCACATTGCCCATGCGCGCAAAGTCCTGGGGACCGGCATTGGGTGATGCAGCCGCCTCCTGGGCGCGGCGCAGCGCGGCCTGTTCGTCACCCTTGTCGCCGAGAAGCCGCGTTTCGAGGTCCAGCGCCTCGCCCGCCAGCAGGTCATCGGCCGGAACCGCCCTAAGCAAGGCAAGCGCACTGTCCGGGCGTCCGTCGCCGTCGAACAGCAGCGCGAGCAGGATCGTCGCCTCCCTATTCCCGGGATTGGCGTGGAGGGCGACCTGGGTCAAAGCGATCGGCAGTGCCTTGTTGTCGTCGCGCCCGAGGTCGACGGCCAAAGCGACCAGCATCTCGGAATAACCGGCGGCCGGCGTTTCGATGGCAGTTCCGAGGGCTCGGCCGGCCGCTATCCGAGCGCGCGCCGCGGCCAATGATTCGTCATCGCCCTGGAGCATGACCAGCGCCTGGTCGGGGCGCTTCAGGCGAACCAGCGAATCGGCGTAGGCAAGCCTCAGCCGAGCATTCCGCCCGCCGCTCTGCAGCAACACTTTTTGCGCTACCGGCAAGGCTTCGTCCGGCTTGCTAAGGGCAAATAACATGGCCGCGCGCTGCTCTTCGGCAATCGGCGCGAGCGGGCTTCCGGCAGGCAGGTTGGCCATCATCGCCGGGCCTTCAGCCTTCCCCCGTGACGTCAGGTCCCACGCCTTAACCAGCGGCGCGAACAGCTCCGCTTCGGTCGACGTCACACCCTTTTCCAGGTCTGCCGCGGCGCGCTTCGCCTTGCCGTTGCGCAGTGCGTCGGCGGCCAGCATCAAGCGGGCATCGATCGGCAGCTGGTCTCCCGGAATGTCCTTGGCGAGGGAAATCGCCAGGTCGGCCTGGCCTGACTGGATCGCGGTGGCGATGGCCCGGCGGGCGATCGTCCGGTCGGCGGGATCGGCCGCCGCCATCGCCGCGAACAGCCTGGCGGAACGGCCTTCGTCACCGTTCATCTCGGCGGCGCGGGCCTGGACGTAGGTCTCCAGCGGAATTGCGGCGTTCGCGGCGCTCGCCGCCAATGCCAAGGCCGTCACGCCGGCAAGGAAATCACATGTTCGGGTAATTGGGGCCTCCACCACCTTCCGGAGCCACCCAGTTGATGTTCTGGGTCGGGTCCTTGATGTCACATGTCTTGCAGTGGACACAATTCTGCGCGTTGATCTGAAGCCGCGGTGAACCGCCGTCGTCCACAATCTCGTAAACGCCTGCCGGGCAGTAGCGTTGCTCGGGCGCGTCATATAGCGCCAAATTGACCGTGATCGGAACCTCCGCATCCTTGAGCGTCAGGTGGATCGGCTGGTCCTCCTCGTGGTTCGTATTGGAAATGAACACCGAAGAGAGGCGGTCGAAGGTCAGCTTGCCGTCCGCCTTGGGGTATTCGATCGGCCGATAATGTTCCTTGCGGCCGATCTGTCCGTGGTCGGCATGGTGTTTCAGCGTCCAGGGCGTCCGCAGCTTCAGGTAGTTCAGCCACATGTCCAAGCCCGCGAACAGCGTTCCCACCGTCCCGCCCCACTTCGCTACCGCCGGCTGGGCGTTGCGGACGATCTTCAGCTCGTCGGCGATCCAGCTTGAGCGGACAGCGGGTTCATAGGACTCGAGCACGTCGTGACGACGATCGGCGGTAATTGCATCGAACGCGGCTTCGGCGGCGAGCATGCCCGACTTCATTGCGGTATGGCTGCCCTTGATCCTCGGCACGTTGACGAAGCCCGCCGCGCACCCGATCAGCGCCCCGCCGGGAAAGGCGAGCTTTGGAATGGCCTGCCAGCCCCCTTCGTTGATCGCCCTTGCACCATAGGAGGCGCGCTTGCCGCCCTCGATCTCCGCTCGAATGGCCGGATGGGTCTTCCAGCGCTGGAATTCCTCGAATGGCGACAGGTAGGGATTCTTGTAATCTAGCGCGACCACGAAGCCGAGGGCGACCTGGCCATTGGCCTGGTGATAGAGGAAGCCGCCGCCCCATGCGTCGTCGAGCGGCCATCCCTGAGTATGGATTACTCGGCCCGGCTGATGCCTGTCGGCAGGAATGTCCCATAATTCCTTGAGACCAATACCGAATACTTGCGGACCGCTATCCCTCCTTAAATCGAAGATGCGGGTCAGTTCCTTGGTCAGATGGCCGCGCGCTCCCTCGGCGAAGAAGGTGTAGCGGGCGTGCAGTTCCATGCCGGGCTGGTAGTCGGGCTTGTGCGTGCCGTCGCGGGCAACGCCCATGTCGCCGGTTGCCACGCCCCTGACCGAGCCATTTTCGTCGAACAGCACCTCTGACGCGGGAAATCCCGGGAAGATTTCGACGCCCAGGGCCTCTGCCTGCCCGGCCAGCCAGCGGGTCACATTGCCCAGGCTGGCGGTATATTTGCCCTCATTATGCATGAGAGGCGGCACCAGGAACTGAGGGATCGCCCAGTGCCGATTCTTGGTCAGCACCCAGTGGAGATTGTCTGTCACCGGCACCGTCAGCGGACTGTCGAGGTCGCGCCAGTTCGGCAGCAACTCCTCGATCGCCTTGGGATCGATCACCGCGCCGGACAGGATATGTGCGCCGACTTCGCTGCCCTTTTCGAGGATGCAGACCGAAATCTCGCGCTGCTTCTCCTCGGCAAGCTGTTTCAGCCGAATGGCGACCGCCAGCCCGGCAACGCCTGCGCCGACAATGACAACGTCATATTCCATCGATTCGCGCTGGCTCATCACATCCCCTTGTCGCGTCTCACCGTCATTCCGGCCTTGATTGCCCTGCGATTCCTTGACCGCGCCGTCAACCTTGGACGACAGATGCGCGCATGGGTGGGGAAATTGAAGCGATCGACCGCGACGCGGTCGACAGCCTGATCGGCTGGTGGCTGGAAGCCGGGGTGGACGCCGCCGTGGGCGAGAGCGCGCGCGACTGGCTGCGCCGGAGCCAGGCGATGCAGCCCGCTGCCCCTACCGTCACGAATGTCAGCGAACCGAATCCGGAGACGCTTGCCGAACTGCGCGAATGGCTGGCCAGCAGCGTCCAGATTCCACTGGCCTCCGCGACTGCAAAGCGGATTTTGCCGCATGGGCCCGGCGATGCCGCTATCATGCTGCTGAGCGACGCCCCCGCGCTCGAAGATCTGGCAAGCGGCCAACCGATCGGCGGCCAAGCCTGGCAACTCACCCTGAAGATGCTGGCAGCGATCGGCGTTAACGCTGACGAGGCCTATAGCGCTTCCCTGTCCTGCATCCATTCCCCCGGCGCCCGGATGTCGGACAAGGATCGTGCCGAATGCGCCGACATCGCGCGCCGGCATATTGCGCTGGCCAAGCCGAAGCGGCTGATCCTGTTCGGCGACGGCCCAAGCAAGGCCTTGCTCGGCGAGCCATTGACCCGTGCCCGAGGCCGCGTTCATCGGATCGAAGGGGTGCGTGCGGTAGCTACCTTCCATCCGCGATGGCTGCTGCAGCGGCCGCCGGACAAGGCGTTGGCCTGGCGTGACCTGTTGTTGCTGATGAGTGAGAATGATTGATGCGATTGACGTTGTTTCTCTGTGCAAGCGTAGCATTGGCCGCCCCGGCGGCCGCCCAGGAAACCGGCGATCCGCTTGCGCCGCTCGACGTCGGCTCGGTCGATCAGGCTGCCCAGCAACAGGCTGAGGTTAAGCCGGCTCCGCCCGCACAACCGCCCAAAGTAATTCCCAAAAGCTGGCCAGAAGTGCTGCTAGCGATCGGCAATGGCGAATGGGAGGCGGCCCGCTTGGGGATCGACGCCCTGCCCAACGACCCCCTGAAGCCCTATGCAAAGGCGGAGCTGTTTACCGCCAAGGGCTCGCCCAAGGTCGAATTGGGGTCGATTCTGGCCGTCCTTTCCGAAGCGCCCGAGTTGCCGCAGGCCGAACAGCTCGCCCGAATGGCAGTGGCCCGCGGTGCGATCGAACCGCCGGCGATCATCTGGCCCCGAGCCACCGTCGCCCTGGGCAGCGCGCCGCGCCGCGGCAAGACGCGGCCGGTCGAGGGCGAACCCGCAGCCGATGCCTTGCGACTGGCGCTGGAGCCGTTCGTCAAGGTTGACGACGGACCTGGAGCCGAGGCCCTGATGCTCCAGGCGCTGCCGGCCTTGTCCTATGAGGCGCGTGCCGAGGCAGCCCAGCGCATCGCCTGGATCTACTTCGTCAGCGGCCGCGACGCCGACGCCCGCCGCGCCGCCGATGAAGGCCGAGTTGGCGCAACCGGCGACTGGGCGGCGCAGGCGGCATGGATCTCCGGCCTCGCTTCATGGCGGATGAATGATTGGAACGCAGCCTATACCTCGTTCCGCGAGGCGGCATCGCTTGCCCGCGAACCGGAATTCAATGCCGCGGCCTATTATTGGACGGCGCGGGCAGCCCAGGCCAGCCGCCGTCCCAAGGAAGTGGCGCCGCTGTTGAAGGCGGCGGCACGATCGCAAGAAAGTTTCTACGGGCTGATGGCGCGCGAGGCGCTGGGGATGGACAAGCGGCTCCCCAAGTCGGCTACCCCGCGCGACCTCGACCGGATCGAGGCTTTGCCGAACCTCCGCCGCGCCTCCGAACTATTGGCGATGGGCCGGCGCGCCCAGGCCGAGGAACTGCTTCGCCACCAGGCCAAGATTTGCAATCCCGCCGATCACCGCTCCCTGGTCCAGGTTGCCAAGAAGCTTGGCTTGCCCGGTGCGCAGTTCTGGCTGGCCCATTTCGGCCAGCCCGGCGCCCAGGTCGATGCCGCCGATCGCTATCCGATGCCCAACTGGACGCCCTACAACGGCTGGCGGGTCGATCCGGCGCTGGCCTATGCCCACATCATCCAGGAATCGAATTTCCGCACCGACGCGGTCAGCCCGGCCGGCGCGGTCGGCCTGATGCAGGTGCGGCCCGGCACCGCCGGCGACACGGCGCGCAGCCGCGGCACCAGCGTCAGCGCCGCATCGCTGAAGGATCCGCTGATCAACATCGATTATGGCCAGGCGTTCATCGAGCTGATCCGGTCCAACAGCGCTACCCGCGGCCAACTGCCCAAGGTCATCGCCGCCTATAATGCCGGCCCGCTGCCGGTCGAACGCTGGGCCTATTATGATCGCGGCGATCCGGTGCTGTGGATCGAAAGCATCCCTTATTGGGAGACGCGCTTCTACGTTCCCTCGGTAATGCGCAACATGTGGGTGATCCAGGGACTTGAGGGAGAGGCCACCCCGACCCTGACCTCGCTGGTCCAGCACAAATGGCCAGACTTTCCGAGCAGGCGCCAATAATTCCGGCCCAACGGCCTCATACAGATGTTCTTGCTTTGTTCTGACATCCGAGGCATTGTTTCGGAATGCCGGTCGAGTCGATTTCCGGGCGCGGAGCGACGCGCAATGCGACCCCCACGCGCTTCAACCTGAAGGAGCGCATAGCCGATGGCGATTGGCTCGATAGCGTCGAGAGCCTCGACGGCGTCGTTCAGCGGCGAACCACGGTTACGATCGAGCATCCCAAGTCCATCCTGACCCGCAATAGCTCGCCCGACCTGGGCTTCGACCGCTCGGTCAATCCCTATCGGGGCTGCGAGCATGGCTGCATCTATTGCTTCGCCAGGCCGACCCATGCCTATCACGACCTATCGCCCGGAGTGGACTTCGAAAGCCGGCTGTTCGCCAAGCCCGACGCCGCCAAGCAGTTGCATGCCGCACTCTCACGGCCCGGCTATGAGGTGGCGCCGATTGCACTCGGCACCAACACGGACCCTTATCAGCCGATCGAAGAACATTGGCGGATCACCCGGTCCGTGCTGGAGTTGCTGCTGGAAACGAAGCACCCCTTCACGATCACCACCAAGTCGGACCGGGTAGTTCGCGACCTCGATATCATCGGTCCGGCGGCAAGGCTGGGAATCGCGGCCGTCGCCATCTCGGTCACATCGCTTGATCCCAAGGTGCATCGCACGCTCGAGCCGCGGGCCCCTGCCCCGCGAAAGCGGCTGGCGGCGATCAAGGCACTTAGCGAGGCCGGAGTGCCGACCTTTGCCTCTATCGCGCCGGTCATTCCCCAGGTCACGGACCATGAACTTGAATCACTGGTCGAGGCGGCGGCGGAAGCCGGCGCGCGCGGGGCGACCTTTATTCCAGTCCGGCTGCCGCATGAGGTGGCGCCGCTGTTCCGGGCCTGGCTCGACCAGCATTATCCCGACCGCGCCGCCAAAGTGATGGCGACGATCCAGTCGATCCGCGGCGGACGCGACAATGATCCGAATTTCTTTACCCGCATGCGCGGCCAGGGCCCTTGGGCGGAACTGATGCGGACGCGGTTCGACATTGCCTGCCGAAAGCATGGTTTGCCACGATTGAAGATCCCGCTTCGCCGAGACCTGTTCGAGCCGCCGCAAGGCGACCAACTGCGTCTGTTTTGATCGACCCTAATCGAGATTCGATGGGCGATTTTCGACGAACGGCGGTGACATTATCCCATGGCGTCGCTAGCCATTCGTCCATGGTTCGTTCTCTCCTTGCCGCGACCTTGCTCGCGACCGCCGCCCCGCTTGCCGCCCAGGTCCATGCATCGCCCTTGGTCGACACCAAGGTCGCCGCACTGCGCGACAAGGCGATGGATGGCGACAACTACGCCTGGGACATTGTCGAAGGCCTGACTACCGAGGTCGGCCCACGACTGGCCGGGACCGACGCCGAGGCACGCGCTCGCGAATGGGCGGTGCGGAAGCTGACCGCCTTGGGATTCGCCAATGTCCGGGTCGAGCCGTTCGACATGCCGGTCTGGGTCCGCGGCCATGAAAGTGCCGAGATTGTTGCCCCATTCCCGCAGCGCATGGTGGTCGCCGCACTAGGCAACAGCGGATCTACTGGGCCAGAGGGCGTAACCGGCGAAATCGTCGCGTTCGACAGCGTCGATGCGCTGAAAGCCGCTCCGGATGAAAGCGTCCGCGGCAAGATCGTGTTCGTCGATCACCGCATGCCGGCCAACCAGGATGGGTCCGGTTACGGCGAATTTGGGGCTCCGCGCCGGCAGGGCCCGACCATCGCCAGCAAGAAGGGAGCGCTGGCGATCGTTATCCGCTCGATCGGCACCGACCATCATCGCAACCCGCATACCGGCGTGATGGTCTTCAGCGACGGCGCCAAGCCGATCCCGGCCGGGGCCCTGACGATACCCGATGCCGAGCAGCTGGTGCGGATCCTGAAGCGCGGGCAGCCGGTGACGATGCGGCTGGTGCTGCAAAGTCAAACGCATCCAGGTCAGTCGGGCAATGTCATCGCCGAAATTCCGGGGCGCGACGCGTCATTGCCGCCAATCCTGATCGGCGGGCATCTCGACAGCTGGGACCAGGGCACTGGTGCGACCGACGATGGCGCCGGCGTCGCCATCGCGACAGCCGCGGCCAAGCAAATCATGGACGCCGGGCGACCGCTAAGGACGATCCGGGTCGTGTGGTTCGGAGCGGAAGAACCTGGATTATTCGGCGGTAACGCCTACCGCGCCAAATATGGCAAGCAGCCCCATCACGCGCTGATCGAAAGCGACTTCGGCGCGGACAAGATCTGGAAGGTCGACAGCAAGCTGGGCGACGCCCGCAAGCCTGAGGCGGAAGCGATCGGCAAGGCCTTGGCCGCGCTTGGCATTGTCACCGGTTCCTTTACCGAGGCGGACGGATCGGACATTGGGCCGATGCTGGAAGACGGGCTGCCGGGCGTCGGACTGAGCCAGGACGGCACCCGCTATTTCGACTTGCACCACACGCCCGACGATACGCTCGACAAGATCGATCCGGCGCAGCTGAGGCAGAATGTCGCCGCCTGGACGGCTGTACTCGGCGTGCTGTCAGGCGGCATTGAGGAGCCAAAAGCGCGCAAGCGGCGTTGATCGCCCGGCAGTCTTTGCCGGGAGGAACGATATGCGCGCTTTCATGATACTTCCGTTGTTGGCCTTGGCCGCGTGCCAGGTGAACAAGGACGAGCAAAACGATACGATTTCCGCGACCTATAATCAGGATGTTGCGGAGAATGCTGCGTCCGATGTCGGCAATTTTGCCGAGGCCGTCGGCAACGACGTTGAAAACACCGCGGACAAAATCGGCGACAAAGCCGAAAACGTCCAGGTTGAGGTCGATACCAACAAGGCGAATTAGCCTTTTCGATGCCGTGATGCGCTGCTAGGCGCGCTGTTCGCCGGTTCGGGGAGTAGCGCAGTCTGGTAGCGCATCTGCTTTGGGAGCAGAGGGTCGCAGGTTCGAATCCTGTCTCCCCGACCATTTTTGATTTCGCCAATCCGGGGGATTGTCGGAAAATCAAAAATCAATCTACATGCCCGGCCTCGCTTGTCTTCCGGACAAGCTGCCGACGTGCATGGTGGGGCCTGTAGCTCAATGGTAGAGCTGGCCGCTCATAACGGCTTGGTTGTAGGTTCGAGTCCTGCCGGGCCCACCAGCATCCCGATCGCCTGCTCTAGCGCACGAGCGGCAGCATCAACGTCAGTTCAGAGGCGGACAGGCTGAGGTCGCCCCCGGCCAGCCTGGCAAGGCCGCGGACCAGCCGCAGCGCGAAACCGAGGCCGAGACGCGAGCCCTCGCCCTCTGCCGCGGTTGCATAGGAGGGATCAAACAGCTGGGAGTCGCCGAGATGCAAGGTGGCGGCAGGCCGGCTCACCGTCACCGCCAGGCGGCCCCTGCCCTCTTTGGCGTCGATGTGAATCAGGTCGTGCGGAGCTGCGGACTCGACGATTGCACCGAGAAAGCGCTTGAGGAGACGCGCTGCGAGATCGTGATCAACCTTGGCGCGCAGTTGGCCTAGCTGGGGCGCCATCCGCAGCTGGACGCCGCGTGCCAATGCCTTGGCAGCCAAGTCTTCCGCCAGCGGCGGGATAATCTCGGCGAGAGGAACGGCGTCCCCCTCGCCCGTTTTGCGGCTTTGCAGGCGTGCTGCAAAATCCAGATCTTCTATCGCAGCCAGCAGCATCCTCGCCTGTGCGACAATTTCAGCGGCCCGCTCGCGATAGTTGCGGTGTGCGGGGCCCAAATATTGACCGTCGATGATCTCGGCGAAGCCGATGATAGCGTTGAGCGGTGTCTTGATCTCATGGATGGTTTCGCGAAGCGCTTCAGCGTCGCCTGCCAAGGGATTTCCAGCGCCAGGAACAAGGGCCGGCGGCTCGTGCTCGCCGTCGCGCCGGGCAATTCCGCGGAAGCCGAGGAAGCGGCCGTCGACAGGAGAGAAGGCCGGAATTCCGGACAGCCGCCATTCTCCCTCCAGCGCCGGCGACGGCAGGTTCATTGGAGTATCCTCGAATGGCAAACGGTCAGCGAAGGCGCGAACCAGCTCGCGCGGCGCGCCCTCCTCGCTCGGCAGGCTGCGCCCGATTAACGCCCCACGCGGCGCGCCTTCGACCCATCCGATTTCACCGGAGGCATCGCATTCCCATCGAAAGAGTCCCGGACCGGTGGCGGGCTGAACTGGCGCAGCAGGTTCGAATTGCGCCGGCGGAAATGCCTCGGGTTCAGGCTCGGCCGTGTCGCGCTTGCTTTTCAGCCGCTCGATCCGCGCCGCAATCTCGCCGATCGACGGTCGCGGTTCCTCCTCGTCGGGCGGAGCGGTTTCGCTGACTGCCTTGGCCTGGGGCGCCTGATCGCCGCGAATGGTGCGGATGAATGCCGCCACTTCCTTGCTGGCGGCCTCCATCACCTCAAGCCAGCCCGCGTCGTCGAGCGGCGCCGCAGCCAGCAATGGCGCCGCAACTTCCAGCCGGTCGCCAGCAAAGATAGCGATCAGACGCGGCTCGGCAGCACGGCCGGCGATGCTCCGGGCAGTTGCTGCGCGGATCGGCCGGGCGACGGACCGCATGCCGGTCCGCACCATGGTCAGCGCAGCGTCAAGCAGGGCTGGATCGATTTCGTCGTGCGGGCGAGAGAGCAGGTCGACCAGTTGGCGCCAGCGAACGGTCCGGTCGTGCGCATCCGCGACCGGTTGGGTCATTACCGTCCTCAGGCGATCATCGAAACGCACCTACACCATGCCCCTGCCGGAAGTCGTCATCCAGCCCTGCGGATTCACGCGTACGCACGACAGGGGGTGGAGGTTAACCATCCCAAATTGGGACGAAAAAGGGCGCCGGACCAAGTGGCCCGGGCGCCCCGATATTCGGCAGAAATCCGGCCTATTCGACCGGCGCTAGGCCTTCTGGGCCAAATAGGTCAGCCACAATTGGGCAACAGACGCCTGCGCGCCACCAACGGCCTTGAAAGCCGCCGTCGCCCCGGCCTTGTCGCCGGCACCCGTCAACGACATGCCCAGGCGCAGATTGGCAAGGTCCTTGTCTACCCCGCTCTTGGTGAGCGCGGCGCGGTAAAGCTCGGCTGCCTGGGCGTAGTCGCCATAGCCGTAATAGGCTTCCGCCGTGACCATCGCCTTCTTGCCGTCGGCAGCAGCCTTGGCCGCGGTCGCCGAGGCGGCGAGCGAAGCCCGGTCGCCCTGCGAGCGGGAGCTCGCCACCGTGTACAACTGGCTGAAGGTTGCCCGGCTCTTGTCGATCGCCTTTGCGGCAAACCCTTCGTCGAGGACCGCCTTGGCTTCGCCCGGGAAGCCCTTAGTCACCAGCGTGTTGGTGTAGCGGAAATAGTCATTCTCGCCCTGCAACGCTCCGGTAGCCCGGGCAAGCCGCATCGAATCGATCAGCGCGGCGTCCTCCAGACCGGTGCTGGTCTGATAGATGCGGATCGCATCGCGCCAGTTCTTCGGGCTTGGATAGGCCGCAACCCATTCGCGGGCGAGCGTTGGCGTGGTCGGCAGCTTGGCGTCGAACGACAGCTTGACCGCCCGCTTGTACCAAGCCTCTTCGGGCTTCTGCCCTGCGGAGGTCCGCACCGCGATCGCCTTTTCGATCAATGCGACACCCTCGGCAGCGCGGCCCTGGCTGTTGCGTGTTTCCCCGAGCACGACCAATGCCTCAACATTGTTCGGATCGATCTTCAGGGCCTGGTCGAGCGCTGCACCGGCCTGATCGTAGGCCTTGGCGTTGTACTGTAGCTTGCCCAGTCCGAGGTACAGGGTCAGCAGTTCGGACGGCTGGGCGTAGCCGGACGCGAGCACGGCTTCGACGCCCTTGGTCATCGCAGCGGTGTCGTTGGCATCGACTGCGGCTTTGAGCTGTAGCTTGGCGATCACATAGCGATCGTCGTTCGACTTAGCCTTGGCCTGGGCGGCTGCAAGGGCAGTCGGGATCGTCGCTGCATCCTTGGCGTTGACCGCGGTCTGAAGAGCAAGGATCTCCTTGCGCGCGGCATTGGAAATGCTGGGGCCCTTGGTCGCGGCCGGCGCCTCATCGGCGGATTGTTGCGGAACCTGCGGGGGAGCCTTAGGGGCAGGCATTCCATATTGCGCCGCGGCCGGGCTCGCGAAGGCGATGCTTCCGGCGGAAAGCACCAGAGCAAGCGTGGTGGGAGTGAGCTTCATTACCGTCTCCTGTTGCGCTGGCCTCTCGTCAGGCAATCCAGCGCGAATATCGTGGGATACCGGGCAAGCCCCATAGACTTGTCGCCCGGTTGCGAAAAGCGCCAATAGCGCTGGGGGCATGAACTCCATTTGAACCGGCTGGCCCTCGCGCGCGTGCGTTGTGCGCGTGCGCGGGGTGGCGCTCCACTCGCCTATCGTCTAGCAGGGTGCCGGGGGCACACTCGCGCATCGAGCGGGTGATTCCCAGCGTTCAACGATAGCAAAAACGACAGGATATATTTTGGCGACCCAGCCTCCCGCCGACGAACATCAGCACGGCGACATTGCCCCCATCTCCATCGTCGAGGAGATGAAGACCAGCTACCTCGATTACGCCATGTCGGTGATCGTCAGCCGCGCGCTGCCCGACGTGCGCGACGGCCTGAAGCCCGTTCACCGCCGCATCCTCCATGCCTGCCAGGAGGCGGGCTATGTCGCAGGTCGGCAATATCGCAAATCGAGCCGCATTGTCGGTGACGTCATGGGTAAATACCATCCCCATGGCGACCAGGCGATTTATGACGCGCTGGCCCGCATGGTGCAGCCTTGGTCACTGCGTGTCCCGCTGATCGACGGCCAGGGCAATTTCGGCTCGATGGATCCCGATCCGCCGGCGGCGATGCGCTATACGGAAGCACGGCTGGCCAAGGTCGCCAACTTCCTGCTCGGCGACATCGACAAGGACACGGTCGACTTCCAGCCCAACTATGACGCCAGCGAGCGCGAGCCGCAGGTGCTTCCGGCCCGCTTCCCGAACCTGCTGGTCAACGGCGCCGGCGGGATCGCGGTCGGCATGGCTACCAACATTCCGCCGCACAACCTCGGCGAGGTGCTCGCTGCGTGCCGCGCCTACATGGACGACCCCGCGATCACCTCCGAAGGGCTGATGGAGCATGTCAAAGGCCCCGATTTTCCAACCGCGCCGCTGATTCTCGGCACGTCGGGCATTCGGGCGGCCTACACGACCGGACGCGGATCGATCCTGATGCGCAGCCGGGCGCATGTCGAGGAAGGGCGCGGCGACCGCCGCTCGATCGTGCTGACCGCCATTCCCTACCAGGTCGGCAAGTCGGGGCTGGTCGAGAAGATCGCCGAGGCGGCAAAGGACAAGCGGATCGAAGGTGTCTCCGACATCCGCGACGAATCCAACCGCGAAGGCGTCCGGATCGTCATCGACCTCAAGCGCGATGCGACCCCCGAAGTGGTCCTGAACCAGCTGTGGCGCCACACCCCTGCCCAGTCGAGCTTCCCGGCCAACATGCTGGCGATCCGCGGCGGCCGCCCGGAAACGCTGGCGCTGCGCGACATCATCGAGAGCTTCGTCAAGTTCCGGGAAGAGGTCATCACCCGCCGCTCGAAATTCGAGCTGCTGAAGGCGCGCGAGCGAGCACATATCTTGCTTGGCCTGGTGGTCGCGGTGACCAACCTCGACGAAGTGGTGAAGCTGATCCGAGGGTCCGCAAGTCCGGCCGAAGCACGTGAAAAGCTGCTCGCGCGCCAATGGCCCGGCGATCAGATCCGCTCCTATATCGCGCTCGTCGAAGCGGTCGAGGCGCAGAAGGCCGGCGAAAGCTATCAGCTGAGCGAAGCCCAGGTGAAGGCGATCCTCGAGCTCCGCCTGCATCGCTTGACCGCCCTCGGCCGAGACGAGATTGGCGGCGAGCTTGAAGGGCTTGCCAAGAACATCGGCGAACTGCTTGAAATTCTTGGAAACCGTGCACGCCTGTATGAAGTGATGCGCGAGGAGTTCGACGAAGTCGAAGCCGAGTTTGCAACGCCGCGCGTTGCCGAAATCACCGCCGCCTTCGATGGTCTGGAAGACGAGGACTTGATCGAGGTCGAGGACATGGTCGTGACCGTGACCATGACCGGCTACATCAAGCGCACTCCGCTTGCCCTGTTCCGTGAACAGAAGCGCGGCGGCAAGGGCCGGTCGGGCATGAGCACCAAGGACGAGGACATAGTTACGGAGCTGTTCGTCACTTCGACCCACAATCCGGTGCTGTTCTTCTCCAACATCGGCCGGGTCTACAGAATGAAGGTCTGGCGCCTGCCCGAGGGCGGGCCCACCGCCAAGGGGCGGCCGATGGTCAACCTGCTGCCGCTGGCGGAAGGCGAGACCATTACCACGGTGCTTCCGCTGCCCCAGGACGAGGCGGAATGGGGCGGCCTGCACATCATGTTCGCGACCGCCAAGGGAACCGTCCGGCGCAATTCGATGGACGCCTTCACCAACATCCCAACGGCCGGCAAGATTGCCATGAAATTCGGGACGTCGGACGAAGGTGAAGAAGGCGAAGAGGACAGCCTCGACCGGATCATTGGCGTCGAGCTGCTGACCGAGGACGACGACGTCCTGCTCGCCACCCGCAACGGCAAGGCAATCCGCTTCAAGTCGACTGACGTCCGGGAATTCCAGAGCCGCGCTTCAATGGGCGTTCGCGGCGTCCGCTTGCAAGGTGACGACCAGGTCATCTCAATGTCGATCCTGCGTCGCGTCGGCACCACGGCGGAGGAGCGCGAGGCTTATCTTCGCTGCCCCGCCTGGCGAGAGAAGGACGAGGAATGCACCTTGCCGCCAGAGCGTTACGCTGCCTTGGTCGACGGCGAGCAGTTCCTTCTGACCGTTACCGAGAACGGCTACGGCAAACGTTCATCGACCTATGAGTATCGCCGCACAAACCGCGGCGGCCAGGGCATCATCAACATCGTCACCAGCGAACGAAATGGCGGGGTCGTGGCGAGCTATCCGGTCAAGCCGGGCGAGCAGCTGATGCTGGTAACCGACCAGGGCAAGATGATTCGCACCACGGTGGGGGATATCCGGATTGCGGGACGCAATACGCAGGGCGTAACCATCTTCAACGTCGCCGAGAATGAGAAGGTCGTATCCGTCGCCAGGATCGACGAAAGCGAGGAAGAGGAAATCGAGATCGAAGGCGGCAGTGAGATCGCTCCCGAGCCCGGTGCGACAGTCGGAGAAGATCTCGCGTCCGGGGACGAGGCGTAACGAGGAACGAGGGCGTCTGGGGGCGCGTTGTTTTGGGGCGTATATTTAGCCGGAGGAGACCCTAATGCCGCTTGCCAACAACGCCCTTGTCCTGGTCACCGACGGTCGAAAGACGCTCTTCTTCCGCAACGAAGGCGACGAGAACCAGATCGACCTTCGCACCGAGGATTTCGGCGAGCGAGAAGATGCCAAGGATCGCGATTTAAGGAGCGATGCGCCGGGTACTACCGCCCAGTCCGCCGGCTTCGGCCGCGTCGCCTATGAGGAAACCGATTTCCACCAATTGGAGGAAGACCGTTGGGCGGTAGCCGCGGCGGAGGACGTCAACAGGCGGGTGCTCAGCAACAATTTCGAACAGCTGGTCATCGTCGCACCGCCCAGGACGCTCGGCCTCATCCGCAAGAAGCTGCACAAGGAAGCGGGGCGGAAGCTCGTTTGCGAAATCCCTAAGGAAATGACCCGCCGGCCGATCCCCGATATCGAGGCGCTGATTGTCGGCGAAACCAAGGCTGAGGCACCGGCAGCATTTTAAGGAAAAAGATGGGTGACCTGCGCATCGCTCGCGGCCGCTTTGAGCAGCAGCGAGCGGTGGCACTGGGCGGGTTCGCGTTCGTAGCAAAGCAGCGCGCTCGGCTTCTCTGTGGCCAGTTCGCGCATCTGTTCAGCCTGAACAATTGCCTCGGGCAGTTCAAGCTGGTCCGCATAAATGCGTTCCAGATCCTGCTGGCGCCCGGCCCTCGCCGCCGACCGCCCGTCCGCGGGCGTGCCAAGCGCTTTCAAATGCACATAGTCGATCCCCGCCTCGTTTAGCGCAGACCTCAGGGGCGTCTTGGAGAAGCCTGGCCGGCGCGAGAGCGGCAAGGCGCGCACGTCGATCACCCGTTCGACGCCGGCATCATTAAGTGCAGCGAGGAACTCGGCCATGGTCGTGGCCTCGTAGCCGATGGTGAAGATGCGCATCGGCTTCACGTTCCTGGTGCCAGGTTTCTATGCACGTCGAACGCGACACTAAGGCGCTGGCCTGCCCCGAAGGGACGTGTGCCATGGTGCAAATAGCTCGGAAACAGAACCAGCCTTCCCGGCTTGGCGGCAATCACGTGGATCGGTTCCAGGTCGAGCATGAAGTCCTTCGGAGGGCGCCCGAGCTCCAGTTGCCCTTCGTCGGTCGCCGCATCCGGAACAACGATATAGCAGGCCGAGCCGATCAGTCCGAGGGGATGGACATGGCTTATGTGATGGCCGTTTCCAGTCAGCAGCACCGACCAGCTGCCGGTTATAGTCATAGGTGAATTGCGATGCCGGAGCAGCGGATGCGTTGGATCCTCCGCCGGCAGGCCCGCCAGATAATCGCTGACCGCCAACTCCACCGCCTGCTTCAAGATTGCGAGTTCCATGTCAGCGCGATCAAACAGCCTCCAACGAGTTTGGGTGCCATCCCGCACTGTTTGGCCCGCTACCTGGATACCCCGCTGCTGCAGGCGAAGGAGAAGTGTCCTTATTGCGCTCAGTTCCGCAGGCTCGAGCGTAAGGTCGATGCTGCGCACGAGGCCCGGCTGCCCGGAAAGCCAAGCGGCGCGGCGATCGCCCAGTTTTCGGTAGATAAGCTCAGCAACTCCCCAGGCCGCTATGTCCGAAGGATCTTCGCCCAACGCCACTTCGATACTGGCCCGCGCCGCATCCAGCTTCCCGCAGCGAATGTGATGGACGCTGTCGTGAATCGCGCGCCCGGGGAAGTTAGGGGGCAGCAGGGCGAACGCGCCCGAAGCCCGATCGAGATCGCCTGCCCGCCCCGCGTTCACGGCTTCCATCAGTGCGAATTCGGGAATGCCGGGCGCAACCGATCGAGCACTATGCGAGGAATCGGCCGCGGCCTCGTACATGTCCGCGGTCGAAAGAAGCTCGATCAATTGCCGTCTAAGGTCGAGCCTCGCTGGCTCTCTCTTCAGGAGTTGGTGGATGTGATCCGCAAAATCTTGGTCGCGGCGAGATTCCCACAACATTCGGGCGCTTGCGACCTGGCCGTCGGTCCATTCGGGCCTCCTTTCGACGAATTCGGCAAAATCGTCGATCGCGCTATCGTCGCCCGCGCTCACACGAGCTTCGGTTTGTTCCAGCATCAGTTGCAGATCGCCCGGCGCTGCCAGCAGGGCGGCTTCATAGCGATCAACAGCATCTTCCTCCGCCCGTTCGAGCGCCATCCTCGCCCGCCCCTTTAGGGCGATGACATTGTTGGGCTGAAGCTGCAGTGCCTTATCGAAAGCTGCAGCAGCACCCGCAGCATCTCCAATGTCGCGCTCGAGAAAGCCGAGCACATTCCAGGCCGTAACGTTCGTGGAATCTTGTGCAACCAAGGCTCGAAGCGAGGTCCGCGCTTCTGCAAACATGCCTTTGCGATAAAGGGCAATTCCCTGATCGACGGAATTTTGGCTGGCAAGCGAGTCCATGGGCGACTCTATAGCCGCCAGCGCTTATGTGGGCAGCATATGACATTCGATATCCATATCATCGGTGGCGGGCTGGCCGGTTCGGAGGCCGCATGGCAGCTGGCCGAGGCCGGGTTGAAGGTCCGCCTGAGCGAGATGCGCGGAGGCGGCGACATGACGCCCGCGCACGAAACCGACCGTCTGGCCGAGATGGTCTGCTCCAACAGTTTCCGGTCGGACGATGCCGAGAACAATGCCGTTGGACTTTTGCACCAGGAGATGCGGGCGCTGGACTCCCTGATCATGCGTGCGGCCGACCGGCATCGCGTCCCGGCAGGCTCGGCGCTGGCGGTCGATCGAGACGGCTTTGCCGCCGAAGTGACGTCATGCATTGGCCGCCACCCCGGGATCGAGGTGGTGCGAGAGCGGGTGGACGAGTTGCCGCGGTCCGGCCTTGCGATCATTGCCACTGGTCCCCTGACCTCGCCGGGGCTGGCCCAGGCGGTTGCCAAGGTAACGGGAAGCGATGCTCTAGCTTTCTTCGATGCAATCGCGCCGATCATCCATCGCGAAAGCATCGACATGTCGGTTTGCTGGATGGCCGCTCGGTGGGACAAGGGCGGCAAGGACTACATCAACTGCCCGATGAACAAGGAGCAGTATGAAACCTTCGTCGCCGCGCTGAATGAGGGAGAGAAGACCGAGTTCAAGGATTGGGAAAAGGACACCCCCTATTTCGAGGGCTGCATGCCGATTGAAGTAATGGCGTCACGCGGTGTGGAGACGCTACGTTTTGGACCGATGAAGGGCGTCGGCCTCGACGATCCGCGCACCGGGCGCTGGCCATATGCGGTCGTCCAGCTTCGGCAGGACAATGCGCTCGGCACCCTTTGGAACATGGTCGGGTTCCAGACCAAGCTGAAGCATGGCGAGCAAGTGCGGATTTTTCGTACCATCCCGGGCCTTGAAAATGCCGAATTCGCGCGACTTGGCGGGATCCACCGCAACAGCTTCATCCGCTCTCCGGAGTTGCTCGACCGCGAACTGCGCTTGAAAGCGATGCCGCACATCCGGTTTGCCGGGCAGATCACGGGTTGCGAGGGCTATGTCGAGAGCGCGGCGGTCGGGCTTCTAGCGGCGCGGTTTGCAGCGGCCGAAGCGCAGGGGCGCCACCTGGCGCCTCCACCGGCGGAGACCGCCTTAGGGGCGTTGCTCAGCCACATCACCGGCGGCGCCGACGCCGAAACCTATCAGCCGATGAACATCAACTTCGGACTGATGCCACCGATCCAGGGACCCAGGGCCAAGAAGGCCGATCGCAAGCGAATGTATACCGACCGCGCGCGCGCTGCCCTTGCCGAATGGCTGAATCCGGGTCTTGGCCATTCAGAGAACGTAACCGTAGCGGTCGATGACCGTAGAATCGCGCTCAGCGACAATCCTGGCTAGGCGGTCATCGAAATAATGTGGTGGCGCCTCGTGTTTCGAAACATTCAGCGGCGGGACCTCGTTCAAGAACCGATCGATGCATTGGCCGGGCGGGTGCCCGAGCAGCGAAAGCGTCGCGCGGAGTTGCTGGCGCAACTGTTCCACCCGCATGATAACCGGTTCCCGCGCCCCGGCGTAAAGCCGCTCGTATAGAAAGCTGTAAAAGCCCAGTTTTCGCTCACGCAACTCGCCCACGCACTTCTTCGTGAGGTTAAGGCCGTAGTTCACATACGTCGCCGGCAAGCCATTCTCGAGCATCGTCAGCCGAATCTCGTCGTCGGATAATTGGACAAGATTTTCGATCGTTTCCGAAAAACCCAGATCCCCGCCATTCGAGCAGATTTGAAACAGGATGTTCGGCTGCGCCTGACTGCGCTGAAAATGATACCAAGACACATAATAGGCCCAGGGGCTTCGAACGGTGCCGACGACAGGGCGGTCCCGAAACGCCGAAGGGGTTTCACGGAAGGGAAGATGATATCCGATCTGCCGAGCGGAAGGCACGCAGCGCATCAGCAGCGCATTTACGAACGTTCCGCCACTCTTGTGGAGGTGCAAAAACAGCAGCTTATCGGTCACGATCATGCGATGCTGCTACCATTGGGCATATTGAGGGTCCACGCATCCAACGGGCGTAACCAACGGAAAAGAGCTTAATTGCGCAGGCGCAAAGGCGAACCTAACAATTGGCGGAGTGCGGCCGTACGCTAGCGGGGCGAGCCAGGAGAGAGCCAGTTCATGTATTTCGATAGCCCGTTTCGCTTTATCGGGACAATCGACCCTGAGCCGCTGGTGCAGGCCGTTCAATCTATCGGAGAGCCTGCCTGGCACGAATATGTAGTTCGGCAGGAACTGTTCCAGCCTCATCGCCATACCCACACCATACCTCTGCTGTTCGACCTGGACGGGCGTCACAAGAATCCGACCGCATGGCCGCGGATGGCTGACTTCTCGTCCGTGCTGGAGCCGGCAATGGAGGCGATCCGCCAACGGAACCTGTCGGACGTCGGCCGGGACGGATATTTCGTAAGAATCATTCTTACACGCTTGAAGCCGGGCTCTAATATCCAACCCCATCGGGACGGTGGCTATTCGATGCTGCGGTCGCATCGCTACCATCTCGCCCTGACTACAAATAATCTGGTCGAATTCGAGATCGCCGGCGAAACGCAGCATTTCGCTGCCGGAGAGATCTGGGAAATCAACAATCGAGAAGAACATGCCGTCCGTAACCTCAGTGACGAATCGCGCATTCATGTGATCCTCGATTATGTCGTCCCAGGTGAGAAAATTCCCGACCCTGAAGGAATGGTCGTAGCCTGACGCAAGCGCACTATCGCCGGCGGGCCTACGCGCCGGCCTGAAACGTCAGCCACAAGCGCATGCCGGTTTCTTGGGCCGCGGCTTGGGCGCGGTCGTGGCATATTCGGCGGGGCTAAGCGTCTTGCTCCTGTCGGCATCAGCCTCGGCAAACTTGCCGATCGTCCGAACCGCCCACTCCTCAAAACTGAGCTTGCCATCGTGGTCAAGATCAAGCTTGGCGAAGGCCGTACGGCGCGGTTCGACCAGCTCGGCGAGGCTGATCCGCCCATCCTCATTCTTGTCGGCCCTGGCGAAGCGCTTCTGCTCCTTGCTCTTGGCATCGGCCTCCGGAGCGTTGGGTATCGGGGACAAGCCTGCTGAAACGGTGGCCATGCGTGGAGGGGGCGCGGTCGGAAAGGCAGGTTCCTGGGCGCGCCCGGATAGCGCGAGGACCGCTCCAGTGATCAGCAGCAAAAATGATACGATGCCGGCAAGCCAACGGGTCATGTGCCCTCCTTGGACGGGGCGATCCGGCGAAGTGAGCGATAAATTCGATGTGATGTAATTTCAATCCGCCAAAGAAACGATTCCAAACAGGCGGTGCCGAATGAGCGTGACCGCTCGCCCGGGCGTGGCCTCGGGCTCGAACGGCGGGCCCCTTCTTCTGAGGTCGCGAGCTGCAAGCGAAGCGAATGCTGTCAGCGGCCTGAGCCGGCGCCTGACCTTGGTTCGCGTGGATCCGGGGCCATCAGAAGCGATAGCTGCAAAACCTCGGCGACTGACATCGACACTTGCAAACAACCGGCCTGCTTTGCCGATGGTTTCGTCGATGGATTCGACGCCCAATAAGCGCGCGCCCAGCCGAAACAGGAGCGCGCCGCGCTCCCCAACTTTTGCCATGTCAGGGACTTCTTCGAGCAACGCCGCCCACCCCGCTTCCAGTCCGGCCAACTCCTTGCCGCTCACCCCTCGCGGAAGCAGCTCCGCCGCGACCGTCTGGAGGCGCGGCTCGGGCGGAGGCGGATTGGCATCAAGCCGTTCCAGCGCCTCCCGCCACCAGGCGAGGCGGATCGCACCCAACACTGGCTGGGTCGATGACGCCACCACGCCGGCCAGCGCATCATCGATTGAGAACATTGCGTCGAAAGCGGGCCTGAGCTCGGCCGGCCAATAGACCCGGACGAGATCCCGGTCCGTCAGCTCAGCGATAACTAACCGCCTTGGCCGCCGCCACGACATCATCCGCCTTGATTAACGCCAGCTTCTCGAGGTTGGCGGCATAGGGGAGAGGCACGTCGACGTTGGTGACACGCAATACGGGCGCGTCGAGATCGTCGAATCCTTCCTCCATGCAAATCGCCATGATTTCGCTGGCGATCGAGCAAGTCGGCCAACCCTCTTCGACCACCACCAGCCGATTGGTCTTGGCCAGTGAGGTCAGCACCGTCGACTTGTCGAGCGGGCGGAGGGTGCGCAGGTCGATCACCTCGGCATTGATCCCGTCATGCATCAGCTGCTCGGCAGCCTGCAGCGCGACCCCGACGCCGATCGAATAGCTGACCAGCGTGACGTCCTTGCCCGGGCGCACCACCTTTGCTTTGCCGATCGGCAGGACGTAATCCTCGACATCCGGGACGTCGAAGCTCTGGCCGTAGAGCAGTTCATTCTCGAGGAAGACGACCGGATCTTCGCTTCGGATCGCCGCCTTCAGCAGCCCTTTTGCGTCGGCCGCGCTGTAGGGTGCGATAACGACCAGGCCCGGCACCGCCGCGTACCAGGGTCCGTAGTTCTGGCTGTGCTGGGCGCCGACGCGCGCCGCTGCCCCATTGGGCCCTCGAAACACGATCGGGCAGCGCATCTGGCCACCCGACATATAATTGGTCTTCGCCGCCGAATTGATGATGTGATCGATCGCCTGCATGGCGAAATTAAAAGTCATGAATTCGATGATCGGCTTGAGGCCGCCCATTGCCGCGCCAGAGCCAACGCCGGCGAAGCCATATTCGGTGATCGGAGTATCGACCACGCGCCTGGGACCGAACTCGTCGAGCAGTCCCTGCGTGACCTTGTAAGCGC
Source organism: Sphingomicrobium sp. (assembly GCA_035494075.1). Lineage (GTDB taxonomy): Bacteria > Pseudomonadota > Alphaproteobacteria > Sphingomonadales > Sphingomonadaceae > Sphingomicrobium. The sequence continues at coordinate 33,437 of DATJHF010000013.1, read as the reverse complement.
CCTGATACTGGGCGACTTCCTCACCCATCACAAACACGCGCTCGTCCTTGCGCATCTCCTCGGCCATGGCGTCGCGCAGCGCTTCGCGGACCGTCATTTCCTTGAGCGGCGTGCCATCCGGCACGTCCGGCTCGTCACGGGTTGCCGCGACATCGGCCACCAGGTCGCGGGCTGCCGTCTCCATTTGATGCGGTGTCGGGGTCCCCGCCTCCGGCTCCGGTACCGGCACAGCTTGCGGATCGGGCGCAGACGTTTTCGGCTCATCCGCCTTAGGAGCGACAGCGGCCTCGCCCTCGCCGCCCATCAAGGCAATAACCGTGCCGACCTTAACCCCATCGGTGCCTTCGGGTATCAATATCTTGCTGATCGTCCCCTCGTCGACCGCCTCAAACTCCATTGTCGCCTTGTCGGTCTCGATCTCTGCGAGGATATCGCCGGACGAGACGTTATCGCCTTCCTTGACCAGCCATTTAGCGAGCGTCCCCTCTTCCATCGTCGGCGAGAGCGCGGGCATTTTGAGTTCGAGCGCCATCAGTAGCTCTCCACCAGCACGTCGGTGTACAATTCAGCCGCCGCGGGTTCCGGCGCTTCTTCAGAATACTTCGCGGCTTCGACAACGATATCCTTGATTTCCTTGTCGATTGCCTTGAGTTCTTCTTCCTTGATGCCGAGCTTTTCAAGCTCCTTGGCGGCATGGTCGATCGGGTCGCGATGCTCGCGGTAATCCTGTACTTCCTCGCGCGTCCGATACTTGGCCGGATCGGACATTGAGTGGCCGCGATAGCGGTAGGTCAATAGCTCGAGAATGATCGGCCCCTTCCCCGCCTGGGTCCAAGCCATCGCCTCTTCCGCAGCGCCGCGAACGGCCAGCACGTCCATGCCGTCCACCTGGATGCCGGGAATGCGGAAGCTCTCGCCGCGCTTGTAGAATTCCGGCTCGGACGCGGCCCGCTCGACGCTGGTCCCCATCGCATAGCGATTATTCTCGATCGCGTAGATCACCGGCAGGTCCCACAGCTTCGCCATGTTGAAGCTCTCATAGACCTGGCCCTGGTTGGCCGCGCCGTCGCCGAAATAGGCAAGGCAGGTGCCGCCATCCTTGGAATATTGGTGCTTGAATGCAAGTCCGGTGCCGAGCGCGACCTGTGCGCCGACGATGCCATGGCCGCCATAGAAGCCATGCTCGACGCTGAACATGTGCATCGAACCGCCCTTGCCCTTGGAGATGCCGGCTTCGCGACCGGTAAGCTCGGCCATGATCACCTTCGGGTCGATGCCGTAAGCCAGCATGTGGCCATGGTCGCGGTATCCGGTGATGACGCTGTCGCGGCCAACCTTCATGGCCGACTGCAGCCCGACCGCGACAGCTTCCTGGCCGATGTAGAGGTGACAGAAGCCGCCGATCAAGCCCAGGCCGTACAGCTGTCCCGCCCGCTCCTCGAAGCGGCGAATGAGGAGCATCTGCTTGTAGAAATCGAGCAGCTCTTCCTTGGAAGCCTTGTAGCGCTGGGGCTCCTTTGGCCGTTCCCGATTGGGTGTTGCGAGCGCCGTACTACGGGGCGCGGCCTTGCGGGCGGTCTTCGCCACTTAGCTCTCCACTTCTACTGCGGTTGGCGCGCCTATAGGAGGGGCGAGCACGATAGGGCAATGCCGTAGCGTAAAGGATTCGCCAATCCGGGGCGAACCCTAGTCCTCCAGCGGAACGACGACCTCGTCGCTGCGGACCAAGCCGAGGTCCTTGCGGACCATCTCGTCGGCCAGGTCGGGGTCGGCGCGGCGGGGATCCAGGAGAGCCGACTTATGCTTTAGCTGGGCGCGCTCGGCCTGAAGCCCGGCCAGTTCGGCTTTGCGAACCTCGAGCTGCTGAGCGTAACCGCGCCATGCGAACAGGCCGTTGGGCCCGGCGATGGCATGCCCGGCGAAGGTCCCCACGACGAGCAAGGCGACGGCCGGCATCGCGGCGCGACGGATCAGTCCAATGCTCTTGGGGTGCTTCCCACTCATATTGTTAGAAGAATCAGAAAGACGCCATGAAGGCAAGCGCTTTCATGCCATTGATTCACAGAAATTTTCCCTGTGACTCTTCGGACTCAGTTGGCCCGATAGGCCTTTATCGCCGATGCGCCCGGATAACCGGCCATGTCGCCCAGCTCTTCCTCGATCCGAAGCAGCTGGTTGTACTTGGCAGTGCGGTCGGACCGGGCGAGGCTGCCGGTCTTGATCTGGCCGCAGTTGAGGGCGACCGCGAGGTCGGCGATCGTCGAATCCTCGGTCTCGCCCGAGCGGTGCGACATCACTGCGGTATAGCCCGATGACTGGGCCAGCCGGACGGCATTGGCGGTCTCGGTCAATGTGCCGATCTGGTTGACCTTGACCAGGATCGAATTGGCGATGCCGTCCCTGATGCCATCGGCCAGCCGCGACTCATTGGTCACGAACAGGTCGTCGCCGACCAGCTGAACCCGCGATCCGAGTCTTTCGGTCAGCGCTTTCCAGCCCGTCATGTCGTCCTCGGCCATACCGTCTTCGATCGAGGCGATTGGATAGGCATCGGCCAACTCGGCAAGGTATGAGGCCATTTCGTCGGGAGACAGGCTGCGTCCTTCCCCCTCCATGGCATAGGTGCCTTCCTTAAAGAATTCAGTCGAGGCGCAGTCGAGCGCGATCAGCACATCGCTGCCGAGCTTGTAGCCGGCGGTGTTGGTCGCCTCGCCGATAAAGTCGAGGGCGGCCCGGGCGGAGGCGATGTTGGGCGCAAACCCGCCTTCGTCGCCGACGGCGGTGCTCAGGCCCTTGGCGTGAAGCGCATTCTTCAAGGCATGGAAGATCTCCGCTCCGCAGCGCAGCGCTTCGGAAAAGTTCGGCGCACCGACCGGCATCACCATGAATTCCTGGAAATCGATCGGATTGTCGGCATGGGCGCCGCCATTCAGAATGTTCATCATCGGCACCGGGAGCAGCGTCGCTCCGGTTCCGCCGACGTATCGATAGAGCGGCATTCCGCGTGCCTCGGCCGCTGCCCGCGCCGTCGCCAGGCTGACACCGAGGATGGCGTTGGCTCCCAGCCGGCCCTTGTTGGCGGTGCCATCCAGATCGATCATTGCCGCGTCGACTTCAGCCTGGTCCTCGGCCTCGAAGCCGACGATTGCTTCGGCAATGGCTCCGTTTACCGCCTGGACTGCTTCCGAAACGCCCTTGCCGCCCCAGCGCGATTTGTCGCCGTCGCGCTTCTCGACCGCCTCATGTGCGCCGGTCGAAGCGCCGGACGGCACTGCGGCGCGGCCCATCGATCCGTCTTCCAGAGTAACGTCGACTTCGACCGTCGGATTGCCCCGGCTGTCGAGGATCTGCCGGGCATGGATGTCGACGATGGCGGTCATCAGGTTCCCTTTTTCGATAAACGGCGGCGAAGCTCGTTGCGGCCCCTATACGGAGCGCGGCAAAGGGTGCAACTTATGGATGATTGCCGGAACGAGGGAGGGCGTGCCGGGTTGTCGATGCAAAAAGGAGGACCAAACATGCCCGACCCGAAAGAAGAGCTGCCGGAAGGCACCGACTCCATCGTCGCTGGCGCATCGACCGAAAATGAGGAGGCACTGATCGTGCGGGAACCTACTGCTCGCGACAAGGCGCTTGAAAAGATTAAGACCGGTACCGACAGGCTGTCGGGCCAGGCGGCCGACAAGGCGCGCGGACTGGTCGGCCAAGGACTGGAACGCGGCGGCGAAGCGCTCGCCAACGTGTCCAAACTGGTTGGTGATACCGCGGCTGGGCTCGATGAGCGGCTCGGCGAGGAATATGGCGATTATGCCCGCAAGGCCGCCAGCGCGCTTGAGGAAGCCGCCAACAAAGTCAGCGCCAAGAACCCAGACGAGCTGATCGACGATACCCGCGAATTCGTCCGCAAGAGCCCGGGCGTTGCGCTGGCCGGTGCGGCGATCATCGGCTTTGCATTGGTTCGCCTGGTCAAGTCCGGCCTCGACCAGGGCCGCGACGACGGCGAAGACTGATCCATGACTGACGGGGGCGACGAGGAAGATGAGAAGCCGATCGGTGAACTGTTCGGCCAGCTGATTGACGAGGGCAAGGCATATGCCAAGGCCGAACTGGGTCTGGCCAAGGCCAGCGCCGAGGCTAAGGCCGACGAGCTCAAGTGGCCGGCGATCCTGCTGTTCTCCGCCCTGCTGTTTGCCCAAGCGGCCGTGACTGTTGCTGCAGTCACGGTAGCGCTGGCGCTGGAGCCGGTGATCGGTGCACTGCCAGGCGGCATTGTCGCATTCTTGCTCGCCGCCGGAGCAGCCTATCTCTTCTTCGCGCTCGCCATGGCCAAGCTGAAGGCGGCCAAATGACCGATACTCCCAAGATCGCCGCGGCGAGGATCGAAGTCGAACGAGCCAAGGCGACAATGATTGAGACGGCCCGCGAGCTGCAGCAGCGGCTGCAGCCCAAGACGTTGGCCAATGAGGCGTGGGAGAAAGCCAAGATCAAGGGTGCCGACCTCGCCGAGGACGCGGTCGATGCGGTCGCTAAGCGGCCGGTCGCTGTAGGAAGCGTAGTTGCCGCATTGGCCATGTTCCTGGCGCGCGATCCGTTGAAGAAGGCCACGGTAAAATTTTACGACGTCATGACGCCACTTTTTGAACCCAGGAAAAAGCCTGCGGCGTTGAAGCCCAAGGCAGCCGCCAAGCCCGCCCGTACGCCGGCGAAGCGGCCGCCCCAAAAGCGACAAACCCGGACAGCGCGGCGCGCTACAGCGAAGAAGACGGAGAAAGCATGATGGCCCGGCAGCAAAACAGAGAGACCCCAGGCGCCCGCGAACGGGCGATCGATGCATATGACAGCGCGCGCGAGCGTGCCCGCGACCAGGTCGATGGGTCGCCGCTGCTGGCGCTCGGCGGCGGCTTGGCGCTCGGCGCGCTGGTCGGCGCGTTGCTTCCCAAGACCCGCGCCGAGCAACGGATGATGGGCAAGGCGGGCAGCCGGATCACGACCAGCGCCCGGGACGCATTCGACGCGGCCAGGGAAGCGGGGCGCGAGAAACTTACCGAGCTCAATATCACCAGCGAGGCTGGCAAGGGCGCGGTCCAGTCCCTGATTGACGGCCTGGGGGAAGCCGCCCGCTCAAGCGGCCAGGCCGCAGTCGACGCGGTCAAGTCCAAGGGCTGATTGATGGACGGGCCGGTTTGATGCTAGCGGACCGGCCATGAGCAAGCTCCATCTCGTCTTCGGAGGCAAGGTCAAGGATCCCCAAGGCCTGGAATTCACCGATCTCGACCATATCGACTTGGTTGGCCTCTACGACAGTTACGCTGCGGCCGAGGAAGCCTGGCGTGGCGCGGCGCAGCGCAGCGTCGATGATGCCGAGATGAAATATGTGGTGGTTCACCTTCACCGGCTGCTGGAGCCGGGGACGGACGGGATTGCCCGGCCCAAGGATAGCTCGAACGCCTAAGCCTTGCGGTAGCGCCAAAGCAGCAGCGGCCGTTGCAGCAACATTCCCGCGACGAAGCCGCCGATATGCGCAGGCGTCGCCAACAGCACGCCTTCACTGCCCGCCAAAAATTCCGCCATCCACTGCAACACTACCCAGGTGGCGAGTAGCCATGCGGCATGGATCCAGCGATTGAGCTTCTGGCTATTGGTTACCTGCTTCGGCCGGCCGAAGAAGAGCGCATAGAGCCCGAACAGCGCGCTAATGGCACCGCTTGCTCCGACCAGCGGCATTGTGCTGGCCGGGTCGACGGCGAATTGGGCAGCGGCCGCAACGAGCGCGCCAATCAGATATGCAAAAACCAGCGCCGAGGCGCCGACGACTCGTTCGACCTGCGCTCCGACGAACACCAGCACCAGCATGTTGACTGCAAGGTGCAGCCAGCCGCCGTGAAGCAGCGCCGAGGTCCAGGGGGTCAGAATTGCAGGAACCGCGCCTGGAACCAGCAACTGATTGGTCATCCGCGCCGGGATGAAGCCGCCGAACACCGCCGACCATTCGACGCCACCGAACAGGATCGCAATCGCCGAGACCGCCACCGTGATCATGGCGATGATCGCGGTCGCGCTCCTCATCCGAAGCATTAGATGAATTCGATCTTGGCAATCTCGTAGGATCGGTCGCCGGCGGGAGTCGACACGTCGACCTCGTCGCCCTTCTGGCGGCCAATCAGCGCCCGGCCCAGCGGCGAGTTATAACTGATCCGCCCGACCTTTGCGTCGGCCTCGGTTTGGCCAACCAGCTGGTAGCGAACCTTCTTGTCGTCCTCGTCGAGGAGCGTGACCGTCGCGCCGAACACAACCTTGTCGCCGCTGAGGGTCGACGGGTCGATCACCAGAGCCCGGCTGAGCCGGTCCTCAATGTCGGCAATCATTGCCTCAATCTGTCCCTGCCGCTCCTTGGCGGCATGATATTCGGCATTTTCCGAAAGGTCGCCATGTGCGCGCGCAACTTCGATCGCGTCGATCACCTCAGGCCGCTCCAGCTTGAGGCGCTTCACATCCTCGCTCAGCTGACGATAGCCTTCGGCCAGCATCGGCACTTTGTCGCTCGCCATGTTCAATACCCTTTGTGTCTCTTGCCAAAACCCGCCCCGGCACCGCTCCCGTTGGGTGGCGCATCAATGAGCAGACTTAGGGAAAATCAGTTCTTCGAAGCGGAATAATAGGATTGGAGCGATTTTACTTCAAGCGCATGGCCCCGCAGCGCCTCGATCGCCCTTGCGGTCGCTAGGCTGGCCGGCGCGGTCGTGAAGTAAGGCACCTTGCTCTTCAGCGCCGCCTCGCGGATCGTCTGGCTGTCCTTGAGCGATTGCCAGCCTTCGGTGGTGTTGAACACCAGCTGGACGTCGCCGTCGACGATTCGGTCGACAATGTGCGGTCGGCCCTGGGCTACCTTGTTGACCCGTTCGACCGGCAGTCCTTGCGCCTCGAGATGAGCAGCCGTGCCGCCGGTGGCGATCAGCTTGAAGCCGAGCTCGATCATTTTTTGCGCGGCCGGAACGATATGGTCCTTGTCGGTATCCTTGACCGACACGAACACCGTCCCTTTTTCCGGCAGGATTACACCGCCGCCAAGCTGTGACTTGGCGAAGGCTATGTCGAAATTGCTATCAATTCCCATGACTTCGCCGGTGCTCTTCATTTCCGGTGACAGTACTGGATCGGTTCCTGGAAAGCGAACGAACGGGAAGACGCTTTCCTTGATCGCAATGTGGCCTATGTCGCGGTCGATTGGATCAAATCCGGCCAATGCCTCTCCGGCCATGACCCGGGCGGCGATCTTGGCCACCGGCCGGCCGATTGCCTTGGCAACGAATGGGACAGTTCGGCTGGCGCGCGGATTGACCTCGATCAGGTAGATTTCCCCGTTCTTGACTGCAAATTGGACGTTCATCAGCCCCTTGACCTTGAGTGCCAGCGCAAGAGCCGTCGTCTGCCGCTCGATCTCGCCAATGACCCCTTTGGACAGGCTGTAAGGCGGGATCGAACAGGCGCTGTCGCCCGAATGGACTCCTGCCTCTTCTATGTGCTGGAGGATGCCGGCGACGGCGACATCCTGGCCGTCGCAAATGGCGTCGACGTCTACTTCGATGGCATCGCGAAGATAGCGATCGATCAGCACCGGCGAAGTGCCGGACACCTGCACCGCGGTGGCAATATAATGGTCGAGTTGCTCCGGGCCGTCGACCACCTCCATGGCCCGGCCGCCAAGGACGTAACTCGGCCGGAGAAGGACGGGATAACCAATCCGCTCGGCCACCGCGATTGCTTCGTCGCGGCTGCGGGCGAGGCCATTGGCGGGCTGCTTGAGGCCCAGCTTGTCGACCAGCTTGGCGAATCGTTCCCGGTCCTCGGCCAGGTCGATGCTGTCAGGCGAAGTGCCGAGGATCGGAATCCCGTCGGCCTGCAACTCGGCTGCCAGCTTCAGCGGCGTCTGTCCGCCCAACTGGACGATTACGCCCTCAAGCGTGCCCCTCTCCGCTTCGCGATGGAGGATTTCCAGCACATCCTCGCCGGTCAGCGGCTCGAAGTAGAGGCGGTCGGAGGTGTCGGGATCGGTCGAGACGGTCTCCGGGTTGCAGTTGACCATGATCGTCTCAAAGCCGGCGTCCTTGAGCGCGAAACTGGCGTGGCAACAGCAATAGTCGAACTCGATTCCCTGGCCGATGCGGTTTGGCCCGCCGCCAAGGATGACAATCTTCCGCCGGTCGGAAATCTCCGCCTCGTCCTCGGGTTCTCCGAACAGGGGCGCTTCGTACGTCGAGTAAAGATAGGGTGTGGCGGCATCGAACTCGGCGGCGCAGCTGTCGATCCGCTTGAACACTGGACGAACGCCGAGCCGTACCCGAGCCTTGCGCACCTCGGCTTCAGTCACGCCTCCGGTAAGGCCCTTCAGCGCGTCGTGCACGACGCCGCCGCCGCCTGCGGCAGCTTCGGACATCTGCCGCTCGACGTGGGCCGAGCGCAGCGCAAGTTGGGCCAGTCGCTTGTCGGAAAAGCCCATGCCCTTAAGGCGCCTCATCCCCGCTGCGTCCTGGGGCAGCCCCTCGTCACGAACCTGCTCCTCGGCAGCGACGATCTCGGCCAGCCGTTCGATGAACCAGGGATCGAAGCCGGATACCTCGTGGATTCGCTGGATGGTGAAGCCGTGGCGCAACGCCTCAGCGGCCACCAGCAAGCGGTCCGCAGTCGGCCGGCGCAACCGGTTTTCAATCTCGGCCTCAGAAGCGGTTTCCAGTTCGCGCACGCGATCCAACCCAGTGAGGCCGGTTTCCATGCCTCGGAGCGCCTTCTGGAGGCTTTCAGCGAAGCTGCGGCCGATCGCCATCACCTCGCCAACCGACTTCATCGCGGTCGACAGATGATCCGTAGCGCCTTTGAACTTCTCGAAGGCGAAGCGCGGAATCTTGGTCACAACATAGTCGATGGTCGGCTCGAAGCTGGCCGGAGTGGCGCCGCCAGTAATGTCGTTGGCGATCTCGTCGAGCGTGTAACCGACCGCCAACTTGGCCGCGACTTTGGCGATGGGAAAGCCGGTCGCTTTTGATGCCAACGCCGAGGAACGCGATACGCGCGGGTTCATCTCGATGACGATCATCCGGCCATTCTTGGGATTGATCGCGAACTGGACGTTGGATCCGCCGGTTTCGACCCCGATTTCGCGCAATACCGCGATCGAGGCCGAGCGCATCCGCTGATATTCCTTGTCGGTCAGGGTCAGCGCCGGTGCGACAGTGATGCTGTCGCCGGTGTGGACTCCCATTGGGTCGACATTCTCGATCGAGCAGATGATGATGGCGTTGTCCGCGCGGTCGCGGACCACTTCCATCTCATATTCCTTCCAGCCGAGCAGGCTCTCCTCGATCAAAACTTCATTGGTCGGGCTGGCATCGAGGCCGCTGCGGACAATCTCGACGAATTCCTCGCGGTTGTAGGCGACCCCGCCGCCGGTGCCGCCGAGCGTAAAGCTGGGCCGGATGATCGATGGAAGGCCGGTGGTTTCCAGAACCTTCAGCGCGTCGTCGAGATTGTGGGCGATGCCCGAGCGGGCGCTTTCCAGCCCGATCTTGTCCATCGCCTCGCGGAATTTCTGCCGGTCCTCGGCCTTGTCGATCGCATCGGCCTGGGCGCCGATCAGCTTGACGCCATATTTCTGCAGCACGCCCGTGCGGTTGAGGGTCAGCGCAGTATTGAGCGCGGTTTGCCCACCCATCGTCGGCAAAAGGGCATCAGGCCGCTCCTTCTCGATAATCTTGGCGACGATCTCGGCTGTGATCGGCTCGATATAGGTGGCATCTGCAAGCTCAGGATCAGTCATGATCGTCGCCGGATTGGAATTGACGACAATGACCCGATAGCCCTCGGCCTTCAGTGCCTTGACCGCCTGCGATCCTGAATAGTCGAACTCAGCCGCCTGGCCGATGATGATCGGGCCGGCGCCAATGACGAGAATGGACGAAATGTCAGTGCGCTTTGGCATTATTCCTCGGGAAACTGGATGGAGTCGACGACGACGAGTTTGAGATGGTTGCGGCGCGCCCATTGGTAGACGCAGTGGCGGTGTTCAGGCGTCGGCTTGGCGCGGAACAGGATCAGCAGCTTCTTCGCCTCCTCATCCTGGATCAGCTCGCCATAGGTTAGGCCGCAAGCCAGTGATGCGCTGTTGAGCTCATCCTGCGTGTGCATTCGCGGCGTGGCACAAGACGAGAGCGCAGTTAAGGCCGCGCAAACAGGGAAAAACACCAAATTACGCGCCACGGTTCGATACCTTGGGCTGGGTCAACTCACTGGTAATAATTCGACCTTCATTCGCGGCACCATGTTCAACGATCTTCCGCGCTGCCAGCGCCTTTTCATGGCCGTATTCTTCCCGCTCATCACGGGCATTTTTATTTATATGATCGCTAAAGGCTTTCACGACGGCGAGCTGACGCTGCCGGGGAAAAGAAGAAGCAACTTGTGGAGCGATCACATTATCAAATGGGACGAGCATCCAATCGGCTTTTGCGCGCTTGCTTTCGGATATGCCTTTGTCGCCGCATTTACCGCTTGGAGCAGCATTGGCGCATGGAAGTCCTTCCTGGACGACTAGGCTAGAGCCAATCATTTCGCCGTCGCCGGAAACAGGGACGCAACGTCAAGTTTCGGGACCTTTGGCCCATTCACCTTGCACGACTTCTCGGCGGCCTTGATCACCTTCTTGAGCAGGTGAGACACTTCTCCCCGCCTGGACGGGCCAGGCGTAAGGCCGGTTTGCACTTCCTGGAACGCTACCGCCTGGCAGCCCCTGAAACCCGCGATCACCCGGACATAATCCTTGGCGCGCTCGATGCTGATGGCGAGGTCGCCGGAATTGAAGCCGGCTTCGCAAGCATCGGCAGTGCAGGGTACATTGCCCTGCGAGACTTGCCGCGCGACATACCATTGGCCCGGGGGAAGGACGAAAATGTCGTCAGGCAAGGAAACGCCGGCCTGGCTTGCCGGGACCTTGACGATTTCCTGTCCGACGCAAGGCGCTGCCAAGAGGGACAGCGCCGCGAGGATCAGAAGCTTCCGCATGATCAGGCCTCCTTCATCCGGTCCACGAAGCGCTGGAACAGGTAGAAGCTGTCCTGCGGGCCGGGGCTTGCTTCGGGATGATATTGGACGCTGAAGGCGGGACGGTCGATTAGTTCGATCCCGCAATTGCTGTCGTCAAACAGGCTGACGTGCGTCTCGCGGACATTTGCGGGCAATCCCTGGCGTTCGACGGCGAAGCCATGATTCATGCTGGTTATTTCGACCTGACCGTCGGCCAAGCGCTTGACCGGGTGGTTGGCGCCCCGGTGGCCTTGGAACATCTTGCTGGTCTTGCCGCCGACCGCGAGCGCCAGCATTTGGTGGCCGAGGCAAATACCGAACAGCGGCTTCTTGCTATCCAGCATCTGCTTGATCACCGGCACAGCATATTCGCCGGTGGCGGCCGGGTCGCCCGGGCCGTTGGACAGAAAGAATCCGTCGGGCTTGTGGCTCATCACTTCATCGAACGACGCCGTAGCGGGAAGTACCGTCACCCGCGCACCGGCCTCGACCAGGTTGCGGAAAATGTTGCGCTTGGCCCCATAGTCGATCGCCACGACATGCGGCTGCGACATATCGTTGCCGCCAAGCGCATAGCCCTCGCCAAGCGCCCATTTGCCGCCGCTCCATGCCTCGAGCTGGTCGCGGCTGACTTCCTTGGCGAGGTCCATGCCCTCCAGCCCCGGCCACTCGGCAGCCATTTGCTGGAGCGCGTCGAGGTCGAAGTTCTCCTTGGCGTTGTGGGCGATTGCAATAGTTGGCGGACCTTCGCGGCGCACCAGCCGGGTCAGCGCGCGCGTATCGACGCCGCTGATCCCGATGCGCCCCGTCGATGCCATCCAGGTGGGGAAATCCTGCTGGCTGCGAAAATTGGATGGCGACGTTACTGCTTCCCGCACGAGGCAGCCAAGCGCATGGGCCTCGCCCGCTTCGACATCCTCTTCATTGGCCCCGACATTGCCGATGTGCGGAAAGGTGAAGGTAATAATCTGCCGTGCGTAGGAGGGATCGGTCATCACCTCCTGGTAGCCGGTCATGGCTGTGTTGAAGCAGAGTTCGCCGACGGCCTGGCCTTCGGCGCCGAAGCCACGGCCCCATATGATCCGACCGTCGGCGAAAACGATGACTCCCGTCGCCCCTTCTGGTTGTGGGGTGCGCGCGGGATGTGCATCGGCCATCGGCGGGAGGTGCCTTCCGTCTTAAGTTTTGCGGCGATTTCGCTAAGCCATGGCCGCTACGCGTGAATGTCCAGTACGTCAACGCTGTGAAAGCTTGGAATTGGCCGCTAGGACTGGTCCTTTCCGCTGAAACGTTACGGGGTCACGATGATTCGCGACGAGATCAAGGCTACGCTGATTGGCGCGATGAAGGGCGGTGACAAAGACGCCACCCAGACGATCCGGCTAATCCAGTCGGCGATCAAGAACCGCGACATCGAACTGCGCACGGCGTCACAGCAACCCGACGACGATGCGCTGGTCACTGAAGTCCTGCAAAAAATGATCAAGCAGCGGCGCGAATCGGTCGATCTCTACCGCAAGGGGAATCGCGAGGAATTGGCAGCCAGGGAAGAGGCCGAGATCGCAGTGATCGAACGGTTCCTGCCCGCCCAATTAAGCGAATCCGAGGCCGAGGCTGCTATCCAATCGATCATCGCCGACACCGGCGCCTCGTCGATGCGTGACATGGGCAAAGTCATGACCGAGGTGAAGGTCAGGCTCGGCACTCAGATTGAGCCGGCTCGCGCCAGCGCATTGGTGAAGGCGGCGCTGGCTTAGAAATTCGGGGACACCGAAAACGATGTCCCCGAATGTTGAGGTATTATGCAGTGGCCCTGCTTGCGCTGGTGCTTCCGCTGCCCGTCAGTCCGGTCACGCCTTCCATCGTGAGCTCGTACAGCATGATGGCGAGCGCGGCGGCGGCCGCACCGGCTACGCCGAGCTGGAGATTGGCCATTATCGCGCCGAGTTGCTGGCCGATCGCCGGTATGTTGCCGAGCGCCGTACCGATCAGCGGCAGCGCAAGGACTGCAGCCATCGCCAGGACCAGCCGATCCCGAGGCATCGAGATGCCGGCGATCAGCCCGAGCACGACCAGCAATAACGCCGTATTCATGCCGCCCAAGGGCACGAAGCCGGCGATAATTGCGATTACAATGTAGAGTGAGCGGGCGAGCCCGCTGAGCTTGTTCAACATTACAACCCCCCTCCTGGTCAGCCCCGCTGCAGCGATCTCAAGCCACTGTCTGCCGGAGCAAGGGAAGATTAACCCTAATTGCGCCGATACGCAGGGGGAATGAATCCTTCCAAATCAAGCAGCTGAGACCGATGTTAAATCTTCACACAGCGGCTTGGCCGGCAAATCGCCGACTCGGTTGAGCAGGCTCGCAGGAGCCACTATCGCTGGTTGGGTGACGCTTTCCCCTGCCTGGCTGGATGAACTGAGGGCCCGGACTCTGCTGTCCGGAGTGATCGGGCCGTCGGTCAAGCTGATCAAGGCGGGGCGCGAGTTCAAGGCCTGCTGCCCGTTCCACAACGAGAAGACGCCGAGCTTCACCATCAACGACGAGAAGGGCTTCTACCATTGCTTCGGGTGCGGGGCTCATGGCGACGCGATCCGCTTTCTCACCGACCACCGCGGGCTGCCGTTCATGGATGCGGTCAAGGAATTGGCCGGCAAGGCGGGGATGCAGGTCCCAGCAATGGATTCCAAGGAGAGGGAGCGGCAGGAGCGGGCGGTAGGACTTCACGAGGTGATGGCCGAGGCGCAGAAGTGGTTCGCCGACCAGCTGAACGGGGTCGATGGTGGTGAGGCAAGAGCTTACCTCAGCAACCGGAAGATAGGCGCGGGCATCATCAAGCGGTTCGGAATCGGGTTTGCGCCGGACGCGCGGGGGAAGCTGAAGGCGGCTCTGGAAAAGCTGGGCGAAGACAAACTCATAGACTGCGGTCTTCTGATCAAGACTGAAGAAAAGGAGAGCTACGACCGGTTCCGCGGGCGGGTAATGATCCCGATCAAGGACCAGCGCGGGCGGGTCATCGGGTTCGGCGGCCGGATCCTGGGTGCCGGAGAGCCGAAGTATTTGAACAGCCCGGAGACGGTGCTCTTCGACAAGGGGCGCACGCTCTACAACATCGACCGGGCGGGGCCGGCCAGCAGGCAGGCGAAGCGGCTGATCGTGGTCGAAGGCTATATGGACGTGATCGGGCTCGACCGCGCCGGGATCGCCGAAGTCGTCGCGCCGAACGGGACGGCGGTGACGGAAGCGCAGCTGGAGCGGCTGTGGCGGTTGGACGGGCAGCCGATCTGCTGCTTCGACGGCGACGCGGCCGGGCAGAAGGCGGCGGTGCGGGCGGCGATGCGCGCCCTGCCCCACCTTGCGCCCGAGCGGACCCTGAGGTTCGTGGCGCTGCCGGCGGGCCAGGACCCCGACGACCTGGTGAATTCAGGCGGCCGGGAGGCGGTCGAGGCGCTGCTGGCGAGCCCCGAGCCCCTCGTGGAACGGCTGTGGCGATACGAAGTGGACAGCGCGCCGCTCGACACGCCCGAGGCGCGCGCGGGGCTGAAGCAGAGGCTGATGGAGCACACCCAGGCGATCGGCGACCCGTCGGTCCGGCAGCTGTACAAGGAAGAGTGGCTGAGGAAGTTCGACGCGCTGGTCCGCCCGCAACGCCACGAGGCCCGGTCGCTGTTTCCGCGCCGGGAATGGCAGAAACGCGGGGGAAAATTCACCCCGCCCAACCCCCCTACCCTCGAATCCACCCGCGGAGTCCACCGCGGCGGGATCGAGCCGCCGATCGCCCGCGCGCTGCTCAGCGGCTTCATCCTTTATCCCGAGGCGCTGCACGACCATGTCGAGGAGCTGGCGCACCTCAAGATCACCGACCGGGGGTGCGCGACCCTGCGCGACCAGCTGGTGCAAATTGCCATGTCGGGCCAGCATCTTGATCGCGACGGCTTAAAAACCATATTGGAAGCTCAAGCGGCGGGCAGCGATGTCCGGCGCGGTGCGATGCGGTTTTCCTTCACCCAGGCGGGCAGCAACCCGGAGGTCGCGCGAAGCGACCTGGGTTCGGCTTTGGAGGCGGTCATCGCACGGGGCGAAATCGAGCTGGCGCTGAATGAGGCGACGCGGCGGCTTAAGGAAGATTTTTCCGAAGCCACCTATGCCGAGCAGCAGCGGCTGATGCAGGCCCAAAAGAGTTATAACGACAGGCTGGCGTTGCTAGCCAGCAGTGAGTAAGCGGCGGATTAATGGCGAAGAACGAAACCACCGAAATCGAAACCGAAGCTGGCGATGCGCCGCTGATCGACCTCAACGACGCCCAGATCAAGAAATTGATCGCCCGGGCGAAGAAGCGGGGCGTCATCACCTGGGACGAGCTCAACGAAGCGCTGCCCCAGGACATGTCGTCCGACCAGATCGAGGACGTGACGTCGGCGCTCAGTGAAATGGGCGTCAACATCGTCGAAAGCGTCGAGGACGCCGAAGAGGAAGAGGCCGAAGAGCCGCAGGAAGAGGAAGTCGATCCGCTCGACGACGGCGTCGCCCGCCCCGCGGTCGCGACCAAGAAGGAAGCGGTCGACCGCACCGACGACCCGGTGCGCATGTATTTGCGCGAGATGGGCGCGGTGGAACTGCTCAGCCGCGAAGGCGAAATCGCCATCGCCAAGCGGATCGAGGCCGGCCGCGACACGATGATCTGGGGCCTGTGCGAAAGCCCGATCACCTTCAACGCGATCATCGAATGGTCGAATGCCCTCAATGAAGGCTCGATGCAGCTGCGCGAGATCCTCGACCTCGAGGCGATGCTCAGCAAGGGGCCTACAGCGGAGCAGATCAACGCCAGCGAAGAAGGCGGCGAAGCCGCCGAAGGCGAGATCAGCGCGGCGGTGGCCGGCCCGGCGTTCAAGGAAGAGGAAGAGCCGGAAGAGCCCGAGGTCGTGTCCGAAGACGACGAGGACATGGTCGAGCGCCGCACCCAGCGGCCGGTCGAGGAAGAGGAAGAGGACAACACCCTTTCCCTGGCGCAGATGGAAGAGGCGCTGAAGCCGACCGCGCTCGAGAAGTTCGCGTCGATCACCTCGCTCTACAAGAAATTCTCCAAGATCCAGCACAACAGGATGGAAGCGCTGTCGAGCGGCCAGGCGCTCGCGCCGGCCGACGAGAAGAAATACAACAAGCTCAGCGAGCAGCTCACCGCCGAGGTGGAGAGCGTCCAGTTCCACGCCGCCAAGATCGAATACCTCGTCGACCAGCTGTACAGCTATAACCGGCGCCTGATGGCGCTGGGCGGGCAGATGCTGCGCCTGGCCGAGCGCCACCGCGTACCGCGACGGGCGTTCCTGGAAAGCTATACCGGCAGCGAGCTGGACGACAGCTGGCTCGACCGCGCCAAGGGCATCGACAAGAAGTTCGCCGCCTTCGCCGCCGCCGAGCAGGACAGCGTCGAGCGGATCCGCGGCGAGATCGCCGAGATTTCGCAGTCGACCGGCATGGCGCTCAGCGAGTTCCGGCGGATCGTCAACCAGGTCCAGAAGGGCGAGCGCGAGGCGCGCATCGCCAAGAAGGAAATGGTCGAGGCGAACCTGCGGCTGGTGATTTCGATCGCCAAGAAATACACCAACCGCGGCCTGCAGTTCCTGGACCTGATCCAGGAGGGCAACATCGGCCTGATGAAGGCGGTCGACAAGTTCGAGTACCGCCGCGGATACAAATTCTCGACCTATGCCACCTGGTGGATCCGGCAGGCGATCACCCGGTCGATCGCCGACCAGGCGCGGACCATCCGCATCCCGGTGCATATGATCGAGACGATCAACAAGCTGGTCCGCACCAGCCGCCAGTTCCTGCACGAGACCGGCCGCGAACCGACGCCCGAAGAGCTGGCCGAGCGCCTCTCCATGCCGCTGGAGAAGGTTCGCAAGGTAATGAAGATCGCCAAGGAGCCGATCAGCCTGGAGACGCCGATCGGCGACGAGGAGGATTCACACCTCGGCGACTTCATCGAGGACAAGAATGCGGTGATCCCGGTCGACGCCGCGATCCAGGCGAACCTCAAGGAAACCGTCACCCGCGTGCTGGCGTCGCTGACCCCGCGCGAGGAGCGCGTGCTGCGCATGCGCTTCGGCATCGGCATGAACACCGATCATACGCTGGAAGAGGTCGGGCAGCAGTTCAGCGTGACCCGCGAGCGTATTCGGCAGATTGAGGCGAAGGCATTGCGGAAGCTGAAGCATCCGAGCCGTAGCCGGAAGATGAGGTCGTTTCTAGATCAGTAAGGACAGCGGCTAACTGTCTCATGAGTGTGGCGTCGTCCATCGACGAGGATCTTTTGCATAGGCTTGGAGGCAACGCTGACGAGATCAGCAACCCCGAGCTTACGAAATTGTATCTGAAATCGCGCTCACATTTTCGGGACGTCATTAGGCGCGTGAAGCGTGTATCGCGCGGTTCGCCCGTGCGCTTTATCTGCTGGATGCAAGAACAGGCACGATCGAGAAGGAGATTCGGTTAGGTCAGGTTGTATTTCAACATTGGTCGAGTCCTGTCGCCGTCGGCAGTCGATACGCTGTTATCGGCCGAGTGGATGGCGTTTGCTCGGTAATTGACGTGCAAGAGGGAAAGCTGGTCGCTTCTATTTCTCTAGCCACTGCTGAGGCGGAGGCTCTCATGCGTATAAACGAGAACCGACCGTACGAATCCAACAGCTACGCACTTTATCCAGGCGACGTGCCTATCGGCGGTATCTGTGGGACGCCATTGGTGGTTTACAATCGGGTGTTCGTTGGAACCACCTCAGGACAAGTAACGGCCTTGAAACTGAAGTTTGTCGATCGAGACGACTCTGTTCGGTCAAGCAGCCGCTTGACGTTCGCCTGACACGCCGCGACCTACATTATCGCAAAATGGGGCCGTCACGGGAGTAAATCCCGTGACGTCAGTCCTGTCCGCTTCGCGGCAGGCTGGCCGGCCTTCGCGCTCTCTACGACATTAGCTCCCGATTGCTGTGCAATCGCTCACTAATGCTCGGGCGCTCAGGCTTAACACCAAGGCCTTCTGCCGCCCCGGTACCAGCGCGCCAGTCCATCATTGACCAAGGTATCTCCGACGGAAACCCCATCGACCTTCACGATCCTGAGCTTGCGCCCGTAGCGGTCTTCGTCCCGGTCGATCGGGGCCAGCGTCACGGTTCCTGAGTTCACCAATTGCAGCAGCCGCTGGGTCGCGCGATCGCCGAGCGATTTCTCGTCGGCGCAGCGATATTCGTGGGTTTCCGGGGCGTCGATGTCGGCGATCCTGATTTTCTGGCCCTGGAGCCAGATGGTGTCGCCGTCGACCACGCAATTATAGCCGCCGCCGGTGTGGCAGAATGAGAAGTGCGCCCTCACCCCTCCAACGCTTGCCAGCGACAGTGGCTCGTCGGCCCTTGAGGATGCCTGGCCGAGCCAGCCCGGCCCGATGCCTACCGCCAGGCCGACGAAAATGGCTCCCAGCCAAAGGGCGGAGTAGCGCAGCCAGCCGGCGGGGGCCGTCACGACTGTTCGCTTTCACTATGCTGGCGCAAAGTTGTCGCTCTTTTCGTGACGTCGATCCACTCGGCCCAAGAGCCGGTGGTCGGCCGGCCTTCGCGCACTCTCCGCGCTGCTCCGGCGGCGCTCCGCGCCGGCGTCGCTGCGCTCGGGCGCTTAGGCGGCCTGGTCCACTTCCGGCCGCCGTCGATCACGCGAAACTTCCCCCGCCTAGGCATTTTCTAGGTTTAGGGGATCGGGAAGTGAAAATCACTAAAACCGGTGGGCCTTGCGCTAGGTTTTTCCTTCGCGGGCGCGGAGCGATAGCCGTTTCTGCTGTTGGCTAGGCAATTTCATAGTGAAATGCCTAGCGGGTTGCGGGGGCTAAGCCGCCGCCTCCATCACCCCGCTCCGCCGGAACAATGCCGCCGACGCCAACCACGCCGCACAAAATACCCCGCTCAGCATCACGATCCTGACCGGATGCTGGGTGATCGGGGCGGTGGCGAGCATGGCCGCGAGCAGGGCCTGGACGCCTGCGGTCGCCAGCATGGCCCGCGCCATCCCCGGCGCCCTGCCCTTCGCGACGAAGGCGCAGGCCGCGGCGGTGACGACCACGCCGAGGAAGCCCTGGTTCTGCGGACTGTCCTCGCCGGCGATCCCGCCGACGACGGTCATCCACAGCTGGACGAACGACACGGCCAGCATGACGGCGAGCCCGGCGAGATAATAGGTGCGGGCGGATGGGGTGGGCATGGTTCGGCCTCTTCATGGACTGGGCGCCCATATTCGCCGGCCCCGCCGTGAGTGTCATGAGCATGCCGTGAGCAAGTTCTGAAGAACGCCTGCTTGCATTCGTACCCCTTTTGTTCTCATAAGCGCGGATGCACAGGGTATCGAGAATCGACCTGGAATCCTTGGTGGTGGTCGCGCTGGCCACCGCCCCTGCCCTCATCCGGAGCAAGCTCAAGTCGAAGCTGCCGCACGAGGCGGACGAGGCAAGGGACGCGCTGGCGCGGTCGATCTGCGACAAGATCGACAATGACGCCTACATGGTGATCGTCACCGAGATGGTCGCGACCATGACCCCCTACCCGCGCCGCGGCCACTGGGGCCGGGACGAGCCGGTTCCGGCGGTCGTTCCGGAGGCGCCGCGGCCGCCGGAGACGGGCGCGGACTGACGCAGCGGACTATTTTCTTCTTGCTGCCGCCGAAACGATTGCGACGAACGCTGACTGCACCTCGTTGAGGGTGCCGTGAATGACAACCTCACCCGGATCAAGGACCTCGCCGCCCGCGCTCGCCAGATGGCGCGCTGGACGCTGAACCGGAACGACAAGAGCGCCCTAATCAACCTGGCCGAGAAATATGACCAGGAAGCCGCCGAAATCGAGGCCAGGGACAAGGATGCGGGCGGCTAGGCGGTTAGGCTGCGGCGAAACGAAAGGCACCACCCTCCGGGTAGAACGTTTAACCTAGGTTAGGAGTCTTGCGTGGAGCGTCATATCGTCGCCATCGGATTGCTGACCGAGGAGGAAGTGAGCCTGCTCGGCGGCAGCTTCACGCGCCTGTGGCCGGTCGACGATGCGCCGAAGTTCGAGGATCTCTTAGAGGCGATCGACGAGGCGGAGCGGCGGCTGACCGAGGAGCGGCGGCACGAGATGAACGTGGGGCCGGCGCAGGAATAGGGGTAAGCGAGCGGTTGAGGGAATGGCGGGACATCTCTATGGGGTTGCCCGAAGTTTTCCGCCCCCGTTCATCTACCGGTCGCTAACAGCCCCTTCCCTTGAGCACGATTTTCTATCGGTCCGAAACCGGCCAGGAACGCGCCTCCCCCCGGCGGCGCGCGCTGTCGTTCGCGCTGGCGCTGGCGATCGAGGTGCTGCTGCTGCTGGCGTTCCTGACGATCGACCTTCGCAACCCCGCCAAGCCGCAGTTCAAGGGCGGCAGCATCGCCATCTTCGACCTCGGCAAGGAGAAGGAGGCGGATTCCACCAAGGCCAGCCAGGCCGCCCCGACGCGAGCGATCAAGGAAGTGCCGCACCCCAAGCTGCCGCCGCTCAAGCCGACGATCAGCGACAAGCCGCTGCAGATGCTTGAGGTGAGCAAGGACTTCCTCGACGCGTCGGACATTTCGAAGCTGGGCAGCAATGCGCCGGGCGCCGGGCAGCTGGCCGAGGGCGGCGCGCCGGGCGACAGCGAGATGGTCGGCAACGCGCCCAACGGCGAGCCGCTCTACGCCGCCGAATGGTACCGCGAGCCGACCAACCAGGAGCTGGCGACCTATTTGCCCAAGTTTATGCCGGAGGGCGGAGGCTGGGGCATGATCGCCTGCAAGACGGCGGCCAGGTTCCATGTCGAGGATTGCGTCGAGCTCGGCCAGGGGCCGGCCGGATCGCACCTCGCCGGGGCGGTGCGCCAGGCCGCCTGGCAGTTCCTCGTCCGCCCGCCGCGGGTCGGCGGCAAGTCGATGGTCGGCGAATGGGTCAGGATCCGGATCGACTATCACGTCAGCGAGCAGCGGTCCGACTGAGCGGCGGCGGCGCCTTCGGGCAGTTCGCGGCAATAATCAGGCAAACCCCGATACCAAGTGAATGCCCGTTCTGATTGGGTCCCAAGGGTCGATCCCGAGGACCAGCCCATGAACATCCAGCAGAAGCCGCCCATCCCTGCCAAGGCTCCCGCCAAGGCGAAGGTAAAATCCCCGGCAAAGCCAAAGGCAGCCGCCAAGCCCGAGAAAATGTCGCGCAAGGATTATGAGAAAGAGCTGGCCAAGCTCCAGATCGAGCTTTGCTATCTGCAGGACTGGGTGCGCGAGACGGGCGCCCGGGTGATCGTCGTTTGCGAAGGGCGCGATACCGCCGGCAAGGGCGGCCTTATCAAGCGGATGACCGAGCGGGTCAGCCCGCGCACCTTCCGCGTCGTCGCCTTGAGCGCTCCCAACGAGCGGGAGAAGTCGATGCTCTACCTGCAGCGCTACATCCAGCATTTCCCGGCCGGCGGAGAAGTCGTGATCTTCGACCGCAGCTGGTACAACCGCGCCGGCGTGGAACGGGTGATGGGCTATGCCAGCAAGAAGGAAGTCGAGCGCTTCCTGGTCAACGTGCCCCATTTCGAGCGGTGGCTGCTCAATCAGGGGGTGATCCTGGTCAAGCTGTGGCTCGAGGTCGGCAAGAAGGAACAGGACCGCCGCTTCAAGCAGCGGATCGAAGACCCGCTGCGGCAATGGAAGCTCAGCCCGATGGACCAGAAATCATATTCGCGCTGGTACGATTACTCGCGCGCCCGGGATGAGATGTTCAAGGCGACTAGCACCGCGACGGCGCCCTGGTATGTGATCTGGAGCGACGACAAGAAGCGGGCGCGCCTTAACGGCATCAAGCACATCCTCTCGATGATCCCCTACAAGCGGATCAAGCACGACAAGATCAAACTGCCGAAACGGTCGAACAAGGGCCGCTACAAGGACGATCTCGACCTGACCAAGGTGAGGCTGGTCAAGGAGGCCTACTAATTTCCGACGCTATCGCCCGGCTCGGATTCGACGGGGCGGCTGGCGCGCGCAGGCACTGGTCCGACTGGGTCCCAGGGCTCGGCGTGCTGCGCGACTATAAGGCGGCCTGGCTCAAGAATGACATCACCGCCGGAGTCGTCCTGTCGGCCATGCTGGTGCCGGTCGGCATGGCCTATGCCGTCGCATCGGGCGTCCCGGCCATCTACGGCCTCTATGCGACGATCGTTCCGTTGCTGGTTTATGCGCTGTTCGGCCCAAGCAAAATATTGGTACTCGGCCCAGACTCCTCGCTTGCCCCGGTCATCCTGGGAGTCGTCCTGCCCCTCTCCGCCGGCGATCCGATGCGAGCCGTCACGCTGGCCAGCGCGATGGCCGTGGTTTCGGGGACGGTCTGCATCCTGGCCGGCATCTTCCGCCTGGGCTTCGTTACGGAGCTGCTCTCCAAGCCGATCCGCTACGGTTATATGAACGGCATCGCGCTGGCGGTGCTGATCAGCCAGCTGCCCAAGATTTTCGGCTTCTCGATCGAAAGCCACGGTCCCTTGCGCGACTTGTGGGCGATCGGCCAGGCAGTCTTCGACGGCAAGGCCAATTGGACCGGGGCCGCGCTCGGCTTCGGCGTCTTGGCCGTGATCCTCGCCTTTAAGCGATTTACGCGCTTCCCCGGGATCCTGCTCGCGGTCGTCGGCGCGACGGTGATCGCCGGCGTCTACAAGCTCGGCGAAACCGCCGGAGTGAAGGTGCTGGGCCCGGTCCCGCAAGGACTTCCGGCGTTGTCGGTACCGTGGATCCAGGCCGGCGATGTGGCTTCCATCCTAATTGGCGGGGTCGCCGTCGCGATCGTCGCCTTTGCCGATACCAGCGTCCTGTCGCGAACCTATGCGGCGCGCACCGACACCAAGGTCGACCCAAACCAGGAAATGGTCGGGCTGGGTGCGGCGAACCTTGCGGCCGGCCTGTTCCAGGGTTTCGCGATCAGCAGCAGCTCATCGCGCACCCCGGTTGCGGAGGCGGCCGGCTCAAAAACGCAGATGACCGGCGTCGTCGGCGCCCTGATCGTGGCGCTGCTGATCGTCGCCGCGCCGATGCTGTTCCAATACCTGCCCTATGCAGCGCTGGCCGGCGTCGTAATTTCCGCGGCGATAGGCCTGTTCGAGTTCGGCGACCTTGGCCGGATCTACCGAATCCAGCGCTGGGAATTCTGGCTGTCGGTGCTGTGCACCGTCGGCGTCGCGGTGTTCGGCGCCATTCCGGGCATTTGTTTCGCGATTGTCGTCGCGGTCATCGAATTCCTGTGGGACGGATGGCGGCCGCACTATGCGATCCTCGGCGAACCGGAAGGTGTCGAAGGCTATCACGACATTATGCGCTACCCGGATGCGAAGCGGTTCCCCGGCCTGGTGCTGTTTCGCTGGGACGCGCCCCTGTTCTTCGCCAATGCCGAACTGTTCAACGACCGCATCTATACTGCCGTCGGCCAGTCGCCAGCGCCAGTAAGGCGGGTCGTGGTGTCGGCGGCGCCGATCACCAGCGTCGATGTCACCGCGGCGGATGCGCTGGCCGACCTGGCGCAGAAGCTTGGCGAAAAGGGCATCGACCTCCGCTTTGCCGAGCTCAAGGACCCGGTGAAGGACAAGATGCGGCGGTTCGGCTTGCTGGAAGTCTTCGGCGAGAATTGCTTCCACCCGACCATCGACGCGTCGGTGAAATCCTATCTGGACGACAGCCGGAAAGGCACTGTCAGTTAGCCGCGAGGAGATCGGGCGGAATACGACTTGCCCGAACCCCTGAACGCTAACGACCGTTTTCGACCCATTGCGGCCATTGCGGCAGGCCTTGATTGACTTGCGCGGCAACGAAGCAGAAATACACGGAGGGAGGCAGCCATGATCACGTCGGTGTTGCTCATCGCTCTTGCCGGTCAGGCACAGGCTCCGGCCCCACCGCCCGAAGAGAAGCCGATCGTAGTCAAAGCTAAGAAGCAAGACGATCAGAATTGCCGCAGGACTCGCGAGATCGGAAGCCATCTGTTCAAGATGATCTGCAGATCGGATGCCGAGCAGCGCGCGGTCGACACGAACGCGCGCAATGCGCTGAGGTTGGGCAATGTTAATCCCAATTCGCCCGGAAGTTCACCTCCGCCAACGGATAAGTAATTAGGACGCGACCACTTCGGCGCGCCGTTGCGCACGCGGTAATAGAGCGGCGGAGCGAGCAGGACGACTTCGCGGTCGATCGATACGGGCAAATGACTTTGGCCCAACTTTTGTTCGACCTGCATGCGGCACTCCACACAGGTCAGATTGGTCATTTGGAGGAGCCAAGCCTCAGCCACCCTTCCCCCTAAGCCGGACGGCCACCGAGAAGTGGCGGTTTCGACTTGTCCTCGAGCAGTGTTGCGGACGGCAACTGCTCGTCAGGCAGAAAATCGAGAAGGCCCGCTGCTCCGAGATTTGTGTCGATCATGGTCCGCAAATTATCAGGACCCTGCCGCGGGCTAGTGACCGCTTCCCCCCCCATTGCGGACAGGATGAGCCGTCCGCCGCTGAGCGATCAGTCGGCACGGTCAGGAACAAGACCTGCTTCCAGCCCAATGCGGATTGCGTATGTCGAGGACTTGACGCCCAATACGTCGATCAGCTGCGCCCGGTGTGTCTCCACCGTCTTTTGACTGATCCTTAGCATGCCCGCGATCTGCTTGTTCAGAAAGCCCGCCGCCATGAGTCCGAGGACCTCACGCTGTCGCGGAGTCAGCGTCGCAACCATCGTGCGGGCACGCTCTCGGCGAAGACCGCGGCCATTTGTCGCAGTAACTTCCATTTGCGAGCCAACAAAAAGCACGACTTTGCCGGCCCCATCGCGCACCGGCGCAATCATGACCGCGTTTTGGAAGGCGCTGCCGTCCTTCTTGTAATTGGTCAGTTCGACAACGATTGGCTGCCCATTCGCGACGGATTCACGCAACGCGCTTCGTGCCTCTGGCTCGGTTCCGTAGCCTGCGAGGAAACGGCAATTGCGGCCCAAGACCTCGTCGCGCGAGTAGCGTGTCAATAGGGTGAAGGCCTCATTGGCGGCGATGATCGGATTATCGGGCTGTCGATTGTCGGTGACGATGGTCGCGATGGGCGTCGCATGTATCGACGCGATGAGCGCATTCACGTCGTCGGTATCGAAGCTCGTCGTAATCATAGGTTGCCTGGAACCTCGTATTTGGTAGGTCCGCAGGGTTCGTGATCGGACAGCCTGCCGCGCCCAATTGCAGAGTTTCGTGTCGGGTACCCCGCGAAGCCAATAACCGAGAACCAGTGCATGAGACCCCTGCGGGACGCAGTCCAACCTGCGCTATCGCCGGCAACTCCCTATACTTGCTAATGTCCGCTTTCCACCCATTGCGGTCATAAGCGGCTAATGACCGGAATCGACCCATTGCGGTCATCCTCAACTACTTTGAAATTCGTCCGATCAGTTGGCCGATTGGGCGGATCGGTCCAGCATGATGGGTGAATCGAACGCCAGGCCGATCAGGCCATTGTCCGTCCACTTCACCACGGCAGGCACCAATATCCCGCCTTCGAAGCGGACGTAGACGTTGGTGCCAGGAATGAGGTTGGAGGCGCCTCCACCCATCGCGCCACCTTCGGAAATATTATGCAATGCGAAGCTGCTGGGCGATCCGTCGATCAGCAGCTGCAGCTTGCGCCCTTTCGCCGGAAGCCTGGGATGGCGCCGCTGTTCTGCAGTGCCGGCGGCTTTACGTGAGCGCGACGTTGCGGTGCCGCCGCTCTGACCGATTTCGTCGTGCCTTGCTTCCGCAAGCGGCACGGCAGTTCCGCAGAATCCGCACTCGGCGCTGATCCTTCCGATATACCATTGAGACCGTCCGCAGCCGGGACAGTGATTGTCGGCGTTGGTTCGATAGACGATGTGGTGCCCGCGCCGCGCGAGGCTGGCGGCGAAATTGGCTGTTGCCCGTTCGAACACCTGCACGTTCGACATTCGTTGCGCTCCACGCAGCCGAGGACTCGACCGACAAAGTAGCAAGCAGAGCTTGAGAAGTGATTACCGGGCGATATGACCGCTTCGGCCATTCCGGTGCGGGCGAAGAGTGACACCCTCCAAAACGACGATTGCCGGGCCGTTCCGGCGGCGTGCCCCAACGGAAAACGACCGCTACCGAAAGTGAAGGTGCGGGGCCCAGCTCAACCTAGTATAGTAACGCCGAGCAGCGAAGCGAGATTCAAAGCTGGTGTCGAGGAGGACGTCACATGATGAACTCAATATTCGATAGCGCGTTCAACTCCTTCAAATCTCCGAAAACCGCGAGCAATTCAGACTGTCGTCTGCAAAGAGAGCGTGTGAAACGGCGGGGCGCCGGGCTCTTGTCCATCGCCCTGCTCGCCGCCGCCCTGCATCCCGTCCCCGCTTACGCGGCTGAGAATGATGCGGTGCGCGTGTGGAATGAAAGGGCCGCAATCACGCTCACTAACGGACCGGCTGCCGCCACGCCAGGCGTCCAGTTTACGCCTCCGGTCGCATTCGTACATATCGCGATCGTCCAAGGCGCGGTCTACGACGCGGTCAACGCCATCAAGGGCGGGCACGACCCCTATTTGAAAGGACTGAAGGCGGCGACCAGCGCGTCCAAGGGCGCGGCCGCTTCGACAGCGGCGCATCATGTCTTGATCGGCCTCGTCGACCAGGCGCCGCTGACCGCGACCCTGACCGCCGACGTCAAATTAGCCATCAAAGCCCGCCTCGACACAGAATATGCCAGCTCGCTGGCCGAAATCCCGGCAGGTCAAGCAAAGGCCAAGGGTATCGAAGTTGGAGCTGCTGCTGCGGCGGCGATGTTGGCCAACCGGGCCGGAGACGGCCGCTTCGGAGCGCCCGGCTTTCCATTTCCTGCTTCGCCAGGCCCGGGGGAATGGCGCCCGAACCCGGTGAACGATCCGAACGCTTGGATCCGCAACGTGCGGCCATTCACCCTGCCGAGCTCGGATTACATTCACACGTCGGGGCCGCCGCTCCCCCTGACAAGCGACCAATACACGGCCGAATTCAATGAGGTGAAGGCGTTGGGCCGGGGCACCGGATCTACGCGGACGGCAGCCCAGACCTCGCTGGCGTATTTCACGGCCGCGCACCCGGTTCCCATGCTGTACGCGACCATGCGGCAGGTGGCGGCCTCAAAGGGACTGACAATCACTGAGCAGGCGCGGTTCCACGCCATGACCAGCATGACAACGGCGGACAGCGCGATCAATTGCTTTGCAGAAAAGGGCCGCTGGGGCTTCTGGCGGCCGACGAGCGCGATCCAGCTCGCCGACACCGACGGCAACCCTGCGACCGATCCCGATGCCGGCTGGACCTCACTTCTGCCCTTGCCGCCATACGCAGACGAGCCATCGGGCGCCAACTGCGTCTTCAGCGCGATGATGAACAGCGCCAAGGCGTTCTTCGGCAGCGACGCAGCGGAGTTCGATATCGTAAGCCCTGGCCTCGCGGGGACACCTGGGACGGGATCGACGCGGCATTACAGCCACTTCACCGATGTCATCCCAGACATCATCGATGCGCGAGTTTTCGGCGGCCTTCACTTCCGCACGGCCGACGTACATGGCGCCATGCTCGGGAAATCAGTAGCGGATTTCGTAGACAGGAACTTCTTCAACTGCCGCAACGCCGGCCAGTGCAAGCAGGAAGGACGCGAGTAACGCCGGCGTAGACGCTCGGCCTTCGGGAGGCGTCAGCCAATGCGACCCGCTCTCTATTGGACAGTGTCCTGCCTGCAGGCGAGATCCTCCCAGCGAGGCTCTGCCACTCAGAGGCAGCAGAGCGGCGCCCTTTGTAAGTCCGGCGATCGACGAGGTGGCGTTCCGGGTTGACCGGCAGGTTTACGACCAATGGTCGCCGTGGAGCTGGACATAGGAGGCTTACCATGTCGCACAAACGGCTTGTAACGGCTCTCCGTCGCTCATGGATCGGACATATGGCGATTGGTGTCACGGTCGTTGTTGGTGTTGTCCCCGCTTCCTTTGCCCAGGATTCGCGAGCTCTGGATCATTGCAAGTCCGCCGGGACCGGGATTGAAGCAGAAGAACGGCCGACGGATCAGAGGCCGGGGAGCAATACGGGCGTCTTCGTCGATGTTCCAATTGGCAGGGTCTGCGTCGGTCCTGAGGCTTTGGACGGCGAGCCCAGCTATGTCCGCCGGATATCGGCCAAAGAGGGCATGGCAATCGTGGAAGTTTCCACAACGCCCTTCATGCCGGTTTTGGCTTCCGGCGGAGTACCTCCCGGAGTCATCAACAGACCTGACCAGCCGGCGTCCTGGTAGGTCCCCAAGCTTCAGCCTATAGTTGAATGTTGCGTGTTAGGCTTCCACCCCTTGCGGTCATTAGTATGGGCAGCTTCGCGTGCTATGCACTGCTCGAAGCATGGAGGTTGAATGGCTAGTCCGCATGATCGAGCATGGTCCGAGGGCCATAAGGCAGGAAAACACAATGAGCCGCTAAGCGCTTGTCCCTATGGAAGCGGGACGATGCAGCAATCCTGGCAGTCCGGATGGCGCGCGGGGCAAGCGACGGAGGGCAAGGACGGCTAAACCGCCGGCCGCTCAATCGCGTCTGGGTGCAAGCCAAGTGACCAGGTCCCACTCGTTGCGGATCGCCAGCAGCAAATTGGCGGTGACGATGACCGCGACCCCGCGGACCGCCCAGGCCTCGCCGGTCCAGAACGCCCAGGCGACTTCGGCCACGCCGAGCGACAGCACGCTCGGGAAGACGCCGTAAAACCATTGGTCGGTCCAGTGCGGCGGATCTTCCTGCCAGTGGAGCTTGCGGATGCCGACCGCCGATTGCACCCCGCGGAGCAGGCCCCACGCCGCGACGATCGCCGATACGACGGCATATTCGCGGGGCCCGATCCCCGGGGTCAGCGCGGCTGCGCTAAGTACCAGCACGAAGCTGACCTGCAGCACCACCGGCCCCATGTAGAGTTGCGCGCCAGCCATCATGGTCGAGCGCGGCTTGTCCTGCATCAGCGTGACGACGACGAAGATCAGGCCGATCAGGACCGCGGCGGCCGAGCCCGCCAATAGGTAGAATTCGCCCCACTGCTCGAACATGCCTCCGCTCCTCCCGCCAGGGAGCGAACCTATCAAAGCTCGGCATGAGGTCCATAGCCAGCTTTGATTGGCGGGTCCGGGCGTCACGGAATAGTTGGGTTGCCGTTCCGCCGACCACCTGTCGGCTTGTCGAACAGCAATATGCATTTGGCGAAATTCACCAACCAGACAGTTGGAAATTGGTACCAGGCACCAACATTTCCGGTTGTTCAAACCAAGAAATCCCAGAAAACCGCCGTTGGCACAACCATTGCTTATTAGCTGGCATGGCAACCCTGACCGCCAGCGAAAAGGAACCGATGATGACCAAGACGACCCCGCTTCCACTGCGCAACGACACCATCCTCGGCGTGTGCGAAGCGATCGGCCGCGATTTCGGCTTCAATCCGCTCTGGTTGCGGCTGGCGTTCATTGCGCCCCTGTTCTTCGCGCCGACCGTGACGATCCTGGCCTATTTCGGCCTTGGCGCGGTCATCGGCCTGATCAACTATTTCTCGCCCGATGTGCCGGCTGCCCAGCAGGTCGTGGATCTTCATGCGACCAGCATCGAGGAAGATGAAGCGCTGCCGATCGCGGCCTAATTATCCACAGTTTTCCGGGCCCGGAGCGCTCCCCATCCCCCTCCGGGCCCGGAAATGTCCCGAAACGAGCCGCTTTTTAACCTGCCTCACCAAAGTATGAAGCCCGCCTAAACCCTGTCTTTACGCTAGCCGGTTAGAAGCTTGTCCCAAGGTTCCTCGCCAGGACCCTTGAGCGTAGACAGGAGAGACCCGGGATGGCGATCAATCAGGCAGTTGACCGGACGGCGATGAGCGCTGCCCAGCTGCAGCTCGCGCGGGTCGAGGCCGAAGGTTCGGCCGAGCATACCTATCGCCTGCGCCTGATGGCAGCGTCCGGCCCAAACCATGCCCGAGACCTCGCCGACTGCGTCCATTTGTTCTGCTCGCTCTACGGACGCCATCCCGGCCTGATCGAGCTGGCGCTCAACAACTGCCCCGCCGGCCCGGTGCGCGACTGGCTCAAGGAAGCGTCGGACGCCTATGAGCGCGAGCGGCTCTACCTGGTCCGACTGACCGCTTCGGTCGGCCCGCTGCCCTCCACCCCCGGCGCCGCCGAAACAGAATCCGCTCTGGTTGCCGCCCGTCACGCCATCGAGACGCTGGCCGGGTCGGAGCGGCGCGGCTGCGCGCTCGGCGCGGCAACCGCCCTGATGAGCGACTGGCCGGCGATCCGCGCCCTGCTCGACCGGGCCGCCGACCGGGTCGGCATGCAGCGCCCCGTCCTCACCTTGCCCGACCAGCAGTCGGTCGTCCGAGTGATCGGCGACGGCACCGACGGGCCTGCCAGCGAACGCGCGCTGGGCTTTGGCGGCGAGCAATTGCTGCTCCAGAACCGCGGGCTGTTCGACCTCCTCGAAGCCCGAGCGTCCGCCCGGATCGACTAGACTTGCCGCGCGCCTCCCCATAGGGCGGAGGCATGCGTTTCGAAGGCACTTCCAGCTATGTCGCGACTGACGACCTCAAGGTCGCGGTCAATGCCGCCGTGCAGCTGCGCCGCCCGCTGTTGGTCAAGGGCGAACCCGGGACAGGCAAGACGGTGCTGGCGCATGAGATCGCCGAAGCGCTCGGCGCGCCCCTCATCGAATGGCACATCAAGTCGACCACGCGCGCGGTCCAGGGGCTGTACGAATATGACGCGGTCGCACGGCTGCGCGACGGCCAGCTCGGCGACGAGCGGGTCCACGACATCAGCAACTACATCAAGCGCGGCAAGCTGTGGGACGCGTTCACCTCGCCTGAGCTGCCGGTGCTGCTGATCGACGAGATCGACAAGGCCGACATCGAATTCCCCAACGACCTCCTCCAGGAGCTCGATCGGATGGAGTTCCATGTCTACGAGACGGGCGAGACGGTGAAGGCTGTCGAGCGGCCGGTGGTAGTGATCACGTCAAACAATGAGAAGGAACTGCCGGACGCTTTCCTGCGGCGCTGCTTCTTCCACTATATCCGCTTCCCCGATCGCGAGACGATGAGTGCGATCATCGACGTCCATTTCCCCAAGATCCAGAAGCTGCTGGTGAGCCGGGCGCTCGATATCTTCTACGACATCCGCGAGGTGCCCGGCCTCAAGAAGAAGCCATCGACCAGCGAGCTGCTCGACTGGTTGAAGCTGCTGCTGCACGAAGACATGCCGCTTGAGGTGCTTCAGAACCGGGATCCGACCAAGGCGATCCCGCCGCTGCACGGAGCGCTGCTGAAGAATGAGCAGGACGTGATGCTGTTCGAACGGCTGGCGTTCATGGCGAGGCGGAAGGTCTGAGTGACCGACGAGCCGAAAAGACGCCGGCTCGCCACCAGGCTGATCCACCCGGATCGCCGTGCTTCAACCGATTTCCAGTCGCTGGCGACGCCAACGTCGCGCGGGTCGACGGTGGTGTTCAAGTCGGTCGCCGATGCGCGGGATTCGAACGACCCCGACCAATATCGCTATGGCCTGTACGGCACGCCGACGGTGCGGGAGTTGGCACTCCAAATCGCGGCGATCGAGGGGGCCGAGCATTGCCTGATCGTGCCGAGCGGCCAGGCGGCGATCGCCCTTCCCTATCTCGCCTTCTGCAAGTCCGGCGACCATGTGCTGCTGACCCAAAGCGCCTATGGGCCGAATACCGAGCTGGCGTTCGAGACATTGAAGCGGCTGGGTATCGAGGTCGAGCGATACGATCCGACGATCGGCGGCGGCATATCGGAACTGATCCGCCGCAACACGACGCTGATCTGGACCGAAAGCCCCGGCTCGATCACCATGGAAGTGCAGGACGTTCCGGCGATCTGCGCCGCCGCCAGGGAGCGCGGCGTCAAGGTCGCAATCGACAATACCTATGGCGCGGGAATCCTGTTCGACGCCTATGCCGCCGGAGTCGACATCAGCGTCCAGGCGCTGACCAAATATGCCGGCGGACACAGCGACCTGCTGCTGGGTTCGATCACCACGCGCGACGTCAAATACGACCAGCAATTGCGCGCGGCCCAGCGGCTGACCGGCATGGGGGTGTCGCCGGACGATTGCTCGCTGGTGCTGCGGGGGTTGAAAACGCTGGAAGTGCGGCTGAAACGGCTCGGGGAGTCGGCGCTGACCGTGGCAGAATGGCTGCGCCAGCGCGAGGAAGTCACCGCCCTGCTCCACCCCGCCTTTCCCGACTGCCCGGGGCATGATCTGTGGAAGCGCGACTGGACGGGTTCGGCCAGCATATTCTCGGTCATTTTCGGCAATTGGAGCAGGGAGCAGGTCGTGCGCTTCGTCGATGCGCTTGAGCTGTTCGGCATCGGCTACAGCTGGGGCGGCGCCGGCAGCCTGGTCATGACCTATGGCGATTTGCGGCGGCCGACGCCGGAAACGGGCAAGCTGCTGGTGCGGCTCAACATCGGGCTGGAGGATCCGCAGGACTTGATCGGGGACCTGGAGCAGGCGTTGGAGGCTGCTGCACGCTGACCTGTTCCCCGGCGCAGGCCGGGGAGCAGCTATTCGTCCCGATACGCCAGCTCGAAATTGCCCCAGCGGCGGCCCTTGAAATAGAGCGGGACGAAGACGTTCTTCACCGGGATGTAGCGGTCGCCAAGCTCCATCCGGTAGGTCGACAGCATCGCCGGCTGCTCGCTTTCGCAGGCCTTGCGGGTGATCTCGTCCATGAAGATGCGCTTGTTGCGGCAATTGGCGTCGTTCCACACCGGATCGGCGCCGGGCACCTGCGACCGTTCGGTGAGGTGGGTCGGCAGATAGCCGTCGAGGTTGGTGATCGCCGAGCCGATGATCTTGGGCTCGCGCGATTTGAATCGGTCGAGCAGCGGCTGGACATATTTGTCAGCCACCTCGCAGAAGCCGTTGTTGTACTGCGGCGGGTTGGTGCCATCGATCAGCAGGTAGTTGCGGTCGTGCACCGCCTCCATGCTGATCTCGCCGCGGTCGATCGCCTGCTCGACCGCCGCATTGATCGCCCGCATTGCTTCCTGGGCGAGCAGGATCATCGGCGTGTCGTCGATCTCGGCGCCCGAATTGGCGAGCGTATCGAGCATGTTGTTGGACAGCATTTCGAGGTGGCTGAGCCGTTTCTGGGCCTTGATCAGCTTGCCGCCATTGTCGCGGGCGTCTCCGGCGAAATCGGACAGGCCGGCCTTCACCCTATCGACGCTGGTCTGGATCAGCGAAGTAGAATGGGCGATGCCTTCGGTCTGGCGG